>NZ_JBIXJQ010000006.1:0-625813 GCF_052871255.1 Streptomyces sp. LARHCF249
TGGACGAGAAGGTCAAGGCGATCTCGTCGGGCGGGGCGGCGGTCGCGACGAAGACGTCGGACGTCCACACCAGCTTCGGCGGTATCCAGGCCTTCTACCAGGCTCCGGAAGCGGACCAGCTGTTCGCCACCACAAAACCCGTCTCCGACCTGGGCCTGAAGCTCAGCTCCGACATGTGCACGATCGCCGGCGCCCTGGGCACGTACTCCCGCGACGCCGCTCCCGTCATCAAGAAGCTGGAGAACCTGAAGGCGGAAGCGCAGGCGTTCCGCAGGGAGACGGACAAGGACGAGAAGTGGCGTGAGGACGGCGATCTGATCGACGAGAACCTCGAACGCCGCAACAAGATCGCCGAGGTGTGGGCCGAGTTCCAGGAAGTGGAACGGGCCGCCCACGCGAAGATCGTCGGCCTGGTCGGCGGGACACCGCTGAAGGTGAACGACGGCTCCAACGCCAAGGACATGTACGGCTACGACGCCGAGGCGATGAAGCAGTCCAAGTCCCTTCCCTGGGGCGACGCGGTCGAGGAGTCGATCCCCGCGTGGCAGATCTGGGAACACGCCTGGGAGTTCGGCAAGGGCATCGTCGTCGACGGCGTCTGGGGCACCCTCAAGGGCCTCGGCGGCCTCGTCGGCCTGCAGGGCTGGGACGTGTTCAAGCAGTCCTGGACGGGCCTTGCCAAGCTGGGCACCGGCCTGGCCATCATGTCGATCCCGGGCGCCGGCCCGCTGTTCCTCGCCGCCCCCGACGACAAGCTGCCGTCCTGGCTGCGTGACTCCCGCACCGCGATGAAGGAGACCGGCAAGGCCCTCCTCGCCTGGGACCAGTGGGGCTCCAACCCGTCCCGCGCGGCCGGCGCGGTCACCTTCAACGTCCTGACCACCGTCTTCACCGGCGGCGCGGGCGGCGCCGTCTCCGGCGCGGGCAAGGCCGGCGCGGTCGCCAAGACCCTGTCCTTCGCGGGCAAGGCCGGCCGGGCCATCGACCCGATGACGTACATGTTCAAGGGCGCGGGCGCGAGCATCTCCAAGATCGGCGATGTCATGGCCGGTCTGAAGGGCATGGGCAACTTCGAGGTTCCCAAGATCGACGTGGACGGCGCGATCGCACTCCCCGACGGCGCCGTGATGCTGCCCAACGGCGCCCTCCACCTCCCCGACGGCACGGCGATCCCGCCAGGCGCGGCCAAGCTCCCCGACGGCAACTTCAAGCTCCCCGAGGGCACGACGACCTTCCCGCCGGGCACGGTCAAGCTGCCGTCGGACGGCGCACCGCAGTTCATGGACCCCAAGGGCAACATCTACGAGGCGGACGGCTCGCTCAGCCAGAGCGGAAAGGCCGCCAAGCAGGAGCCCGGTCTGAACGCGGGCGCGGACAACCCCCGCGTCGACGCCCCGAAGGTCGACACCCCGATCAAGGTCGAGGTCCCGGAGCACCAGTTGGCCGGAGTCGGCGGCCGGGGCGGCAACGACGGCCTCAACCTCACCTCCGACATCTCCGACCCGCTCCGCACCCTGGACAACGGCACGCCCGGCCCGGGCGCCTTCGACAACACCCCCACGGGCCGCGCCGGCGACCACGGCACCCCCGGCGGCCACGCCCCGGACAACATGCCGCGCAACGACCTGAACCCGCCCTCGCGCGGCGGCGACACCCCGACCGGCCGCCCGGACACCCCGTCCACGGCCGGCACCCACACGGACGCCCCGGGCTCGGGCGCCACCCACCCCGACGGCCCCGGCACAGGCGGCACCCACCCCGACGGCCCCGGCACAGGCGGCACCCACCCCGACGGCCCCGGCACAGGCGGCACCCACCCCGACGGCCCCGGCACAGGCGGCACCCACCCCGACGGCCCGGATACAGGCGGCAGCCACCCAGCGACGCCGTCCTCGGCTACCCCTGACGAGGCGACCCGCGCGGCCCACCGCGCGGAATACGAGGCTGCCCGCGAGGTCCCGCCCAAGCAGCGGACCGTCGCGGAAATGGACGCCATCACACGCGAGCACGTCCGGCTGGTCAACGAGGACCCGATCTGGCGTGCCGAACATTACGACCACTGGGGGCCCGGCAAGCGCAACAACGCCGAGGAACTGGTCGACGGCCAGCTGCTGCCGAAGATCATCAAGCAGCCGGACGGCAGTTGGATGGCCGCATCTTCGCTATCGCACATGGACCCAGGAGGTTTCCACCTCACGCCCCTGGAAAGGGGCCGGGCCACGGTTGGTCCCGATGACCTCAAGCACCTCGACGAGATCGCGGCCAAGCGCTTTGCAGGCATGGAGCTGAACCGGTGGGAGAAGGCCTTCGGCGATAATCCGAGCTTCGACAACGCCTACGATCTGGCCCACGCGCAGGAGCATTACAACCAGACGGTCGGCAAGGGAGTGTCGAACAACACCAAGCTGGGTGAGGAACTCGGAGAGGAGGCCGCACGTCGACACATGCTCCTGCAAAAGGAGTTCGCCGGCGCCAGGGAGGTCGATGACCCGCCGCTGCCGGATACGCCCAACGGCTCGAAGAGGTTCGACCAACTGTGGCGTGACAAGGACGGCAACCTCGTCATCGTCGAGGCCAAGAGCCCCAACGGAATCCTGGAGTGGCGCCAGAGCAATGGCCGTCCGGACGGCACGGTCATGGTGAAGCAGGGAAGCATGGACTACATCAAAACGATCATTGCCGATATGAGGGAACGCGCCTTTGTATCACCGGGCGATGCCAAGTACGCCACGGAGATCGAGAACGCCATCGAGGCCCAGACCCTGCGCTACGTCCTCGTTCAGGCCAGCGAGAACACAGGACAGTATGCTGGGGCCGTACTCAAGCACTTCAAACTCTTTTAAGGAGAAATGCGTTGGTCGCGATCATCCCCCGTCACCCCTTTCCCACGGGGAATGCAGAAGCGGGCCTCGCCTTTCTCCAGGAGAATGCAGTGGGGTGGATCGGGCGTCTAGAGGGACGCTCCACAGCTCTGGGCGAAGCCTTGGACAGCACGCTCACCCTGGCCAAGGCCCACTGCCTGATGGACCCGAGGGGCGCGATCTACCCCACGTGGGACGCCTGGGTGAACGCCATGCAGATCGGCTCCGCAGTGTTCGCTGCCGCGACCACGACGCAGGACCTGGTCCAGTGCCGCATCGCACACGAGGACCGCACGCTCCAGGCCACTGGTCTGCAACCGTACGTGACCGCGGGCAGCTGGCTCACCGCCTTCTACCTGGCCGTCGTGTGCCGGGAGCGGGACCGGATCACCGCCCTGTGCCAGGTGCCGCTGTCCCTGCTCCGGGAGAACTCTTCGGGCTTCGACGAATTTGAGTTCGCCTGGATCGACACCCTCCAAACCTACTGGCTCGGCGGCCCCGACCTCGGTCAGAAGCTCGTGGCCGCGATCGACGGCACCGATCCCGCAGCCGTCAGCTCGGGCCAGGAGGTGGTCGGCAAGCTGCTCTATCCCCCGATGGAGATGTTCCACCGGATCGTGCGCGGGGACAACGACGGCTTCAACCGTGCGCTCGCCGCAGCCCTGCAGTGGCACAGGGAGTACTGGAGCGAGGAGGAGCGGGCCGTCCAGATCTCGGGCCTCGTCGCACTCGCTCCGCTCGCCATGACCTGCTTCGCCCACGACGCGGGCATCCCGATCGAGGTCGAGTCCGACTATCTACCCACCGTCTTCGTCACGCGCAACTGGTGCGGCGAATTCCCCACGTAAAAAAGAGTCCCCTAGGGCCATCATCACCGAAATGGAGGCCCGTCCTTTCCTTCCGGCGACCGACGACGCGGGCACGTTTTGGGCCAATTCCGATCTGGCGGCAGAGCCGAGGAAGGCGCTCGACAGCGGAAACCTGAAATATGCGCTGGTGAAGGCCGTCTAGGGCAAGGATTCGTAGGCGGAGCGGTCCTCGAATACTTCAAGATCTGAAATCTGACAGAGGAGATCAGTGGTCGCAAGTGTGTCTCGGCAGGGGGACAGTCGCTCCCGTCATGGAGAAGTCCCTGGCCGATTCACTGCAGACCGTCGAGACTTCGCACGGCGCCAGGAGCGCGTCGCTGGCGGCGTCCCTGAAACGTGGCGCCCATCCGCTGCATCGGGGACCCGGATGCGGTGATGCTCGAGACCTGGGAGTCCTGGTTGCTGGCCATGCAGGTGCATTCGGCGGTCTTCGCGGCCACTTCCACCGACCAGGAGACGGTGACCTGCGAGATCCGTCAGGAGGAGCGGCAGCTCGCCACCACCGGTCCGCAGCTCTACCTCAATGCGGGAACCTGGATCAACGCCTTCTGCCTGGCGCTGATCTGCCGGGAGACGGTGCGCCTCGACATGCTGGCGCGGGTGCCCGTGTCACTGCTGCGTGACCGTGGTCGCCTGCTGGACGAGTACGTCTGGCACGGCTCTTCTGACGCTGCATGCTCGTTGCGTCGCTGACCCACGGGCGGCGGCTGTGGGGACGCGGGAAGCCACGGTCAACGCGATGCAGCTGGGTCCGGGTGTGAGCGAGGGGTCGGTCGAGTGCCGCATTTAACCGCAAGTTGCGGACCCTTCCGACGGTGGGTCCGCTGCCTACAACCGACGCGGGGACTTGGCTGACGGCATTCTGCCTGGCCGTCAACCGCCGATCAACCTCTTCTACCACTTCGTGCGCCGGGACGAGGCGGGCTTCAGCCCTGCACTGGCAGATGCGCGAAGCTGCACAAGGCGTGTTGGACCGTGAACGAGGAGCGGGAGGCCGACATCGACGGCGCCATCGCCATCGGCCCCCTCGCGATCGCTTGCCTGGCCTACGAAGGCGAAATCCCGATCGAGGTCGATTTCGACTACCTCCCCAAGCACCTCCTCACGGTGGGCCGGCTCGGCGAATTCCCCACGTAAGGCACATATGAACACCGCTATCGCAAGGATTGCCTCATGACCAAGACCGTGTCCCGCCAGGACTATCAGAAGGACGAGATGGCGGCGGTGGTTCCCGTCATGGAAGAGTCGCTGTCCGAAGCGTTGGAGAGGATCGAGACTTCGCACAACTCCAGGTCGGATGCCGTCATGGAGTCGCTGAACGTCGCCCTCGTCCGCTGTGTCGGGGACCCCGGCGCCGTCATGCTGGAGACCTGGGAGTCCTGGCTGCTGGCCATGCAGGTGCACTCGGCCGTCTTCGCCGCGGCCGATCCCGACAGGGAGGCGGTCACTTGCAAGATCCGCCAGGAGGAGCGCCACCTCGCCACCACCGGACCGCAGACCTACCTCAACGCGGACACCTGGCTCGACGCCTTCTACCTCGCGGTCATCTGCCGTGAAGCAGCCCGCCTCGACATGTTGGCCCGGATCCCGGTGTCCCTGCTGCGCGACTTCGGCGGCGCCCTGGACGAGTACACCTACGCCTGGGTGGAGACCCTCCAGAGCTTCTGGCTCCGCCGTGACGACCTGCGCACGCACCTGGTGCGCGCCGTGGACCTGAGCGCTGCCGAGCACGCCCGCGTCGTCGATGCGGAGGAGATGAGCAAGCTCCGGTACCCGCCGATCATGATGCTCTACCGCTACCTGCGCAATGACGCCGCCGGCTTCAACGAGTCCCTGGCCGACGCCGTCCAGTGGCACAAGGAGTACTGGACCGCCGACGAGGACCGCACCCACAACATCCTGGGCGTCGTAGCCCTCGCTCCGCTGGCGGTCGCCTGCGTGGCCAAGGCCAACGGCCTCCCCGTCGAGGTCCAGACCGACTACCTCCCCGAAGCCCTCCTCGACTTCGGCTGGCGCGGCGAGTTCGACGCCTAGCCCCGCAAGCCCCCGGGCAGCACACGCTGGCGCCACTGCGGAGTGGGTTACGGACAGTCAGCAGGGGCTGACTCCGGGCCGACAACAGGAGTTCCGATCTGCGCAGACACTCTGCCAGGAAGGAACGCACCTGGACCGACTTTCGACTGCCCGGGTCATGGCCGCCGTCGCCACCACTGCCGCGCTGGCCGTCTTACCCCCTGCCGAGGCGCACGCCAGTGCCATCGGCTCGACGCCCGTGGCCACCTTCGACTACCAAGTCGGAGGCCTCACGATGAAGGTCCCCACGGGCTGCATGTTCACCCACATCATCCGCGGCGACGGCAAGAACATCACGTACCAGAACGCGGGCGTCGACTGCGGCTTCGTCGGCGCCCTCAACGCCGGCTTCTGCAACTGGCGCATCGATTTCACCTACGCGGACACCGCCAACAAGACCTACCGCACCTCCCGCGGCAAGACCCACACCGAGTGCAAGATCAACCCGATGCGCGACAACGCACCTCAAAAGCTCCCCCGCTACGGCAAGGCATGCGCCCACCTCAACATCAACGGCGTCCGCCGGGTCAGCCAGTGCCACCACATCACGAAGTGAGCCGCGCATGAGCCCCCAGCCCATCCCCGAGGACGCCACCCGGGAAGCAAGACACCGCCGTGCAGGCATCACCGCCTTCCTCACCGGCACCGCCGCGTCCTTCGCCTTCTTCGCGTTCTTCCCCGGCCTCCCCCACGTCATTGACTGGGGCGCCATCATCGTGTCGCTGGCCGTCGGCGGACTTGCCCGCTGGGCGTGGCTGGCCCGCCTCGCCAAGCGGGACTCTCACGCCCGGGAAGAGCAAAAGCCTTGAGATCCTTCGGCACACGCAGATCGGAGCTCGCGCGAGAGGCGATGTGTCGGATGGGCCAGGCGTCTGAGAGGCGAGAGCGGCGCAAGATCCGAAAAATAGCAAAAGCCCCAGGTCACGGCGAGTGAGTCCTGGGGCTTCTACAGAGCCGCCTTCGGGATTCGAACCCGAGACCTACGCATTACGAGGCCCCACAAGATCATCCCAGCCAGTGCCGGGCGGTGCCACCAAATCCTGTTTCCCAGGTCAGGATGGTACGGGCCGGCCCCTGCTTGCCACTCAATCCACCCTGTGCCTCCCGTCCGCTCACGCAGCGCTCACGCAGCGCTCACGCAGGACAGTGCCAACGAGTGGAAGCCGACCACGATTGCCTGCATCAGCTCCGACAGGCATCCCGTCGCACTGTGCAGGGCCGACGTCGAAGAACGGAGCCACAGTTTCAGGAACGCGCACCTTGAGACGAGAGGCCATCTAGGCTGGTCTGACGTCGGCTGGGGTTACGTTCCGAGGGGAATGCATGTCTCGCATGTGGAGGATCACCGTTGGGGTGATCGCTGGACTGGGTATCGCGTCCACCCCCGTGGTGTGGCTCTTGGACGGCCCAGGCGCGGGGCAGTTCGTAGGCGCCACTGTGCAGGCCGGTACGGGCATCGCAGCAGCATTCTGGGCCTGGCGTCACGGCCAGAGCAGGCCAGCCACCGCGACGTCTACGCGCGTGTCGGATACGGCCATCGACACCGGGGAAGCAAAGGCCACCGGCGGCGGCTCCGCGCGCACCGGCGTGCGGCGCCCCCAGGCCGCAGGGAATGGAACAGCCCGAGCCATGCAAACCGGAGACGCAACCGCAGATGGCAAGGGGAGCAGTGCTAGCACTGGTGTTGACTACAGCTAAGCGATCACAATTCACAGACGCACGGCATGTTGAGCGGCCACGATGACGCGGACCAAGCGTGACTCCTCGCCCTTCGCCGATGGCGATGACCCAGCCACCGGTGCGATAGCACCAGCAGACTCGGTGGTCGTAACGAATACAGGGGACGCCGAAGCCAGGGATGGCGGATCAGCCGTCACCGGCTATCGCGGACCGTCTCCTGACGCCCCCAGCGACGGGGCCACAGAACCAGCAGTCGTGATGCACACCGGGGCGGCCACGGCTTCCAACGGCGGGCTGGCTAACACCGGGTACATCGCCAGGCTGACGGTGATCCAGCCCCAGGTCCCACGCGAGCCGGCCTCCTGGCCGCACCAGGTGGGCGTACTTCCGCCCAGGGCAACCGCCTTTCAGGAACGCACTACGACAGATCGCCTTGGCGCGGTACCGCCTGGCGGCTCGGTGATCCTCACAGGCACGGGAGGCGTCGGCAAGACACAACTAGCGGCCAGCCTCGCACGCAACGCCTGGGAAGCCAGCAGCATCGACGTTCTTGTGTGGATCACCGCCGGTACCCGCGCGGCGGTGATCTCCGCGTACGCCCAGGCGGCAGCCGAGCTCTTGGGCATTTCCCCTGCCGACCCGGAGCTTGCCGCTAGCGCTTTCCTATCCTGGTTGGAGCCGAAAAGCGGGACGCAGCCATGTCGTTGGCTCATCGTCCTGGACGGTCTTGCTGACCCCAGCGATGTGCGTGGCCTCTGGCCGCCTTCCAGTCCCCAGGGCGCCACATGGGTGACAACGCAACGCCGAGACGCAGCCTTGGCTGGGCAAGGCCGACAGTTCGTGGACATCGGCCTGTTCACGTGCGACGAGGCGATCTCCTACCTGACCGAGTTCCTGGCGGTGCATGGCCACGTCGAACACCATGAGCAGCTCGCCTCGCTGGCGACCGACCTCGGGTACCTGCCACTTGCGCTCTCTCAGGCTGCCGCCTACGTCGTCGACGCGGCCATTAATCTCGCTGACTACCGAAGCCTCCTGAAAGACCGGGCAACAGAGCTGCGGGATGTACTTCCCGACCCGAGTACCCTCCCTGACGATCAAAACAGCACCGTGGCTGCCGCCTGGTCACTCTCGATTGAACGTGCCGACCTCCTCCGCCCCGTTGGCCTGGCCCGTCCTATGCTCCAGTTGGCCTCGGCGCTCGATGGAAATGGCATCCCTATCTCAGTTTTGACAAGTGAGCGTTCACTAGGCTACTTGGCCAACAATCGAGCGGTCACAAGCAGTAGTCGGCAAACCCTCGCCGAGGTGTCCCCCAATGATGCCCTCGCCGCAGTGCGATCATTGCATCGCCTGAATCTAATCGACCACAATCCGACAGATTCATGCCAAACGGTACACACGCACCAACTAATTCAACGCGCAGTCCGCGAGACCCTCCCCCCTGATGCGCGGCTCATGTTGACGAGCGCCGCGTCCGATTCACTGGCGACTAGCTGGACAAAAGTCGACCGGAACACCCGAATGGACCAGGCGTTGCGAGCCAACGCCGAGACTCTCCAGCGGATTGCCGGCGAAGATCTATTCAAGCCCCACCCGCACATAATTCTGTTCCGATTGGGGAGAAGCCTCGGAGAGGCCGGGCAAGCCAGTCTCGCCATGGCGCATTTTCGCGATGTCACGATTACCTCAGAGCGGATTAACGGAACTTCACATCCACTGGCTCTAGCGGCACGGGGAAATTTCGCAGCCTGGTTGGGCGAAGCGGGCGATCACACCAACGCCGTCACCGAACTCGAATTCGTCCGAAGCCAGCAGGACCACCTTCTGGGCGCTCATCACCCCCACACCCTCACTAGCCGACTTAACCTCGCAATCTTCCGAGGTAGATCGGGAGACTTCTCGGGGGCGGTAAAGGAACTCGTGAGCCTTTTGCCCGATCAAACGCGCCTCTGGGGCGGAAACCACCGCGAGGTGCTTTTCGCACGTCACGAGCTCGCCCGCTGGACGGGGAAGACTGGCGACATCACTGCCGCAATCGACAACCTTGAGTCGCTGGCCATCGATCAAGAACAAGCCCTCGGCCCGGCCGATCCGGACACGTTGTTCACCAAACATGAGCTGGCGTGCTGGCAAGGCCAGGGAGGCCAGCCCATCCTCGCGGCCAAGAGCCTTGCCGCCTTGACGATCGCCTTCAACGACTCCCTTGGGGCCGACCACCCGCGCACCCTCACTGTCCGAGGCGACCTCGCCAGGTGGAGAGCCAAGGCGGGCAACCCCGCTGGCGCCGTACGGGACCTCAGGCGCTTGCTAAACGATCGAGAACGCATTCTTGGCCTCGATCACCCGTCTACTCTGACAACGCGAAACGACCTCGCTTCCTGGATTGGCGGGGCTGGAAATCCTACCGAGGCTGCTCGCGAATTCACCGCACTCATACCGAGCCTTGAAAGAATTTTAGGCCCAGAACACATCACAACCCTCACAGCCCGCGACAATCAAATCACCTGGCGCGCACGCAGCGGCGACGCGATTGGCGCCGCTGCGGAATCGAATAAGTTGCTGCTCGACATGGCAGGCTTCTTGGGTGAGGAGCACCCCACAACTCTCACTGCACGCCACAATCACGCTAGCCGCCTGGGAGAGTCAGGAGATATTGAAGGGGCGTTGGCTAACTTCAGGAACCTTCTGGTCGATTTCGAGCGCATCCTCGGCCCACACCACCCCTCAACCAAGTCCTGCCGAAATGGTTTTGCATATTGGGAGAGTCGCGTCGGGAATAGCGGGACATACAGGAGGTAGGAGCGAAGCCCTGCCTGGCGGATCGACTGGCCGACGCAGGCGTCGCTCAGCGGAACCCGTGCCGTCGTCGAGCATGTCCGCGGAGGCGTCGTTGAAGACGGCGGGGGATGGCTCGCGGGAATGGGCTGGTCCAGGCGCCGGCCTTGATCTCGTGGCAGCGCAGGCCGGAGAGGCCGCTCCGATGCCCGGCGCAAGCAGTTCCAGCAGGTTTTCGGAGAAGCGCGGGGAGCGCTGCACGAGAACGTCGAGCAACTCTCGGCGACCCTGGGCGAGGCCGAAGCGATGCTGGATGTGCTGACACGCAACAAGGAAGCCCGGGAACTCAGCCGCGAGCGTTTCACCAGCACGGCACGGCAGGCGCTGGGCACGCCGCCTACGCCCGCGTAGCAGTCCGGAGGGGGCGGCGCTAGCCTTCGCCAGTCTGATAGTCGGCCTATGGGCCGGGAACGCTGCGGTCGAAGCGGAAACGCTCCCACCCCTCCGCTCACGCACAGGGTCTCGGGCCCCGGTCGGCGCACGCGCCGACCGATCCCGGAAATAGCAAAAGCCCCAGGTCACGGCGAGTGAGTCCTGGGGCTTCTACAGAGCCGCCTTCGGGATTCGAACCCGAGACCTACGCATTACGAGCGCCAGATGAGTCCTGTCGGATAGTTCCACGGGGTGCCGCCGCATGGCGATAACCGCAGGTCAAGCCGTGCGGCGGTGCCTTCCCGTGCCGACTCGTGACAACCGGTACAGAGCAGTTCGGGCACGCAATGGGCACGCATTGGGCACGCAACGGGCACTCAGGAAATGGCCCCTGACCTGCATAAACGTGGCTTGCTCGATCCACACGCTACACCGGCCCACTGACACACAGAAGGGGCCGCACGGTTCGCACCGTGCGGCCCCTTCGGTCGTCTTAGCCCTGCTGCGCCTTGCCGGGGTCGCGCTTGGGCCGCGGCTCGCTAGCTCGGCCCCTGCTGCCCTCGGTGGGGGGAAGGGCGTTCAGGACGAGCTCAAGGGCGATCGCGCCGGTATCGGTGATGTGCCGGTCGTCGATCAGGATGTGTCGATCTACTTCGTCAGCAGCGCCGGCGGCCGGCGCTTTGTCGTCGAGTCGGGTACGGCGGACGCGGTACAAGATGCCCCCCCTTGTGGCATGGCGGAGCCCTCCACTCGAACATATGCCCGAGGCAAGAGCTCAACCAACATACCCGCACAAACACCGCAGGTCACGCGCTTACGGCGCAGAGTCACCGACGTCTGCGGACACGACTCGGATGTTCCCGAGCCCCAGAGTTTTTAGCTTCTCTTTAAGCAGCGGAAGATCATCAGCCGTAGTGCCAGACTCGTAAGCCACGACAACGGTTGTAGTCGAGTTACTCGCCCGTAGCAGGTCGCCGACCTGTAGGCCGGTCCACTCCTCCGCCGCGGCGCGCTGCACCTCCGCAAGCGGGCGCCCGACAGCCGCAGCAACTGCACCGATGAGCCACCGCTCGCGCCTATACCCGTCGCCCTTGGCAATCTTGGGCAGTTGGTTGTGCGGGATGCGCTTGCCCGTCTCAGGGTCAACAGCGCGCGCAGAGACGCTCCGTAGAGGCTCCCCCGCGATCGCCGCCGCCACTAGGGCCGCAAAGGGACCGCCGGCGCTTGAGTCGGGGGCACGCCCGGCCGCCCCATCGGCCGTCGGCTCACCTATCGGGGTGTCGTTCTCCGACACGGTTTCTCATCTCCGTTCTTGTCGCAGAACGCGAACAGTCTCATCTAACCAGTGATCTCGCCCGGTTGCACACCTCGGAACTGCGTTGACGTTGGGTTTCTGCCACGTCTACGTTGTTCTTGTTCGTGAACACGAACGGACCTTAGCGCCGTTTCGGACATGGCAACAAGCATGTCTGTTCGCGTTCGGTGACAGATCAGAGGGGGATCTAGTGACAGTCAAGTTCATCGCCGGCCCGCCGCCGGCACGGCAGAAGAACGTCAAGCACGCGCTGATCGTCGAGCAGCTCAAGGCGCACCCGAACCAGTGGGCCGAGATCCAGCAGAAGGAAACGAGCTCCCGGGCATCCTCGGCGGCGCAGGCGATCCGGTCCGCGCAGCTCTCGTCTTACGCGCCGGCTGGCTCATTTCAGGCGATCGCCCGGACCGTGGTCGAGAACAACGTGCCCCGCTTCGTAGTCCTCGCTCGGTACGTCGGCCGCCCCGATCGCGCGGCGTGATCTGTGAGCACTGGGACGGCGCCGCCGGCGACTACTGCCGCGCGATCGGTACCCGCCGCTACATCGTCGGCAACCGCTGCCCCGCCCACACGCCCGCCGCACTCGCCGGCCGGCCCGAACCTCCGGGCTCGCCGATCCCCGTAAGGAGACGAACCGTTGAGCCTCGCCGCGACGGATTGGGTCTGGTCCCAGTCCGACAGCCGAGGCGCCGCTCGTCTGGTGCTGCTCGCGATCGCTGATCGGGCCGACGCCGACGGCGTCGCCTACGCCGGTACCGCCTCGCTCATCCGCCGCACCCGCGCCGCTCGCTCCACCGTCCGCGACGCCGTCGACACCTTGCTCGCCTCGGGCGAGCTCGCCGTCGTCGAGGGCGAGCTCGGCCCCGGCGGAGAAACGGTCTACCGCCTCCCCCTGCTCGACGCGCGGGGGGCCGGAGATCGGCCCGGGCCGGATTCCGACCCGGGCCGGACATCGGCCCCCGGGGGACCGGTGAGCGGCCCCGGGGAGGGCCGGACATCGGCCCCGGGGGGACCGACTACCGGCCCGGGGGAGGACCGGAGATCGGCCCCCGGGGGGCCGGCTACCGGCCCCCAGAACAAAAGAAGCTCTCTACAAGACGAACAGCAGCCGCCGCGCGCGACGAACACCGCGGCTGCGCTGGTTCCCGAACTGCGTCCGCTCGACGCCGCTCTCGTCGCCGCCTCGATCGCCGTCCGGTGGTCGCTCGGTCTCGGCGAGCAGCGCGACGTCTACCGGCTCGTACAGGCGCACGGCGTCGAGGCCCTTGTCGACCTCGCCGCCCGCCGCACCACCCCGGGCGAGGCACCGAAGAGTGCCCGCTACTGGCTCAAGGTCTGGAGCGACCTCGACCGGCCGGCGCCGAACACGCCGCCTCGGGCGACCGCCTCGACCGCGAACTACGCCGACAACCTCGCCGCCGGCCTCGCCCTGCTCACCCAAAAGGAGAGCCGCCCATGACGCCCGAACAGATCGCCGCCCTGCTCGCGTTCGCCGGAACGCTCGACAGCCGAGTGCGCCGCGCCCTCGCCGATCCGCAGCAGTCCGCCCGCACCATCTCGGAGTGGACCGCCGCCGTCGCCGACGTGCCGGCGACCATGCCCGAAACCGGATGGGACGCCGCCCGCGCCACCCGCCGCTACTACGAGCAGCAGGGCGGCAACAAGAGCTCGCAGTTCCGGGCGATCGAGCCGCACGACCTGCTCGCCGCGTGGGGGCCCCACCGTGCCGAGCTCATGAACCGGCACACCGACCCCGTGCCGACCGCCGACCCGGACAACCCGCAGGCATGGCGCGAGGAACTGCTCGGCACGCGCGCCGCCGTCGCCCGCGGTCATGCCGCGCCGGCGCAGTACCGGGCCGAGATCAACGCAGCAGGGCAGAAACGTCTCGCCGCGCTCATGTCCGGAGTCGGCGCCGGCCCGCGCCGGTACATGCCTGCTCATGTTGCTTCCGAGCTGCGGCAGTTCCGGCCGGCCCGCGCGCACCGCGAGCAGCTCGTCGCCGAGGGTCTGCCCGACCCGCTCAGTGTCCGGTGCCCGCACTGCCTCGCCGCCGTCGACGAGCAGTGCCGATCGAGCTTCCGCAACCGCGGAAAGGGCCGGCGACCGCTCACCGGTGTTCATCCCTCGCGCGTCGAGGCGCTGATCGCCGAGCTCGGCAACGGAGAGGCCGACGCCGAGCAGGTGCGCCTCGCCCGGATCATGTGCCAGCCGCCGGCCCCGCGCCGCGATGGTCGCGCCCGCCACACCAGCGGCGGAGGCGAGGCCCGATGATTCCGCTCGCCGCCCGCGCCGCGATCGCCGCCCATCTGACCGACGAGCTCGACGTGCCCCCGCACCGCGCGACCGTGTTCGTCGCCTCGCTCGCCGACCGACTCGCCATCGACGGATGGCACATCACTGCCGAGTTCGGCCGCTCGCTTGACGCCGGTGGTCACCTGCACCACGAACACCACCGCGCGCGACCGGTCGCGCCTCGCGCGCGGGAGACCCGCGGCGCTCGGCGCGCCCTCGATCGACTGCTGCGCCGTGCCCGAACGAACGGAGAGACAACCCCATGAGCGCCGCCCTGCTCGCCCTCGCCGTGACGCTCGCGCTCGCCCTCGGCGCCGCCCTTGCGTACGCGGTCCGGATCGACGACCGCCTCGACCGCGAGCTGCGCCGCCTCGGCCGCCGGCCGTGCCCAACCACCTGCACCACCTGCTCGACGACGCGCCGAGCCGAGAACGGAGAGAGCACACCATGACCGCGAACACCCTTCCCCGCATCCGGTCTCGGCGCGGCCGGAGCGACGCCCGCGAGGCAGTCCGCGACGAGCGACGCACGGCGCTGCGAGTCCTGCTCGCCCGTGCCGACCGAGGGGTGCTCGGCCCCGAGGACACGGCGCGGCTGCGGCAGCTCGTCGAGGCCGAGATCGCCGACGGCGACAACTTCCGCCGCTCTGCCGGCGGGCAGCAGGCCGCGGCGCTGCGGCTGACACACCGAGTCGCCGCCGCCGAGCAGGCCATCGTCGAGGCCGAGGCCGAGCGCGACGCGTACGCCGCCGAGGTCGAGGCGCTGCGAGCATCCAACAAGGGGGGACGGTGAGTTACACACAGGCTGTGCACGAAACTGTGCGCGCGCTGCGGACGATCCGCGGCCGGTGGGCCGAGCTGCTGCTCGCGATCGAGGAACCGCCGGCCGACCACTGGCCCCCGCGGCAGCTCGCGCACACCATGCGCGAGGGCGACGACGAGCAGCTCGTCGTCGAGGACCGGGCCCCGCTCGTGCTGCGCGAGCACCCCGCCCCGCTCAACCTCGGCGCGCTCGATGCCGGCCGCGGCGTCGAGCGGCTGGTGTTCGACCTCGCCGACACCCTCGCCGCCGCCGTACAGCGCACCGAGCAGGGCGACCCCCGGGCGTGGCTGTGCGCCGACCCGAGCGCACCCGACAGTCGGCGCGCCGCCGGATCGCGGGTGCATGGGCTGCACTGGGCGTGCGTGTGGATCGAGGGGCGCGTGCAGGATGAGGACACCGCCCCCGAGCGCGAGCTCGACGGCGCCCTCGCCCCGCCGCCGTTCGAGGTGCTGCCGTTGTACCTGCTGCACGAAGCGCGGCGTACCGCGCGGATCGCCGAGGCCCGGGTGCTGCGCGCCCTCGGCCTCGATCAGCGCGAGACCCCGCTGCCCGAGCCGTGCCCGTGGTGCGAGGGCGAGCTCACCCTGCACAGTGCCCCCGACGGGCCGCCGGCCGTGACCTGCTCGGGCGGGCGCGCCTGCTCGGCCCCCGTGCCGCTCGACAGCAGGGAGCGGGCGCGGGTGTGGGAGTGGGACGACTTGCCCGAGCTGATCGCCGCGCTCGGCGTCGACATTGCAGCCGCGGCGTAAGGGGAGCGACGACGAGCAGCTCGTCGACGAGCGCACGGTCGGCGCCGGCGAGGTCCCCGCCACGTGGCGTAGCGGGTGGCTCGTCGTCGAGGCGCCGCCGAGTGTCGAGCCCTTGCTCGACCTCGGCCACGGCGTAGAGCAGGGCGCCCTCTTTGAGTGATCGGGAAGCCTTGAGGGTTGCGCCGTTATCTGTTCGTGACCTAGAGTCGGGAGCGCCTCCGGCGTACCCGGAAACAAGCTGAACTCAACGCCCCGCCGCATCCCCCCGCGGCGGGGCGTCTGCGTGCTGCGCCGATCGGACGTCCCGACGAACCCCGCGCACGCTCCCCGTGCCTTTCCCTGAAGTCGAGGTTCCGCTGTAGCAAGCGACTACGACGACGAGCGAGGATGCTCGTCGTGAACTCTGACCAAAGCCTGATTTCCCCCCGCTCGTCCCACTCGGCAGCCGTGGTGTTCGGTGCGGGGGCGAGCATCGGTGTACTGGGCGGGATGATCGGCTTGGGCGGTGCAGAGTTCCGGCTGCCACTGCTAATCGGCGTGTTCGGATTCGCCGCTCTCTCGGCGGTCATCCTTAACAAGGCCATGAGTCTGGTCGTGGTCCTGGTTGCTCTGCCGGCGCGGTTCGCAGCCGTTCCGGCCGCGGAAGTCGCCGCGCGCTGGCCAGTCGCGGTCAACTTGCTCGCTGGCAGTCTGCTCGGTGCCTGGGCGGGGGCTTCATGGGCGGTCCGTATGCGCTCGGCCACTCTCTACAAGGTGCTCGCGGCACTCATGGTGTTGATGGCTGCCGCCCTGGTGTTCACCCACACAACCAGCCTAGGCACTCTCGACATGCCCCTATGGGCACAGGTGCCCTGCGGAGTGGTAGCGGGATTCGGTATCGGGGTGGTCGCCGCGATCATGGGGGTTGCCGGCGGTGAGCTTCTGATTCCCACGATCGTTCTGCTGTTCGGTGAGGACATCAAGACGGCTGGAAGCCTTTCGCTTCTCGTCTCCCTGCCGACCATGTTGGTGGCCTTCGCCCGCTACAGCCGCGATGGAAGTTTCGCCGTTCTCGGTGCAAACCTTCGCTTCACCATGACCATGATCGCGGGCTCGATCGCCGGCGCCGTGCTCGGCGGGTTGCTCCTCGGCGTGTTCCCGGATCTGTTCCTTATCCCTGCGTTGGCTGTGATCCTTCTCGTTTCCGCGGTCAAGCTCGCCCGTCACGGCTGACGGGCTGCACATCCTCGGCCGGCCCCTAGGCTCGGACCAGCACACCCCGGTCGGGAGGTGATCCCGTGGCCGACCCGATCACGGACGCCGACCGAGCAGCCGTGCAGCGCCTGCACGCCAAGGGCAAGAGCCGTAACGAGATCGCCCGCGAGCTCGGTCGCGGAGCGGCGACCGTTTCGAAGATCGCCGCCGAGCTCGGCCTCGCGTTCTCTGGCGGGGCGCGGGTCGCCGCCGCTACCGATGCCCGTAAGGCCGATGCCTCGACCCGGCGCGAGCAGCTCGCCGACGACGCCCTCGACGGCGCCCTCGCTCAAGTCGAGCGGGTCGGAGCCGCCGACTCGGCACGTGACGCCCGCGACTACGCCACCGCCGCCCGGGCCTTGACCGAGGTGCACGCCAAGGTCGCCGAGCTCGCACGCTCCAACAAGTCGACGAGCGCCGGCGGGATGCTCGACCGCCTCGCCGACGCCCTGCTCGGGCCCGTGGGAGACGACGCCGACGGGGGGTGATTCCCTCGACGGGCCACCTGTCCGACAAGCAACTGCGCTCGATCCGCGAGGCGACCGCCCGTATCAACTTGTGGCACGGGTCGGTGCGCTCCGGCAAAACGATCTCGTCGCTTCTGCGCTTTCTGCTCGCCGTCCGGCGGGCGCCCGCCTCGGGACTCATCCTGATCGTGGGCCGATCGCTCGCCACGATCGAGCGGAACGTGATCGAGCCGCTGCAAGACCCCGAGTTGTTCTCGGACACCGCGGCCGAGGTCCACCACACCCGGGGCGCGACAACCGCCGTGATCCTCGGCAGGGTTGTGCACCTGATCGGCGCGAGTGACTCGCGATCCGAGGGGCGGCTACGTGGTCTGACCGCATCGGTCGCGTACGCGGATGAGGTCACGCTGCTGCCGGAAGCCTTTTTCACGCAGCTACTCGCCCGCCTGTCGGTCGCCGGCGCAATCCTGATCGGCACCACGAACCCGGACGGGCCGCGGCACTGGCTCAAAGCGAAGTACCTCGACCGCGCCGCCGAGCTCGACCTCGCTTCCTGGCACTTCAAGCTCGCCGACAATCCGGCCCTGTCGCCCGCCTACGTCAAGGCACTGTCCGTCGAGTACACCGGACTATGGCGCCGCCGGATGATCCTCGGCGAGTGGGTCGTCGCCGAGGGCGCGATCTACGACATGTACGACGAGCAGCAGCACGTCGTCGACGAGCTGCCCGAGATGCGCAACTACTGGGTCGGCGTCGACTACGGCACGAGCAACCCGTTCTCGGCGATCCTGCTCGGTCTCAGCGTCGACGGCCGGCTGTACGCGGTGAGCGAGTGGAGACACGACGCCCGCGCCGCTCACCGGCAGATGACCGACGCGCAGTACAGCCGCGCCGTCCGCGAGTGGATCGCCGAGCAGGACGTGCGGCCCGAGTGGACGTTCATCGACCCGAGCGCGGCGTCGTTCTCCACGCAGTTGTGGGCCGACGGGCACCCGAACGTTGCCCGCGCCAATAACGCAGTGCTCGACGGCATCCGCAGCGTGGCAAACGCGCTCGACGCCGGCGCGCTGCTCATCCACCGGTCGTGCGAGGGGCTGCTCGCCGAGTTCCCCACGTACGTATGGGACGACGCCGCCGCGGCCCGCGGTGAAGACCGCCCCGTCAAGGCGGACGACCACTCGCTCGACGCGCTGCGGTACGCGGTGCACTCCACCGTGCACGAGTGGCGCGGCCTGCTCACGACCGCCGCCTGATCGCCCCCAACTCCCCCGCCCGGGCGCTGCACTGCGCCCGGGCCCGAGCACGCGAGGGGGTGATCGCGTGCGTGAGCTGACCGACCGATTCCTCGACAAGGTCACCCCGGGCCCCCTCGGGTGCTGGGACTGGACTGCGCACGTCAAGCCCAACGGATACGGGCAGTTCAAGGTGAACGGCCGGCCGCAGTACGCGCACCGCGTCGCGTACGAGCTCACCCGCGGTCGCATACCCCGCGGTCTCGTGATCGACCACCTGTGCCGCCGGCGGCACTGCGTGAACCCCGACCACCTCGAAGTGGTGACCCACCGGACCAACATCCGGCGCGGGATCTCCCCCGCGGCGCGCCGCGCGCGGCAGACCCATTGCGCCCGCGGGCACCGGTTCAACCGAGCGCACACCTACGTCGCGCCGAACGGCACCCGACACTGCCGGCCGTGCGCAGCGTGGCGAGCTCGGGCTCGTCGACAGGGGGTGAGCTGTGTCGCTTCCTGACAACGGCGCACCGTGGCCGCCGCCGACCCTCGCCCGCCATTACGCCGAGCTGCGGGTCGATGATGCTTGGTACTCCGGCGACCGCGACAAGCTCGCCGCTGTCTACCGGAACCAGTCGCAGCGCCGCGACGGCCGCCGCCGGCTGTGGGGGCGCGACCGGGCCGAGCAGCCCGGGGCGCCCGATCAGCGGCTGCACATTCCCCTGCCCGGTGACATCGCCACCGCGAGCGCCGATCTGTTGTTCGCCGAGCCGCCTGTGCTCACCGTCGCCGACACCGCGACGCAGGACCGTCTCGACGAGCTCGCCGAATCCGACGGCATCGCGAACACCCTGCTCGAAGCGGCCGAGGTCGCCGCCGCGCTCGGCGGCGTCTATCTGCGAGTCACGTGGGATCGGTCGCTCGCCGGCCGGCCCCTGCTCACCACTGTTCACCCCGACGCCGCCGTGCCTGAATGGCGCTGGGGGCAGCTCGTCGCCGTGACGTTCTGGCGCGAGCTCACCTCGGACTCGGTCACCGTGTGGCGCCACCTCGAACGGCACTCCCCGGGCCGGATCGAACACGGGCTCTACCAGGGGTCGCAGGACGCCCTCGGCATACGGGTGCCGCTCACCGAGCACCCCGACGTCACCCCGCTCGCCGAATCCCTCGGCCCCGAGGGCGACGCGATCGAGACCGGTATCGACCTGCTGACCGCCGCCTACTGCCCCAACATCCGCCCCCACCGCAAGCACCGCGGCTCACCGTTCGGCCGCTCCGACTTCAGCGCTCCCCTGTACGACCTGTTCGACTCGCTCGATACGACGTGGTCGAGCTGGATTCGCGATCTGCGGCTCGCCCGCGCGCGGCTGCTCGTGCCCGACGGATATCTGCGCGACCACGGGCCCGGGCGCGGCGCGAGCTTTGACGACGACCGGGAAATCTGGACGCTGCTCAACGTCCCGCCGACCGAGCAGGGCGGCGCCGGCATCACCCTGTCGCAGTTCGCGATCAGGGTCGACGAGCACGAGCGCACCTCGACCGCGATCACCCGACAAGCCGTGATGAGCGCCGGCTACTCCGCCGCGACGTTCGGGCTCGGCGACCAGGGCGCCGCCGTGACTGCGACAGAGGTTCGGGCGCGCGAGCGAAAGAGCATGATCACCCGGGGCAAGAAAGTGAGGTACTGGACCCCGCCCGTCGCCGACATGCTGCACGTTCTGCTGCTGCTCGACCGGCAGTTCTTCACGCCGCGGATCGTTCCCGACCGGCCCCGTGTGAAGTTCGGCGACTCGATCACCGAGGACACGTCCTCGCTCGCCCAGACGCTTTCCCTACTCCAGCAGGCGCAAGCGGTCTCGACGCAGACGCGAGTTCGGATGCTGCATCCCGAGTGGGACGCGGTAGACGTGCAGGCCGAGGTCGACCGCATCCTCACAGAAACCGGCGCCGCCGTGCCCGACCCGATGCAGGTCGGCGCCCTCGCCTAACAATGGGCGAGGGCGCCGGACCGCTTACCCGCAGCAGTCACACCCCGGCTTGCAGCCGCAGGCGTCCGTCTTACTGTCTGCGCTCGGCGGGGGCACCACGGCACAGCAACTGTCCCCGCGCCATGCGTCGCGGCCTTCCTTGACTGCAACGGCCGCGATGACAAGCGCGGCGATCGGGTCGGCCCATGCCCACCCGACAGTGGCGTTCAGCAGCAGGCCGACCAGCAGCACAGCCGAGAGGTAGGTGCACAGAAGGGTTTGTTTGGAGTCCGCGACCGCTGAGGCGGAACCGAGTTCACGTCCTGCTCGGCGCTGCGCTGCGGACAGGAACGGCATGATCATCAGCGATAGCGCCGCGAGCACGATCCCGGGTATGGATCGGTCGGCCTCGCCGACACCGGCCAGGCTTCGGACCGCGTCGACGCTTACGTACGCTGCCAGGGCGAAGAACGAGACGGCGATGATCCGTAGTGTCGTTCGCTCGCGCGCTTCGCGCAGTTCCTCGCTGCGGGCGGAGAACTGCCATGCGACGGCCGCGGCCGAGGACACCTCGACTATAGAGTCGAGGCCGAAGCCGACGAGTGCGGTAGACGATGCGATGGTTCCGGCCGTGATTGCGACTACTGCCTCGATCACGTTGTACGTGATCGTTGCCGCAACGAGCAGCCGTATCCGTCGAGCGAGGAGGGACCGCCGTTCGACCGACGGTCCCAGGGTTATCGGCGTAGCCATCAGCAGCACCCCTTGTCGGCAGCATCCGCACAGGTCCGGTCCGTCTCGATCGCTACTACGGCGCTGCGCAGATCGTCGAGCGCATGGGCGAAACGGGGGTCTGCGAGCTCGTAGCGGGTGCGGCGCCCCACCGGGACGGCGACCACGAGACCGCAGTCACGCAGGCACGCGAGGTGATTCGACAGCCGGGTACGGCTGACGCCGAGCTGCTCGGCAAGGTCAGACGGGTGCGCCGGGGCCTCTCGGAGTGCGAGGAGCAACCGGCAACGGATCGGGTCAGCGAGGGCGCGGCCGAAGCGCGCGAGCACCTCGACCTCAGAGGCGAGAGTCAGCACAACCACGACGGTACACGTTTGGCTGAATTCAGGAAACTGTGTCGTATGGGGGGTGCGCGTGCCGATCCACCCCGCCATGGCCGAGGACCTCTCGGCCGGCGTCCGCGATCTCTACGCGGACGCCGAGCAGCGCCTGCTCGGCATCGTCGCGCGACAGCTCGCAGAGGGATTCGACGCCCCCGGGTGGGCCGTCGCCAAACTGCGCGACATCCAGCCGCTACGGCGAGCAGCGCAGGGTGTCGTCGACGCCCTCGCGACCGCCACCGACCTTGAAGTGTTCTCGGCTGTCACCGAGGCATACGACGTCGGGGCACGCGCCGGCCTCGCCGAGCTCGGCGCCCTCTCGGATGATGACGCCCGCCGGAGCGCCGACAGCACCCCGAACACCCGCGCCGTTGACCGCCTCGCCGCCGAGACGATCGAGCTCGTCACCGAGACGCACCGCGGGATTCTCCGCGGCGTCGAGGACGGATACCGACAGGTGATCAGCGAGGTATCGGCGACGCCGCTCCTCGGCATCGACACTCGCCGACAGGCCACGCAGCGCGCCCTCGAAAGGTTCGCCGACCGGGGATTGCGGACGTTCGTCGACAAGGGCGGGCGCGCATGGCAGATGACGAGCTATGCCGAGATGGCAGTGCGGACCGCCGTCGGGCGGGCCGCGGTCGAGGCGCACGGCGACAAGCTGCGCGCCGCCGGCGTCTCGCTCGTGATCGTCTCCAACGCCCCCCACAACTGCGATCTTTGCGACCCGTTCGAGGGCAAGGTGCTTGCGCTCGACGGACCGGGCGGCGCCCGGACGATCGAGGTCGAGCACGCCACCGACGACGACCGCACCGTGCGGGTACACGTCGCCGGATCGCTCGACGACGCCCGCCGCTCGGGGCTGCAACACCCCAACTGCCGGCACAGCACGAGCGCCTATCTTCCCGGTGTCACCCGGGCGCCGGTCGAGCACTCCGAGGACCCCGCCGGCTACGAAGCAACGCAACGGCAGAGGGCGATCGAGCGCGCCATCAGGAAGTGGAAGAACCGCGCCGCCGTCGCCACGACGCCCGAGGCCAAGCAAGCGGCCGAGGCGCGGGTGCGGCAGTGGCAGGGCCGGATGCGCGGCCACCTCGCGCAGCACCCCGAACTCATCCGCCGCCGCGAGCGCGAGCAGCCCGGAGCGAGCAACCTACCGCCGGCCGGCGGCACCGCGGGCCGCCCCGGTACGCCGAGCGGCCCGGGGGCGGACCCGTTCGAGGCCGCGCGGGTCCGCGCCGGCGACGAGCGCGCCCTGCCCGAGATGACCGACGAGCAGCTCGGCGCCGCACTGCGGCCCGGGGTGCTCGATGAGCGCGACCGCGATCGGATCAGCGCCGAGGCGGACCGCCGCGACGAGCAAGCGCTGCTCGACCGCATCCGTCCCGGCGGGCGCATGGTCGACAGCCTCGCCGAGTTCAGCGACGACGAGCTCGCCCGCGTCGCGCTGCACCTCGACGACGACGGTCTGCTGCGCGTCATGGCCGAGGCCGACCGCCGCGACATCGACGCCGCCATGCCCGGAGTGCGGGCCGACCTGCTCGGCATGTCCGAGCAGGCGCTCGCCACCCGGGCGCGGCACGTGCCCGAGGACCGGCCGGCGATCGGCGCAGAGATCCATCGGCGCCGCCTGCTCGACTCCCTGTTTCCGGGCGGGCGCCTCGCCGGCGATCTCTCCGAGCTCGGCGACGATCTGCTCGTGTGGGGCATCCGCTACGCCTCGCCGGCTGACGCCGAGCGGATCGCCGGCGAGATCGACCGCCGGCACCCGCCCGCCCCGCCGCCGCCCGCGGCCGGCGCGACGGTCGCCGACACCCTCGCCGCCCGAGATGCCCTCGACGACGCCATGCACCCGATCCGCCTCGACGATCCGCCGCCCGCGGACCCCGACGAGTGGGGGCCGTACGGCGCCGACGTTGAGCGCGGCCCGGACGGCACCGAGCACATGTCCTCAACCGAGCGATGGGTGTACGAGCGTGAGCTCGAGGCCCGTTCGGCGCGCGGGGCGTACAGCCGCGCAGAGATACGCGAGATGTACGACGAGCACATCTATGTGCAGTGGCTCGCCGCCGAGGACTACACCCGCGGGAACCTGCTCAACCGCAAGGCCCGGGCCGCGGGGCATGACCCGCGCAGCCTGTTCTCAGGGCCGGCCCATGTTGCGTACGCCCGCGCGAGCGAGGACCTGATCAGGTTTTGGGAAGACGTCTCGCCCCGGATCACCCTCGCCGAGTTCTCCGAGCAGGTGTCCGGCGTCCGCACCGGCGCCGGCGAGACCGCCCGCCAGTCCGCACACGGCCAGTGGCTCAAGCAGTAGGGGGTGATCTGTTGGGGTTCCGCGAGCAGGCGCTGCGTGCCCGCCGCGAGGGGCTCGCCGCCGCGCGCGCCGGCCGGCCGCCGACCGACGCCCCTCGCTACACCGACCCGCGGCTGACTGCCGCATGGGTCCGTGGCTACGTCGCCGCCGAGCAGGCCGAGCAGTAGTCACCACCGACACCGGGCCGCTTTCGGGCGGCCCTTTTTCATGCCCGCACCACGCCCTCGGAGGCCGAGCCACCATGCCCGAGCACATCCTCGACGACTCCCTGCCGATCCACCCGCGCACCGGCGAGCGCGCCCTCGGCCGCCGCCGCGACGGCCGCGCTATCTGGCCGATCAAGGGCGGCTCGGGCGAGGGCGGCGACCCCGCCGCCCCGCCCGCCCCGCCCGCCCCGCCGGCCGGCGACCCCAACCCCGCACCCCCGAGCACTCCGCCGGCCGGCGACCCCGCCGCCGAGCAGCAGCTCGCCGACGCCACGACCCGAGCCGAGCAGGCCGCGGCCGAGCGCGACGAGCTGCGCGCCGCACTGGACGCCGTGACCCGCGCGCTCAACCCCAACGATCCCGAGTCGGACAAGGACCCCGCCGCGCTCGCCGCCGCCGTCGCCGAGCGCGACCGGCTGCTCGCCGAGAACGCGACCGCGCTCCGGTCAGCACGCGTCGAGCTCGCCGTCGCCCGCGTCGCCGCCGACCAGGGCGCCCGCGGCGACCGCCTGCTCAACTCCCGCAGCTTCCTTACCTCGGTCGCCGGCCTCGATCCCGCCGACGCCGGTTTCGACGCCGCGCTCACGACCGCGATCAAAGCCGCGGTCGACGCCGACCCCGACCTCTACCGCGCCACCCCGACCGGGCCGCCGCGCGGGGGCGGCGAGTTCAACGGCCCGCCCGCCGGCGACCGGCGCGCGACATCCCTGCACGACGCCGTCGCCGCCCGCCTCGGCGGCTGAATCCCCTAGGAGAAACCTTTGCCCACCTCTCTTGCCGAGGCCCGGAACAACGCGGCCGACGACCTCGACGTGAACGTGATCGACGAGTTCCGTAAGAGCTCGGACATCCTCGACCGGATGACGTTCGACAACGTCGTTTCCCCGACCGGCGGCGACACGCTCACCTACGGGTACCGCCGGCTGATCACGCAGCGCGCCGCCGACTTCCGCGCGCTGAACACCGAGTACACGCCCGCCGAGGTCTCGACGCAGCGCTACACCGTCGATCTCGTACCGCTCGGCGGGTCCTTCCAGATCGACCGGGTGATCGCCCGTATCGGGCCGGCCGCCTCGGGCGCCGTCACGCTGAACATGCAGCAGCTCATCAAGGCAACGCGGGCGCGGTTCGCTGACGCCGTGATCAACGGCGACAAGGCCACCGACGCGAAGGGTTTCGATGGTCTGTCGAAGATCCTCACCGGCAGCTCGACCGAGTACCTGCCGCTGAACAACGGCGTCGCGACCGGGTTCGTCGACTGGACCGGGATCACCGACAAGGGCGCCGCGCTCGCCGCGCAGCGTCACGTCGACGACTGGCTCGCCACCATGGATGACGCCCCGGATGTGATCTACGGCAACCGAAAGACCCTGTCTCTGTTCAAGACCATCGCGGCGTGGACCGACCAGCTCGACAAGACGACCGACGCGTTCGGCCGCCCGGTCACCGCGTACAACGGAATCCCGCTCGTCGACCTCAAGAGCAAGGCCGGCTCGAACACGGACGTGATCTCGCTCGTCACCCGCGATCCGGACGGCGCCGGCGCCGGCGGGAACGTGACCGGCCTCGGCGATCTCTACGCCGTCCGATACGGGCTCGACGCTTTCCACGGTGCCTCGGTCGGGGGCGGCTCGCCGCTCGTGAACACGTGGCTCCCCGAGTTCGACCGCGCCGGCGCCGTCAAGGTCGGCGAGGTCGAGATGGGGCCGGTCGCTCCGGTGCTCAAGGCCACCCGCGCCGCCGCCGTGTTCCGCAACATCAAGAGCGCGTGAGGGAACGCCACATGACCACCATGCGCATTACGGCCCCGGTCGCCGACTTCACCGGCGAGGGGCCCGGCGGCGTGCCGTTCGTAAACGGCACCGCGACCACCAGCGACCGGGCCGTGATCGGCTACTGCCAGGGGGCCGGTTACTCGGTCGAGCCCCTTGACCACGATCCGCCAGACGACGAGACCACGACCGCACCGGACGGCCCGCCAGACGACAAGTCGGCGGGCCGTTCTGCTGCCCGCGGCAAGCCGAGGGGGTGACCGTGTGGCGCGACAGCCCTACGCCACCCCCGAGGCACTCGCCGCATGGCTCGGCACACCGGCCCCGCCGGATGCCGAGCGGCTGATCGCGCGGGCCGGCGAGGACATCGACAGTGCGCTGCTGACCGCGATCTATCCCGTCGACGACGACGGCGACCCGCTCGACACGACGATCGCCGCCGCGCTCAGCTCGGCGACGTGCGCGCAGGTCGAATACTGGCTCGCCGCCGGCGACGACGGCACCGGGGCCGCAGGCAAGTGGGACTCGGTCTCGATCGGACCCGTGTCCCTGTCCGGCCGCGCCGCCTCGACCGCGGGCGCGTCCGGCGTCGAGCTCGCTCCCCGGGCCGCGCGTGTGCTGCGCCGCGCCGGTCTCGAACCGGGGCGGGTGATCCCGTGGTGACGCGCGTCCCCCCGTCCCTGCTCCGTCACCGGATCGGCGTCGAGCCGTACGTCGGCGACGGCGCGTACGGACCGACGTACGGGCCGCTCGTCGAGCACCCCGCGCTCGTCGGCGAGGCACTGCGCATGGTGCGCGCTCCCGACGGTCGCGAGGTCACCAGCAGCGCGCAGATCATCGCCGCCCCGGGCCTCGACTGCCCGCCCGGATCGCGCGTCACGCTGCCCGGCGGCCGGATCACCACGGCGATCACGACCGCCTCGCACACCGCCCCGGGCCTGCCGGTCCCCGCGTCCACGGAGGTGGTGTGCGAATGAGCCCGCAGCGCGCCCGACTCCGTTGGAATGGCGACGCCGTTACCGACGCGATCCGCGACGCCGCGGCCCGCGGTGTGCTGCTCGGCGCCGAGCACGTCCTCGGCGCGAGCAGGCAGCGGGTGCCGATCGCCGAGGGCACCCTCGAACGCTCCGGGGCAACCTCGGTCGACGAGCAGCAGCTCGTCGCCGCGGTGTCCTACGACACCCCGTATGCGGCCCGCGTCCATGAGGACATGACCGCCCGGCACTCTCCCGGGCGCAGCGCGAAGTACCTCGAAAGCGTGCTGCCCGAGACCGCGGGCGAGGTACAGGCGCTGATCGCCGCGCAGATCCGGCGCGCGCTGCGATGACCTACACCGTCGACCTGCTCGACGGTCTCGCCCGCCTGCTGCACGAGCAGGGTGTCGGCATCTACCGCACCGACGGCCCGTACGCCGCCGGCGAGACCGCGATCACCGTCGCCGCCCTTCCTCCCGCGCCCGACCGCGTCATCTGTCTGTCTGCCTACCCGGTCACCGACTCGTCGGTGCTCACCGACACCACCACCGGGATTCAGGTGCGCACGCGCGCCGGCGCCGACCCGCGCGAGGTCGACGCGCTCGACGACCAGGTGCACGAGCTGCTGCACGCGTCCGGACCGCACCGGTTCGGCGCCGTGCCCGTGCAGCTCGTCTTTCGCGTCTCGGCCGCCCCGATCGGTGCCGACTCTGCCGGCCGCTGGGAGCGGTCCGCCAACTACTACGCCCGCGCGCACCGCGCGCACCCCAACCTCGAATAGGAGGCGCCATTGAGCACCCCGACGCCCCCGGCCGAGACCGTAACCGCGCTCGCCCGCCGGTACCGCCTCGAACTGGATATGAGCACGACGCCCGGTACCCCGGCGTGGGCATTGGTCCCCGGGGTCACCGAGTTCACACCGAAGATCGAACCGACTCAGCAGGAGGTGACCACCTACGACGCCGAGGGGTGGAGCGAGCAGGCCGTGACCATGCTCGCGTGGTCGATCGAGACCACCCTCGCGCACCGTGCGCACCCGACGACCGGGGTTTTCAACGCCGCGCAGGAAGCGCTCAGGAAGGCGAGCAGGTCGTTCGGCGCCGCGTCGTACGTACGGGTTCGCTACTACGACCGCAACGGAGCCCCGGACGCGCAGGAAGGCACGGCCCTGGTGACGTGGGAGCCCGACGGGGGCGGCCCGGATGAGGTCGACACGATCAAGGTCACCTTGACCGGTTCCGGCCCGCTCGTCGAGATCACGAACCCTGTCGCCGGCGGGGGCACGTTCGCCGCCGCCGAAGCTAAGACGCTCAAGGCAGGTGATGCGTAGTGGCGTTCGAGGCACTCGACGAGCTGCTCGACGAGTCGCTCGAGCTGCCCGTCGCCGGCCGCCTCTACACCGTGCCCGCGCCCTCGGCCGAGATCGGTCTGCGCACGCAGGCACTGATCAACGCCGCCGCGGTGGCTGCGGACGGAGGAAAGGCCGACGAGCAGGTGCTCGGCGACGCCGCCGAGCGCGACCTCTACCGCGAGGTACTCGGCACCGCCCACGATCAGATGATCGCCGACGGCGTGAAGTGGCCCGCGCTCAAGCACTGCGCGATCACCGCCATGGTGTGGATCGCGCAGGACAAGGCCGCGGCCGAGCGGTATTGGAACGCGGTCGGCGACCCAAACAGGTTGGCCCCGAACCGAGCAGCTCGCCGGAACCGATCGGATGTGGCGAGTTCGACGAGGTCTCGGGGCTCTACGAGTGGTACGAGTACCCGCCCGGCACCCGCCCGAGGAAAGGGCAAGAAGGGCCGCAAGCCTCACTGACGTGGGCGCAGATCCTCGCCGAGTGGCCGCTCGTCGAGGCCGATCTGCACGAGGTCTACGGCATCGACCTAGGCACCCCGGGCCTGCTGCGGGCCCGTTCGTGGCGCTGGCTGCGCGTGCGCATCCTCGCCCTGCTCTCTGCTGAGTCCCGCCTCGCGCGGGTCCTCACACCTCCGCCTGATTCCTCCCCGACGGGAGGTGCGACCCCCCGGAGGTGAGGCCCCTTGGCGCTGATGGTGGGAGAGCTCGCCGCCACTGTCTCGATCGACGACTCGGGCGCCGCCGCCGGCATGGACCGCGCCCGCGCCGCGGTGCAGTCGGGCGGCGACCGGATCGCCGCCGACGCCGAGCGCGCCGGCGATCAGGCCGGCGACGCCCTCGGCGACGGTCTCGCCGAGGGCGCGGCCGACGGCGCCGACAAGGCGAGCTCGGGCATGGGGACCGCGCTCAAGGGGTTCGCCGCCGCGGCGATCGGTGCCGCGATCGGCGGCGCTCTCATGTCCGGGATCGGGCAAGCCCTCGAACAGTCCAAGATTCCCGGCCAGTTGCAGGCACAGCTCGGCGCAACCGGGCCGGTCGCCGCGCAGTACGGCAAGGTGGCCGGCGACCTGTACGCGGGCGCGATCGTCGACTCGGTCGCCGACGGCGCCGAGATCGTCAAGGGCATCGCTCGTAACGGGCTGCTGCCCCCCGAGGCGACGCAGGGGCAGGTCAAGCAGCTAGCGACGCAAGTCGCTTCGGCCGCCTCGGTCATGGGCGAGGACGTCGGCAAGGTCTCTCGTGCCGTCGGCACGATGATGAAAACCGGGCTCGCCGACTCTGCGCAGCAGGCCCTCGACGTGCTCGTGCGCGGCTCGCAGAACGGTGTCGACGTCGCCGAGGACCTGCTCGACACGTTCAGCGAATATCCGACTGAGTTCCGGCAGCTTGGCCTCGACGCTCAGACGTCCATGGGCCTTTTGCAGCAGGGGCTTAAGGGCGGCGCGCGTGACGCCGATACCGTCGCGGACAGCCTGAAAGAGTTCACCCTGATGGCTCAGGGAATGGGCGAGGCGACGGCGACCGCCTATCAGGATCTCGGTTTTTCTGCCGAGCAAATGCAGAAGGTTTTCCAGAAGGGCGGACCGGAAGCAGCAAAGGCGCTCGATCAAGTTCTCGACAAGCTGCGGGGCGTTAAGGACCCTGCCAAGCAGAGTGAGATCGCCCTCGGCCTTTTCGGAACTAAGGCCGAGGACATGCAGAAAGCGATCTACTCGCTCGACCCTTCCAATGCAGTTAAGGCCCTTGGCGATGTCAAGGGCGCGACCGATGCCGCAGGTAATGCATTGCATGACAATGCGGCGACCAAGCTCGAAGCGTTCAAGCGAGGCATAGAGCAGAAAGTCGTGAACGTCCTCGGAACCTACTTGGTTCCGGCGCTGTCGACCGCGGCTGACTGGCTCGGCGCGGGCGGGTTGGGCGGTGCGTTTCAGGCGTCCGTCGGGTGGATCTCCGAGCACTCGACGGCGCTCTCGATCGCGGCCGGCGTGATCACTGTCCTGATGCTGCCGACGCTCGTCGCGCTCGGCATCACGGCGTGGACGACGACGACCGCGGTCGTCACCGGATGGGCCACTCAGACCGCCGCCGGCGTAACCGCTGCAGCCCGGTTTGTGCTGCTCAACGCCACTATGTTGGCGGGTTGGGTTGCGCAGGGTGCGGGTGCTGCGGCTGCTGCTCTGCGGGTGGTCGGGGCATGGGTGCTCATGGGTACGCAGTCCCTGATTCAGGGGGCCCGGATGGCTGCGGCGTGGCTGCTCGCCATGGGCCCGATCGCGCTCGTGATCGCCGCCGTGGTTGGCATCGTCGCGTTGGTCGTTGCCAACTGGGACACGATCGTCAACGCCACGCGCGCGGCGTGGGATTGGGTGTGGGGCAAGCTCAAGTGGATCGGAGAAACGATCCTCCAATTCTTCCTGAATTGGACTTTGGTCGGTCTGATAATTAAGCACTGGGACTCGATTAAGGCTGGCACGCTCCGCATTTGGAACGCCACCGTCGAGTGGGTGCGAGGTATCCCGGGCCGCATCGTCGATTTCTTCCTGAACTGGACTTTGGTCGGTCTGATTATCAAGCATTGGGATTCGATCAAGTCCGGAACGGTGCAGAAGGCCGGCGAAATGCTTTCGTGGGTCCGCGGGCTGCCGGGAATGATCGCCGGCTACTTCGGCAACTTCGGCTCGATGCTGTACGACAAGGGCCGCGATCTGATCATGGGCCTATGGAACGGCATCAAGGGCATGGGTGGTTGGCTCAAGTCAACGCTTATGTCTTGGGCCAAGAATTTGATTCCGGGCCCGATTGCAAAGGCGCTCGGGATTCATTCTCCGTCGCGTCTTATGCGCGACAAGATCGGTAAGTTCATTCCGGCCGGCATCGTCGAGGGCATCAAGGCCGGAGCGCCCGCGGTCGACCGCACCATGCGCCGGCTCGTCACCGTTCCCGCCGCCCCGCAGTTCGCCACCGCCGGCGCGGCCCCAGGTAACGGGGCCGGCTCGGGCGGGGGTTGGGGGCCGGCTGTCCACATTGAGAACTGGCACGCCGGCTCGGCATCCGCGGACGAGACCGCGGTCGCGCTTGCTTGGCACGCCAAGGGGAGGGGGTGACCAGTGGCCCCGGGTGATCTGGTCGCCCTTCCCGGACACGTCCAGTTCGGCGACGAGCTGCTGCTCGGCCCCCGCACCGCCTACGGCTGGCAGTCCCTCACCGGTTGGGAAGACTCCCCCGGCTACGACTCGGGAACGGTCGCCCGTGCCGACGCGCACGGCGCCTACCCGGGCCGGCTGCTCGCCGAGGCCCGGACGATCACGCTCGACGGCGTCGTGATCCGTACCGACCCCGGACGGATGGGCGCCGCGGTGCGAGCTCTGTCCGTGGCGACCGCACTCCGCGAGGACGAGCAGGCGCTCGTGATTCAGCTCGACGACTCGCCGCCCCTGCTGTCGTGGGCGAGGTGCATCCGCCGTGCCGTTCCCGTGGGCACGGGCGGGTATGCGATCGGCGTCGTCACCGGGGCCGCTCTCCAATTCGAGGCGAGCGACCCGCGCCGGTACAGCGTGATCGAGCAGCAGGTCGAGACTGCACTGCCCGCCCCCGAGATGGGCCTCGACTGGCAGGTGACCCCGGGCCCGGAACGGCTCACCTACCCCATGAACTTCGGCACCCCGGGCAGTACGGGATCACTGCGCGCCGTCAACGAAGGGGACGCGCCCGCGCACCCCACCATCACGATCCGCGGCCCCGTCGCCCTTCCGTCCGTAACCAACTTGGGCACGGGCGAGGTGATCGAATACGACATCGACCTCGCCGCCGACGACGAGCTGCTCGTCGACACCCGCGACGGCACGGTGACGCTCAACCGCACCGCCTCGCGCCTCTACACCGCGACGGCCCGCAGCGCCCCCGAGCAGGCTTTCGCCCTCGCCCCGGGTGCGACCTCGCTCGTCTTCCGCGCGGCCCCCGGCTCGACCGACCCCCGCGCCTCGGTCTCTCTCCGATGGCGCTCCGCCTACTGGTAAGGAGGACCCCGACTTGACCGTGCGTGCCGGATGGCTGCTCCCTGCCGGGCAGACCCGCGAGGACACCCGCCTAGCACCGCTGGGCACCATGGCGCCCGAGTCCGCGATGACATCCCGCGACGGCGTGATCGCCGGCGGAACCGCGCTGAACGCGACCGGGGCCGGCGCCATGCAGGTACAGATCGGCGTCGGTCGCGCCCTGGTGCAAGGCACCGACGCACAGGGCGCCTACCCGGTCGCCGTGACTGCCCCCGAGACGCTCACGATCGGCGACGGACACGCGCAGTACGGGCGCATCGATGCCGTAGTGCTGCGGGTGTACGACGAGCTGTACGACACCGGCACACAGACCCTCGCCCGCGTCGAGATCGTCCGGGGCGCGGAGACCGCGACGCCGACCCCGCCCACGCTTCCGCCGGCCGCACTGCGGTTGTGGGAGATCACCGTTCCAGCCGGCACGTCGGCGGGAACGGGCGGGATCACGTGGGGCTCGGCGCTCGCCGACCGCCGCCGCTACACCGCGGCGTACGGCGGGATCATCCCCCGCGGGTGGGGACTCAGCTTCCCCGGGGCGTACGCGGGTCAGTACCGTGACAACGGGACCGGCCTCGATCGCTGGGACGGCGCGGCATGGCAGACCCTCGACCCCGTGATCGGCTGGACCGCACCGGCCCTCGCCGCCGGATACACCAACGGGGGTAACTCGCAAGGAACGCTGCGGTACCGCCGGATCATGCTCGGCGGCGTCCCTCACCTGCAATGGCGGGGTGGCGTCTCGTGGACGACCAACGCGGCCCCACCGGCGAGCGGCCAGCCGCTCGCCGCGCCGCTTCCCGCCGCCGCTCGGCCGGCGCTACACACCTCGGCCTCGATCGCGGCCGGCGGCGTCCCGATCAAGGTGGACTGCCAGACAAACGGACATCTCAAGTTCATCGGTAACCCAAGCCTCACCACGTGGGCGGCCCTGTCCGGGTTGATCTACCCGCTCGACGCGTAAGGGGGTGGACCTTGGCCACCCCCGGTTATCGTGTGCTGCTCTGTGACCTGCGTAGCGATCAACTGCTCGACGTCCTGCCGATCACCGACGTCTCAATCGACGACTACATAGGCAAGATCGGCACCGCCTCGGCGACGATCCCGCTTCCGAACCGCGGGATCGCCGCCCGAGCTCGTGCTGCCGTCGAGCCCGGGCGCACGGCCCTGTGGATCGAGCGCGGCCCCGAAATTTGGTGGGGCGGCGTCCTCTGGACTGCCAACCTCACCAGCAACGACCGAGGGTTTCTCGGGCTACAGGTACAGGCCGGCGGGTGGGCAAGCTACCTCGACCACCGGGCCGTATTTCACACGCAGCAGGCAACCGACGTCGATCAGTTCGACATCGTTCGCGGACTGATCGACTACTCGGCAAGTCTCACCGGCGGCGACATCGGTATCGAGTACGACGCCGAGCAGCTCTCAGGCACCCGTCGCGACCGCACATACCGGCGCTACGACGTCCCCCGCATCCGCGAGTTGATCGACCAACTCGGCGCGGTCGAGAGCGGATTCGAGTGGCGGATCGCTAGCTACCGCGACCCCGGGAGCGGACGGCGGATCAAGAAACTGCAACTCGGCTCCCCCGTGATCCGCACCGGCGCAAGCGAGGTCGTCCTCGATCACCCGGGCCCGATCATGTCCTACGGGTGGCCCGTTGATGCCACGGTGCGGGCGAACGTCTGGCAGTCCCGCGGCGCGTCCGACAACAAGAACCAGACCAAAGAGAGTCTGCCGATCATGTCCGAGCTGCTCGTCGACGACGAGCAGCTCACCGGCGGGTGGCCCCGGCTGGACGGAACCTCGGATTACTCCACCGTCACCGAGCAGACCACCCTCGACGCGCACGCTCGAGCTGACCACTCCGCCGCGCTGCGCCCGCAGACGATCCCCGAGGTAACCGTCGCCCTCGGCCGCACCCCACTGTCGCCCGCCCTGCTCGGCGCCACGGTGCGTGTCCGCATCCGTGACCTGTGGTGGGCCGAGGGACTCGACCAGCGATACCGCGTCGTCGGTCTCGCGATCTCCCCGCCCCTCCGCGGCCGGCCCGAAACCGCCCGCCTGTTCCTGGAGGCCGCCTAGTGGCAGCAATCCCCCTCGACCTGCTCGACCGAATCCGCGAACTCGAACGGCGCGTACGCGAACTCTCCGGCCGCGCGAACATCCGCCCGGCTCTTGACCAGATCCTGCACGGCGACATCACCATCGGCGAGGGCGGACAGCTCATCGCCCAGACGCCCGAGGGCGTCGACACTTTCAAGGTCGGCCAGACCCCGCAAGGCGACTGGGGCGTGTTCATCCGTCGGGCCTCCGGAACGCGTGCCCTCACGGTCGGCGACGACATCCTCGAAGAGGATCAGATGATCCGCATATGGAGCCGCGACAAGGAGCGCCCGACTCCAATCCTCATGGATGACGCGTTCTCCGACCGCTTCCTCGGTCGGCCCATGCTGCCCCTTCAACTCCACCCCACCGAGCGGCAGAACACAGCGCACACCACCTATCAGCCGGCGTGGTGGGGTTCAGGCCCGGCAACGCACGCGGTCGCCGAGATCGAACTGTTCACCTACGCCAACACTGGCGGCGGGCAGGTCAAGGTCACCATGCGGCCCGAGGGTGGAACCGCGATCACGGTCGCCGAGTACGACTGTCCGGCCGGTCAGTGGACCAACAAGTTCATCCAGCAGCCCATGCACGACATCGAGTTCATGCAGTGGGTCGAGTGGATGGTCGAGCACCGCAACAAGGAAGCCGGCCGCGACGTCGAGACGCGCCTCTACTCGGCGCTTTACCGCCACACCTACAACCCCGAAGAGGCCCCCCGCGTGCCGACCCGAACCCCGACGGCCGCAGCCACCGCGCAGCGGGGAACGGGCCCCGCGGCAAGCGAGACGCCGACCGAACGCCAGAAGCCCACACCCGCGCGCGCTCCGTCCGGGCTGCGCACCCTCGAGGACTAAGGAGGGCGCCCCCTGCTGCCCGCATCCATCCCCACCGTGACCATCCGGGCGAGGTTCCTCGCTCCCAACGGCACCCCGTTGTCGGGCTCGCTCGTCTTCCGCGCGCCGGCGACGCTCACATTTCCCGCGGCCGACGTCATCCTCGGCGGCCCGGTAACCGTTCAGCTCGACGCACAGGGCGGCGTCGAGGTCACTCTGCCCGCCACCGACGCACCCGACATGGAACCGAGCGGGTGGGCGTACATCGTGACCGAGCAGCTCTCGGGAATCCCTGTGGGCCGCTCGTACAACATCCTTTTGCCCCGGGCGCAGCCCGAGGTCGACCTCGCCGACATCGCCCCCACTGACCCGAGCAAGCCGAACTATGTCGGCGTACCGGGCCCCCAAGGCGAGCAGGGCGAGACCGGTCCCCCGGGATCGCGGATCTACAGCGGCACCACCGCCCCGGGCGCCGCCCTCGGCGTCGACGGCGACCTCTACGTGCGATACGAGACGACGACGTTCCTCGGCGTCACCTCGACGACCGTTTCGACGTGGCAGCGGACCGCCGGCACGTGGACGCAGTTCGGCGGCGACGTCCGCGGCGCAGCGTGGTACCTGAACAACACGACCACGCCGAGCACCTCGACGCGCCCGGGCGACCTGCTGCTGCGCACCGATACCGGCGACGTCTGGCAGCGGACCGCTAGCGGCTGGGGAACGGCCCTCGGCAACCTGAAAGGCCCGAAGGGCGACCGAGGCGACGTCGGACTGACCGGCCCGGGCGGCGTGGTCCAGTCCGTCAACGGCAAGAGCGCCGCCTCGATCACCCTCACCGCCGGCGACGTCGGCGCCCTCGCCACCGCCGCGGCCGGCGCCGCGAACGGCGTCGCCACCCTCGGCGCCGACGGAAAGGTACCCGCCGCGCAGCTCCCGACGAGCTCGGGCGGCGCGGTCGCCTCGGTAAATGGAAAGACCGGCACGGTTGTCCTTACCGCGGCCGACGTCGGCGCGCTCGATCAGACCGCGGGCGACGCTCGGTACGTGCAGCCGGCCGGCATCCCCGTGACCTCGGTCGCCGGCAAGACCGGCGCGGTCGCGCTCGTCGCCGCAGACGTCGGCGCCGAAGCGGCCGGTACCGCCGTCCTGCTCACTGGCGCGCAGACTGTCGCCGGCGCCAAGACGTTCAGCAGCGTGCCGTCGAGCTCGGCCGCGCCGACCACCGACAACCACCTCGCACGAAAGTCCTACGTTGACGCCCTCGGCGGGGGCGAATGGCGCGCGTCCGACCTCGGTCTGCTGACGTGGGCGTTCGACCCTGCCCTCGGGCACTCCGCCCCGCTCTACCCGGGATCGGGCCCGATCCGAGTCACCGCGGTATATCTGCGCGTGGCGGCGTCCGTGACGCGGATCGTGTGGCACTTCGGCGGGTACGCCGGCGGTCTCACCACGGGATCGTGGGCGGCGCTCTACAACTCGGCCGGAACCCGCGTCGCGCAGACCGCGGACCTGTCGACCGCGGGCGCCGAGCCCGCCGAGGTCCACAACGCCGGCGGGGCGACAGTCTCAAGCCCACTGACCGCCGCCTACTCCGCCGCGGCCGGCCTGTACTACGTCGCATGGCGATTCCAGTACAACACCACCACCGGCGACGGCCCGATGATGCTCGTCGCCGAGAGTTCGTTCAGCGCGCCGCCCAACGTGTTCGGGCTGAACAACGTCCGCCGCTTCGGGTCCTACCCGACCGGCGCCGCGACCGCGCCGGCCTCGATCACCCTCGGCTCGATGGAGAACGGCAGTAACCGTTTCTGGACGGGGCTCGCGTAGATCGCCGCCCTGCTACACCGACGCCCCGCGCCCATGTGGCCCGGGGCTTTTTCTATGCCCGGAGGCCCCTTTTGCAGTTCATCACCCGCGCCCAGTGGGGCGCCCGCCCGTCCCGATACGCGCTCACCTACATAGGCAGCACCCGGGGCGTGAAGATCCACTATGAGGGCACGTACGTGCCCGAGTCCCTCGGCCGCGCGGACGCGCACGGGCAGTGCGCCGCCCGCGTCCGCTCGATTCAGGCGAGCCACCTCGCCAACCGGGAAGAGGACTATTCCGATGTCGCGTACAACGCGCTCGTCTGCCCGCACGGCTACGTGTTCGAGGGCCGCGGCGCGCACCGCAAGACCGGTGCGAACGGCACGGCGGCGCTGAACGTCGGGCACTACGCGGTGTGTGCGCTGCTCGGCAGCTCGGGACTAACCGAGCCGACCGACGCGCAGCTCGCCGGCCTCCGCGACGCGGTCGAGTGGCTGCGCCGCGACGGCGACGCCGGCGACGAGATCAAGGGGCACCGCGACGGACACCCGACCGCGTGCCCCGGCGGCCCGCTGTACGCATGGGTGCAGCGCGGCGCCCCGCGCCCCGGTGGCGGGGGCGGAACCGGCACGCCGGCGCAGAAGTACGAGCCGTTCCCGGGCGCCGACTGGTTCAAGCGCAACCCGCGGTCGCCGATCGTGACCGCCATGGGTCGTCGGCTCGTCGCCGAGGGCTGCTCGGCCTACCGCGAGGGTCCCGGCCCGCAGTGGACCGAGTCCGACCGGCAGAGCTACGCCCGGTGGCAGCGGCGCCTCGGCTACCGCGGCGACGACGCCGACGGGTGGCCCGGCCGCACGAGCTGGGACGCGCTCAAGGTCCCCAACGTCTGATCAGCCCACCCTCGCCGCGCCCGCACCGACCGCGGGCGCGGCGCCCCCCTTTTCGAAAGAGGAACCCCGTATGACCGACGCATCCCGCCGTACCCTCCGCACGCTCGTGCAGACCACGCTCGCGCTCGCCGTCCTGCTGCCCGCCATCGTCGACGCGTCCGGCATCCCCGCCACCCTGCCGTGGGTCGCCGCGGCGCTCGCCGTCGCCGGCGGTACCGCGCGGGTCATGGCGCTGCCCGGTGTGCAGGTCCTGCTGCCCTCGTGGCTGCGCACCGCACCGACCCTCGACGACGAGCTGCTCGCCATCGACCGGGACCGGGACGGGCGCCGGTGACCGATCCGACCCCGGGCGACGTCGCCCTCGAACTTGAAAGACTGCGCGGCGTCGTCGAGGCAGGGTTCGCTCGCCTCGACGGCTCGCTCGCCCTGCTCGTGCAGCGGTCCGACCAGACCGACGCCCGCCTCGCCGATCACGAGAGCAGGCTCGACGCTCTAGAAAAGAACCGGTGGCCGCTCCCGAGTGTCGTCGCTCTGGTCGCCGTGTTCGGCCTCGCTCTCACGCTCTGGCAGCTCGCCAACCGTTGAACGCAACTCGCCCCCGCCCCCTGCCTTGCCATCCGGCGGGCAGGGGGCGGTTTTGTCGTTCTGCCGCTCATTCCTTGCCGGTAGCGCTCCACACGCCCCCCACCCCGTGGGTACCGTCTGGAGTATGAGCCTGAACGGATGGAGCCCCGATGCGTAGCCGATCGCTTGAGCGCCACCGCCCCGCCCCCGAGAGGGGGGCGCGCTGATGTTGGAAGAAGCCGAAGAGATCGGCCGCCGTGTACGACGCGCTCGCCTCCGACTGGGGATGCCGCAGGCTGACCTCGCTACCGCCGTGGGCAAGTCGCAGGGTTGGGTTTCCAAGGTCGAGCGGGGTCAAATCGAGCTCGACCGCGTCGGTCTGCTGAATCTGGTTGCCGCAGAGCTTCACGTGCACCCCAACGACCTCATCGGGCGTCCGTACAGCAGTTCACCGACCGAAAATCAGTGGCAGGTCGCGGCGTCGTCCATTCTGCGCGAGCTGCGCCGCTACGACCTTGCACCGGTGTTCGAAGGAACGCCCCGCCCTGCGCGGGAGTTGTGGCAGGAAGCGACCCGCTTGCACCGTCTGCGGGACGCGGCAGCCAACACTGCGATCATGCAGGTTCTCCCCGACCTCTTTCGCGAATCGCGCGCCCTGGCCGAGGTGACCACCGGCCACGAGCGTGAAGAGGCGTACGCCATCTACGCCGTGTGCTGCAAGTTCGCGCACACAGCCGCTCACGCCCTTGGGCACCCCGAGCTCGTCGCCATGTCGTGCGAGCGCGCCGCGTGGTCGGCTCGGCTGTCCGGAGATTCGGTCATGCCCGCCGTGGCCGACTGGATGCGGGTCTGGGACATGTGGGCAACTGCCGATTGGGAGGACGCGATTGCCCTCTCGGACAAGGCGATCAAGAGCGTGCAGCATGGCTTTGACCAGGGCGAACCGCTCGCCTTGCGCGCATGGGGATCGCTGCAACTGCGCGCTGCTGTCTCCGCAGCGCGGGGCGGACGGAAGTCTGAGGCGAAGGACCGAATCAAGCACGCCAAGACCGCTGCAAAGCGATTGGGGCAGTACGCCGGCCCGCCGGTGTACGACCGTCACTCTCTGACCTTCTCTCCGGGGAACGTGCAGATTCATGCGATCAGTGTTGCCCTGGAGATGCGCGAGCAGCGGGATGCCTTGGCCATAAGCCGGCGCACCGATCCGGCGCTGATTGAGGCGCTGCCCAACTCGCGACAGGGCCACCATCACATGGATCTCGCCCGCGCATGGCTGTGGGACGGCAACCGCGAAAAGGCGCTGTCCGAGCTGGAGACGGCCGAGCGGATCGCGCCGCAGCTCATCCGCAACCATCCGATTGCGCGGTCAACCCTGCGTGGCATCGTGTACGCCGAACGGGCAGTCACTCGCGAGAAGCTGCGCCGCATGTCGGACCGCTTCCACCTCGATGGCTGAGTGCGGTATTCCTCCGGTTCATATTGGGCTGCTACCCGCGTCCTAACTTCGGGGCATGGCCGAACAGACCGCAGCGCAACGCCCTGCGCGGGACGCCCAGTTACGCGCAGGCGACCCGTTCCATCCCCGCTTGGGTGACCTCGCCGCCGACCTCGCCAAGGGCGGGAACATCGGTGTCGTGGTCACTCTGCCGAGCAACACCTCAGCGTCGTACCACCTGCGCCCCCCGGGCGGTGGCCCGGAATGGTCCGCCCGCGCAGACGGTACGACGCTGCGCCCCGTTCCGGCGAAGCCCACCCACATCACGCCCATGCAGGGTGATGTGATCTACGACCACAGGGCCGAGCAGGCCGCCCTACCGGTTGTGATCCACAACGAGGATGGCGGTTCTACTCAGTCCGTCCTCATCCTCACCCCGAGTGAGGTCGAGCTGTTCCACATCCAGCTCGGGCAGCTCATCGACCGCCGCGAAGAGGCGAGGGGCGCGCGGTGAGCGCGCGCGTGCTGACGCTCGCCCCGCCGGCGTCAGCACGACCACTTGCGCAGACCGTCCTCGCCTACCGGTGCGAGACAACGGCAACTGACCTCACTGGCTCCCGCGAGGTACTGCTCGCGGTCTATCGCGCTAGTACACCGCGCCTCGCCGCCCGATGGCTGCGAGTCGAGGCTGAACGGCTCGCGCGCCGATTCTCTCTCGATCCTGAGTCACCGGCTCTGCGGGACGCCCCGCTCTCGATTGTCGATCCGGCCTATCCACGGCCCGACGACGCCCTACGCGCTTGGCGCCACAGCGAAAGCGAGTACGAGCGGGCGATACGCGTGCTCGGCTCCGGCGACGCCTATCTGATCAGCGTCAGAGACTACGACGCCCGGTACTGCCTGAACGTCTACCCCGTTCGGGCTCGCTGGCCGTCCGCCCCACCGGCGCCCGCAGCGCGTTCCCGCTTCACCCTCGGGGGCGCGGGCCGCCATCGCCGAACGCCGGTTCGCGCCTAACCACCGCCACGCTCCCCACCCCCACCGCACCTGTCCTGATCCTTACCGTCCCCCAAGGGAAGTGAGTCCATGGAACAGTTCGAGCGTGCCCGCCTCGACTCGTATTTCGCGCGCATCTCGCGCACCTTCGCACCTCGGGAGCGCCCCGCGTCGTTCCTGATCACCCACCTGCTCCCCGAGCGCCCCTCATTCGTCCGGGGCATCGGCACGTCAACCGACCTGCGCGTTGTACTGCCGAAGCCCAAGAGCATCGACCCGGCCGCCCGCCGCACGGTCGAGAAGATGACGCAGTGCGACACCCTGACGCGGGAGATGTTCGAGGACCCCGACACTGCGGTTGACTACTTGGAGTCCCGAGCCGCCGGCGAGGACGTCGTCTTGTGCGACGTGGGCGGGTACTTCGCGCCCGCCCTCGACGCCCTGTGTGATCGCTTCTCCGGTCGAATCCTCGGCGTCGTCGAGGACACCGAAAACGGGCACCGTCGCTACGCCGAGCGGGACAAGCTGCCGTGCCCGGTCGTGTCCGTGGCCCGCTCACCGCTCAAGGACCCCGAGGACTACCTCGTTGGTCAGAGCGTGGTGTTCTCTACCGAGGCGCTCATGCGCAGCCGCGGCGACATCCTGCATGGCAGGAACGCGCTGGTCCTGGGGTTCGGCAAGCTGGGTTCGAGCATCGCTCGCCTGCTGCACGCCAAGGGCATCAGGGTCACGGTGTACGACATCGACCCCGTTCGGACCACACAGGCGCTCTCGCAGGGGTTCGGTGTCGCCCGGGACCGCGACACAGCCCTGCACGGCGCCGGACTCGTGCTGTGCGCGACGGGCAGCGTCTCCTTACGCGGGGAGGACTTCGCGACGCTCAGAAACGGCGCCTACGTCGCAACGGTGACCTCAAGCGAGGACGAGCTCGACCTCGCTGCGCTCCCCGATGTCTACCAGCAGACCCCGAGCGCAGATCACGTCACGAAGTACCAGACCACCGGGCACTTCTTCTATCTCCTCAACGGAGGGAACGCCGTCAACTTCCTGCACGGCGCGAGCGTAGGCCCGTTCATCTTCTTGGTTCAGGCCGAAATACTCGCCGGAATCAAGAAGCTCACGCACGGGGAGCTAGGCCACGGTATGCACGAGGTCGGCGCCGCCGACAGGGCCACCATCGCCGCTACGTGGCTCGACTTCTTCAACCGCAATCAGTAGGGAGACACCGCACCATGCCGATCACGGCACAGCACGTACGCGAGACCCTCGACGCCTATCTCGACCAGCACCCGGCGGACAAGGACCCGCTTGCGCCTCTCTCCGAGACGCTCGACGTCGCGGGCAACACCATCGGGTCGCGGAAGGAGTTTCGAGGCCACGCCACGGCCGGCGCCATCCTGCTCCGCGCCGACGGTCGCGTGCTCACCATCGAGCACCGTGCCCTACAGAAGTGGCTTTTGCCGGGTGGCCACATCGAGACGGACGACGACACGCTGCTCGACGCCGCGCTGCGAGAGCTGACCGAGGAGACGGGCATCCGGGCCGAGCAGGTCGAGGTCGTCGGCGACGGTCCGCTGCACATCGACGCTCACGTCATCCCGGCGAACGACGCCAAGGGTGAACCCGAGCACATGCACTTCGACTTCCGGTTCCTGTTCCGCACCACGGTGGAAGCGGTCGAGCTCCAGGAGGAGGAAGTCACCAACTTCTCGTGGCAGTTCGCGGACACGCTCACCGCAGAGCCCCTGCGCAGTCGCGTCCTCGCTGCCGCGCGCGGCTGACCGAGCAGCGCCCCCGACTGGGCTCGCTGCGGCCGTACTCGTGCTCCCCCACGGGGCCGCAGCGTCCCGCCGTGCCCGTCCGCTCGTCGCCCCACCCCCCGAGGGCGGCGAGCGGACGGCTACTCGGCCTTGGGTGCTGCGCTCCGGTCGAGGACGAACGTTCCGCGCTGCGGCACGGTGTGCACATACCCCTCGGTGCGCAGGTAGTCGACGGCGTGGCGAGCGGTATCTCGCGCGACCCCAAACTCGCCCTTCATCGCCGACTCGGACGGGATTCGCCGCCCGACGGGCAGTTTCCCGCTCTCGATGTCCTCGATCACGAATCGCGCGATCTGCACGTAAACCGGGGTCGCCGACCCATGGTCGACCTCTCGCGCGGGTCCTTCACTCACTGCCATGCCAAGAGGGTAGACAACTGGCCACATCGCCGAGCGTCGCCGATCGTCCCCATACGTCGGTAGACGTAGGTAGACAAGTTGGCTACCGTCGCCAACGAAGAACCCCGGCAGGCCGATTAGGCCCGGCCCGCCGGGGGCCGAACATCACCAGCTTTCGAGGAGCTGACGACATGCGCGACCTTATCGCCCCCCTGCACCCGCTGCTATGGCTGCTGTGGGCCGCCCCCTTACTCCTGCTGGTCTTCCGCACCAGGCAGCCGGGCCGGCACTCCGCCGCCCACTTCACGGCGCAGCCCACCCCCGTCGAGCTCTCCCCCTCGATCTGGCTCAAGCAGTGGACGACACCACCCTCGCCCCACATCGCCGAGCGAAACGCACCGTTCGAGGACGAGCTACCCGACGTTGTTCGCCCCTACGTCGCGGGATTCCCCCCGCCTCGAACGGAGCAGGAATGGCAACGCGAGCGGTGCCGAGCAGCAGCGTTTGCGGCGGCGGGCAAGGAATACCCGTACAGCTACCCCGGAGCGCCGATCCCCGCGGGTGCCGCCCTGTGACCGCCGCCGTCTGCTGTCATTGCCACCGCGACACCGACGCCCCGATCCCGGTGAGGCGGATCGAGCGCCAGAGCGGCGCCCCCGTGACGGTCTCGGCGTGCCCCGACTGCGCCCCTCGATACTCGCCCGCTCCCACTGCGGGCGAGCACATCAGGCGCCAAGGACTCTGACACACGCGAGCAGCCCCGCCCGGATCGCTCCGGGCGGGGCCTCGCGCTTGCTACGCCTTTATCCCTCAGCGTCGGACGGCGACTCGGGAGACGCAGCGACCCCGAGGTGCCGGTGCAGGTCGTACCGCGACACCTTGTACGCCCGCCCATGGCGCAGGACCCGCACCGGATACCGGTTGGTCCGCGCGAGGTGATACCCGGTCGTTCGGCCGAGGTGCAGCGCCCGATTAGCGGTCTCCAGCGGGACCGCGACGGGAAGGGTCATCAGCTCGTCGTGTGTCATCCCCTGCTCTGCGCTGCTCATCATCTGCCCCCTGTGACATTGGTGTGCACGTCGGCCCGATGGTGCCGAGTAGTGCTAGATCAGCAACGTACGATCCAGACTGGCGCTTTGCAACTGACAAAGCTAGCTTTGCAATATGCACACACACCAGACAGCGGGCGATGTCGTCGCCGCACAGATCCGCCGGCACCGCGAGCGCCTCGGCATGAACCGGCACGAGCTCGCCGCCGAGTGCGCCCGCCTCGGGCGTCCCGACATCACGTACGCCGTACTCGTCAGCATCGAGATCGGCCGAGCCAGCGGCGAGGGCAAGAAACGCCGTCCGGTGGACGTCGACGACTTGTTCGTGCTCGGCCTCGCTCTCGCCACTCCGCCATTGCTCCTGATGCTCCCGCTCGGGAGCGAGGACACGGTGCCGACCGTTCCGGCCGCCGACCCGCGCGACCCCTACACGGTGTGGCAGTGGATGACCGGCGAGGCGACGCCAACGCTCGAGGGCCCCCTCGACGGGCGGTACGTCCCCGACTCCCGACAGATCGCCGGGACAGGGCAGACGTGGGCCGCCGCATGGGCGACAGCGGCCTATCCGGTCTCGCTGTACCCCGAACTCGCGCGGCGTCGCGAAACGGCCCACAAGGCCCGGCTACGCGCCGCGCTCGATCCATCCGCACAGACCGAGTACGTCGACCGCCTCGACGAGCTCGCGCAGATCGTCAACGACATGCACCGCGCGAGCCTCACCGTCCCCGCCCTGCCAACCGAGTTGGGCAAGGACTTGAGTCGGCTCGGCCTGCTCGACCATCCCGACCAGATCAACCCGAGAGGTACTGAGTGACCGCGAAAGGCACAACAACGAAACGCTGCTACTGCCGCGACAAGGCCGGCAAGCCGCTGGGCAGTTCCTGCCCCAAGCTCAAGCAGCGCGCGCACGGCGTGTGGTCGATCCGGCAGGAACTGCCGCCGACCAAGGACGGCGACCGTCGACTCTTCCGCCGCGCCGGATACGACACGCAGACCGAGGCGCAGGCAGACCTCGACAAGGTTCGCGCCCTGCTGAACATCGCCGACAAAGATGACAAGGACGGTCGCACCCGCCTCGGCAACCTGCTCGAGTCCGTCGGCTCAACCAAGGAAGCGATCCCCGACTACGACGAGACCAAGCGCAAGTTCGGCACCGGCCAGTCGCTCACGCAGCACATGACCGTTGCCGAGTGGCTCGACCTGTGGCTCGCCGGCAAAAAGGCACTGCGTAAGAGCGGACACGACCGGTACGAGCTCGACATCCGGTGCCACTTGCGCCCCCGAATCGGGCACATTCGTCTCGACCGCCTCACTGTGCCGCACCTCGACGCCATGTTCGAGGGCATCGCGGAGACGAACATCGAGATCACCGAGGCGAACACCACACGGCGCGCTGCGATCACCGAGCTCAAGACGATTCCTTGGAAGGGGGGAGAGAACCGCGCACGGCGTAAGGCCATGCGTGAAGCTATCGACGCCATGCCGCCCTTCCGGCGGATCACCGGGCCCTCGACGCAGCAGCACATCAGGGCGACGCTGCGGGCCGCGCTGAACACGGCGATAGCCCGAGGCTCGATCACGTTCAACGCCGCGCAGCACGTCGAGCTCGTCGCGGCCAAGCGTCCGAAAGCGATGGTGTGGACCGACGAGCGCATCGCCGAGTGGCTGCGGACCGGCGAGAAGCCGAGCGCTGTCATGGTGTGGACGCCCGAGCAGGCGGGCGCGTTCCTCGACTTCCTCGCCGACTTCCGGCACCGGCTGCTGCCGTTGTTCCACCTGATCACGTTCCGGGGTCTGCGCCGCGGCGAGGCGTGCGGCGTCCGGTGGTCCGACTACAACACCGGCACGGGCGAGCTCACGGTCGCGACACAGCTCGTGCAGGACGGTTGGGAAGTCGTCGAGTCGGCGCCCAAGACGGACAGCGGCGAGCGGATCATCTCGCTTGACGAGTACACCGTCGAGGTGCTCGAAGCGCACCGGGCCAAGCAGGGGGCCGAGCGCCTCGAATGGGGCGAGGCGTGGCAGGACACGGGCCGGATGTTCACCCAGGAAAACGGCGAGTGGATTCATCCCGGGTGGTTGACCGACCAGTTCGAGCGGCTCGTCGAACTGTCCGGTCTGCCGCCGATCCGGCTTCACGATCTGCGGCACGTCGCCGCCTCGCTCATGCTCTCCGCCGGCGTCGACGTCAAGATCGTGTCCGAGACGCTCGGCCACAGCGACAGCCGCATCACGCGGGACATCTATCAGTCGGTCATGCCCAAGGCTGCACGCGATGCCGCCGAGGCAACGGCCGCCATGGTGCCGAGGGGTTCCGTACGGCGGCCCGTTCAGGTCGTCGCTCCAGTCGAGGATGCGGTCGAGGTCACACCGGTACCCGCTCAGCAGAATGGGCACGCAATGGGCACGCAGGACGGCGCGAAGATCATCGCGTTCCGCCCTCGATTGGTCCGGGCATGAAAAAGCCCCAGGTCACGGCGAGTGAGTCCTGGGGCTAATCCGAGCCGCCTTCGGGATTCGAACCCGAGACCTACGCATTACGAGTGCGTTGCTCTGGCCAACTGAGCTAAGGCGGCACCGCTGGTCAGACAAGTATTCCCTCGAAGAGGTGCTCTCATCAGCAGCGGCGCCAAGTCTACAGGCTCTCGGCGGGTGCCCTGAACCACGTTCTCCAGGGGTGGGACGGAGGTCACATACCCGGATGAATGCGGCGGCTCAGCACTTCTTGCCGGTCGCGGGCGCCTTGCCCTCCAGCAGGTACTCGTTGATCGAGGTGTCGATGCAGTCGCTGCCGCGGCCGTACGCCGTGTGGCCGTCGCCGTCGTACGTGAGGAGCGTGCCCGACTCGAGCTGGCCCGCCAGGGCCTGGGCCCACTTGTACGGGGTCGCGGGGTCGCGGGTGGTGCCGACGACCAGGATCGGCGCGGCTCCCTTCGCGGTCAGCGGCTTCGAGGTGCCCGTGGCCTTCACCGGCCAGTACGTGCAGTTCAGCGAGGCCCAGGCGAACCCCTCTCCGAAGACCGGGGAGGCCTTCTCGAAGGACGGCACGGCGGAAGCGACCGCCTCGGGGCCGGCGAAGGCCGGGGCCTGGTCGAGGCAGTTGACAGCGGCGTTCGCGAACATCAGGTTGGGGTACTCGCCGTCCGGTTCGCGCTGGTAGTAGCTGTCGGCCAGGCTCAGCAGGGACGCCCCGTCGCCGTCCATGGCCGTGGCGAGCGCCTCCCGCAGCTGCGGCCAGGCCCCCTCGTCGTACAGCGCCTCGATCACGCCCATCGTCGCGAGGGCCTCGCCCAGGGGGCGGGCCGGTTCGCCGGTGGGCACGGGCTGGGCGTCGAGCTTGCGGAAGAACTCCTTCAGGCGCGCCGCCACCGCGTCCGGACCGCCCGTGCCGAGCGGGCAGTCGGCCTGCTTGGCGCAGTCCTTCGCGAAGGCGGTGAAGGCCGTCTCGAAGCCCGCCGTCTGGTCCCGGTTCAGGTCGACCGCCGGGCGGGCGGGATCCATCGCGCCGTCCAGCACCAGCCGCCCCACCCGGCCCGGGAAGAGGTCCGCGTACGTCGCCCCCAGGAAGGTGCCGTACGAGGCGCCGACGTACGTGAGCTTCTCGTCTCCGAGCGCCGCGCGCAGCAGGTCCATGTCGCGAGCGGCGTCCACGGTGGACATGTGCGGCAGGATCCGCTGCGAGCGCGCCTGGCAGCCGGCGGCGAACTCCTTGAAGGCCGCCACCAGCAGCGCCCGCTCGGCGGCGTCGTCGGGGGTCTGGTCCACCTGGGTGTACTTGTCCATCGCCGGGCCGGTCAGGCACTCGACCGGGCTGCTGCGGTCCACCCCGCGCGGGTCGAAGGAGACCATGTCGTACCGGGCGCGGACGGGCGCGGGATAGCCGATCCCCGCGTACGCCTGGAGGTACCCGATGCCGGATCCGCCCGGCCCGCCCGGGTTGACCACCAGGGAGCCGAGCCGCTTGCCCGGGCCGGTGGCCTGGCGGCGGGACACGGCGATGTCGACGTCCTGGCCGGAGCCGGCGTTCGCGTAGTCCAGCGGGGCCTTCATGGTGGAGCACTGGAATCCGGGGACACCGCAGTCGCGCCAGCTCAGCTTCTGCTCGTAGTACGGGCGCAGCGCCGCCGCATCGGGGGACGGCTGCGCCGGCGGCTGACCGGACCTCTCGTCGGAGGACGCGGCCGCCCTGGGTCCCGCCGACCCGCCGGAGGTGCATCCGACGAGCAGCAGCCCGGCGGCTGCGATCACGGTCCCGGTGGTACGCAGCAGGCGACTGGTGTCCATCCCCGGAGACTACGTCCTGGTGACCGGGCCCAGGCAGCGGCCCCGCGCCGGACGGCGGAGCCCCTTCCGCGGCTCGTGCCGGGCGGGGCACGGGGCCCGGCACGGACGGGAGCCGTCCGTGCCGGGGCGGCCGGTCCGCCCGTACGGGTGAGCCGGTCAACCGGGCATGGACGCGGGGGCCGGTCAGCCCGCGCGCAGGGACATCGTCATCGCCTCGACCGCGAGCAAGGGGGCCACATTGCGGTCCAGGGCCTCCCGGCAGGCGATGATCGCCTCGATCCGGCGCAGGGTCCGCTCGGGACCCGAGGCGCGGGCGATCCGGTCGAGGTCCGGCCGTATCTCCTCGTTGGCGATGGCCACCGAGGAGCCGAGCTGCAGGGCCAGCACATCCCGGTAGAAGCCGGTGAGGTCGGTCAGCGCCAGGTCCAGGGTGTCGCGCTGGGTGCGGGTGCGGCGGCGCTTCTGCCGGTCCTCCAGCTCCTTCATCACGCCCGCCGTGCCGCGCGGCATCCGGCTGCCGGCGCCCGCCTGGGCGCCGAGCGCGGCCCTCAGCTCCTCGGTCTCCTTGGTGTCGACCTCCTCCGCGACCTGCTTGGCGTCCTCGGAGGCGGCGTCGACGAGCTCCTGTGCGGCCTTGAGGCAGCCTCCCACGTCGTCCACGCGGAGCGGGAGCTTCAGCACGGTGGCCCGGCGGGAGCGGGCAGCCTCGTCGGTCGCCAGCCTGCGCGCCCGGCCGATGTGCCCCTGCGTCGCGCGGGCGGCGGCCGCGGCGACGGCGGGCTCGATGCCGTCACGCCGGACGAGCACCTCGGCCACGGCGTCGACCGGCGGGGTGCGCAGGGTCAGGTGCCTGCAGCGGGAGCGGATCGTGGGCAGCACGTCCTCCAGGGAGGGCGCGCACAGCAGCCACACCGTCCGCGGAGCGGGCTCCTCCACGGCCTTGAGGAGCACGTTGCCCGCGCCCTCGGTGAGCCGGTCGGCGTCCTCCAGGACGATGACCTGCCAGCGGCCCACGGCCGGGGAGAGCTGTGCGCGGCGCACGAGGTCGCGGGTCTCCTTCACACCGATCGACAGCAGATCGGTGCGGACGATCTCCACATCGGCGTGCGTTCCGATCACGGTGGTGTGGCAGCCGTCGCAGAACCCGCAGCCCGGCTCGCCGCCCAGGGCGCGGTCGGGGCTGGTGCACTGCAGGGCGGCCGCGAAGGCACGGGCGGCGGTGGACCGCCCCGAGCCGGGCGGCCCGGTGAACAGCCAGGCGTGGGTCATCTTGGACGCGGCGGGCGGCGCGGTCCCGTCCGTGATCGCCGTGACCAGGGCGTCGGCGTCGCGGGCGGCGGCGGCGAGCTGCTTCTGGACCCGCTCCTGTCCCACCAGGTCGTCCCATACGGGCATCCCGCCCACCACCTTTCACTTCACTCTGCGTGCACCCATTGTGGCGCGCGGCACTGACAATCCGGTCCGGCCCAGGTCAGCGCTGCCGGCGCGGGCCCCGCTCGTCGTCGCCGTAGTCGTCGTCCCGGCGGCGGCCCAGCAGTTCGTCCGCCAGCGTCGGCAGGTCGTCCAGCGGGGTCTCCTCGGCCCAGTCCGACCGCGGCCGGCGCGGGCGGCCGTCCTCGCCGAGGACCGGGAGTTCACGCGTCCGGTCCGCGCCGGAGGCGCCGGGTTCGCCGGAGTCCCGGAAGATACCCGGCGGCACCCGGTCGGCCGGGTTCTCCTCGGGGCGCCGGGCCGTGGGCCGCGAGGCCTGCGGGCGTACGGGGGGCAGCACGGCCGTCTCGTCGGCGGGCCGCACCGGAGGCAGTACCGCCGTCTCGTGGGTCGGCCGCACCGGCGGCTTCGTCGTGTCGACCTTCGGAACGGGAACGGTCTGCGTGATGTCGTCGGGCTGGACGACCCGCCTGAGCGCCGGGGTCTCGAGCGTCACCGCGTCGTCCGGGTGCGGACCATCCGCTTCCGGGGCCGGGCCAGGAGCAGGAGCAGGCGCAGGCGCAGGCGCAGCCTGAGCGGCCGCAGCCGGTGCCGACGCCGCCGCCGAAGCCGCCGCGGCAGCGGACGCCTGGGCCGCCGCCTCGGCAGCCGCAGCCGCCGCCAGCCGGCGCGCTTCCTCGGCCTTCAGCAGGGCCTCCTCGGCCCGCCGCTGCTTCTCCAGCCGTCGCTCCTCGGCCTCGGCCCGCAGCCGGGCCTCCTCCTCCGCCTGCCGGCGCAGCCGCTCCTCCTCGGCCGCCCGCGCCTTCTCCTCGGCCTCCGCGCGCAGCCGCTCCGCCTCGGCCCGGGCCCGTGCCTCTTCCTCGGCGCGGATCCGCTCCTCCTCCGCCTTGCGCGCGGCCTCCGCCTCGGCCTTGATCCGGGCGGCCTCGGCCTCACGTGCGAGGCGGGCCTCCTCCTCGGCCTTCAGCCGGGCTTCCTCCGCCTTGCGCGCGGCCTCTTCCTCCGCCTTGCGCCGGGCCTCCTCCTCGGCGAGCCGCCGGGCCTCCGCCTGGGCGGCCACCTCGGCCTCGGAGAGCGGAAGCATCCGGTCCAGCCGGTGCCGTACGACGGTGGTCACCGAATCCGGGTCCTGGCCCGCGTCGACCACCAGGTAGCGCCCCGGGTCGGACGCGGCCAGGGTCAGGAACCCGGACCGCACCCGCTGGTGGAACTCGGCCGGCTCCGACTCCAGCCGGTCCGGAGCCTCCGTGAACCGCTCGCGCGCCGCCTCCGGCGACACGTCGAGCAGCACGGTCAGGTTCGGGACGAGCCCGTCGGTGGCCCAGCGCGAGATCCGGGCGATCTCGGTCGGGGAGAGGTCGCGGCCGGCGCCCTGGTAGGCCACGGAGGAGTCGATGTAGCGGTCCGAGATGACCACCGCGCCGCGCTCCAGGGCCGGGCGCACCACCGTGTCCACGTGCTCCGCCCGGTCGGCGGCGTACAGCAGGGCCTCGGCGCGGTTCGACAGTCCGGCCGAGGAGATGTCGAGCAGGATCGAACGGAGCCGCTTGCCGACCGGGGTGGCCCCCGGCTCGCGGGTCACGACGACCTCGTGCCCCTTGCCCCGTATCCAGTCGGCGAGCGCTTCCACCTGGGTGGACTTGCCGGCGCCGTCGCCGCCCTCCAGGGCGATGAAGAACCCGGTGCCGGACGGCGCCTGCACCGGCTCCCCGCCGCGCAGCGCCTCGCGCAGGTCCCGCCGCAGGGGTACGCCGCTGCGGTCGTCGGCCTTGGCCAGGACCACGGCCGCGACGGGCAGCAGCAGGGCGCCGACCAGCATCAGGGTGAAGGCGGCGCCGCCGTGTGCGAAGACGACATCGCCCCCGCCCAGCCGGTGCGGCCCGATCAGCGCGGCGAGCACCGGGGCGACGACGGCCCCGAGCGCCACGGCCACCCGTACGACCGCGTGCAGGTGCTCGGTGACCCGGGCCCGGCGGAACTCCTCGGTCTCCTGGTCCAGCAGCGTGTGGCCGGTGTTGGCGGCGACACCCGCGGCGGCGCCGGCGAGCAGCGACAGGAACAGCACGGTCGCCGTGTCCGGGACCAGCCCGGTCAGCAGCAGCGCGAGCCCCGCCACCGCTATGGCGAGGGCCAGCAGCCGGCGCCGGGACAGGCCGGGCAGCACCTTGCCGGCCTGGGTGGCCCGGATGCCGGCGGCGGTGCCGCCGACCAGCGCGAGGACGCACAGCGCGAAGGCGGCCGGGCCCCCGCCGAGGTCGAAGGCGTGCAGTACGGCCACGGACACGGCGCAGGACACCGCTCCGGCGACCGCCGCGCAGGCCAGGACCAGCAGCGGGATCGCGCCGGTACGGCCCTTGTCGGGCCGGTCGCCCGCCTTGGGGGCGCGCAGCCCCTCCAGCGGCGAACGCGGCCGCGGGGTCTTCGCCCCGGGCAGCACCAGCGGCAGCAGCAGCGAGACGGACGCCGCGAAGAGGCCGGAGGCCACGTACGAACCGAGCGCGGCCTGGTTCGCGGCGAACCAGTCGATGCCGAGCCCGAGGGCCTTGCCGACGAGGGTGGCGGCGAGCAGCGCGGCCGCGGCGATCGGGAGGGCCGCGAAGGCCGTGCGCAGGGACAGCCGCCGCAGCGCGTCCAGGTGGTCCGGAAGCGGCCGTACGGTCGCCCCCTCGGGCGGCGGCACCGGCAGCAGGGCGGGAGCGGCGGACTCCTTGGCCAGGGTCCACAGCCGCTCGGCGGCGCCGGCGACGAAGACGGTGGCCAGCAGTGCGGTGAGTGCGTGGGCCGGGATCCAGTCGAGCCACAGCGGCGCGACGACGAAGAGCCCGAGCCGGAACCCGTCGGCGCCGATCATCGTCCAGCGGCGGTCCAGCTTGCCGCCGGGGGCGAGCAGGCCGGAGAGCGGGCCCAGCAGGACCGCGCCGAAGAACAGGGTGGCGAGGATCCGGATCCCGAAGACGACGGCCACGGCGAGGGCCGCGCCCCGGTAGCCGCCGCCGAAGGCTCCTTCGGTGACGGCCGCCTGCAGGGCAAGCAGCACCAGCGCCAGCAGCGCGAGGGCATCGCCGATGCCGCTCACGAGTTGGGCGCTCCACAGCCGGCGCAGCCTGGGGGTGCGCAGCAGGGCGCGCACCGCACGCTCGCGGGAATCCGCGGCTAGGGCTTCGTCGTAGGTGGGGTTCGCGGGGGCGGTCACGACCGTTGGCTGCTCGGCTCGCGTCATCCGCCCAGCCTATCCGCTGCGCTTGGCCGGTGCGGAAGCCTGTGGACAAGGTCCGCTGTGACCCCGGCCCCACCCTGTCGGGAGCTCCGCCCCGGACCCCGCGCCTCACACGCCGGCGGGGCCGGGTTTGCGCTGCGCGCAACCCGGCCCCGCCGACGCCCGAGGGGAACGGTCACTCGTCCGCCGGGGCCGTGGCCGCCTTCTTGGTCGCGGTCTTCTTCGCCACCGTCTTCTTCGCGGTCGTCTTCTTGGCCGCCGTCTTGGCCGCCGTCGTCTTCTTCGCGGCGGCGGTCTTCGTCGCCGTCGCCTTCTTCGCCGGGGCCTTCTTCGCCGTCTTCTTGGCCGGGGCCTTCGCCCGCTTCTCCGCGAGCAGCTCGTAGCCGCGCTCCGGCGTGATCGTCTCGACGTCGTCGTCCCGCCGCAGCGTCGCGTTCGTCTCGCCGTCCGTCACGTACGGCCCGAAGCGGCCGTCCTTGACCACCACCGGCTTCTCGCTGACCGGGTCCGTGCCCAGCTCCTTCAGCGGGGGCTTGGCCGCGGCCCGGCCCCGCTGCTTGGGCTGCGCGTAGATGGCCAGCGCCTCGTCCAGCGTGATCGAGAAGAGCTGGTCCTCGGTCTCCAGCGACCGCGAGTCCGTGCCCTTCTTCAGGTACGGGCCGTAGCGGCCGTTCTGGGCCGTGATCTCCACGCCCTCCGCGTCCGCGCCGACCACGCGCGGCAGCGACATCAGCTTCAGCGCGTCGTCGAGCGTGACCGTGTCCAGGCTCATGGACTTGAAGAGCGAAGCCGTCCGCGGCTTGACCGCGTTCTTGCCCGTCTTCGGCGTGCCCTCGGGAAGGATCTCCGTCACGTAGGGGCCGTAGCGGCCGTCCTTCGCGACGATCTCGTTCCCGCTGACCGGGTCCTTGCCGAGTTCGAACTCGCCGCTCGGCTTGGCGAACAGCTCCTCCGCGTACGCGACCGTCAGCTCGTCCGGAGCCATGTCGTCCGGCACGTCGGCCCGCTGGTGGCCCTCCGCGTCCTTCTCGCCCCGCTCCACGTACGGCCCGTAGCGGCCGACCCGCAGCACGACGCCCTCGCCGACCGGGAAGGAGGAGATCTCCCGGGCGTCGATCGCACCCAGGTCCGTGACCAGCTCCTTCAGGCCCCCGAGGTGGTCCCCGTCGGCGGGCACGACCTCGGTCGCGTCCTCCGAGCCGAAGTAGAACCGCTTCAGCCACGGCACGGACTGGGCCTCGCCCCGCGCGATGCGGTCGAGGTCGTCCTCCATCTTCGCGGTGAAGTCGTAGTCGACCAGCCGGCCGAAGTGCGTCTCCAGCAGGTTCACCACGGCGAACGACAGGAAGGACGGCACGAGCGCCGTGCCCTTCTTGAAGACGTAGCCGCGGTCGAGGATCGTGCCGATGATCGACGCGTACGTCGACGGGCGGCCGATCTCGCGCTCTTCCAGCTCCTTGACCAGCGAGGCCTCGGTGTAGCGGGCCGGCGGCTTGGTCGAGTGGCCGTCCGCCGTGATCTCCTCGGCGGCGAGCGCGTCGCCCTCCGCGACCTGCGGCAGGCGCTTCTCGCGGTCGTCGAGCTCGGCGTTCGGGTCGTCCGCGCCCTCGACGTAGGCCTTCATGAAGCCGTGGAAGGTGATCGTCTTGCCGGAGGCCGTGAACTCGGCGTCCCGCCCGTCAGCCGCCCGGCCGCCGATCTTCACGGTGACGCTGTTGCCGACCGCGTCCTTCATCTGGGAGGCGACGGTCCGCTTCCAGATCAGCTCGTAGAGGCGGAACTGGTCGCCGGTGAGGCCGGTCTCCGCCGGGGTGCGGAAACGATCACCCGAAGGACGAATCGCCTCGTGCGCCTCCTGGGCGTTCTTGACCTTGCCCGTGTAGACGCGCGGCTTCTCCGGCAGGTAGTCGGCCCCGTAGAGCTGCGTGACCTGCGCCCGGGCCGCCGACACCGCGGTGTCCGACAGCGTGGTGGAGTCGGTACGCATATACGTGATGAAGCCGTTCTCGTACAGCTTCTGCGCCACCTGCATGGTCGCCTTCGCACCGAAGCCCAGCTTGCGCGAGGCCTCCTGCTGGAGCGTCGTCGTACGGAACGGGGCGTACGGGGAGCGGCGGTACGGCTTGGACTCGACCGAGCGGACGGCGAACGAGGTGTCCGCCAGCGCGGCGGCGAGGGCCCGCGCATTGGCCTCGTCGAGGTGCAGCACCTCGCTCTTGAGCTGCCCGTTCGAGCCGAAGTCGCGGCCCTGGGCGACGCGCTTGCCGTCCACCGTGTTCAGGCGGGCGACCAGCGTCGAGGGGTCGGAGGCGTCACCGGTGCGCCCGGTGGCGAAGGTTCCGGTCAGGTCCCAGTACTCGGCGGAGCGGAAGGCGATGCGCTCGCGCTCCCGCTCGACGACGAGGCGGGTGGCCACCGACTGGACGCGGCCGGCCGACAGCCTCGGCATGACCTTCTTCCACAGGACCGGCGAGACCTCGTAGCCGTAGAGGCGGTCGAGGATGCGGCGGGTCTCCTGGGCGTCGACCATGCGCTGGTTGAGCTCGCGCGGGTTGGCGACGGCGTCGCGGATCGCGTCCTTGGTGATCTCGTGGAAGACCATCCGGTGGACGGGGACCTTGGGCTTGAGGACTTCCTGCAGGTGCCACGCGATGGCTTCGCCCTCGCGGTCCTCATCGGTGGCGAGGAAGAGTTCGTCGGACTCGGCCAGCAGCTCCTTGAGCTTCCTGACCTGGGCCTTCTTGTCCGCGTTGACGACGTAGATCGGCTGGAAGTCGTGCTCGACGTCCACGCCGAGGCGACGGACCTCGCCGGTGTACTTGTCGGGAACCTCGGCCGCGCCGTTCGGGAGGTCGCGGATGTGCCCGACGCTCGCCTCGACGACGTATCCCGGGCCGAGGTAGCCCTTGATCGTCTTCGCCTTGGCAGGGGACTCGACGATGACGAGTCGGCGGCCGCCCTTTGCGGTCTCGCTAGTCGGGGACAACTTGGCTCTTCTCTCCGGTCGGCACTCGGTCGCAGTACGGCGACGCTGCGGAGTGTGACGGTACAACCCGCCCCCGTGTCAAACGGCACAAGCCCGCAACGGCCACTCGAACGGTAACCCGACAAGTGCCGGTTCTGCCGCCCGGATGCCGCGCCGGGCCCTTGCCGATCACCGGGCCGAGTGTCCGGGGGGCCGTCTGGCCGCGCCCCCGGGCCCTCTCCCACACCGGCTTCACACCGGCTTTCACACCGGCTCCCACATCGGCTTTCGCGGTCCGATCGGGCCGGCCGGGGCCCCCGCGTCAGAGCCTCGCGAGACACCACGCCCCGAGGGCGAGCGACGCACCGCCGACGAGCAGCGCCAGCGGTACGGCCACGACGGGGCGCACGCCCTCGGCCACCGGCGCGCCGAGCAGGGCGCGCGCCCCCGTCCAGGCCAGCAGAGCGGCCCCGAACAGCAGGAACACGGCACCCGCGAAGATCGCCGGGCCGCTCTCCATGCCGCTCTCCCTACCCCTGGGCCGCTCACGGGATCCCCCCGGATCCCGCTGGGCGAGAGCCTTCCAGCCTTTCGGGTACAGCGGGCAAACCCGGGGTTACATCCCGGTTCCGGCTACTGCGCGGGGCCCGTGACAGGCTCCAGGAAACCCTGCTCGACCAGCATCCGGATCGCCTCCGGAGTCCGGTCCCGCAGGACGACCGGATCCTCCCGCACCAGGTGCGCGATCGCGTCCAGGATCCGGCCCGCGGTCAGTGAGCCGTCACACACTCCGGCGAAGCCCGCTCCGACCGTGTCGACCTTGGTCGCGCGGCGCATTCCGCGGTTCTGCCGCAGTACGACGTGCTCCGGATCCTCCGAGCCGGGCGCGCCGACCTGCTCCTGCACGACCTCGCCGGCCAGCTGGAAGTAGCCCGCCAGGAGGGCCGCGTCATCGTGCTCGCGCAGGTAGTCCTGCCGGGCGAAGTGGGCCAGGACGGTCTCGCCGAGCGGCTGCTCCACCGAGTGCGGCCACTCCTCCACCACGATCGAGGGCTCGGCCGCGTCCGTCCGGCGCAAGGTGATCCACCCGAAGCCGACGGACTTCGTCTTGCGGGCCTCGAACTCGTCCAGCCAGTCCTCGTACCGCCGCGCGTACTCGGCGGGGTCGGTGCGGTGGTCGCCCGCGTCCCGCAGCCACAGCTCGGCGTACTGCGTCACGTCCTGTACGTCGCGCTGCACGATCCACGCGTCGCAGCCGCGCGGCACCCAGGCGCGGACCCGGTCGCGCCAGTCCTCGCCCTCCACGTGCTGCCAGTTTCCGAGGAACTGCGCGTACCCGCCGGGGTTGAGGTGCGCGCCGGCCTCCTGGACCAGGGTCCGGCACAGGTCGTCACCGCCCATGCCGCCGTCCCGGTAGGTGAGCCGGGCGCCGGGGGAGATCACGAACGGCGGGTTGGACACGATCAGGTCGTACGTCGCGTCCCCGACCGGCTCGAAGAGCGACCCGGTGAGCAGCTCGGCCTCCGGGGCGCCGGACAGCGCCAGCGTCAGCCGGGTGAACTCCAGGGCCCGGGGGTTGACGTCGGTGGCAGTGACCCGGGTGGCGTGCTGGGCCGCGTGCAGCGCCTGGATGCCCGATCCGGTGCCGAGGTCGAGGGCGGAGCCCACCGGGACGCGGACGGTGATCCCGGCCAGCGTGGTGGAAGCGCCGCCGACCCCGAGGACCACACCCTCCTCGCGGCTGCCGATCCCGCCGGCCCCGCCGACGGCGCAGCCGAGGTCGGAGACGATGAACCAGTCCTCGCCGTCGGGTCCGCCGTACGGGCGCACGTCGACGGTGGCGTGCACCTCGTCGCCCTCCCGGCGCAGCCAGCCGTCGGCCAGCGCTGCCTCGACGGGCAGCGCCTCCGCGGCGTGCACGTACGGCTCCGGCTGCTGCAGCAGGAACAGCCGGACCAGGCTGGCGAGGCCGTTGCCGCGGCTTCGGGTGGCGCGCAGGGCGGGGACCGTCTCGCTGCGGGCGAGCGCGGCGTAGGCGGGGGCGCCGAGCAGGTCGAGCAGCCCGTCGGCGGTGAAGCCGGCGGCCAGCAGGGCGGCGCGCAGTTCGGCGGCGTGGTCGGGCGAGGGAAGGCTGGTGGTACTCACCCCACCATTGTGGCCGCTGGGGCCGACAATCCGTGTGCCCGCGCGGCCGACGGCGCGACGAGCCCGAAGACGGGGCCGGACGGCGGCTGGACGACCGAGCCGCCGGCCGGCGCCGGACGCGGCAGGGCGGCCGCGCCCCCTCGGGGACGCGGCCGCCCTGGGCCGTCGTCAGCTCACCGGCTCACCGGGCTACTTGGGCGACGGCGAGGGTGCCGCCACCTGGCAGCCCTTCTGGCTGTTCATGGCCTTGTCCAGACCGCCCGCGTTGAGCTCGGCGAGTGCGTCCTTGCCGCCCTTCGTGGCCTCCTGGAGGCCGCCCGCGAGCTCCTTGAGCCCCTCGGCGAACTTCGTCTGGTCCTTGACGTCGAGCGCGTCCATCTTGGCCTTCAGGTCGGCGTAGCCCTTGGAGGTGTCCTCGAAGCCCTTGACCGCCGCGTCCAGGGTCGCCTGGCCGTTCTTGACCGGCGGAACTCCCGCCCCCTGCAGCGCGGCCCCCATCGTCTTGTACGACTCGGACATGGTCGCAAACGCCGCCGAGTCGGTCTTCTGGACCTCCTCGGGCTTGCTGCTCTCCGTCGCCACGCGCTTGATCTCGGCGTTGGCCGCCTCGACCTTCTTGAGTTCGGGCTGCCACTGGTCGCAGACCTTCTTGGCCCAGGCGTCGGCCTTCTTGTCGCTGTCGTCCCCGCCGCAGCCGGACAGGACGAGCATCAGTACCGCACCGCCCGACAATGCGGCCGCAAGCTTGTTGTTCACCGGATTGGTCCCTTCGAAGGCTCTCGGCCCGGAAGATACACGGCCGCCATCCGGCTCCGCACAAAGGCGGACAGACGGCGCGTCAGTCCGCGCCGCCTGTCCGCCGTTCGGGCGTACGGTCGTACGGCCGGCCCTGCCCGGCCCGTACCCCTGCCCCTACCGCTGTCGTGCCTCGGGTCAGGAGACCGTCGCGGGGTCGGCCTGCTGGCCCACCCGCTCGGCGGCTCCGCCCTCGTTCTCCTCGCCGACGGCGATGCCGCGCCGCTTGGAGATGTACACCGCACCGATGATGACGCCGATCGCGAGGACCGCGACGACCGCCCGTACGGTCGCACTGCTGTCGGCGCCGTAGCTGAACTGCACGATCGCCGGGGCGATCAGCAGCGCCACCAGGTTCATGACCTTGAGCAGCGGGTTGATGGCCGGACCGGCGGTGTCCTTGAACGGGTCGCCGACCGTGTCGCCGATGACGACCGCCGCGTGGGCCTCGGAGCCCTTGCCGCCGTGGTGGCCGTCCTCGACGAGCTTCTTCGCGTTGTCCCAGGCACCGCCGGAGTTGGCGAGGAAGACCGCCATGAGCGTGCCCGTGCCGATGGCGCCCGCGAGGAAGGAGCCGAGGGCGCCGACGCCGAGGGAGAAGCCCACCGCGATCGGGGTGAGGACGGCGAGCAGGCCGGGCGTGGCGAGCTCGCGCAGCGCGTCCTTGGTGCAGATGTCCACGACGCGCCCGTACTCGGGCTTCTCGGAGTAGTCCATGATCCCGGGGTGCTCGCGGAACTGGCGGCGCACCTCGTAGACCACGGCGCCCGCGGAGCGGGACACCGCGTTGATGGCCAGGCCCGAGAACAGGAACACGACCGCCGCGCCCAGGATCAGCCCGACCAGGTTGTTGGGCTGTGCGATGTCCAGGCTGAGGTTCATCTCCCCGGCCTTGGCCCCGACTTCCCGGACCGCGGTGGCGATCGCGTCGTTGTACGAGCCGAACAGCGCGGCCGCCGCGAGCACGGCCGTGGCGATGGCGATGCCCTTGGTGATGGCCTTGGTGGTGTTGCCCACCGCGTCCAGGTCGGTCAGGACCTGGGCCCCGGCGCCCTCGACGTCGCCGGACATCTCGGCGATGCCCTGGGCGTTGTCGGAGACCGGCCCGAAGGTGTCCATGGCGACGATCACACCGACGGTGGTGAGCAGGCCGGTGCCGGCCAGGGCCACCGCGAAGAGCGCGAGCATGATCGACGTACCGCCGAGCAGGAACGCCCCGTAGACGCCGAGGCCGATCAGCAGCGCCGTGTAGACCGCTGATTCGAGGCCGACCGAGATGCCGGCGAGGACGACGGTGGCCGCTCCGGTCAGGGAGGACTTGCCGATGTCCCGGACGGGACGGCGGTTGGTCTCGGTGAAGTAGCCGGTCAGCTGCTGGATCAGGGCCGCCAGCACGATGCCGATCGCGACGGCGACGACGGCCAGGACGCGCGGGTCTCCGGAGTGGCTGGTGATCGCGGCGCTCTCGACGCCGACGAGCTCCTTGTAGGTGGCCGGGAGGTACGCGTAGACGGCGATCGCGACGAGCACCAGCGAGATCACTGCGGAGATGAAGAAGCCGCGGTTGATGGCGGTCATTCCGCTGCGGTCGCTGCGGCGCGGGGAGACCGCGAAGATGCCGATCATCGCGGTGATCACGCCGATCGCGGGGACGATCAGCGGGAAGGCCAGCCCCAGGTCGCCGAAGGCAGCCTTGCCGAGGATGAGCGCGGCCACCAGGGTGACGGCGTACGACTCGAAGAGGTCGGCGGCCATTCCGGCGCAGTCGCCGACGTTGTCGCCCACGTTGTCGGCGATGGTCGCGGCATTGCGCGGGTCGTCCTCCGGAATGCCCTGCTCGACCTTGCCGACCAGGTCGGCGCCGACGTCGGCGGCCTTGGTGAAGATGCCGCCGCCGACACGCATGAACATCGCAATCAGCGCGGCGCCGAGGCCGAAGCCCTCCAGGACCTTGGGAGCGTCGGCCGCGTAGACGAGGACGACGCACGAGGCGCCGAGCAGGCCGAGGCCGACGGTGAACATGCCGACCACGCCGCCCGTACGGAAGGCGATCTTCATCGCCTTGTGGGAGACCTCGGTCAGGTCCTTGGCGGGCTCGCCCTCGGCGGGGGTGGCCTCGCGTGCGGCGGCGGCGACGCGGACGTTGGCGCGGACCGCGAGCCGCATGCCGATGTAGCCGGTGGCCGCCGAGAAGAGGGCGCCCACGAGGAAGAAGGCGGAGCGTCCCGCCCGCTGCGACCAGGTGTCGGCGGGAAGCAGGAAGAGCAGGAAGAACACCACGACGGCGAAGACGCCGAGGGTGCGCAGCTGACGTCCCAGGTAGGCGTTGGCGCCCTCCTGCACGGCCGCGGCGATCTTCTTCATGCTGTCGGTTCCCTCGTCGGCGGCGAGGACCTGGCGGACCAGGATCTGCGCGACGACGAGCGCGGCGAGTGCCACGGCCGCGATGACGATCACGATGAGCCGGTTGTCATCGGTGAGTACTGCGGCTGCCAGATCAGAGGTGCGATCCGGCGCGATAGGGGTGAAGAGCCCCGTCATTCGTCCTCCTTGACGTGATGAGCTCAAGATGTGGACGGATTGTAGGGAGCGCGCCCTGATCAAAACAGTGCGCAGGAAACGGAATTGGCGTGCTCCTGCTCCTCAGCAATAGATCGCGTCACTCCATTACCCTCGAAAGTGGTAATGGGGCAAAGGCATTGACGCCTGGTCATTGATCTAGGGAAATGAAAAAAGCCCTGCTCAGCAGGGCTTTGATAAAGATCGGAAGATACGAAGGATTCCGCGCGCAGTGGATCTACGGCAGCTCGGGGGCTCCCGCGACGGGCCAGCTCATCCGGATGGTCCCGCCCGATTCCCCACTGGTCACCTCGACGTCGTCGACGAGCCCGCTGATCACCGCGAGACCCATCTCGTCCTCGCCGTCGATGTCGGGGTCCAGGACGGCAGCGATGCCGGACACGGCATCCGCCGGGCCGCCGGCCGGTCCGGGAACCTCGTCGCCGACCTCGATGGAGAACACCTTCTCCTCCTCGGTCAGGACGACCCGGACGGGCGCGGTCAGCCCGTTGCTGCGGTGCAGTCCGACGGCGCGCGAGCAGGCCTCGCCCACGGCGAGGCGGACCTCGTCGAGGACGGCTTCCTCCACTCCGGCCCGGCGCGCCACGGCGGCCGCGACGAGGCGGGCCGTTCGGACGTGTTCGGGCTGGGCGCTGAAGCGCAGTTCAACGGTGGCCATGCGCGTCCCCCTCGGACTACGGGCGTGCCTTGACAGGGGCCCGGGCCATCAGTGGCCCGGTACCCCCGCTCTCCTTCGGCTCCTTGTCTTCGGGAGCCGTCAGTCGGTGGCGTTGACGGCGTCTTCCACGGAGGTGTGGATCGGGAACACCTTGGTCAGACCAGTGATGCGGAAGATCTTCAGGATGCGCTCCTGGTTGCACACCAGACGCAGCGAACCCTCGTGCGCGCGGACGCGCTTGAGGCCTCCCACGAGCACACCAAGTCCGGTGGAGTCGAGGAAGTCCACTCGCTCCATATCGACAACCAGGTGGTAGCTGCCGTCGTTCACCAACTCGACCAACTGCTCGCGCAGCTTGGGCGCGGTATACACATCAATCTCGCCACCGACCTCTACGACCGTACGGTCGCCGACAGTGCGAGTCGACAGGGACAGGTCCACGGATCCTCCAGCACCTTGCTATCGAGCGGCGCCCCCCAGGGGCCTCCCCACCCGAAGGTAGGCGAGGGATTGGCTGCCGCGATGGCATTCAATCACTTACCGGCAGGCGCGCACGACGCCTTGGGCCCATTGTCCCGCACGCCAGTGACACACTCGGTTCCAATGGCCCATACTCACCGTCCCGGTCGGCCCACGGCACCCGCGGACCCCAGACCCACCCCCGGCACGGTCCTCGACCGGCTGTCACGGGGGTCTTCCCGGGCTGCGCGCATCACCCATACGGAGCACTTGCCCCCTCGGGAGGGCCGTCATGCAGTCTGGCCCGACCGCATCCGAACGGATGTCGTAGCCGCGATTCAGGCAGCCGGGATCGACCATCCGTGGGAACACCAGGCCGCGGCGGCCGAGCACGCCCTGGACGGAGACTCCGTCGTGGTCGCCACCGGTACCGCCTCGGGCAAGTCCCTGGCCTATCTGGCGCCCGTCCTCTCCGCCCTCGCGGACGGCGCCGAGGCCCCGAACGGCCGCGGTGCCACCGCCCTCTACCTGGCCCCCACCAAGGCTCTGGCGGCCGACCAGCGGCGCGCCGTACGGGAACTGGCCGCCCCGCTCGGCAACGCGGTCCGCCCCGCCGTCTACGACGGCGACACGCCGGTAGAAGAACGCGAATGGGTGCGCCAGTACGCCAATTACGTCCTCACCAACCCCGACATGCTGCACCGCGGCATCCTCCCGGCCCACCCGCGCTGGTCCTCCTTCCTGAAGGCCCTGCGCTACGTCGTGATCGACGAGTGCCACAGCTACCGCGGGGTCTTCGGCTCCCACGTGGCGCAGGTACTGCGCCGGCTGCGGCGGCTGTGCGCCCGCTACGGCTCCGACCCGGTGTTCCTGCTGGCCTCGGCCACCGCCAGTGATCCCGCGGCGGCGGCCTCCCGGCTGACCGGAATCCGAGTGATCGAGATCACCGAGGACGCCTCGCCGCGCGGCGAGCTGGTCTTCGCCCTGTGGGAGCCGCCGCTCCTCACCGAGCTGCGGGGCGAGAAGGGCGCGCCCGTGCGCCGTACGGCCACGGCCGAGACCGCGGACCTGCTGACCGACCTGGTCGTCCAGGGGGTCCGTACGGTCGCCTTCGTGCGCTCCCGGCGCGGCGCCGAGCTGATCTCGGTGATCGCCCAGGAACGCCTCTCCGCGGTGGACCGCTCGCTGGCCCGGCGGGTCGCCGCCTACCGGGGCGGCTACCTGCCCGAGGAGCGCCGGGCCCTGGAGCGGGCCCTGCACTCCGGCGAGCTGCTGGGCCTGGCCGCCACGACCGCCCTGGAACTGGGCGTGGACGTCTCGGGCCTGGACGCCGTCCTGATCACCGGCTACCCCGGCACCAGGGCCTCCCTGTGGCAGCAGGCGGGCCGCGCCGGGCGCTCGGGCCAGGGCGCCCTGGCCGTGCTGATCGCCCGCGACGACCCGCTGGACACCTACCTCGTCCACCACCCCGAGGCGCTGTTCCGGCAGCCCGTCGAAGCCACCGTGCTGGACCCGGACAACCCGTACGTCCTCGCCCCCCACCTGTGCGCGGCCGCGGCGGAGCTCCCGCTGACCGACGCGGACCTGGACCTCTTCGGTCCGGCGACCAGGGACCTCCTCCCCCAGCTCGAAGCGGCGAAGCTGCTCCGCCGGCGGGCCACGGCCTGGCACTGGACCCGCCGGGAGCGGGCTTCGGACTTGACCGACATCCGGGGCGGCGGCGGCCGCCCGGTGCAGATCGTCGAGGCCTCGACCGGGCGGCTGCTGGGCACGGTCGACGAGTCGGCCGCGCACACCGCCGTCCATGAGGGGGCCGTCCACCTCCACCAGGGCCGCACCTATCTCGTGCAGCACCTGGACCTGGAGGACGCGGCGGCCCTCGTGGAGGAGGCGAACCCGCCCTACTCCACGACCGCCCGCGACATCACCTCCATCTCCGTCCTGGAGACCGAGACCGAGGTCCCCTGGGGCCCGGCCCGGCTCTGCTACGGCTCCGTCGAGGTCACCAACCAGGTCGTCTCCTATCTGCGGCGCAAACTGATCACCGGCGAGGTGCTGGGCGAGGCCAAGCTGGACCTGCCGCCCCGCACCCTGCGCACCAGGGCCGTGTGGTGGACGGTGACCGAGGACCAGCTCGACGAGGCCCGGATCAACCCTGAGATCCTCGGCGGCGCCCTGCACGCCGCCGAACACGCCTCCATCGGCCTGCTCCCGCTGTTCGCCACCTGCGACCGCTGGGACATCGGCGGCGTCTCCGTGCCGCTGCATCCCGACACCCTCCTCCCCACGGTCTTCGTCTACGACGGCCACCCCGGCGGCGCCGGATTCGCGGAGCGGGCCTTCCACACGGCCCGCGCCTGGCTGACGGCGACCCGCGACGCCATCGCGGCCTGCGAATGCGAGGCCGGCTGCCCCTCCTGCATCCAGTCGCCCAAGTGCGGCAACGGCAACGACCCGCTCCACAAACGCGGCGCGATCCGGCTCCTCACCCGCCTCCTGGCGCAATCTCCTCCCGAGGCGGGCCCGCCCGGGCCCGGACCGCCGGGGTGAAGGTCCCGGCCGCCGGACGGGCCGTGACCTCCGCGACCTCGCCCCGGAGGGTGCAGGCGGCCAGGGCCGCGCCCTGTGCCCGGGCCACCCGCAGCGCCGCTCCACAGGCCCTCTCCGGCCCGTGGGCCCAGGACGCCGCCGCCGCGAGCGCCGCCAGGTCCGCGGCGGCCGCCGCCCGGTGCCGGGCCGCCACCGCCTGGCCGAGCAGCAGCACACCGCCGAACACCGCCCCCAGCACCGTCGCCACCAGCACCGCCCACACCGTCGCCGAACCCCGGTCCCGGCTCACGGCGGCGGCCCCACGCTGTCCTCGGCCAGGGCCACCGCCTGCGCCCCGAGCCGTACCTGCAGTCCGCGCGGGCCCGGGGCGGGGGCCGCCACCCGCACCCGCCAGAGGTCGCCCTCCCGCTCCAGCTCCACCCGTGCCCCCGGCGGCGCGGCGGCCCGGGCCGCCGCAAGCGCCACCTCCGCGGGCTCCGACCGGGCCGCCGCCCGGGCGCCGGCCCGTGCCGCGTCCACGCACCGGATCTGCGCGGCCGCCGCCATCAACGCCCACACCAGCAGCGCGGCGAAGAGCACCAGCGCCGGAATAACCAGGGCGGCTTCAGCCGTCACATATCCCCGGTCAGCCGTTTTCCGGGCTGCTCCGGAGTCGTCCTCAGAACGGCACATCGAGCGCCTTCCCGATGGTCGACTGAAGGGCCGTGGAGACCACTTCACTCGTCACCACCTTGTACAGGACCGCGGCGAATGCACAGGCCGCGATCGTGCCCATGGCGTATTCCGAAGTGGACATCCCCGCATCGCCTCCGCGACCGCGCAGTGCCGTCCGCACCCGAAACCAGATGATCCTCATGACAACCTCCTGTTGATTTCCGTTGGTGTGGTGAGTGGTTAATGTGACGTCAGGTGTTCGAGAGAAGGCTGGAGGCCATTCCGATCACCACCGGCGCGACCCCGATCGCGAGAAATGCGGGGAGGAAACACAGCCCGACCGGGGCCGTGACGAGCACCGCCGCCCGCTGCGCCCTGGCACCTGCCCGCCGGGCCCGCTCCTCGCGAAGGGCGGAGGCGAGCCGGGAGACCGGTTCCGCCGCGGGAGCTCCGGTGCGGGCGGCCCGCTCCAGGCATTCCGCGAGGGCGCGGGCACCCGGTATCTCCGCCAACCTCCCCCACCCGGCGCCCGGCTCACCGCCGAGCCTCAGTTCCGCCCCGGCCCGCGCCAGCCGCTCGCCCACCGGCCCGCCGAGCGACTCCCCCACGACCTCCGCGGCTTCCACCGGCCCGGCTCCGGCCGCCAGACACGCGGCCAACAGGTCTGCGGCGAACGGCAGCTGACGTTCCGCCTCCTGTGGATCCACCCCCGCCGGCGGGCGCGGTCTGGCCTGCCAGCGCCACGCCCCGAGTGCCGCCAGAGCGCCGACGGCGAGACCGGCCACCCCGCCGACGAGCACCCAGCCCGCCACCAGCGCCCCGCCCGGCCCGGCCCACCTGGCCACCGCCCCGCGCAACCGGGCTCCCCACACCGGCTCCCGCCGGGCCGGACGCACCCCCAGCAGGAGCCCGATCCTGCGCCGGGCCCGCCGGTCCCGCAGCCCGGCCGCCAGCGCCGACACCGCGCACAGCGCCGCCACCACCAGCCACAGCGTCATCCCCAGGCTGTGGACCGCGAAGCCGCCCATCACCGCTCCCCCATCCGTACGATCCGCCGGCACCACACCAGGCCCAGCGCCTCCAGCAGCGCACCCGCGACCAGGCACCCCCACCCGATCGGGGTGTGCAGCAGCACCCGCAGCGGATCCGCACCCAGCCCGGTGCCGATCAACAGCCCCGCCAGGGGCAGCAGGGCGAGCACCACCGCCGTGGAGCGCGCCCCCGCCAATTGGGCCCGCAGCGACTCCTGCCGGTCCCGCTCGGCCCGCAGGGCGCCTTCCAGCCGGTCCAGCCCGGCGGCCAGGCCCGCGCCGCCGTCCACCGACACCCGCCAGCAGGCGGCCATCCCGGCCAGCCCTTCCGCGCCGGGCTCGCGGGCCGCCTGGCGCAGCGCCCCGGGCACGTCCCCGCCGAACGCCGCGGCGGCCAGCACCCCTGCCTCCGCCGCCCCGGGTCCGCCGGGGCCGGGCGCCGTCCGCCGTATCGCCGCCGTCAGGGCCTGCCCGGGCTGGGCTCCCGCCCGCAGTTCCCCCACCACCGCACCGCACAGCGCCACCACCTCGGCGGCCCGGGCCACCCGGGCCCGCTCCTGCGCCCGCGTCCGCAGCCACCGCCGCACCAGCGGCACCGCGGCGGCCCCGGCCAGCAGCGGGATCAGCGACCCGCCGAGCACCGCGACCAGCAGCCCGGCCCCGAGGCCGGCCCACTCCCGCCACCGCGCCGACCGCACCCGTACGCCGGCCAGCAGCCGCTCCACATGACCCGGACCGCGAGGCGCCACCGGACCGCCCCCGGCCAGCACCACCCGGGCCCGCCGGGACACCCGGTCTCCGCCCGTCAGCCCCCAGGCCGCCGCCACGGCGCACAGCACCCCGGCGAGCACCGGCACGGGCAGCGCCGCCCCGGGGCTCACCGGCCACCTCGCAGCAGCGGGCGCAGCCGCTCCCAGCCCCGCTCCCGTACGAAGCCCCGTGCGGCCCAGCGCAGCGCCGGTACGGTGACCACCAGCCCGGCGGCATCCCGCTCCAGCACGTGCACCTCGGCCACCCGGCGCCGCCCTTCCCGGTCCCGGACGAGGTGGACCACCAGGGTCAGGGCGGCCGCCAACTGACTGTGCAGAGCCGCCCGGTCGAGCCCGGCGGCCGTACCCAGGGCCTCCAGCCGGGCGGGTACGTGCGCGGCAGCGTTGGCGTGGACGGTGCCGCAGCCTCCCTCGTGCCCGGTGTTCAAAGCGGCCAGGAGATCGGCGACTTCAGCTCCGCGGACCTCGCCGACCACGAGCCGGTCGGGGCGCATCCGCAGTGCCTGGCGCACCAGGTCCGCCAGCGTGACCAGGCCCGCGCCCTCCTGGTTGGCGGGCCGGGTCTCCAGCCGCACCACGTGCGGATGATCGGGGCGCAGCTCGGCCGAGTCCTCGGCCAGCACGATCCGCTCGCCTGGTCCGACCAGCCCCAGCAGGGCGCTGAGCAGGGTGGTCTTGCCCGTCCCGGTCCCGCCCGAGACGAGGAACGACAGCCGGGCCTCGACCATCTCCCGGAGCAGCCGGTGACCGCCGGGCGGCAGGGTGCCCGCCGCGACCAGTTCCTCCAGGGTGAACGCCCGCGGCCGCACCACACGCAGCGAGAGGCAGGCCGATCCCACGGAGACCGGTGGGAGCACCGCGTGCAGCCGGGTGCCGTCCGGCATCCGGGCGTCCACCCAGGGCCGGGCGTCGTCCAGCCGGCGGCCCGCCACGGCGGCCAGCCGCTGGGCGAGCCTGCGCACGCCCTCGGGGCCCTCGAAGGTCACCCCGGTCAGCTCCAGGCCGCCGCCGCGGTCCACCCACACCCGGTCGGGGGCCGCCACCAGCACATCGGTGACCTCCGGGTCGGCGAGCAGCGGCTCCAGCGGGCCCGCACCGACCAGCTCGGACCGCAACTCGGCGGCTGCTCCGAGCACTTCCGCGTCGCCCAGCAGCCGGCCCTGCGCCCGCAGGGCCGCCGCCACCCGCGCCGGGGTCGGTTCCGCCCCCGTCTCGGCGAGCCGCCTGCGCACCGCGTCCAGGAGCACCGCGCTCATGCCGGCACCCCCTGGGCGGAGCCGAGCGCGCGCTGCCAGAAACCGTCGCAGAAGCGGGCCAGTGCACCCCGCCCCTGCGCCCCCGGCGGTTCCCCCTCGGCCACCCGGCCTGGGAGCCCCACCTCGACCGGCACCTCACCGGCCAGCGGCGCCCCCAGGAGCTCGGCCACGGCCTCCGGTTCGAGGCCGCCCGGGCAGCGCCCCCGTACGACGACGCGCACGTCCCGGGCCACCATCCGCACCCCGGCCGCCACCCGGCCCGCGGCGGCCACCGCCCGCAGCTCGCCCGGGACCACCATCAGCACCAGGTCGAGCTGGGCCAGCACCTCGGCCACGGCTTCGTCCACCCTCCGCGGGAGGTCGACCACCACGACCCCGCCCCGGCGCCGCGCGGCGGCGACCACCGACCGCATCGCGGCGGGCGGCACCACCACCCGGTCCCCGCGGTCCCAGCTGAGCACGCGCAGCGCGTGCAGTTCGGGCAGGGACTCCTCCAGGGCTCCGGCGCCGACCCGTCCGCGCGAGCCCGCGAAGTCGGGCCAGCGCAGTCCTTCCGCGGCCTCGCCGCCGAGCAGGACGTCCATGCCGCCGCCCAGCGGATCCCCGTCGATGAGGATGGTCCGCTCGCCCGTACGCGCGGCCCGCACGGCGAGGGCGCAGGCGAGGGTGGAGGCCCCGGCCCCGCCGCTGCCGCCGATCACCCCGACGGCGAGGGCGGGCCGCCCGGCTCCTTCCACGACGTCGGCGATCCGGTCGACGAGGCGGTTCTCGGCGTCGGGGAGCCTCAGCACCTCCTCGGCGCCGATCTCCACCGCCCGCTGCCACACCACGGGGTCGTCCAGGTCCCGGCCGACGAGGAACACGCCGTCCCGGCGCGGCGCCCCGCGCACCCGCCGGGCCGCGTCGTCCCCGACCAGGACGAGCGGCGCGGACTCCCAGCCGGCGCCCCCGCCGGGACCACCCTCGCCGCTCGGCTCCGGCACCTCGTGGTGCACGTGCGGCTCGGCGCCCGCGGCGGCGCACAGCCGCAGCAGATCGTCGAGCAGCAGGGGATCCTCGGTGATGATCAGCGGACGCCCGCCGGCGCACCGGGCCGTCGCCGCGGACGCGGTCCCCGCTCCGGCCGCCACGGCCTCCGGTGTTTCACACGACTTCGATCGAGCCACGATCTCCGCCCCCTTCTCCCTGCGAAATCCAGCACCGCGGACTTCGCGGCCGGAATCACCGTGCAGCGATCGGGAAAAAGAAGTGGATCTAGCTCGAAAACTGTGGACACCGAGTCGATTGTGAATAACCCGGTCACCCTCACAGGTGAGTTCCGGAGCGCGGCGGAACCACTACGCACCGTCACGAGTCTGGAGAGGTGGGGGCCTTCGCCGGGAAGGCTCCGTACGACAAGGAGGGCCGCAAGGGTGGTCACTTGGGCCGAAGGCAGGGACGCGAACCGCGTCCGGACATGCGACGACCCCCGCCGGGGGGGAGAGCGGGGGTCGTCCCCACGGTCCGACTCGGGGGGGGAGGAGCCAGACCGGGTTAGCACGGTCGCGAACGATCCGTGACTTCCATGGTGTACCCGAGAGCCTTCTCAGGCAAACCCACGCGCCACACCTTACGCCGAATGGTGGGCGCATATGCTCGGAGCGTGGAAAATCAGCCCTTGCCGCACTCCTCGCCTCGCACCGCAGCCTTCTTCGACCTGGACAAGACGGTCATTGCGAAGTCGAGCACCTTGACGTTCAGCAAGTCCTTCTACCAGGGCGGCCTGATCAACCGGCGAGCCGTGCTGCGCACCGCGTACACCCAGTTCATCTTCCTGGCCGGCGGCGCCGACCACGATCAGATGGAGCGGATGCGCGAGTACCTCTCCGCCCTCTGCAAGGGGTGGAACGTGCAGCAGGTCCGGGAGATCGTCGCGGAAGCACTGCACGACCTCATCGATCCGATCATCTACGACGAGGCCGCGTCCCTCATCGAGGCCCATCACACCGCGGGCCGCGATGTGGTGATCGTGTCGACCTCCGGCGCGGAGGTGGTCGAGCCCATCGGCGAGATGCTCGGCGCCGACCGCGTCGTCGCCACGCGCATGGTCGTGGGCGAGGACGGCTGCTTCACCGGCGAGATCGAGTACTACGCCTACGGCCCCACGAAGGCGGAAGCCGTCCGCGAGCTCGCCGAGTCCGAGGGGTACGACCTCGCCCGGTGCTACGCCTACAGCGACTCGGTCACGGACATCCCGATGCTGGAGGCGGTCGGACATCCGCACGCCGTCAATCCGGACCGCGCGCTCCGCCGTGAGGCGCTGGCCCGGGAGTGGCCGGTTCTCGTCTTCAACCGTCCCGTGCGGCTGAAGCAGCGGCTGCCCGGGCTGTCGATGCCGGCGCGGCCCGCGCTCGTCGCCGCTGCCGCCGTGGGCGCGGCCGCCGTCACCGCCGGGCTGGTCTGGTACGCGAGCCGGCGCCGGGCCGGCGCGCTGGCCGCGGCCACGTCCGCCTGAGCACCTTGACCGAATGTCCCCGACCTGTGGGGATACGGCCCGTCCGGTTCGCCCCGACTCGCCCTGGAAAGTAAAAACTGGAGCCAGGGGTTTCGCATGGCTCCCAAGCGGAGTACAAATAAAGCAACGGCCCGCGAGACCAAAGAACATCCGAGAGGATCATCTTTAAAACGCAGTAAGGCCCACGGACCGAAGCATGAACGCCGAGCACCCACGCGACGTCGACCCGTCGATTACGGGCCAGCCGCACCAGGTGACGGGCAAAGTTCCCGACCTGATGGGCAACCATCGAGGACGCTTGGTAACTCGGCGTAAGTGCCAGCGGCGACACCAAAGCAGTACGGTGTCGCCGCAACCCATGTCGGGGCAAAAACCCCGGGAGCCTCAGGCCGCCCCGCGCTGCAGCGCCTCGCAGACCGCCGTCGACTCGCGCACACCGAGTTCGATCGCCCGACCGCAGTGGGCGATCCAGGCGGCCATCCCCTCCGGGGTGCCGGAGACGTAGTCCTCGAAGGCCGCCAGGTACGCGTCCCGGCCCTGCTCCGCGTGACCGACCTCCGCCGGGCAGATCGCCTTCGGGTCCAGACCGCTGTTGATCAGGACGATGCGCTCGGCCGCCCGCGCCACCAGGCCGTTGCAGGTGGCGAAGGGACGCAGGGCCAGCAGCTCCCCGTGCACCACCGCCGCCGTGATCAGCGCCGGAGCGGAGCCGCCCGCGATGATCAGGCGGGACAGGCCGTCCAGCCGGCCCGCGACTTCCTCCGCGCTCGGCAGCGGTAGCTCGATCAGCGGTTCGTCCACCGTCTCGCCCGCCAGGCGGGGCCGGCCGACCACGTCCCCCTCGGCTGCCGACCCCGACGCCACCAGGTGCAGCCGGGCCAGAACCCGCAGCGGCGACTGCCGCCAGATGCTCAGCAGCTGACCGGCCTCCGCCGTGAGCCGCAGCGCGGCGCCCACCGTCAGCGCCTCGGCCTCCGCCCCGAAGTCGGTCCGGCGCCGCACCTCTTCCAGCGCCCAGTCGGCGCCGGACAGGGCCGCACTCGCGCGGGCGCCGCGCAGTGCGGCCTCCGAGGTGATCTCGCCGCTGCGGCGGCGCATGACCCGGTGCCCGTAGACGCGGTCCACGGCCTTGCGTACGGAATCCACGGAATCGGCGACACCCGGCAGCCCGGCCAGGGCGGCCAACGGGTCAGAAGCGCTACTCATAAGTAGGGAGCCTACGCACTGCGCGCCCTTAGCACCGACCCCTCCTTGGAGTGGTCTTCTTCACTCACCTTGACAACTCAGCGCTGTCGACCCACTACGCTTGGTGAACATGAAGATCGCTTTCGTGGGAAAGGGCGGCAGCGGCAAGACCACGCTGTCCTCCCTCTTCATCCGCCACCTCGCCGCCAATGAGGCCCCCGTCGTCGCGGTGGACGCCGACATCAACCAGCATCTGGGCTCCGCCCTCGGACTCGGCGAGGACGAGGCCGCCGAACTGCCCGCCCTGGGCGCGCACCTGCCGCTGATCAAGGACTACCTGCGGGGTTCCAACCCGCGCATCGCCTCCGCCGACACGATGATCAAGACCACCCCGCCCGGCCGGGGCTCGCGCCTGCTGCGGGTGACCGAGGACAACCCGGTGTACGAGGCCTGCGCGCGCACGCTCCTGCTCGACGGGGAGCCCGTGCGGCTCATGGCCACGGGGCCGTTCACCGAGGCCGATCTGGGCGTGGCCTGCTACCACTCCAAGGTCGGGGCGGTCGAGCTCTGCCTCAACCACCTCGTCGACGGCCCCGACGAGTACGTCGTGGTCGACATGACCGCGGGCTCCGACTCCTTCGCCTCCGGCATGTTCACCCGCTTCGACGTGACCTTCCTGGTCGCCGAGCCGACCCGCAAGGGCGTCTCCGTCTACCGCCAGTACAAGGAGTACGCGCGGGACTTCGGGGTCGCGCTCAAGGTCGTCGGCAACAAGGTGCAGGGCCCCGAGGACATCGAGTTCCTCCAGGACGAGGTCGGCGAGGACCTGCTGGTCACCGTCGGGCACTCCGACTGGGTGCGGGCCATGGAGAAGGGCCGGCCGGCCGCCTTCGAGCTGCTGGAGGCGACGAACCGGCTCGCCCTCCAGTCCCTCCAGGACGCGGCGGACGACTCGTACGCGCAGCGCGACTGGGACCGGTACACCGAGCAGATGGTGCGGTTCCACCTGAAGAACGCGGAGAGCTGGGGCAACGCCAAGACCGGGGTCGACCTGGCGGACCAGGTCGACCCCGGCTTCGTCCTGCGCGAGGGGGCGCAAGGGACCGAAGAGGGAGTCGAGGACCTCGTCAGTCCTCGTCCGCCCCGGCTTCAGCCGGCTCCTCAGCCGGCGTGACCCCGGCGGGGGCCGTCGGCGGTGCGGGCGGCGGCCCCGCGGTCAGGAACTTCGCCCAGCCCTCCTTCGGCGCCTCGCCGACGTCGAGGGTGCGCATCCACTCCAGGACCTTGGGGTCCTGGGCGTCCAGCCAGTCCGCCAGCTCGCGGAACGGAACGCAGCGGACCTCCTTCTGGGTGCACATCCCCTTGATGGACTCCTCGACGGCGCGCATGTAGGTGCCGCCGTTCCAGGACTCGAAGTGGTTGCCGATGATCAGCGGCGCCCGGTTGCCCTGGTAGACGCGGTCGAAGGCCTGGCGCAGGCCGTCGCGCATCTGGTCGCCCCAGTACGCGTGCTGCGAGGGGTCGCCCTGCGAGGTCGTTCCGGACTGGTTCGTCATGAAGTTGTAGTCCATGCTCAGGGTCTCGAAGGCGCGGCCCGGCACGGGGACCAGCTGCAGGGGGATGTCCCAGAGCCCGTCCGTCTTCTTGGGCCAGATCTGCTTGCTGATGCCGCTGGAGTCGTAGCGGAAGCCCAGGCCCTTCGCCGCCAGCATGAAGTTCTTCTGGCCTTCGAGGCAGGGGGTGCGGGCCCCGACGAGCTCCTTGTCGTAGTCGAAGGGAAGCGCCTCCATGTTCTTCAGGCCCGCGTTCGTCTTCCAGTTCTTGACGAAGGACTTGGCCTGGCTGATCTCGCTCTTCCACTCGTCCACGGACCAGGTGCCGACACCGCCGTCGGGGCCGCAGAAGTGGCCGTTGAAGTGGGTGCCGATCTCGTTGCCCTCGAGCCAGGCCGCGCGCACCTGGGTGGCGGTGTCCTTGATGCCCTGGAGGTCGCCGAAGCCGATGTCCGAACGGCCGGGCCCGTGCTGCGGGGCGATGTAGAGGGAACGTTTCTCCTCCGGGAGCATGTACACGCCGCTGAGGAAGTACGTCATCCGGGCGTTGTACTTCTTGCCGACCTCGCGGAAGTGGGAGAAGAGCTTCTGGCTGTCCTCGCCCGCCCCGTCCCACGAGAACACCACGAACTGCGGAGGCTTCTCACCCGGCTTCAGCTTCTGCACCGTCCCGACGTTCGGCTGCGCGCCGGTGTACGCGGTCGAACCGTCACCGATGGGCCGGTTGACGCTGCCGGGGGCCTCGGGGGCGGCGCCCTTCCGGGCGTTCTGGGGGCCGGGGGCCGAGGATTTGACCGGTTCCGAGCCGCTGCACCCGGCGACGCCCAGGACCAGCGCCGTGGCGACCAGGCCGCCGGCGATCTTCTTCGTGGCGGCGATCATCCGCCCCACCTCTCCCTCGCAGTTCCATCGCAGGACTTCCGCGCCGCAACGTCCCATGCGGTCCGCCGCGAGGAAGGTATGACAAGCCGTACAAAATGCTTAATCACTCTGTGGGGTTAATTCGTAGGCCATTTGCGCGTATTTCCCACCACAGCCCTTTACTCTCCATTACCATCCATTTACCGAGTGTTGAGACTCCCGCCGCTTCATCCCTCCCCCGAGGAGACGGGACCTTATGACAGCCACTTCACGCACACCCGCAGCGGACGAAGAGATCCGCACCACGCCCCGCAAACAGGCCCGCAAGGACCTGCCGGCGGACCTCTCCGCCTCCGTCGCCGTGTTCCTGATCGCCCTGCCGCTCTCCCTCGGCATCGCCCTGGCCACCGGCGCCCCGCTCCAGGCCGGACTGGTCGCGGCGGCCGCCGGCGGGATCGTGGCCGGCCGGCTCGGCGGAGCCCCGCTCCAGGTGAGCGGCCCCGCAGCCGGACTCACCGTGGTCACCGCCGAGTTGATCCAGCACTACGGGTGGCGCACCACGTGCGCCATCACCGTGCTCGCCGGGTTCTGCCAGCTGGGCCTCGCCCTGCTGCGCACCGCCAGGTCGGCGCTCATGGTCAGCCCGGCCATCGTGCACGGCATGCTCGCCGGCATCGGCGTGACCATCGCGCTGGCCCAGCTCCACATCGTGCTCGGCGGCACCCCGCAGAGCTCCGCCGTGGCGAACGTCCTCGGCTTGCCGGGCCAGTTGGCGGATCTGCACCCCGTCGCGCTCGGCGTCAGCGTGCTGACGCTCGTCGTCCTGCTCGGCTGGCCGCGGCTGCCCGGACGGACGGGCCGCGCCCTGCGCAGAGTGCCGGCGGCGCTCGCCGCCGTCGCGACGGCCACCGCCTTCGCCGCCCTGGCCGGACTCTCCCTGCCCCGGGTCGACCTGCCGTCCTGGCGCAGCCACGCCCTGCCCGAGCTGCCCGAAGGGCCGGTCCTCGGCATCATCGCCGCCGTGCTGACCATCACCCTGGTCGGCAGCGTGGAGTCGCTGCTCTCCGCGGTCGCGACCGACAAGCTGATCTCCTCCGAGCGCGGTACGGGCAACCGCCCGCCGCGCGCCGACCTCAACCGCGAACTGCGCGGGCAGGGCGCGGCGAACATCGTCTCCGGGGCGCTGGGCGGACTGCCGATCACCGGCGTGGCCGTCCGCAGCGTGGCCAACGTCAAGGCCGGCGCGGCCAGCCGGAAATCGGCCATGCTGCACGGTTTCTGGGTCATGCTCGCGGCCGGACTGCTGGTCCCGGTCCTCGACCTGATCCCGCTCGCCGCGCTGGCCGCCCTGGTCATGGCGGTGGGCGTGCAGATGGTGAGCATCACGCACCTGCGCAGCGTCACCCGGCACCGGGAGATCCCGGTCTACGCGACGACCATCGTGGCCGTGGTCCTCGGCGGGGTGCTGGAGGGCGTGGCCATCGGCATCGCGGTGGCGGTCGCCCTGGCCCTGCACCGGCTGGCCCGGACCCGGATCACGGTGGAGCAGCTGGACACCGGCGTCCACCGGGTCTGGGCGCGCGGGCAGCTGACCTTCCTCGCGGTGCCCCGGCTGAGCCGGGTACTGAACCAGATCCCGCACGACGGGCGCGCGGTGGTCGAGCTGGACGGCTCGTTCATGGACCACGCGGCATACGAGACGCTGCGGGACTGGCAGGACTCCCACCTCGCCCACGGCGGATCGGTGCAAGTCACCGGCCGCCGGGCCGACGGGTCCCAGCACTCCGACCCGGCCCGGCGCACCCCGCAGCGCGGAGGGCACCAGTGCTGCCGCCCCTGGACCCCGTGGCAGAACCACTGCGACCACCGCGCCGACGACACGCCCGCAGACCCGGCCGCGGCCACCGCAGCCGTACCGGCGGCCGCGGCGCCGGCTCCGCGGCGGCGCGGCGCCGGTCAACTGGCAAACGGGATCAGCGCCTTCCAGCGCGACACCGCACCGCACGTACGGGACGAGCTGGCCCGCCTGGCCCGCGAGGGGCAGCGGCCCTCCCAGCTCTTCCTCACCTGCGCCGACTCCCGCCTGGTGACCAGCATGATCACGGCCAGCGGACCGGGCGACCTGTTCACCGTCCGCAACGTCGGCAACCTCGTCCCGCTGCCCGGCGCCGAGTCCACCGACGACTCCGTCGCGGCGGCCATCGAGTACGCGGTGGACGTGCTCAAGGTGGACAGCATCACGGTGTGCGGGCACTCGGGCTGCGGCGCGATGCAGGCGCTGCTCAACTCCTCTCCCGGAACGCCCTTGACCCCGCTGCGCCGCTGGCTCCGGCACGGGCTGCCCAGCCTGGAGCGGATGGCCAGTCGGCACCACGCCTGGGCCAGGATCTCGGGCCGGCTCCCGGCCGACGCCGTGGAGCAGCTGTGCCTGACCAACATCGTGCAGCAGCTGGAGCACCTGCGGGCGCACGAATCGGTGGCCCGGCGGCTCGCCGAGGGCACGCTGGAGCTGCACGGGATGTACTTCCACGTGGGCGAGGCGCAGGCCTATCTGCTGTCCGAGGGCGAGGACTTCTTCGACTGCCGGGTCTTCGACACCGTCGGCCAGAACGCCTGATTCGCGACAACCTCACGGCATGTTCGAACCGGTAGCCTCCGGTATCCGTGCCATCGTTTGGGCCCCTTTCCGCACCCTGCAGCGGGAAGGGGCCGTCGCACGCATCTGGACGTGCTATAGGTCTAAACCAATTCTCGGCTACCTCTTGTCACCCGGGCCGCCGGCTGATGAGCTATGCCGGGGACACAACGGACACCCTGGGAAAGGGATATGTCGTGAGCAATGAAAGCCTGGCCAATCTGCTCAAGGAGGAGCGGCGGTTCGCACCGCCTGCCGATCTGGCCGCCGCCGCCAACGTGACACAGGCTGCGTACGCACAGGCCGCCGCGGACCGGCTGGGCTTCTGGGCCGACCAGGCCCGGCGGCTGACCTGGGCCACGGAGCCGACCGAGACGCTCGACTGGACGAACCCGCCCTTCGCGAAGTGGTTCGCGGACGGCAAGCTCAACGTCGCGTACAACTGCGTGGACCGGCACGTCGAGGCCGGCAACGGCGAGCGCGTCGCCATCCACTTCGAGGGCGAGCCCGGCGACAGCCGCTCGATCACTTACGCGCAGCTCAAGGACGAGGTGTCCAAGGCCGCCAACGCCCTGACCGAGCTGGGCGTCCAGGCCGGCGACCGCGTCGCCGTCTACCTGCCGATGATCCCCGAGGCGGTCGTGGCGATGCTCGCGTGCGCCCGTATCGGCGCCGCGCACTCCGTGGTCTTCGGCGGCTTCTCCGCCGACGCCGTCGCCTCCCGCATCCAGGACGCCGACGCCAAGCTGGTCATCACCGCCGACGGCGGCTACCGCCGCGGCAAGGCCACCGCCCTGAAGCCGGCCATCGACGAGGCCGTCGGCAAGTGCCCGCAGGTCGAGCACGTGCTCGTCGTGCAGCGCACCGGCCAGGAGACCGCCTTCACCGAGGGCCGCGACGTCTGGTGGCACGACGTGGTCGGCCGGCAGTCCGCCGCGCACACGCCGCAGGCCTTCGACGCCGAGCACCCGCTCTTCATCCTGTACACCTCGGGGACCACGGGTAAGCCGAAGGGCATCCTGCACACCTCGGGCGGCTACCTCACGCAGGCGGCGTACACCCACCACGCGGTGTTCGACCTGAAGCCGGAGACCGACGTCTACTGGTGCACCGCCGACATCGGCTGGGTGACCGGGCACTCGTACATCGTCTACGGGCCCCTCGCGAACGGCGCCACCCAGGTGATGTACGAGGGCACGCCGGACACCCCGCACCAGGGCCGGTTCTGGGAGGTCATCCAGAAGTACGGCGTCACCATCCTCTACACGGCTCCCACGGCCATCCGTACGTTCATGAAGTGGGGCGAGGACATCCCCGCGAAGTTCGACCTGTCGAGCCTGCGCGTGCTGGGCTCGGTCGGCGAGCCGATCAACCCCGAGGCCTGGATCTGGTACCGCAAGCACATCGGCGGCGACCGCTGCCCGATCGTGGACACCTGGTGGCAGACCGAGACCGGCGCGATGATGATCTCCCCGCTGCCGGGCGTCACGGAGACCAAGCCGGGCTCGGCGCAGCGCGCGCTGCCCGGAATCTCCGCCACCGTCGTGGACGACGAGGCGAACGAGGTCCCGAACGGCGGAGGCGGCTACCTGGTCCTGACCGAGCCGTGGCCGTCGATGCTGCGCACCATCTGGGGCGACGACCAGCGGTTCATCGACACCTACTGGTCGCGGTTCGAGGGCAGGTACTTCGCGGGCGACGGCGCCAAGAAGGACGAGGACGGCGACATCTGGCTGCTCGGCCGGGTGGACGACGTCATGCTGGTGTCCGGCCACAACATCTCGACGACCGAGGTGGAGTCGGCGCTCGTCTCGCACCCCTCGGTCGCCGAGGCGGCCGTGGTCGGCGCCAACGACGAGACCACCGGCCAGGCCATCGTGGCCTTCGTCATCCTGCGGGGCAGCGCCTCGGAGACCGACACCCTGGTGGCCGACCTGCGCAACCACGTGGGCGCCACGCTCGGCCCGATCGCCAAGCCGAAGCGGATCCTGCCGGTCCAGGAGCTGCCGAAGACCCGCTCGGGCAAGATCATGCGCCGCCTGCTGCGCGACGTGGCGGAGAACCGCGCGGTCGGTGACGTCACCACGCTCGCCGACTCCTCGGTCATGGACCTGATCCAGAGCAAGCTGCCGTCCGCGTCCAGCGAGGACTGAGCGACGGCGGAGCGGGACCAGCGGCACCATCGGGCCCGAAGGGGGCGTCCGGCGCACAGCGCGCCGGACGCCCCCCTCCCGTTTAAGGTGAAGATCACCCGATACGACTGCGCGACCCTGTGTAAGGTAAGAGAAGCGTCAAGATTCGACGTTCGAAACATCTCAGGGTGCGCCGGGAAGTCTGGTCGGCAACTGCATGAAGCATGCCGTCGACCAACCGGAGGTGTCCCCCCGTGGCCGCGCCCAACCCCACCGACCACCAGAGCCACAAGCTCCTCGGCCGGCTGTCGCTGCCCGAGCGCCGGTTCGTCGCGGACGCCCTGCGCGCCGAGACCGTCGGCGGTGTTCTGCTCCTCGTCGCCGCCGTCGCCGCCCTGGTCTGGGCGAACACCCCCGCTCTGACGGAGAGCTACAAGACCGTCCGGGACTTCCACATCGGCCCCGGCTCCCTCGGCCTGGACCTCTCGATCCAGCACTGGGCGGCCGACGGCCTGCTGGCGGTCTTCTTCTTCGTGGCCGGCATCGAGCTCAAGCGCGAGCTGGTCGCGGGCGACCTGCGCGACCCCAAGGCCGCCGCCCTCCCCGTCATCGCCGCGATATGCGGCATGGCCGCCCCGGCCGGGGTCTACGCCCTCGTCAACGTGTTCGACAACGGGTCCATGGACGGCTGGGCGGTTCCGACCGCCACCGACATCGCCTTCGCGCTCGCCGTCCTCGCGGTCATCGGCACCTCGCTGCCCTCCGCCCTGCGCGCGTTCCTGCTCACCCTCGCCGTCGTCGACGACCTCTTCGCGATCGTCATCATCGCGGTGTTCTTCACCAGCGAGATCGACTTCCTGGCCCTCGGCGGCGCGGTCGTGGGACTCGTGCTGTTCTGGTTCCTGCTCCGCAAGGGCGTCCGCGGCTGGTACGTCTACGTACCGCTCGCCCTGGCCATCTGGGGCCTTATGTACAACAGCGGCGTCCACGCCACCATCGCCGGCGTCGCCATGGGCCTGATGCTGCGCTGCACCCGCAACGACGGCGAGACCCGCTCCCCCGGCGAGCACATCGAGCACCTCGTACGGCCGATCTCGGCCGGTCTCGCCGTACCGCTCTTCGCCCTCTTCTCGGCCGGGGTCTCCCTCTCCGACGAGTCCATCGGCCAGGTCTTCACCCGGCCGGAGACCCTCGGCGTGGTCCTCGGCCTGGTCGTCGGCAAGGCAGTGGGCATCTTCGGCGGCACCTGGCTGGCCGCCCGCTTCACCAAGGCCGAGCTCAACGACGACCTCGCCTGGCCGGACGTACTCGCCGTCGCCTCCCTCGCCGGGATCGGATTCACCGTCTCGCTGCTGATCGGCGAACTCGCCTTCGCCGGCGATCCGGTCCTCACCGACGAGATCAAGGCCGCGGTCCTCATCGGCTCCCTCATCGCCGCCGTGTTCGCCTGCGCCCTGCTCAAGCGCCGCGACCGCATCTACCGGGCCCTCACCGAGGCCGAGGAGCGCGACGAGGACCGCGACGGCATTCCGGACATCTACGAGGAGCACACCCCGGCGTACCACTTGAGGATGGCGAAGATCCACGAGGAGAAGGCCGCGGAGCACCGGCGCAGGGCCGAAGCGGCGGCCGGGTCCAGCATCGAGGGCGACCGTCCGGCATGATCTGACGGAGGACGGCGTACAGACGCGGCAGACGACAGAGGGAGAGAGCGATGAGCGCAGTGGACCAAGGGGCGCAAGGAGCCGAGCGCACACTCGGCCAGCTGGTCGCCTCGGCCACCGCCGAGATGTCGGCCCTGGTGCACGACGAGATCGCCCTCGCCAAGGCGGAGATCAAGCAGGACGTCAAGCGCGCGGGCATCGGAAGCGGTGCCGCGATCGTCGCCGGCGTGCTCGTGCTGTTCTCCCTCCCCGTACTGAGTTTCGCCGCGGCCTACGGGATCCATAACCTCGGGCTCGGCCTCGCGTGGTCCTTCCTCATCGTCGGCGGGGCGTTCTGGCTGCTCGCGGGCCTGGTCGGGCTGCTCGCCGTGGTCAAGTTCAAGAAGGTCAAGCCGCCGGTGAGGACCATCGAATCGGTCAAGCAGACCGCGGCGCTCGTCGGGACCGTCAAGCCCCACGCGCGGCCGGTGAGTGACAAGGCCTTGGGTGTGGCACGCTCGTCCTCATGACAGCCCCCTCGTCCGACCCCGGCAATCCGCCCACCGCTGCCTCGGCGATCCGGCTCGATCTGCCCGGCGGCCGGGCGGTGACGCACCGGGACGTCGCCGCCAACGGCGCCCGCTTCCACGTCGCCGAGCTCGGCGACGGGCCGCTGGTGCTGCTGCTGCACGGCTTCCCGCAGTTCTGGTGGACCTGGCGGCACCAGATGACCGCGCTCGCGGACGCCGGCTACCGGGCGGTCGCGATGGACCTGCGCGGAGTCGGCGGCAGCGACCGCACGCCGCGCGGCTACGACCCGGCCAATCTGGCACTCGACATCACCGGGGTCGTACGGTCCCTCGGCGAGCCGGACGCCGCGCTCGTCGGGCACGACCTGGGCGGCTACCTCGCCTGGACGGCGGCCGTGATGCGGCCCAAGCTGGTGCGCCGCCTGGTCGTCTCCTCCATGCCGCACCCGCGCCGCTGGCGTTCGGCGATGCTGTCCGACTTCGGTCAGACCCGGGCGAGTTCACACATCTGGGGCTTCCAGCGGCCGTTCGTCCCCGAGCGGCAGCTCGTCGCCGACGACGGGGCGCTCGTGGCGGAGCTGATCCGCGACTGGTCCGGGCCGGGCCTCCAGGAGGACGGCGCCGACGAGGAGGCACTGGCCGTGTACCGGCGGGCGATGTGCATCCCGTCCACCGCTCACTGCTCGATCGAGCCGTACCGCTGGATGATGCGGTCGATGGCGCGGCCCGACGGCCTCCAGTTCAACCGGCGGATGAAGCGGCCGGTGCGGGTGCCGACCCTGCACCTGCACGGCTCGCTCGACCCGGTGATGCGCACGCGGAGCGCGGCCGGATCCGGCCAGTACGTCGAAGCCCCGTACCGGTGGCGGCTGTTCGACGGCCTCGGGCACTTCCCGCACGAGGAGGACCCGGTGGCCTTCTCGACAGAGCTGGTGAACTGGCTCAAGGACCCCGAACCGGACCGCTGATGAGTATGACAAGCATTCAATTGCCTCGCGCATAGGCCAATTGGCCGCCCTGTACGGGGTTACCGACCATGGGGCACGGGCACAGCTCGGAGTATGGGCTGGACGCACGACTACCGTGACACCGCACACGAACGCCGCTCGGCAGCGACGCCGGGCCCCCGCGGGAGGACCGGCCGCGACGGCCACGACCTCCGCCTCGGGATTCCGCGCATCCTGCGCCGCCGGGCCCTCTGGGTCTCGGCGCGCCTGCGCCATCCACGGACGTAGGAACCGTCGGGTTCGCCGGGCCCGACGCGGGCCCGGCGTCTCGGTGTCAGAGGGCGCAGCCCTGGCTGTCGACCCGCTGTTCGGCGCTCCGGCCGAGCCGGATGTCGTCGCGGATCTCGTCCGCGGTCAGGGCGTAGCCGGTGTTCGAGTCGTCACGGGACTTCGCGAACACGACCCCGTACACCTTGCCGTCGGGCGTGAGCAGCGGACCGCCTGAGTTGCCCTGCCGGACCGTCGCGTACAGCGAGTAGACGTCGCGCCGCACCGTGCTCCGGTGGTAGATGTCCGGGCCGTCGGCGTTGATCCGGCCGCGCACGCGCGCGGCACGGATGTCGTACGCGCCGTTCTCGGGGAAGCCGGCGACGATCGCGTCGCTGCCGCTGGCCGCGGGCCGGTCGGCGAACTCCAGCGCCGGGGCCTTCAGATTGGGCACGTCCAGGACGGCGATGTCGCGCTCCCAGTCGTAGAGCACGACCTTCCCGTCGTAGAGCTTGCCCTCTCCGCCGATCTGCACGGTCGGTTCGCCGACCCCGCCGACGACGTGCGCGTTGGTCATCACCTTGCCGGGCGCGAAGACGAATCCCGTGCCCTCCAGCACCTTGCTGCAGCTGGGCGCCGTGCCGACGACCTTCACGATCGAGCGCTTGGCCTGCTCGGTGACGGGGCTTCGGGCGAGCGCCGGATCGGGCGCCCTGACCTCGGTGATGGGCTCGTTGGAGAACGGGCTGAACACCTGCGGGAAGCCGTTGCGCGCGAGGGTGGAGCTGAAGTCCGAGAACCAGGTGTTCGCCTGCGCGGGCAGCACACGCGACACGCCGAGCAGCACCTTGGAGTTGCGGACTTCCTTGCCCAGCGTGGGAAGGGAGGTCCCGGCGAGCGCGGAGCCGATCAGCCAGGCCACCAGCAGCATCGCGACCACGTTGACCAGGGCCCCGCCCGTCGCGTCCAGTACGCGCGCCGGCGACCAGGTGATGTGGCGGCGGAGCCGGCTGCCGAGGTGGGTGGTCAGGGCCTGGCCGATCGAGGCGCAGACGATGATCGCGACGACGGCGATCACGACGACCGTGGTGGACACCTGGGTGCCGTTGTCGGTCACCCGGTCCCAGATCAGCGGAAGCAGGGACACGGCGACGAGGCCGCCGCCGAGGAAGCCGATCACCGACAGGATGCCGACGACGAAGCCCTGGCGGTAGCCGACGATCGCGAACCACACGGCCGCGAGCAGCAACAAGATGTCCAGCACGTTCACTGGGTCACCGTCTCACGCGCGCCAGTCGAGCGGGACCTGCCGCGAGCGGTCCCAGGGACGCTCCCAGCCCGCGAAGTGCAGCAGCCGGTCGATCACCCCGGCGGTGAAACCCCAGACCAGAGCCGATTCGACGGTGAAACCCGGCCCCAGGTGGCCACTGGGGTGGACGGCCGTGACCCGGTGCTCCGGGTCCGTGAGATCCGCCACGGGCACCGTGAAGACGCGGGCCGTCTCGGCCGGGTCCACGGCGCCGACCGGGCTCGGGGTGCGCCACCAGCCGAGGACAGGGGTGACGACGAACTCGCTGACCGGGATGTAGAGCCGGGGCAGCACCCCGAAGAGCTGGACCCCGGACGGGTCGAGTCCGGTCTCCTCCTCCGCCTCGCGCAGCGCGGCGCGCAGCGGGCCGGTGGTGTGCGGATCGCCGTCCTCCGGGTCGAGGGCGCCGCCCGGGAAGGAGGGCTGGCCCGCGTGCGAGCGGAGGGTGCCGGCACGCTCCATGAGCAGCAGCTCGGGCCCGCGGGGGCCCTCGCCGAACAGTACGAGCACGGCGGACTGCCGCCCGCGGCCGTCCTCTGGCGGCAGGAACCGGCTCAGCTGCGGCGGCTCGATGGTCCGCGCGGCCTCGACGACGGGATCCAGCCAGGCGGGCAGGCCGTCGGTGCTCAGCGTCGTGCTGCCGCCCGTACGGGCTCCCGCCGCCGTCTCGTCCCGTGTGTCGCTACCGCGCGTCATAGGCACCCCTGTCCACGTCTTTCCGTCACGCCGTCTCCCACACCGCCAAACGCGGTGCGGGTACCGATTCGTTCCTGTTACGGCGCCGGGGCGCCCAGCGGCGGGGCCGGGAGGCCCGGGTAGTCCGGGGGCGGGGTCAGGCGCTGGCCCGGCTGGCCGCCCTTCTCGTACTTCAGCAGCTTGCGCGCCTTCTCCGGGTCCGTTTCGCCCTCCCCGTACGCCGGGCAGAGCGGGGCGATCGGACAGGCCCCGCAGGCCGGCCTGCGGGCATGGCAGATCCGGCGGCCGTGGAAGACGACGCGGTGCGAGAGCATCGTCCACTCGCTCTTGGGGAAGATCGCGCAGATGTCCGCCTCGATCTTCACCGGGTCCTCCTGCACGGTCCACTTCCAGCGGCGCACCAGACGCGCGAAGTGGGTGTCCACGGTGATGCCCGGGACGCCGAACGCATTGCCGAGGACCACGTTCGCGGTTTTGCGGCCGACACCGGGCAGGGTCACCAGGTCCTCGAGCCGCCCCGGCACCTCGCCGCCGAACCTGTCCCGCAGGGCCTGCGAGAGGCCGAGCAGGGACTTGGCCTTCATCCGGAAGAACCCGGTCGGCCGGATCAGCTCCTCCAGATCCTCCGGAGCGGCCGCGGCCATGTCCTCGGGGGTCGGGTAGGCCGCGAAGAGGGCCGGGGTCGTCTGGTTCACCCGCAGGTCCGTGGTCTGCGCGGACAGCACGGTCGCGACGAGCAGCTCGAACGGGTTGCGGAAGTCGAGCTCCGGATGGGCGTACGGATAGATCTCGGCCAGCTCGCGGTTGATCCGGCGGGCCCGGCGGACCATGGCCAGGCGGGATTCCGGCTTCGCCGCGGAAGGGCTCGCGGCGGGTTTTTTGGCCGAACCTTTGCCCTGGGAGGCGGGCGGGACCTTCGCAGACGGCCCCGTGGAGGCTTGTTCGCCCACAGCTGAATTATGGGCCGCCACCACTCCCGCGGACCCCTTGGCCTGTGCTCTCACCGGCTTATTGGACACCCGGCCAGCCTAAGGCCGGGCGCTGACACCCGCCCGGACCTCAGGTAACACCACCCCGATTGGTCTCTCACCACACAGCACGGGCGTCCGTCCGGCATCCTTGGTAGTGATTGATCGCACTGTTTGAGCCGTCCGGCAAAATGGGGGACCGGTCCCCTGAGCTGGTCGACATAGGAGAGAAACTCGTGGACGACGTTCTGCGGCGCGCCCCGCTCTTCGCGGCGCTCGATGACGAGCAGGCCGCGGAGCTCCGCGCCTCCATGGGCGAGGTGACCCTCGCACGCGGTGACGCCCTGTTCCACGAGGGCGATCCCGGCGACCGGCTGTATGTCGTGACCGAGGGCAAGGTGAAGCTCCACCGCACCTCCCCCGACGGCCGCGAGAACATGCTGGCCGTCCTCGGCCCCGGCGAGCTGATCGGCGAACTGTCGCTGTTCGACCCGGGCCCGCGCACCGCCACCGCCACCGCGCTGACCGAGGTCAAGCTCCTCGGCCTCGGGCACGGCGACCTCCAGCCCTGGCTCAACGCCCGGCCCGAGGTCGCGACCGCGCTGCTGCGCGCCGTCGCGCGGCGCCTGCGCAAGACCAACGACCAGATGTCCGACCTGGTCTTCTCCGATGTCCCCGGCCGTGTGGCGCGGGCGCTCCTCGACCTGTCGCGCCGGTTCGGCGTGCAGTCGGAGGAGGGCATCCACGTGGTGCACGACCTCACGCAGGAAGAGCTCGCGCAGCTCGTCGGCGCCTCCCGCGAGACCGTGAACAAGGCCCTGGCCGACTTCGCGGGGCGCGGCTGGCTCCGCCTCGAGGCTCGCGCGGTGATCCTGCTCGATGTGGAGCGGCTCGCGAAGCGGTCGCGCTGACCTTTCGTGAAGGGCCCTGCCGGTACAGGCGGGGCCCTTTCGCGTGTCCGGGTGCGGCGCCGTTGCAGGGGCTCCGCACGCCGGCCGGGCCGGGTTGGTGCCCGGGCCGGGCCGGGTTGGTCAGGCACAGTGGAATGCATGGAGCACAGGGGTCTCGACGCGTACGGGTACTTCGAGCGGGAGGGGTCCCTCGGGAAGGTGCCCGGGGAGTTCAGGGCCGTCGTCGCCGCCGCGCGGGAGCGGATCAGCGAGGCCTACGGGCGGCGGCTGCACAGCGCCTACCTGTACGGGTCCGTGCCGCGCGGGGCGGCCCGGCCCGGGCGGTCCGACCTCGACCTGCTGCTCGCCCTGCACCACGAACCCGCCGACGAGGACCGGGCCGCCGCCGACGTGCTGGCGCGCGGGCTCGACGAGGACTTCCCGGTGATCGACGGGGCCGGCATCCTGCTCTACGACAAGGACACCCTGCTCAGCGAGCCGGAACGGTACGACCTCGGCTGGTTCCTCGCCTGCCTGTGCACCCCGCTGCTCGGCGCCGACCTGGCCGAGCACCTGCCCCGGTACCGCCCGGACGGCCTCCTCGCCCGGGAGACCAACGGCGACCTGGCCGACCTCCTGCCCTCCTGGCGGGCCAGGGCGCAGGCCGCCTCGACCCCGGACGAGTACCGGAAGCTGAGCCGGATCTTCGCGCGGCGCCTGGTGCGCACCGGATTCACCCTGGTCATGCCGCGGTGGGGCGGCTGGACCAGCGACCTCGCCGAGTCCGCGGAGGTCTTCGGTACGTACTACCCGGAGCGCGCGGCCCAGATGCGGGCCGCGGCCGCCGTGGCGCTGGATCCGGTCGCGGACCCGGCCGTGCTGCGCACGTACATCGAAGACCTCGGACCGTGGCTCGCGGACGAGTACACGGCCCGGCACGGCAGGAAGACCCCGCGGCCGACGCTTTGACGACGCTCCCTAGAGCTCGGGGCCGCCGGGGATCAGGCCGTGCTCCTGGAGGTACTCCAGCTGCGCCCGTACGGACCATTCCGCGGCCGGCCACAGGGAGCGGTCCACGTCCGCGTAGACGTGGGCGACGACCGCCTCCGGGGTGGTGAAGCCGTCCTCGACGGCGGTCTCGACCTGGGCGAGGCGGTGGGCGCGGTGGGCCAGGTAGAACTCGACGACGCCCTGGGCGTCCTCCAGGACCGGCCCGTGGCCCGGCAGGACGGTGTGCACGCCGTCGTCGACGGTGAGCGAGCGCAGGCGGCGCAGGGAGTCCAGGTAGTCCCCCAGGCGGCCGTCGGGGTGCGCGACGACGGTGGTGCCGCGGCCGAGGATGGTGTCTCCGGTCAGGACGGCACGGTCGGCGGGCAGGTGGAAGCAGAGCGAGTCGCTGGTGTGCCCGGGGGTCGGGACCACGCGCAGCTCCAGGCCGCCCGTCCTGATCACGTCCCCGGCGGCCAGCCCCTCGTCGCCCAGCCGCAGCGCCGGGTCCAGGGCGCGGACCTTGGTGCCGGTGAGCTCGGCGAAGCGGCCGGCGCCCTCGGCGTGGTCGGGGTGGCCGTGCGTGAGCAGGGTCAGGGAGATCCGCTTCCCGGCCTGCTCGGCGGCGTCGATGACCGTGCGGAGGTGGCCCTCGTCCAGCGGGCCGGGGTCGATGACGACGGCCTGGGTGGATCCGGGCTCGGAGACCAGCCAGGTGTTGGTGCCGTCCAGGGTCATCGCGGAGGCGTTGGGGGCCAGGATGTTGACGGCCCGGGCGGTGGCGGGCCCGGAAGTGACGATTCCGCGGGGCTGGCCGGGGAGTGCGGCGGCATCGGTCATGAGGGGCCTCCGTGGCGCACTCGTTTGGTGAACTCGTCGTGGCCGGGCCAGCTGAGCACCAGCTCGCCGTTCTCCAGGGCGGCCCGGGCCAGTACGGGGGCCAGGTCCTGCGCCCCGGCCGCGGCGAGCGCCTCGGCGGCGCTCCCGTACGGCTCCAGGGAGCGCAGGGTGGAGATGGTGGGCGGCATCATCAGGAGCTCGCCCTTGTCGTACCCGTCGGCGGCGTCGGCCGGGCGGATCCAGACGGTCCGGTCGGCCTCGGTGGAGGCGTTGCGGGTGCGCTGGCCCTCCGGGAGGGCGGCGACGAAGAACCAGGTGTCGTAGCGGCGCGGCTCGAACTCCGGGGTGATCCAGCGCGCCCACGCCCCGAGCAGGTCGGAACGCAGCCGCAGGCCGCGGCGGTCCAGGAACTCGGCGAAGGACAGCTCCCGCGCCACCAGGGCCTGCCGGTCGGCCTCCCAGTCGTCGCCGGTGGTGTCGCCGACGACGGAGTCGGGGGTCTCCCCGGCGAGCAGCACGCCCGCCTCCTCGAAGGTCTCCCGTACGGCGCCGCAGACGATGGCCTGGGCGGTACGGGCGTCCGTGCCGAGGCGGTGGGCCCACTCGTCCTGGCTCGGGCCCGCCCAGCCGACCTGGTGTTCCTCGTCGCGGGGGTCGACGCCGCCGCCGGGGTATGCGTACGCGCCTCCGGCGAAGGCCATGGAGGCGCGGCGGCGCAGCATGTGCACGACGGGACCGGCAGGGGTGTCGCGCAGCAGCATCACGGTGGCGGCGCGCTTCGGTTCCACCGGGACGAGGGAACCGTCGGAGAGCGCGCGGATGCGGTCGGGCCACTCCGGTGGGTACCACTGGCCTCCGGCGGGGGGCTGGGCCTTGGGCTGCTGCTGACCATTCGACATGGCCGGATGCTACGACCATCCGGCCCGATGTTCGAGGGCACCCCGCTGCGCCGGGCCTCCCGGGGCTCCGCCCCGCACCCCGCGCCTCACGCGCCGGCGGGGCTGGAATTGCCCTGGGGCAACCCGGCCCCGCCGGGCGGATCAGGCTCCGGCTGCCAGCTCTACCTGGATCTCGATCTCCACCGGGGCGTCCAGCGGGAGGACCGCCACGCCCACCGCGCTGCGGGCGTGGACGCCCTTGTCGCCGAGGACGGCGCCCAGGAGCTCGCTCGCACCGTTCAGCACGCCCGGCTGGGCGGTGAAGTCCGGGGCCGAGGCGATGAAGCCGACGACCTTCACGACGCGCGCGATCTTGTCGAGGTCGCCGATGACCGACTTGACGGCGGCCAGGGCGTTCAGCGCGCACGTGGCGGCCAGCTCCCTGGCCTGCTCCGGCGAGACCTCGGCGCCGACCTTGCCGGTGACCGGCAGGTTGCCCTTGACCATCGGGAGCTGCCCCGCGGTGTAGACGTACGAGCCCGACCGGACGGCCGGCTGGTACGTGGCCAGCGGCGGGACGACCTCGGGCAGGGTCAGGCCGAGCTCGGCCAGTTTCGCCTCGACGACGCCGCTCATGCCTTCTCCCGCTTGAGGTAGGCCACGAGCTGCTCGGGGTTGTTCGGCCCGGGCACGACCTGGACGAGCTCCCAGCCGTCCTCGCCCCAGGTGTCCAGGATCTGCTTGGTGGCGTGGACCAGCAGCGGGACGGTCGCGTATTCGAACTTCTTGGTCATGGGAGCGAGGGTAGTGCCTGCGGTCCGAGGCGAAGGAATTAGGCTCGGACGCTGTGAGCAGGCTCCAGGTGGTCAGCGGCAAGGGCGGCACCGGCAAGACCACGGTCGCCGCGGCACTCGCGCTCGCCCTCGCACACGAGGGCAAGCGGACTCTTCTGGTGGAGGTCGAGGGCAGGCAGGGCATCGCACAGCTCTTCGGGACGGAGGCGCTCCCGTACGAGGAGCGGAAGATCGCCGTAGCGCCCGGCGGCACCGGCGAGGTCTTCGCGCTCGCCATCGACGCCGAACGGGCGCTGCTGGACTACCTCCAGATGTTCTACAAGCTCGGCTCGGCGGGCCGCGCGCTCAAGAAGCTCGGCGCGATCGACTTCGCGACGACCATCGCGCCCGGGCTGCGCGACGTGCTGCTGACGGGCAAGGCCTGTGAGGCTGTGCGGCGCAAGGACAAGGCTGGCCGGTTCGTCTACGACCACGTGATCATGGACGCGCCGCCGACCGGGCGGATCACCCGGTTCCTGAACGTCAACGACGAGGTGGCGGGCCTGGCCCGGTTCGGGCCGATCCACAACCAGGCCCAGGCCGTCATGAAGGTGCTCAAGTCCCCCGAGACGGCCGTGCACCTGGTCACCCTCCTGGAGGAGATGCCCGTCCAGGAGACCGCGGACGGGATCGAGGAACTGCGGCAGGCCGGGCTGCCCGTCGGACGGGTCGTCGTCAACATGGTGCGCCCGCACCACCTGGACGAGGACACCCTGCGGGCCGCGGCCGAGGACCACCGGGCCGGAGTGGCCCAGGCGCTGTCCCGGGCGGGCCTGGGCGGCGCGCGCCGCGGCGGGCTGGCCGAGCGGCTGGTGGAACCGCTGCTCGCACAGGCCGCCGAGCACGCGGGCCGGGTGGAGCTGGAGCGTGCGCAGCGCGCCGTACTGGCGGAGCTGGACGTGCCGGCGTACGAACTCCCGCTGCTCGGCGCGGGGATGGATCTGGCCGGGTTGTACGAGCTGGCCAAGGAACTGCGGAAGCAGTCGGTGGTCGCATGAGCGAGGGGGTGGACACCGTGGGCCTGGACACTCCGCCGCGGCTGGAGGTCGACGGGCTGCTGGACGATCCGCAGACCCGGATCATCGTGTGCTGCGGGGCGGGCGGGGTCGGCAAGACCACCACCGCCGCGGCGCTGGGCGTACGGGCGGCCGGGCGCGGGCGGAAGGCGGTCGTGCTCACCATCGACCCGGCACGGCGGCTCGCGCAGTCGATGGGGATCGACTCGCTGGACAACACCCCGCGCAGGGTCGCCGGGGTGGGGACCGGAGCGGCGGACGGCGGCCAACTGCACGCCATGATGCTGGACATGAAGCGGACCTTCGACGAGATCGTCGAGGCGCACGCGGACGGCGAGCGGGCGCAGGCCATCCTCGCCAACCCCTTCTACCAGTCGCTGTCGGCCGGCTTCGCGGGCACGCAGGAGTACATGGCGATGGAGAAGCTGGGGCAGCTGCGGGCCAGGGACGACTGGGACCTGATCATCGTGGACACCCCGCCGAGCCGGTCCGCCCTGGACTTCCTGGACGCGCCGAAGCGGCTCGGGTCCTTCCTGGACGGGAAGTTCATCCGTGTGCTGATGGCTCCGGCGAAGGTGGGCGGCCGGGCCGGGATGAAGTTCCTGAATGTCGGCATGTCGATGATGACGGGCACGCTGAGCAAGCTGATGGGTGCCTCGCTCCTGAAGGACGTCCAGACCTTCGTGGCCGCGATGGACACCATGTTCGGCGGTTTCCGCACGCGCGCGGACGCCACCTTCCGGCTGCTCCAGGCTCCGGGTACGGCCTTCCTCGTGGTCGCGGCTCCCGAACCGGACGCCCTGCGCGAGGCGGCGTACTTCGTGGAGCGGCTGGCCGCGGAGAAGATGCCGCTGGCCGGTCTGGTACTGAACCGGGTGCACGGCAGCGGCGCCGACCAGCTGTCCGCCGAACGGGCCCTGGCCGCCGCAGAGAATCTTGAAGACGGCGGCATTGTCGATCAGGAGTCCGGGAAAGCTGGACTTCGTGACTCCGCCGACGACGGCTCCCCCGCCCCCGACGTGGACGAGATCACGGCAGGACTGCTGCGGCTGCACGCCGAACGGATGCAGGTGATCGCGCGCGAACGGCGCACACGCGATCGCTTCACCTCGCTGCACCCCGAGGTGGCAGTGGCCGAAGTGGCGGCCCTGCCCGGCGATGTGCACGACCTCGCCGGGCTGCGGGCCATCGGAGAGCGACTCGCGGCCGGGGTTCCGGCCGGAGCATAGGCGTTCGCCGTTCGTACGACGTGGCGCCCGGGTGATCTACCCGGCTGCCGCGTACGTCTCGTACGGAACGTCGATCTCCTCGTCGGCATCCATGGTCAGGATGCCCGTACTGCGCTCGTACTCCGTGCGTGCGGTTTCGAGCAGCCGTCGCCACGAGGTGACGGTGGGACGCCTGCGCAGCAGCGCACGGCGTTCCCGCTCGGTCATTCCGCCCCACACGCCGAACTCGACGCGATTGTCGAGCGCGTCGGCCAGGCACTCGGTCCGCACCGGACATCCGGTGCACACCGCCTTGGCCCTGTTCTGTGCCGCTCCTTGAACGAACAGTTCATCCGGATCGGTAGTGCGGCAGGCTGCCTGCGCACTCCAGTCGGTAACCCAGCCCATCCCGGCGCCGTCCTCTCCCGAATCGAGGCTCCCCCACGGCGGCAGCGGCATATTCACCGCTGCCAGTTGAGGACGTTACGGAAGGCGAGCACAGTGCAACACCCCCGACGGGCCCAATCTTGAATGGTCCGAACGGACTATGGGTAAGCGGCAGATCACCCGACGGAGTGATCGGACGACATGCCCGACCATTCCGGCGATTCGGGTGAAATCACCGAGTCGCCAGCGGGGCGTGCTCATCACAACAGCGGGATTCGGACATGAGTCCACCCCATTCGGGAAGGGTGAAAATCAAGCCGGGGGGTTGATGTCGCACCGCGCTGCTGTGACAGTTGAGGACAGCTTAGGCCAAGGCATTCGCGCGTGTCCGGCGAATGAGAACGTAGGCTGCCCTCCATGGGAAAGAAGCGCTCGGGCGGCGGGCTCACGGGGAGCCAGCAGGCCGCCAAGTTCCTCGGGGTGTCCGTTCTCTCCGGAGTTGTGCTGGCCGGCATGGCGATTCCGGCGGCAGGCGCCCTGGGGCTCGCGGCCAAGGGCACGGTCGAGGGATTCGATGAGATCCCGGCCAATCTCAAGACTCCGCCGCTCAGCCAGCGGACCACCATTCTGGACTCCGAAGGTGGCTTGATCGCCACTGTCTATTCGCGGGACCGGCAGGTGGTCCCCCTCACGGCGATCTCCCCGTACATGCAGAAGGCAATCGTCGCCATCGAGGACTCGCGTTTCTACGAGCACGGCGCGGTCGACCTCAAGGGCATCCTGCGCGCGGTCAACCGCAACGCGCAGGAGGGCGGCGCGGCACAGGGTGCCTCGACGCTCACCCAGCAGTACGTGAAGAACGTCTTCGTCGAAGAGGCCGGTGACGACGAGACGAAGGTTCGCGCGGCCCAGGAGAAGAGCCTCGGGCGCAAGATCCGCGAGCTGAAGTACGCGATTCAGGTCGAGGAGGAGCTCGGGAAGAAGAAGATCCTCGAGAACTACCTGAACATCACGTTCTTCGGGCAGCAGGCGTTCGGAATCGAATCCGCCGCCCAGCGCTACTTCAGCAAGCCGGCCAAGGACCTGACCCTGGAGGAGTCCGCGCTGCTGGCGGGCGTCGTCCAGTCACCGAGCCGGTACGACCCGGTGAACGACGTGACCGAGGCGACCAAGCGCCGCAACCTCGTCCTGCAGCGGATGGCCGACATCAAGGACATCTCCCAGGCGGAGGCGGACGCGGCGAAGGCCAAGCCGGTCGTACTGAAGGTGACCAAGCCCAAGAACGGCTGCATCACCGCGGTCAAGGGCGCCGGCTTCTTCTGCGACTACGTGAAGAACTCCTTCCTGACGGACGCGGTCTTCGGCAAGACGCGCGAGGAGCGGGCGAAGGTCTGGAACCAGGGCGGCCTGACGATCCGCACCACCCTGGACCCGCAGGCCCAGGACGCGGCCAACGAGTCGATCAAGGACCACGTCTACCAGGAGGACTCGATCGCGACGGCCGTGACCATGGTCCAGCCGGGCACCGGCCGGGTGCTGGCGATGGGGCAGTCCAAGCCGTACGGCTTCGGGAAGAACGAGACCCAGATCAACTACTCCGTGGACAAGCGGATGGGCGGCTCGAACTTCGGCTTCCAGGTCGGCTCCACGTTCAAGCCGTTCATCGCGGCCGCCGCCATAGAGCGGGGCATGCCGCCGACCAAGGTGTACCCGGCGCCGAACAAGATGGACTACCCGAGCCCGGTGCAGAAGTGCGACGGCAGCAACTGGCTCAACCTGCCGGTCAACGGCAAGCTCCAGACGGCCGAGAACGAGACCGAGGACGAGATCGGTCCGTACGCGATGAGGACGGCGATGGAGAAGTCCATCAACACCTACTTCGTGCAGATGATCTCGGAGATCGGCCTCTGCCCGGTGACGGAGATGACGCAGAAGCTCGGGGTGGTCTCGGCCAACGGCGAGAAGCTGGTGGAGGCCCCCTCGATCGCGCTCGGCTCCGCCGAGCTCTCCCCGCTGACGATGGCCAACGCGTACGCGACCTTCGCCAACCGCGGTGTCTACTGCACCCCGGTCGCCATCGAGTCGATCACCGACGCGCACGGCAAGGCGCTCGCCGTGCCGAAGGCCAAGTGCGACCGGGCGATGGCTCCGGAGACGGCCGACACCATCAACACCCTGCTGCGCGGAGTGGTCGACTCCGGCACCGGTGAGCGGGCCGGCCTGACCGACCGCGACAGCGCGGGCAAGACCGGTACGACGGACTCCCGGTACAACGCCTGGTTCGTCGGCTACACCCCGAACATCTCGGGCGCGGTGTGGGTCGGCTCGGGCGGCGCGAAGAAGATCACGATGGAGAACATCGAGATCGGCGGCCGGTACTACAACAAGGTCTTCGGCGGCGGTCTGCCCGGCCCGATCTGGAAGGACGCGATCACCGGCGCGCTGGCCGGACGCGAGGCCCCCGCCTTCACCACCGTCAGCATCCCGGAACCCGCGCTCCCGGGCGCCGGCAACGGCGGACGGCCGGCCACGAGCCCGAGCAGGCCCGCGAAGCCCGGCAAGCCGGGCGGAGACAACAAGCCCGGCGAACGGCCCGGCGGTACGACGGACGGCGGTACGACGGGCGGCACCACGCCGGACAACCCGTTCCCCGGCATCTCGATGCCGCCCGGCATGATCGGCGGCCGCGACACCGAGTAGGCGGCAGCGCAACGAAAGGGGGCCCTCAGCCGGATCCGGCTGAGGGCCCCCTCTTCACGTACGGCTCAGGAGAGCTGCTGCTTGACGACGGCGGCGACGCGCCCGCCCTCGGCCAGCCCGGCGACCTTCGGGTTGACGATCTTCATGACGGCGCCCATGGCCCGCGGCCCCTCGGCGCCCGCCGCCCTGGCCTCCTCGACGGCCTGCGCCACGATCGCGACGAGCTCGTCGTCGGTCAGCTGCTTGGGCAGGTACGTGTCGAGGAACTCGCCCTCCGCGGTCTCCCGCGCGGCCTGCTCGGGACGGCCGCCCTGGGCGAACGCGTCGGCGGCCTCGCGGCGCTTCTTCGCCTCCTTGGCGATCACCTTGAGGACTTCCTCGTCGGAGAGGACACGTGCCTCCTTGCCCGCGACCTCCTGGTTGGTGATGGCGGAGAGGGTCAGCCGCAGGGTGGACGAGTGCAGCTCGTTCCGCTCCCTGATGGCGGTCGTGAGGTCTTCCTGGAGCTTGGCCTTGAGCGTGGTCATGAGCTGAGTCTGCCACCTGCGGGGGCGGTGGCGCCCGCAGGTTTTCCGGGTCTGCGACGATGGGGCCATGCGTGCGCGTTACGGAGTCCCCCTGAAGGCAGCTGCCGGAATCGCCGCGGTGGGGGCCGCGGGCGTGGCCTATGCCGCCGGTTTCGAGGCGCGGTCGTTCCGACTGCGCCGGGTCACGGTGCCCGTTCTCCCCGAGGGGATGCGCCCGTTGCGCGTGCTCCAGGTCTCGGACATCCACATGGTCGGCGGGCAGCGCAAGAAGCGCGCCTGGCTGCAGTCCCTGGCGGGGCTGCGACCCGACTTCGTCGTCAACACCGGCGACAACCTCTCGGACACCGAGGGCATCCCGGAGGTGCTCGACGCGCTGGGCCCCCTGATGGAGTTCCCCGGCGTGTACGTCTTCGGGTCGAACGACTACTACGGGCCCCGGCTGCGCAACCCCGGGCGCTACCTGCTCGAGAAGGCCCAGGGCCGGCACGGGCTGAACGGCAACAAGCCGGTCGTCGGGGCCGTGCACAACCCCTGGGAGGAGCTTCGGGACGCCTTCGACGCGGCGGGCTGGCGCAACCTCACCAACACCCGGGCGCGACTGAAGGTGGAGGGCCTGGAGCTGGCCTTCACCGGGCTGGACGACCCGCACATCAAGCGCGACCGCTACGAGGAGGTCGCGGGCGGCCCGGAGCCGGACGCGGACTTCTCGATGGCCGTGGTGCACGCCCCGTACCTGCGGGTCCTCGAGGCCTTCACCGCCGACCGGTACCCGCTGATCCTCGCCGGGCACACGCACGGCGGGCAGCTGTGCATCCCCTTCTACGGGGCGCTGGTCACCAACTGCGACCTGGACACCAAGCGGGTGAAGGGCCTCTCCGCGCACGAGGCGGGCGGCCACCGCGCGTACCTCCACGTCTCGGCCGGCTGCGGCACCAACCGGTTCACCCCGGTCCGCTTCGCGTGTCCGCCGGAAGCGACGCTCCTGACGCTGACGCCGAAGGCCCCGTGAAAACCGGATTTCGTCTCCGGCCGAGGGTCCGCTAAAGTAATCGATGTCGCCAGGGCAGCAAGCGCTGCAAGGGTGGCGATCGGGGTGTAGCGCAGCTTGGCAGCGCGCTTCGTTCGGGACGAAGAGGTCGTGGGTTCAAATCCCGCCACCCCGACTTCGTAAGACCAGGTCAAGGGCCTGATCCACTCAGTGGATCAGGCCCTTCCTGTCGTTTCCGCGCGCCCGTCTTCCGGTTCGGGTGCACCCGAGCCCGAGGTCTGTGCCCGTGTCTTCTTCCCCCGTGTCCGGGTCCGCGCGGCTGCGCGGCGTCCGCCGTCCGGCGCGGCCGGCCTGGCTCTCGCCCAAGGTGCTGCGGACCGAGGTGCTCGCCGGTCTGGTGGTCGCGCTCGCGCTGATCCCCGAGGCCATCTCGTTCTCGATCATCGCCGGGGTGGATCCGGCGATCGGATTGTTCGCCTCGTTCACGATGGCCGTGGTGATCTCCGTCGTGGGCGGCCGGCCGGCGATGATCTCCGCCGCCACCGGTGCGGTCGCCCTCGTGATCGCTCCGCTGAACCGGGAGCACGGGCTGGGCTACCTGATCGCGGCGGTGATCCTGGCCGGTGTCTTCCAGATCGTGCTCGGCGCGCTGGGGGTGGCGAAGCTGATGCGGTTCATCCCGCGCTCGGTGATGGTGGGCTTCGTCAACTCCCTCGCCATCCTGGTCTTCATGGCCCAGGTGCCCGAGGTGCTCGGTGTTCCGTGGGCCGTCTACCCGTTGCTGGCCGGCGGTCTGGCGCTGATGGTGTTCTTCCCGAAGGTCACGAAGGCGGTGCCGGCGCCGCTGGTGTCCATCGTCATCCTCACCGTGATCACCGTGGCCGCGGGCATCGCCGTCCCCACCGTCGGCGACAAGGGCGCGCTGCCGTCCTCGCTGCCGGTGCCGGGCCTGCCGGACGTGCCGCTCACCCTGGACACGCTGACCCTGATCGCCCCGTACGCGCTGGCCATGGCCCTCGTCGGGCTGATGGAGTCGCTGATGACGGCGAAGCTGGTCGACGAGATAACCGACACGCGCTCCTCGAAGACGCGGGAGTCCATCGGCCAGGGCATCGCGAACATCGTCACCGGGTTCTTCGGCGGCATGGGCGGCTGCGCCATGATCGGCCAGACGATGATCAACGTGAAGGTGTCCGGAGCCCGTACCCGGCTGTCGACCTTCCTCGCGGGCGCCTTCCTGATGGTGCTGTGCATCGCCTTCGGGCCGGTCGTCTCCGAGATCCCGATGGCGGCGCTGGTCGCGGTCATGGTCATGGTGTGCTTCGCGACGTTCGACTGGCACTCCCTCGCGCCGAAGACCCTCAAGCGGCTGCCCACCGGGGAGATCGCCGTCATGGTCGTCACCGTCGTGTGCGTGGTCGTCAGCCACAACCTGGCCGTGGGCGTCGTCGTGGGCTCCGTCACCGCGATGGTCATCTTCGCGAAGCGGGTCGCCCATCTGGCGAACGTCACCTCCGTCCTCGATCCGGACGGCGGCCAGGTGGTCTACTGCGTGACCGGCGAGCTGTTCTTCGCCTCCTCCAACGACCTGGTCGGGCAGTTCGACTACGCCGGCGACCCGGACAGGGTGGTCATCGACCTCAGCGGCGCACACATCTGGGACGCGTCCTCGGTGGCCGCGCTGGACGCGATCGAGCACCGGTACGCCCAGCGGGGCAAGACCGTCGAGATCACCGGCCTGAACGAGGCCAGCGCCCGCATCCACGGCACCCTCAGCGGCGAGCTCTCCGCCGGGCCGTGACGCCCCGTCCCCCGGCGGCGCGACCGGGCGGACGCGGGGGCCGACCGGTGCCGAGGGGGACGGTGTCCCGGCCCCGGCACCGGGCTGTCAGTGCGTCACTTGACGTTGACGGCCGTCCACGCGGCCGCCACCTGCTGGTATTCGGTGCCGGACGTTCCGTACAGGTCGGCCGTCGCCTGCAGGGTCGCGGTGCGCGCCCCCGCGTAGTTGGTGGTCGACGTCATGTAGGTCGACAGCGCCTTGTACCAGATCTTGTAGGCCTTGGTCCGCCCGATGCCGGTGACGGTGGAGCCGTCGTAGGTCGGGGAGTCGTAGGACACGCCGTTGATCGTCTTCGCGCCGCTGCCCTCGGAGAGCAGGTAGAAGAAGTGGTTGGCGACGCCCGAGGAGTGGTGGACGTCGAGCCGGCCGACGGTCTTCGACCAGTAGTCGGCGGAGGAGCCGTCCCTGCTGGGCTTGTCCATGTAGCGCAGCGGGGTGCCGTTGCCGCGGATGTCGATCTTCTCGCCGATGAGGTAGTCGCCGGCGTCGGCCGGGTTGTTGGCGAAGAACTCCACCGAGGTGCCGAGGATGTCGCTGGTGGCCTCGTTGAGGCCGCCGGACTCGCGGCTGTAGTTCAGCTTGGCGGTGGCGGCGGTCAGGCCGTGGGTCATCTCGTGGCCGGCGACGTCCAGCGAGGTGAGCGGCTTGAGGTTGCCCGCGCCGTCGCCGTAGGTCATGCAGAAGCAGCTGTCGGACCAGAAGGCGTTGACGTACGCGTTGCCGTAGTGGACCCGGGAGTACGCGGCCTTGCCGTCGCCGGCGATGCCGTTGCGGCCGAGCTCGGCCTGGTAGAAGTCCCAGGTGACGGCCGCGCCGTAGTGGGCGTCGACGGCGGCGGTCTGCCGGTTCGTCGCCAGTCCGTCGCCCCACGTGTCGTCGGCGTCGGTGAACAGGCTGCCGGTGCCGGTGGTGCCGCCGTTCAGGTCGTAGGTCTTGTGGCCGCCGCGGCCCGCGTCGGCCAGGTTGTACGCCGACCCGCTCGGGGTGCTGCCGACCGGGACCGAGCCGGAGTACTGGCTGGTGCCGCTGCCGGTCTCGATGGCCTCGTACGACCAGAGCTCGGCGCCGGTGGCCGCGTCCGTGATGACGTGGCGCTCGCTCGGGGTGCCGTCGGGCTGGGTGCCGGTGACTACGGCCTCGTAGGCGAAGACCGGGGTGCCCTCCGCGGCCCAGACCACCTGGCGGGCGCCGGCGGGCGCGGCCTTCGGGGAGCGGGCGGCTGCGGGGGCTATGCGGGCCTCGGTGCCCTTGGTGGTCTTGCGGCTGCCGTCCTTCTTCTGGTGGACGACCAGGTCGCCGCCGAGGACGGGCAGGCCGGCGTAGGTGCGCTCGTAGCGGGTGTGGACCGTGCCGTCCGCGTCCTTGACCACGTCGCGGGCCACGAGGCCCTCCTGGTCGGAGAGGCCGATGGCGCGCGCGGTACCGACCGCTCCGGTCTGCGCGGCGGCGATCGCCTGGGCGCGCGCGGAGGCCGACAGCCGGAGGGCGGTGGCTCCTTCCTCGCGCTCGGCGGCCGCGTTGGCGGAGCCGCTCTGGACGGCGATCGCGACCATCGCCGCGGACGCGACGAGGGCGGCGGTGCGCAGCACGCGGGTCCGGCTGCGGGAGGTGGGGGATGAGGACATGTGGGTGGTCACTCGGTCTCCTTGTGTTGCCGTGGGGGCGGCAGCGAGCGTGCCAGGAAGGAGGGTCCGATTGACAGGTATGCAACAAGAATTTGACGAGCTCTTGTCCGGAGAGAGGATTTTCATGTCCGCTCAACGGTCAAAAACGGAACATTCCGCTTGGCCCCGGGGCCCGTTGGGCTCCGGGGCCGAGCGGCGTCCGCCAACGGCCCTCAGACGCCAGGGATCTGACGGGCCCGGAACGCGCCGCGCACCGCGTCCGCCGTGCTCTTGCCGTACATGCGCTCGGCGGTCGCGATCGTCTTCAGCGCCGCGTCCGTGAAGCTGGTGTCCGCCGCGAAGGCGAACTGCGCGTTGACGATGACGCGGTCGGCGGTCCTGGCTCCCAGGGCTCCCCGGATGTCGAAGAGCGCGCGGGACCAGATCTCGCCGTCCGCGTGGACCTCGCCCACCCGGTCCGCGTAGACCTTGGAACCGTCGATCCGGCGCAGGCAGTGCGGGGCCTCGCTGTAGGTGATCGAGTCCCAGTCCGCGACGCACGCCTCGTCGGCCGTACGGACCCAGCCGTACCGGGCGACGGCGTGCGTGCCGACCTCGACGGCCAGGTAGTCGCCGAAGGCCTCACCGATCGCGCCGGCCTCCGGGGAGGTGCCGAAGCCGGGGACCTGGGCCTCGTGGACCGCGTGCCCGTACTCGTGGACGACCACCTCGGCGTCCTCGGCGTCGTCGACGCCGCCCTTGCCGAAGCGGATCTCGTCCTTCTTGTCCGTGAAGTAGGAGTTGTCGGCGCCCCACTGGTTGATGCGCACCGGCTGGACCCGGTCGTTGGCCCCGGGAAGCTCCGTGCCGAAGCCCAGGCCCTGCAGGTACTCCTGCGCCTCGTTGACCCAGAAGTAGGCCATGACCTGCTCGAACTGGTCGTCGTGGCGGTCGTACGAGGCCGCGTCCGCGGTCTTGGCGGAGGTCCCGGTGTCCGACCTGACACGGGCCCACCTGCCCGACAGCCCGCCGCTCGCGTCGAGGTTGCGCAGCGCGGCCGTGGCGTACGCGGAAACGGGCACGGAGGCGGCGGAGTCCTTGGCGTCGGCGAGCGCCTGGTCGCCGGAGGACTGGACGGGGTTGACCATGAAGACGCGGCCCTGGGGGAGGGATGCGGCCGGGGCGGCCGGGGACGCCGAGGCGGGTGCGGCCAGGGCGAGTGCCGCGGTCGCGGCGGCCGCGGCGATCAGGCCGCTGGGTGTACGGCGAGGCATGAACATCCTCCTGTGAAGGGCGTGATGTGCCGGAAGAACCTGCGTGGCGTGGTGCGGACGCGATCCTTGCCCAACCCGGCGGGCTTTGGCCAGGCCTTGGGGCGTGCTCCTCGCGCAAACACCAGGTGATATCTGGATCATCGGGTGAACTGCCGGATTCATGTGCCGCATCATGGCCCGCGTGCACAGTGCGGAGGAGTTCGGCGAGGCCGACAGCGAGGCAGGACGCCCGGAAGACATGTCCGGGGAGGTCGGAGCGGCGCAACGGGGGGACGAGGCGGCCTTCCGGGCGCTCTTCCGGCAGGTGCAGCCGCGGCTGCTGCGCTACTTGACCGTGCTGGTCGGGCAGGAGGCCGAGGACGTCGCGTCCGAGACCTGGCTTCAGGTCGCCCGCGACCTGGGGACGTTCGACGGGGACTTCGACGGGTTCCGCGGCTGGGTGACGACGATCGGCCGCAACCGGGCGCTGGACCTGCTGCGCCGTCGGCGCCGGCGCCCGACAGCCGACCTGCCGGTCGAGTACCTGCTCGACCGGCGGGCCCCCGAGGACACCGAGTCGAGCGCGCTGGCCACGGTCGCCACCACCGACGCGCTCGCCCTGATAGCCCGGCTGCCCCGCGAGCAGGGCGAGGCCGTGCTGCTGCGCGTGGTCATGGACCTCGACGCGGAGAGCGCGGCGCGCGTGCTCGGCAAACGGGCCGGTGCGGTGCGCACGGCCGCGCACCGGGGTTTGCGCAAGCTCGCCAAGCTCCTCGAACAGCAGGAAGACCGGAATGCCGACCCCGGCGGTGCTCAGCAGCCGCTCGAAGCAAGTTTCGCCCCGGAAGTGACACCGACGACGTCTTCGACGCTGAAGGATGCGAGATGAGCACCAACCGATCCCGCCGGATCAACCGCGACACGGCCGAGCAGCTGCTCGCCGGCGCCAGGGCCGGTGCGGTACCCGGCGACGACGCCCTCGCGGGACTGCTCGCCGCCGTCTGCGCGCCCATGGGCGACGGTGAACTGCCCGGCGAGCAAGCGGCCGTGGCGGCGTTTCGGTCTGCCCGTCTTGCCCAGGTTTCCACCGCTGCGTCCATCCCTGCGTCCCCCACTGCCTCCACCCCCGTGGCCACCCCCAGGAAGCGGAACATGCTCACCCCGGCGATGCTCCTGAGCGCGAAGGTCGCGGCCACCGTCGTGGCCACCGCCCTCGGCGGAGTCGCCGTGGCCGCCGGCACGGGCCATCTGCCCGCCGCCCTGGGCGGCAGGCCCGCGAGCAGCGCCCCGGCGCCCTCCGCTTCCGCGTCGGCCTCCCGGCCCGGGGAGCTGCCCCCGGGGGTGCTCGCCGACTCGCCGGAGGCGGTACCCGCCGCTCTCGCCGAGCTCTGCCGCGCCTACGCCGCGGACAGCGCCCCGAGCACGCGGGGGCCCGCCGAGGTGCTCGCGGAGCGCCGCTTCGCCCCGCTGGTCGCGGCGGCCGGAGGACCGGCCGACGTACCCGGCTACTGCGCCCCCGTCCTGGGCGGGCAGGACGCGCCCCCCGGAAGCCCGCCGACCGCGCAGCCGACGTCCGGACCGCGCGGTGCCTCCGGTTCCGCCTCCGCCTCCCCGAAGCCGTCCGGGAAGCCCGAGCCGGGCAAGCGCCCCGAGGATCCGGAAGCGACCCGTACACCAGCCGGCCCGGGCAGCCGTCCGACCGGCCGCCCGACCGGCCTGCCGAGCACCGGCCCGACGCCGCCCCAGCCTCGCGACGACACCCCGACCACCCGCCCCATCCCGTAGAGGCAGACCCCACTGATGCGACCACAACCGGGTTACGCGGACGACGACACGCTGGAGCTTCCGCGTGTCCGCGCGGCCTCCCCGAGCACCGCCGGAGCGGCCGAGCCGAGCCCGGTGTTCGTGGACTCCTCGGGGCGGCGCCAGCGCCGGGTCCGCCGCCTGGGGTGGCTGCTCGTCGTGCCCGCCGCCGGGTACGTGGTCCTCGTACTCAGCTCGCTGTTCGGCGGGCCGACGCTCAAGTCGCCGTTCCTGCCCGCCCCCCGTAGTGCGGACGCAGCCCCGAGCAAGGCCCCGGCGGCCGAGCCCGGCAGCCCGTCGGCCTCGGCCGCACCGCGCCGCACTCCGGCGGCGCCCGCCGCCTCCCAGGCTCCCGCGCCCCCTGCCCCCGCATCCCAGGCCACCACCGGGTCGGGTGCCCCGACGGCCGCCCCGACGCCCCCCGCCCCCAACGGGAACGGGGCGTCGCCGGGCTCCGGCTCGGCCGGCCAGGGCAAGCCGACGGCCCGGCCCGGCCAAGGCGGCGGCAAACCCACCGCCCACCCGTAGACCCCGACCCCGTCCCCACAGGCAGGAAGCACTCCCTCCCGTGTCGAAGAACCGGCGCCGACTCCCCCGCGGGCGGCACAGCACGGTGCGCAACGTCCCCCTGCGCACCCACTGGCTGCTGCTGACCGTGCTCGTCGTGACCCTCTCGGCGGCGCTGCTCCTCCAGGGCTACGCCCACCACATGTTCGACACGACCGCCGACGGGGCACCGCGCGAGGCCGGTTCGTCGGCGTCCGTGCCCGAGCAGATCCGCTCCGGCGGCCCGGTCGTCGAGGGCGCGGCCGGACGGGTGGCCGGTCCCGGACCCCGCACCATCGCCCTGACCTTCGACGACGGCCCCGACCCGGTCTGGACCCCGAAGATCCTCGACGTCCTGCGCCGCCACCAGGTGCCGGCCACGTTCTTCACCGTCGGGGCCCAGGTGGCCGCCCATCCCGAGCTGGCCCGGCGGATCGTCGAGGACGGCCACCAGATCGGCGTCCACACCTTCACCCACACCGACCTCGGCGCGGCCTCCGCGTGGCGGCGCTCCCTGGAGCTGCGCGAGAGCCAGCTCGTCATCGCGGGCGCCGCCGGCGTCACCACCCCGCTGCTGCGGCCGCCGTACTCCTCGACCAACGAGGCGCTGACCGACGCCGACTGGAACACCGTCGTGGAGGCCGGGCAGGACGGCTACCTCACCGTCCTCACCACGCAGGACAGCCAGGACTGGCGCCGCCCGGGCACCGCGCAGATCGTCGCCAACTCCACTCCCCGGGGCACGGACGGCCAGATCCTGCTGATGCACGACGCGGGCGGCGACCGCTCGCAGACCGTCGCGGCGCTGGAGCAGCTCCTGCCCGACCTCAAGAAGGCGGGCTTCCGATTCGCCACGGTCAGCGACGCGGTGGGCCTGCCGGCACCCGTGAAGCCGGCCTCCACCGTCGACGAGTGGCAGGGGCTCGCCCTCATCAACGCGCTGCGCGCCAGCGGCTGGGTGCTCGACGCGCTCGGCTGGCTGCTGTGGGCGGCAGGCGCCCTCAGCGTGCTGCGCGCGATCGCGGTGTTCGTCGCCGCGCGCCGTCATGTCCGTACGCGCCGCAGGCCGTGGGGCAGGCCGGTCACCGAGCCGGTCAGCATCATCGTGCCCGCCTACAACGAGAGCGCCGGCATCGAGGCGGCCGTCCGCTCCCTGCTCGCGTCGGACCACCAGGTGGAGGTCATCGTCGTCGACGACGGCTCCACCGACGGCACCGCCGACATCGTCGAAGCCCTGAACCTGCGCGGCGTACGGGTCATCCGCCAGCAGAACGCCGGCAAGCCGGCGGCGCTCAACACCGGCATAGCCGCGGCCACGTGCAACCTGCTCGTCATGGTGGACGGCGACACCGTCTTCGAGCCGGACGCGGTCCGCATGATCGTCCAGCCCTTCGCCAACCGGCGCGTCGGCGCCGTTTCCGGCAATGCGAAGGTCGTCAACCGCGGCGGCCTGCTCGGGCGCTGGCAGCACATCGAGTACGTGGTCGGCTTCAACCTCGACCGGCGCCTCTTCGACCTCGCGGAGTGCATGCCCACCGTGCCCGGCGCGGTCGGCGCGTTCCGCCGCGAGGCGCTGCTGCGGGTCGGCGGGGTCAGCGACATCACCCTCGCCGAGGACACCGACCTCACCATGGCGCTGTGCCGCAACGGCTGGCGGGTGGTGTACGAGGAGCGGGCCGTCGCCTGGACCGAGGCGCCCGCCACGCTCGGCGCACTGTGGAAGCAGCGCTACCGCTGGTGCTACGGCACCCTGCAGGCCATGTGGAAGCACCGGGGCGCCCTCACCCAGCGGGGCCAGGCCGGCAAGCTGGGCCGCCGCGGCCTGCTCTACCTGCTGATGTTCCAGGTCCTGCTGCCGCTGCTCGCGCCCGTCGTGGACGTCTTCGCCGTCTTCGGCCTGATCTTCCTCGACCCGGTCCGCATCATCGGCCTGTGGTGCGCCTTCCTGCTCCTGCAGGTCCTGATGGGGCTCTACGCCTTCCACCTCGACAAGGAACGGCCCGGGCCGCTGTGGAGCCTTCCGCTCCAGCAGTTCGTCTACCGCCAGTTGATGTACCTGGTCGTCATCCAGTCGGTGTTCACCGCGATCGCCGGTTCACGCCTGCACTGGCAGCGGATGGAACGCTACGGAAGCCTCCGGGTCCCGACGAACCAGCCCTCTCCCTAGGTCCTGTCGAGAGCCTCGAGTTCGGCGCGGACCAGGGCGAGGAACGCGGCGCAGGCCCGGGTTTCCACGCCCCGTGAGGCGGCCAGCGCGTCGAGGTGGCCGAGGAGTTCGCCGACGGTGGCGAAGGGGCCGACCGGGCGCAGCAGCCACAGCCGGCCCCGGGGTCGGGGCGGCAGGCCCAGGCCGGCGAGGACGGTGTCGGTCTCGCCCTCGAGGTCGTGCAGGTCGGCCTCGGGGAGCGGGGCGGCCTCGACCGCCGTGATGTGGCCCTGGCCGTCCAGCAAGGTCTCCACCGCCCAGTGCGTGGACCGGTCCGGGATCCACGTGCGGGCCGCCGGGGGCCAGACGTACGGGAGGAAGGCCCAGCGCAGCTCCTCGGGCGCGGGCTCCCAGCCCAGCACCTCGAGCTCCCGGACCTCGGGCAGCCGGTCCGGCTCCAGTTCGCTGCGGCCGGCGCGGCGCAGTGCGAGCGGGTGCGGTGTTCCGTCCTCGTCCCACGACATGCGGGCACGCTATCCGGCGGGGCCCCGCGCACCCGGTTCTCACACGGGGAACCCGCCCGCGCCGCTCCGGCCGCAGGCAATGTGGACGGCGTCCACTTCTCGCCCGTAGGCTATGTCCGGAAGTAAACACCGTCCACATCTCCACATCGAGCGGAGAAAGAACATGCCCGCGACGACACCCGGCGCCGAGCCGCCTCCACCGCCGATCAAGCGCAGCACGTACCGGCACGGCAACCTCCGCAGCGCCCTGCTCGACGCGGCGCTGGAGCTGGCCCGCGAGGGCGGGCCCGACGCCGTCTCGCTGCGCGAGGTCACCCGGCGCGCCGGGGTCTCGCCCAACGCCGCGTACCGGCACTTCGCCGACCGCGCGGCCCTGGTGCACGGGGTCTCGCAGGCGGCCATGGCCCGGGCGGCGCTCACGATGGAGGAGGAGATCGACCGGCTGGCCCCCGTCGACGGCCCCGGCGGCGACCGCGCCGCCCACGCCCGCGCCCGCTTCCGCGCCGTCGGGACCGGCTACATCCGCTTCGCCGTGACCGAGCCGGGCCTCTTCCGCACCGCGTTCCACGTCCCGGCCGACATGGCCCACGCCACGGACACCACCGGGGCCGGAGCGGGCGGGCTGACCCCCTTCGAGCTCCTGGGCGCCGCCCTGGACGGCCTCGTGGAGACGGGCCTGCTGCCCGCCGAACGCCGCCCGGGCGCGGAGTTCCTCGCCTGGTCGGCGGTCCACGGCCTGGCCGTCCTGATGATCGACGGCCCGCTGCGCGGAGTCACCGGGGCCCAGGCCCACGACGCCGGCCAGGACCTGATCGGCATGATCGAGCGCGGCCTCTGACCGGGATCCGGGCCCTGGGGCTAGCCGGCGGCCGCGTCCAGGGGGTTCGCGGCGATGCGCAGGGCCGCGCCGCCCGCGACGAAGGCGGCCGCCGCGCAGTCGGGCTTGCGCTTCGCCTGGTCCTCGGCCAGGGCGAGGAACGAGGCGCCGAAGCCGCCCCGCGGATGCGCGGCGAGCAGCTCCGCAGTGAAGGTCGGGTCGAACTCGCCGAGGCGCAGTCCCGACACGTCGGCGCTCGTCCCCACCTGGAGGAGGTGGCTCTCGACGTCCTCGGCCGCGGTCACGTCGTCCCTCATGTGCAGGACGATCACCTCCGCGGCGCGGGCCCGGCGCGCCGCGGGCCAGCCCAGGCCTGCCGTCAGGACGCGCGCGACGTGGCCGCCCGCCTCCTCGAACGGGAGGGTATGGCTGTCGAACGGGGCCGTCAGCCCCAGATCGTGCAGCAGGGCCGACACGTAGAGGAGCTCGGCGTCGTACTCCAGGCCGTGCCGCTGCGCGTGGTCGGCCCCGAAGGCGTACGAGCGGACCGAGTGGGCGAGCAGAGCCGCGTCCGCGTACTCCGAGGCGACCTGGAAGGCGGCCCGGGCCGCGGCGGTGTCAAGGGTCCATGTCATGGGGCGTCAGCCTAGGACCGGCTGAAGTCGACTTCGGCCTCGGGCTCCCCCGGCCAGCTGAGCAGGGCCGGGGCGGGCGGGGTGCGGGCCAGGACGGTGCCGTGCGCGACGACGTACCGGGGCCGGACCTGGCGGCGGATCGCCTCCTGCGGGGTCGGAGCCGGGAGGAGCACGAAGGAGGCGGGGGCGCCCTCCCTGATGCCGTACTCCCCGTCCGACAGGCCCAGGACCCGCGCCGCACGCTCCGTCACCATCGAGAAGGCCAGCGGGATCTCCTCCGCACCGGTGAGCTGGGCTGCGTACAGCCCGACGAGGGCGGTCTGGAGCGGATTGCCGGTGCCGAGCGCGTTCCACGGGTCCATGACGTCGTCGTGCCCGAAGGCCACGTTGACCCCCGCCGCCAGCATCTCCTTGACCTGGGTGAGCCCGCGCCGCTTGGGATAGGCGTCGAAGCGGCCCTGGAGGTTGAGGTTGGCGAACGGGTTGGCGACCAGGTTGACGCCCGACCGCGACAGCAGCCGCTGGAGCTTGTAGCTGTAGGCGCCGTTGTAGGAGCCCATGGCCGTCGTGTGGGAGGCCGTGGCGCGCTCGCGCAGGCCCGAGCGCAGCGCGAGGGCGGCCAGCACCTCCACGAAGCGGGACTGCTCGTCGTCGATCTCGTCGCAGTGCGCGTCCACGCGCAGCCCGTTCGCCTCGGCCAGCGCGAAGGCGATGCCCAGCGACGCGACCCCGTCCTCCCGGGTGTCCTCGAAGTGCGGGATGGCGCCGACGACGTCCGCCCCGCGCGCCACGGCCTCGCGCAGCAGCGCCTCGCCGTCCGGGAAGGAGACGATCCCCTCCTGCGGGAAGGCCACGATCTGCAGGGTCATGACGTCCCGGACCCGGTCGCGCACCTCCAGCAGCGCGTCGAGCGCGGTGAGCGCCGGGTCGGTCACGTCGCAGTGGGTCCGTACGTGCAGCACGCCCTGCGCCGCCTGCCAGCGCAGCACCTCGGTGGCCCGCGCGACCACGTCCTCGCGGGTCAGCGTCCGTTTGCGCTCGCTCCAGCAGGCGATGCCCTCCCAGAGGGTGCCGGACGCGTTCGGGCGCGGTTCGCCGGCCGTCAGGGCCGTGTCGAGGTGGATGTGCGGCTCGACGAAGGGAGCGGTGAGCAGCGAGCCGTGGGCCTCGATGAGGGTCCCCGTGGCGGGCGGCTCCTTCTGGTCGTCGTACGGGATCACCCGCGCGATCCGCCCGTCCTCGGCGACCTCCACGTCGGACAGGCCGTCGGACAGGCCGTCGGACGGGCCGTGGGCGTGCAGCAGCCGGGCACCCCGGACGATCATCCGCATGCGGTCAGCGTACGCACGCGGCCCGCGCCCTCGTGGGAGGGCGCGGGCCGGTGACCGGTGCCGGACTCAGCCGCGCTTGGCCTGAGCCTTCTGCTGCATGCCCCGCGTCTTCGCGGAGAGCGACTGCACGTCTCTGACGGCGGCCTTGGCACGCGCCTCGGCCGCGGTGTTCTTCGCCATCGCGCGCTCGGAATCCTGGTGGCCGTGGTGTCCGGTGCGAGCCTTCTTGGCCATGATCACTCCTCCTCGGAACACTGAACACGGAACACGCGTACGGGTTCCACTGTGCGCCCGTTCGGAGCAGTCGGCATCCCGGCTCGGCGTCCGGCAAGAATGGGGGGCATGACCAGCGACACCGAACTGACCACCGGCGAGACCGCCGCTGCCGAGATGCCCGCCTGGGAGAAGCGGTTCCGCGCACCGCGCGTCGGACTGCCCGAGTGGGCCGAGGACGCTCCGGACCGCTCGCTCTTCGTCTCGAACGCGACGGGGACCTTCGAGCTCTACGCCTGGGACCGCGCCACCGGCGTGCAGCGGCAGGCCACCGACCGCCCCAACGGCACCACCGACGGCACCCTCTCCCCCGACGGCGAGTGGGTCTGGTGGTTCTCCGACACCGACGGCGACGAGTTCGGCACCTGGGTGCGCCAGCCCTTCGCCGGCGGCCCCGACGAGCCGGCCACCCCGGGGCTGGAGCCCTCCTACCCGGCCGGGCTGGCCATCGGCCGCGACGGCACGTCCGTCGTGGGCCGCTCCACGGACGAGGACGGCACGACCATCCACGTGGTCCGGCCGGACGGCGCCGCGCCCGCCGTGATCTACCGGCACCGCGAGTCGGCCGGGGTCGGCGACCTGTCCCACGACGGGACCCTGGTCGCCATCGAGCACACCGAGCACGGTGACGCCATGCACTCCGCGCTGCGCGTGGTCACCCTCGACGGCGCCACCGTCGCCGAGCTGGACGACTCCCGGGGCGGCTCCGAGGACCTGGGCCTGGAGGTACTGGGCTTCGCGCCGGTCCCGGGCGACACCCGGCTGCTCGTCGGCCACCAGCGGCGCGGCCGCTGGGAGCCGATGGTGTGGGACGTGGCCACCGGCACCGAGGAGGAGCTCGCGATCGACCTGCCGGGCGACGTCAGCGCCGAGTGGTACCCGGACGGCTCCGCCCTGCTGATCGCGCACGACTTCGAGGCGCGCAGCGAGCTCTGGCGCTACGACCTGGCCGCGCGGGAGCTCATGCGCGTGGACACGCCGCCGGGGACGGTGTCGGGTGCGACGGCGCGCCCCGACGGGACGGTGGAGTTCCAGTGGTCCTCGGCGGCCGAGCCGCCGGCCGTGCGGTCCACCTCGGGCCTGACCGTCCTGGACCCGCCCGGCTTCCGGGCGCCCGGCTCGATGCCGGTGGAGGACGTCTGGGTGGAGGGCCCCGGCGGGCGGATCCATGCGCTCGCGCAGCGGCCGGCCGGGCACGGCGACGGCCCCTTCCCGACGGTCTTCGAGATCCACGGCGGGCCCACCTGGCACGACAGCGACGCCTTCGCGGCGACCCCGGCGGCCTGGCTGGACCACGGCTTCGCGGTCGTCCGGGTCAACTACCGGGGCTCGACCGGCTACGGCCGCGCCTGGACGGACGCCCTCAAGCACCGAGTCGGCCTGATCGAGCTCGAGGACATCGCGGCGGTCCGCGAATGGGCCGTCTCCTCGGGCCTCGCGGACCCGGCCCGGCTGGTGCTCTCGGGCGGCTCCTGGGGCGGTTACCTGACGCTGCTGGGCCTCGGCACGCAGCCCGGGGCCTGGGCGGTGGGCCTGGCCTCCGTACCGGTCGCCGACTACGTGACGGCCTACCACGACGAGATGGAGGCGCTGAAGTCCCTGGACCGCACCCTCTTCGGCGGTACGCCGGAGGAGGTCCCGGACCGCTTCGAGGCCTCCTCTCCGCTGACGTACGTCGATGCGGTGAAGGCGCCCGTCTACATCGCGGCGGGCGTCAACGACCCGCGCTGCCCGATCCGGCAGATCGACAACTACGTGGACCGGCTGGCGGCGCGCGGCGCGGTGCACGAGGTGTACCGGTACGACGCCGGGCACGGCTCGCTGGTCGTGGAAGAGCGGATCAAGCAGGTCCGGATGGAGCTGGAGTTCGCGCTCAAGCACCTGCCCCGCTAAACCCGAGCCGGTGCACCCCCCGTACGGTGGTGGGGTGCACCGGTTTCTCCTGACCCCGCGCTGGTGGGGGATCAACGTCTTCGTCGCGCTCGCCGTCCCCTTCTGCCTGTTCATGGGGTCCTGGCAGCTAGACCGGTTCGAGGACCGCGTCGACAGCCACCGCGAGGCGACCTCCGAGCGCCCCGCGGACCGGGCGGCCGCGCCGCTGGACTCACTGCTCCCGGTGGACAAGAAGACCTCCGGACGGCTGGCTTCCGCCTCCGGGGAGTACGGGGACCAGCTGCTGGTCCCCGAGCGGCGGCTGGACGGCGCGACCGGCTTCTACGTGCTGACCCTGCTGAAGACCGACTCCGGCAAGGCCGTCCCGGTGGTCCGGGGCTGGCTGCCGGGGACGGCCGATCCGGCGAAGGCCCCGGCCGCGCCCACCGGCCGCGTCGAGGTCACCGGTGCGCTCCAGGCCTCGGAGAACTCCGGAACCAAGGGGGTCCACGCCCAGGGCGGCCTCCCGGCCGGGCAGCTCGGCGTGATCGGGGCCGCCTCGCTGGTCAACCTCGTCCCGTACGACCTGTACGACGCCTGGCTGACCGTGCAGACCCCGGCCGACGGCCTGACCCCGGTGCCCGCCGCGGCCCCGGCCAACACCGGGCTCGACCTGAAGGCCTTCCAGAACCTCGGCTACACCGGCGAGTGGTTCGTCTTCGTCGCCTTCGTGCTCTTCATGTGGTTCCGGCTCTACCGCCGCGAACTGGAAACCCTCCGCGACGCGGAGGCGGGCCTGTTGCCCGCGGCGCCGGCAGCCGAGCGGGTCTGACCCGCAGGGACTACGGCTTCGGAGCGTCCACCGGGATCGCTCCCGTGCGGTACACCGTCCCCCCGCAGGCCTCGGGGATCGTCGTCCGCGTCACCGGGGCGCCCGTCGGGGGCGTGTGGGACACCGCCACGCCCGGAGCCTCCGGGGGCGTGGTCCCCGTCTCCGGCTCGGCGACGGGCGTGCCCGCGGACTGGCCCTGCGACGGCTTCGCCCCCGCGTCCGGGCTGGCCGCGGCACACGGCTCCGCCGACGGCACCCAGGCGAAGCGGACCTCGTACGCCGAGTTCGGCGGGAGCACCAGCACCGGCGCCTCCGCCGACGGGTCGGGCAGCAGCCCGCTGGCCGGGTCCCCCGCCGTGTGGGCGACCACGGCGACGCCGGAGCCCGGGCCGGTCGGGGCGCCGGCCGCGGCGGCCGCCGTCACGGTGTCCGGGCCGCTGACGGTGCAGCCCTGCGCCGAGACGTTGGTGACCTTGAAACTGCCGTAGATCTTGCCGTCGGCCTCCGGGGCGCGGGCCGAGCCCACCACCCCCAGCTGCTCGGCTCCGCACCCGGGCGCGCCGGACGCCGCCGCCGGCGGCTGCGGGCCCTTGCCCGCGCCCACGACCGTGCCGGGGTCGGTGCCGCTGCTCGACGGGCCGGCCGTCACACCGCCGGCCGGCGAACCGGTGGCCTCGGGGTCCGGCTGCCCGGTGGTGCCGCCCGCGTCGGGCGTACCGCCGCCGGACCGGGTGGCCCTGGGCTGGCTCCCGGAGCCGTTCTGGTGCGGGTCGGAGGACGCGGAGCCCGGCTTCCCGCCCGCCTCCGCCCCGTGCCCGGCCATCGTCGAGTGCTCGGTGGTGGCTGCCTCGTCGGCCGCCATGTGAAGGGCGGCCGGAATGGCCGTCCCGGCCAGCAGCGCGACCGCCGCGGCCCCGACGAAGACCTGCCGCTTGAGGGTCCGGCGGGCGGGGACGGCGTACCGCAGCCGCTCCAGCGCCCCGTCGGCGGGCTGCAGGCCCTCGACGGCCCCGCGCAGCAGGCCCCGCAGCGCCTCTTCCTCGCTCGCGCCGCCGGGCGCGGTGTGGTCGTCCATCATGACTGCGCAGCCTCCATCGCCACCCGCAGCGCGGCAATCCCCCGCGATCCGTACGCCTTCACCGAGCCGAGCGACACCCCGAGCGTCTCGGCGACCTGGGCTTCCGTCATGTCCGCGAAGTACCGCAGCACGAGCACCTCTCGCTGGCGACGCTGCAGTCCGCGCATCGCCTTGATCAGATCGTCACGTTCCAGCTGGTCGTACGCGCCTTCCTCGGCGCTCGCCATGTCCGGCATCGGCTTCGACAGCAGCTTGAGGCCGAGGATGCGCCGGCGCAGGGCGGACCGGGAGAGGTTCACGACGGTCTGGCGCAGGTACGCCAGCGTCTTGTCGCGGTCACGGACCCGGTTGCGGGCCGAGTGCACGCGGATGAACGCCTCCTGGACCACGTCCTCGCAGGAGGCCGTGTCGTCGAGGAGCAGCGCGGCGAGGCCCAGGAGCGAGCGGTAGTGCGCCTGGTAGGTCTCGGTGAGGTGGTCCACGGTGGTGCCCGCCACCACCTCGCGCACGGCCTCGGGCACGGCCTCCGCCGCTGCCCCGGCCGCGGCCTCGCTCGCCGGGGGCGTCTCGCCGCCCGCCTCAGCGCTGTCGCGCGGCGCGGGCACGCGGCCGCCCGGGGTCGGTACGACGGCCCGTAGGGGCACCTCGGAGGGCCCGGCCGGCGGGACGGGAACGATCACAGGAAGACCGCCGCCGGACGTGCGGGAGCCCCGGCGCGACGGGATGATCCCGGTGCGCGCCGGCAGGACGGCCAGTTCCAGCAGTGCCTCTGCCACGCCTGTAGGACACGCGTCCCCCCGTCAGGGTTGTACGCGCGAGGCAGCCGCCACAGCAATATCCCCATTGCCCTCATGCGTACCCGCTCTTCCCGATTGCCCCGTCTATCGAGACGGCAGTCGGGCCATCACCTTGATCAAGGGATCAGCACCGATCCTACAAAGCGAATTACGCAAGTTCACCTGCGATCAGTTCCGCGATCTGAGTGGCATTCAGGGCGGCGCCCTTGCGGAGATTGTCGGCGCACACGAAGAACTCCAGCGCACGCCGGTCGTCGAGCGAGACCCGCACCCGTCCCACCCAGGCCGGATCCGTTCCGGCGGCGTCCGCCGGCGTCGGAAACTCGCCCGCAGCCGGGTCGTCCACGAGCACCACGCCGGGCGCGGCGTCCAGGACCTGCCGGGCGTGCGCGGCGTCCACCTCGTTGTCGAACCGGGCCCGCACGGTCAGGGAATGCCCCGTCACCACGGGAACCTGTACGCAGGTCACGGCGATCGGCAGCTCCGGCAGGCCCAGGATCCGGCGGGTCTCCCCCCGGACCGCCAGCTCGTGCGAGGACCAGCCGTCCTCGCGCAGCTCCCCGGACCAGGGCACGACGTTGAGGGCGAGCGGGGCCGCGAAGGGCCCCGTGTCCTCGCCCACGGCCCGGCGTACGTCTCCGGTCTGCTCGCCCAGGGAGGTACCGGCGACCAGCGACAGCTGGCGGCGCAGCGCCTCGGTGCCGGCCCGGCCGGCGGCGCTCGCCGCCTGGTACGAGGAGACGGCCAGCTCGGAGAGGGAGTACTCGGCGTGCAGCGCGCCCAGGGCCGCGATCATGGCGGCGGTCACGCAGTCCGGGGTGGCGACGATCCCGCGCGGCCGGATCCGTACGGCGTGCGCGTTGACCTCGGGCACCACCAGGGGGACCTCGGGGTCCTCGCGGAAGGCGGCGGACTGGTCGACGACGACGACACCGCGTGCGGTGACGACGGAAGCCCACCGGGCGGAGACCTCGGCCGGGGTGAGGAAGAGCGCGACATCGCCCGGGCCGAGGCCGTCGAAGGCGTCCTCGGTGAGGGTGAGCACCTCGATCTCCTCCGCGCGGACGGCCAGCATGCGGCCGGCCGTGCGCGCGGAGGCGATCAGGCGGATGTCGCCCCAGACGTCGGCCCGCTGGGACAGCATCTGGAGCAGGACGGTGCCGACCGCGCCGGTCGCCCCGACCACGGCGAGCGCCGGGGCGGAGGACCGGGCGCCGGTCATCGTCCGGTGCCCCCGTAGACGACGGCCTCGTCACTGTCGGAGTCGAGGCCGAAGGCCGTGTGCACGGCGCGGACGGCCTCGTTGACGTCGTCCTGGCGGGTCACGACCGAGATGCGGATCTCGGAGGTGGAGATCAGCTCGATGTTGACGCCCGCGTCGGACAGCGCCTGGAAGAAGGAGGCGGTGACGCCCGGGTTGGTCTTCATGCCCGCGCCGACCAGGGAGATCTTGCCGATCTGGTCGTCGTAGCGCAGGGAGTCGAAGCCGATCTGGGCCTTCGCCTTCTCCAGGGCGTCGATGGCCTTGTGGCCCTCGGTCTTGGGAAGCGTGAAGGAGATGTCGGTGAGGCCCGTCGAGGCCGCCGACACGTTCTGCACGATCATGTCGATGTTGATCTCGGCGTCCGCGATCGCGCGGAAGATCGCCGCGGCCTCGCCCGGCTTGTCCGGGACGCCGACGACCGTGATCTTGGCTTCGGAGACGTCGTGAGCGACTCCGGAGATGATGGCGTGCTCCACCTGCTCGTCCCCTTGCGGATTCTCGTTGCTGACCCACGTGCCCGGCAGTCCCGAGAAGGACGAGCGGACGTGGATCGGGATGTTGTATCGGCGTGCGTACTCGACACAGCGGTGCAGCAGCACCTTGGAACCGGAGGCGGCGAGCTCCAGCATGTCCTCGGAGGAGATCCAGTCGATCTTCTTGGCCTTCTTCACGACGCGGGGGTCCGCGGTGAAGACGCCGTCGACGTCGGTGTAGATCTCGCAGACCTCGGCGTCCAGCGCCGCGGCGAGCGCGACGGCGGTGGTGTCCGAGCCGCCGCGGCCCAGGGTGGTGATGTCCTTGGAGTCCGCGGACACGCCCTGGAAGCCGGCGACGATGGCGATGTTGCCCTCGTCCAGCGCGGTGCGGATACGGCCCGGCGTGACATCGATGATGCGCGCTTTGTTGTGGACCGAGTCGGTGATCACGCCTGCCTGGCTACCGGTGAACGACTGGGCCTCGTGGCCCAGGTTTTTGATCGCCATGGCCAGCAGGGCCATGGAGATCCGCTCTCCGGCGGTCAGCAGCATGTCGAATTCGCGCCCGGCAGGCATGGGAGAAACCTGCTCGGCGAGATCGATCAGCTCGTCCGTCGTGTCGCCCATCGCGGAAACCACGACGACCACCTGGTGGCCGTTCTTCTTGGCATCCACGATCCGCTTGGCGACGCGCTTGATGCCTTCGGCATCGGCTACGGAGGAGCCTCCGTACTTCTGCACGACAAGGCCCACGTGCGCTCCTCGCTCAGTCCGTCTCATTTGCTGGTGCAGTCTAACGAGCGCCCGGGATCCGACCGCTTCGTACCACATCATGAGACGTGAAGATCAAAGGATGGGTTCCCCCGGCCGGGCGCTCATTTCCCCGGGCGCTCCTCCCCCTGGTGCCCGTTTTCCGGGCGCTCATTTACGGCCGAGGCCGCCGAGCTCCTGGGCCATGACCTCTCCGGCCTGCTCGGCGAGGTCGTCCTCCGTCACGTCCTCGTCCGTGTCCAGGCCGTCCAGGGCGGCGAGGGGCTGGTCCAGGCGCACGTGCGCGATCAGCGACTGGAGGGCGCGCAGCGTGGCCGAGGCCGTCGGGCCCCAGTTCGTGAAGTACGAGAACTGCCACCACCACAGCGCCTCGGTGATCCGGCCCGCCTGGTGGTGGATGAGCCCGTGCCGCAGGTCGGCGACCACGTCGGCCAGGTCGTCGGAGATCCGGTGCGGGACCGGCGCCTTGCGGGGCTCGTACGGGTCGAAGACCTCGGAGTAGACGTCGACCGGCTCCAGCATGATCGCGAACCGCTCGCGCAGGTCGTCCACGTCCGGCTCCGGGCCGAGGTCGGGCTCGTAGCGCTCTTCGGGCAGCACGTCCTGGTACGCGCCCAGCCGGCCGCCCGCCAGCAGCAGCTGGGAGACCTCCAGGAGGAGGAAGGGCACCGCGCTGTCCGGGTCCTCGCCCTTGGCCACCTCGGTGACCGCGACGATGAACGACTCGATCTGGTCCGCGATCGAGGCGGCGAAGTCGTCCGGATCCTGGCCGAGGGCGTGCAGCGTTGCGTCAGACATCGAGAAGTCGCCTTCCTTCAAAGGCCCGCCCGAGCGTGACCTCGTCCGCGTACTCCAGATCTCCCCCGACGGGGAGCCCGCTGGCCAGGCGGGTGACCTTCAGGCCCATGGGCTTGATCATGCGGGCGAGGTAGGTGGCGGTCGCCTCGCCCTCCAGGTTCGGGTCGGTGGCGAGGATCAGCTCGGTCACCTCGCCGTCCGCCAGGCGCGCCAGCAGCTCGCGGATCCGCAGGTCGTCGGGGCCGACGCCCTCGATCGGGCTGATCGCGCCGCCGAGGACGTGGTACTTGCCCCGGAACTCGCGGGTCCGCTCGATCGCGACGACGTCCTTCGGCTCCTCCACGACACAGATGACCGTGGTGTCGCGGCGCGGGTCGCGGCAGATGGCGCACCGCTCCTCCTGCGCCACGTTCCCGCACACCGCGCAGAACCGGACCTTCTCCTTGACCTCCAGCAGCGCGTGCGCGAGGCGGCGGACGTCGGTGGGCTCGGCCTGCAGGATGTGGAAGGCGATCCGCTGCGCGCTCTTGGGCCCGACGCCGGGCAGCCTGCCCAGTTCGTCGATCAGGTCCTGGACCACGCCTTCGTACAACGGACTGCCTTCTTTCGTTCGGGTGGGTGGGGAGTGCTAGAAGGGGAGGCCGGGGATGCCGCTGCCGCCGCCCAGCCCCTGGGCCAGCGGGCCCAGCTTCTGCTGCTGGAGCGCCTGGGCGTTCTCGTTGGCCGCCTGGACGGCCGCGACCACCAGGTCGGCGAGCGTCTCGGTGTCCTCGGGGTCCACGGCCTTCGGGTCGATCACCAGGGCGCGCAGCTCGCCGGAACCGGTCACGGTCGCGGTGACGAGGCCGCCGCCGGCCTGGCCCTCGACCTCGGTCCTGGCCAGCTCTTCCTGAGCCGCGGCGAGGTCCTGCTGCATCTTCTGGGCCTGCTGGAGCAGCTGCTGCATGTTGGGCTGGCCACCACCGGGAATCACAGGTCACTCACTCCGTACCGTTCGGGACGCTTGGTCAATCCGAGCCTACGTGCTCCCCGGGCGCTGCGCCCTACGCCGTGAGGACCAACTCTTTCGAGTGAGAGACAGGACGTGCGCGTACCTGATGGAGACCTCCTTGTGGGCGGAAATCCCGGGAATCATTGCCCATCGCGCCCCATTCGAAGGTAGGAAGAGCATGCGCATCATTGCGCACACGCGCACCACCACACGTCAGCGCAGGCAGAGGGAGTGCCGGGTGAGCCAGCCGGAGATGCAGCCCGAGGGGCCACCCCGGGATCCCCGGGATCCCCGGGAGGAGGGCAGCGGACCCATGGCGGCGGGCGATCTGACCGGGCGGCCGTTCCCCCTCGGAGACTGGGGCGAGCCCGCCGAGCGGCTCGACGAGCTCTACCGCCGCGTCGAGGCCGACGCGCTGCGCACTGCCGAGTGGTACCTGTCCGACCGGGCGTGGAAGCGCCGGGGGGCGCGCGTGCTGCGCGTCGGCGCCGCGCTGGGCGCCGTCACGGGCGCCGCGCTGCCGCTGCTGGAGCTGACGGGCTCGGCGCCGGGCGCGTCGGCGTACGGGTTCCTGTCCCTGCTGCTGGCGGCGTCCTGCCTGGGCTGCGACCGGTTCTTCGGCCTGACCTCGGGCTGGATGCGGGACGTGGCCACGGCGCAGGCGGTGCAGCGCCGTCTGCAGACCCTGCAGTTCGACTGGGCCTCGGAGAACGTACGGGAGGTGCTCGGGCCGACGGAGGGCACGGCCAGCGAGGCCGCCGAGCGGTGCCTGACGGTACTGCGGCGCTTCTCGGAGGACGTGACGGAACTGGTGCGCTCCGAGACGGCGGAGTGGATGGTGGAATTCAGCTCCGGCCCCGCCCCGCTGGTCATGCAGTCCCTGGGCGCCAACGGAGCCCGCTCGGACGCGTACGTCCCCCCGGCCCGCTTCCCGCTCCCGCCGGGCACCCGCCCCAACATGCCCCGCCAGCGCCCCCCGGAACAGCCCCGCTGAACCGACCGCGCGGGTCCGGGCAGAACCCGGGGCGGGGCGGGGAGCAGGCTCCGCGCAGCGGCCCCGCACCCCGACCCCCGCGGCCCGCCCTCAGCTAAAGATGATCATCGACCCCTGCCCCAGACTCCGCGTAGCCGCCGCATGCAAGCCGAGCCACACATGCCGCTCCCGTGCAAACGGACTGTCGTCATACGGAATCGGCCCCGCCGGCTCCTCCAACGACGTCGGCCGCCCCGGCGGCGCCGGCGCGGTCGGCGGATTCCCGGGATCTATCCCGATGGCCGGCGCCACGACCGCGAGCTCCCGCAGCAACCCCTGCGCAGACCCCAGCGGCCCCCCACCGGCCAACAGCTCCTCGTTCGCCAGCGGAGCCGCGAAGTCCACCGGAACGTACGCCCCGGCATGGTCGTAGTGCCACACCAGGTGCGACTGCTGCGCCGTCGGCTCGAACATCTCCAGCAGCTGCTCGTAGTCCCCGCCCAGCTCGTCCACCGGCGTCACCGGCAGCCCGCAGATCTGCAGCAGGTACGCCCGCCGCAGGAAATGCAGGGCGTCGTAGTCGAAGCCGGCGACCGGGGCCACGTCCCCGCTCAGGCCCGGCATGTAGGCGAACACGGGCACGGACGGCAGCCCGGCCTCGCCGAGCGCCTTGTCGTACGCGGCGATCTCTTCCGCGAAGGGGTTGTCGGGGCTGTGGCACAGCACGTCGACAAGGGGGACCAGCCACAGGTCACAGGCCACTCGGCCTCCGATCAGTCGTTGCCGCCGATCCGGCCAGCGTAGTGGGCCGGACACGCTCCGCGAAGGGGTGCGCAGAACCCGTGCGCGCAGACCCGTACGCGCCGAACCTAGAGCCCGGCGGCCCAGTCCAGCCCGTGCTGGTTGTACCCGTGCACGATGCGGCGTACCGCGTCCGCGTCGGCGAGGGTCACCGCGTCCACCAGCTCGCCGTGCCCGTCCCACAGCGCCGCCCGCAGCCGCTGCGGATCGCGCTGGAGGTGGGGTACGGCGAAGACCCAGCACTGCACCCGGATGCGGTGCAGGAACTCGGAGATGTAGGTGTTGCCGACCAGCTCGCTGAGCTCCCGCCAGAAGCGCAGGTCGTAGCCGATCAGCACTTCGAGCGAACCGCTCTGCGCGGCCCGCCGCGCCTCCTCGGCCCGGCGCCGCACGGACACCAGCCGCTCTCCGGAGCCGACCACGGTGCCGTGCTCGGCGAGCCTGCGGAAGATCCCGTCCACGACCAGCGAGCGGGCCTCGATCATTCCCCGGAAGTCGTCCACGGAGAAGATCCGCACCCGGAATCCGCGGTGTTGGACCAGTTCGAGCAGGCCCTGGGCCGAGAGGTCCACCAGTGCCTCGCGGACCGGGGTCGCGGAGACCTCGTACTGCTCGGCGATCTGCTTGACGGTGAACTCGGTCCCGGGCGGCAGGCGTCCCGCGAGCACCTCGTCACGCAGCGCGTCCGCGATCTGCTGGCGAAGTGTGTTGCGGGTGACAGCGCCGCTGCCTGGCATAGGGGTCCGTCTCCTTAGGTGAACTCCGGACACCTTAGGCCAGGCAGCGAGGCCGAAATAGAGCGGTTGAAGATCGGTATACGAATGTGCCGTCCGCTATCCGGACGTGGTGTGGCGGTCGGCGACCGTCAGCGCCTCGTCCAGCAGGGCCAGCCCCTCCTTGGCCTCCGCCTCCGAGATGGTGCACGGGGGGACGACGTGGGTGCGGTTCATGTTGACGAAGGGCCAGAGGCCGGAGGCCTTGCAGGCCGCCGCGAATTCGGCCATCGGCGTGTTGGCCGCGCCGGAGGCGTTGTACGGGACGAGGGGCTCGCGCGTCTCCTTGTCCCGTACGAGTTCCAGGGCCCAGAAGGTGCCCAGGCCGCGGACCTCGCCGACGGAGGGGTGGCGCTCGGCGATCTCGGCGAGCGCCGGGCCGATCACGTTCGCGCCGAGGTGGGCGGCGTGCTCGACGATGCCCTCCTCCTCCATCGCGTTGATCGTGGCCACGGCGGCGGCGCAGGCCAGCGGGTGACCGGAGTACGTGAGTCCGCCCGGGTAGGGGCGGGTGGCGAAGGTCTCGGCGATGGCGGCGGAGATGGCGACACCGCCGAGCGGTACGTACCCGCTGTTCACGCCCTTGGCGAAGGTGATCAGGTCGGGGGTGACTCCCCAGTGGTCGGCGGCGAACCACGTGCCGGTGCGGCCGAATCCCGACATGACCTCGTCCAGGACGAAGACGATGCCGTGGCGGTCGCAGAGCTCGCGCACGCCCGCGAGGTAGCCGGCCGGCGGGGTCATGATCCCGGCCGTGCCGGGCACGCTCTCCAGGATGATCGCCGCGATGGTCTGCGGCCCCTCGAAGGCGATCGTGTCGGCGAGGTGCGCGAGGGCGCGCTCGCACTCCTCGGCCTCGGTGGCGGCGTGGAAGGCGGAGCGGTAGAGGTACGGGCCCCAGAAGTGCACGACACCGGCGGCGGCGGTGTCGGACGGCCAGCGGCGCGGGTCGCCGGTGAGGTTGATCGCGGCGGCGGTGGCGCCGTGGTACGAGCGGTAGGTGGACAGCACCTTCTGCCGGCCGGTGTGCAGCCGGGCCATGCGGACGGCGTTCTCGACGGCCTCCGCGCCGCCGTTGGTGAAGAAGATCTTGTCCAGGTCGCCGGGGGTCCGCTCGGCGATGAGGCGTGCGGCCTCGGAGCGGACGTCGACGGCGAAGCCGGGCGCGAGGGTGCAGAGCCGGGCGGCCTGCTCCTGCACGGCGGCGACGACCTTGGGGTGCTGGTGCCCGATGTTGGTGTTGACCAGCTGGGAGGAGAAGTCGAGGAAGCGCTTGCCGTCGTAGTCCCAGAAGTACGACCCCTCGGCACCGGCCACGGCGAGCGGGTCGATCAGGGCCTGGGCGGACCAGGAGTGGAAGACGTGCTTCCGGTCGGCGTCCTTCACTGCGGCGAGGCTGTGCGAGGTGACATGAGGGGTCATGGCGTCACGCTAGAAGTGCGCAGGTGGGAAGGGATATCGGCGGACTGTATGGGGGTGGGGGGCCGGTCTCGGCAGTCTGTCTGCCACGCCACCACCCCTCGCAAGCATTGACAGCATGCTGCCTACATGACAGCCTATTGTCATAAGGCAGGTCGTGAAGCACGTCAACGCCGGAGGCGATCACGATGAACGAGACCCCGCGCAAGCCCGTCCACCTCGCCGTCTACGACACGTACGCGGACTGGGAGACCGGCCACACCACGGCGCACCTGACGCAGCGCGGCCACCAGGTCCGTACCGTCGGCCCGGCCGCCGATCGGCCGGTCACCACCATGGGCGGCGTCCGCATCCAGCCCGACCTGGCCCTGGCGGACCTGCGGCCGCAGGACTCCTCCCTGCTGATCCTCACCGGCGCCTCGCTGTGGGACACCGGCGAGGAGCTGGCACCGTTCGCGGCGAAGGCCCGGGAGTTCCTGGCCGCGGGCGTGCCGGTCGCGGCGATCTGCGGAGCCACGGCGGGCCTCGCCCGGGAGGGCCTGCTGGACGGGTACGCCCACACCAGCGCGGCCCCCTTCTACCTGGCGGAGCAGCCGGGCTACGCGGGCGCCGAGCGGTACGTCGAGGCCGACGCGGTGACCGACGGCGACCTGATCACGGCGGGGCCGACGGAACCGGTGGCGTTCGCCCGCGAGGTCTTCGCCCGGCTGGACGTGTACAAGCCGGACGTACTGGACGCGTGGTACCGGCTGTTCCACGACTCGGACGCGAGCGCGTATCCGGTCCTGATGGCGGCGGCGGAGGCGGGCGATGCGTGAGCCGGGGGCGGAGCCGGCGGTACCGGAGCCTCTGCCGGTGCGCGCCCGTCAGGACCTCCTGAGCCGGACCGCGCTCGGGGTGTTCCGGCTCAACGGCCAGTTCCTCGCGGTGTCGGAGGAACTGGCCCGCCCGGCCGGCCTGACCGCGGCTTGGTGGCAGGTGCTCGGCGCCGTACTCCGTGAGCCCCTCCCGGTCGCCGGCATCGCCCGCGCCATGGGCATCACACGGCAGAGCGTCCAGCGCATCGCCGACCTGCTCGCCGCCAAGGGCCTGGCGGAGTACGTCCCGAACCCGGCGCACCGCCGCGCCAAACTCCTGCGCCCGACCGAAGCGGGCCGCGCGGCGATCGCCCGCATCACCCCGGGCCACGCCGCCCTGGCCACCCGCCTGGCAGAAGAACTGGGCGACGCCGCCTTCGCCGAAACGGTCGACGCCCTGACCCGCCTGACAGCAGCCCTGGACGCCATAACGACTCCACCCGAAGCCTGATCCCCCACCTTCAGGGCCCACCCCAACCCGACCCGACCACCCTCCAACCCGCGGGGACCGCCCCAACCCGGACGGCCACCCCAACCCCACCCGGCCACCCGCAACCCGCGGGGCCGCCCCAGCCCGCAGGGCCAGCCCCAACGCCGCCGGCGCTTGAGGCGCGGGGCGCGGGCGGAGCCCCGATCTTGTAGCCCCGCCCAGCCACCCCCAGCCCCGCCGGCGTTTGAGGCGCGGGGCGCGGGCGGAGCCCCGATCTTGTAGCCCCGCCGGCGTTTGAGGCGCGGGGCCCGGGGCGGAGCCCCAGCAGCCGACCCGCGGCCGAACCCGCGAAGCCCTGCGGCCCCCGGACCCCGCCCAGCCCCGCAGGGCCCGGCAGGGCCCCGGCGAATGTGTCGATGTCAATAACCCTGCAAGCAACGCTTGTTGCACCCGACACCCCCGTCGGACACTCCCCCCATGGAGCCGATGAACGTAGTGGCACGCCTGTGGCAGCGCATAGAGGCCCGCGACTGGGACGGCGTAGCCGACCTCATCGCCGAGGACGCCGTCATCGAATGGCCCGTGAGCGGCGAACGCATCGTCGGCCGCGCCAACTTCATCGCCGTGAACAGCGACGACGGCTACACCGTCGAAAGATCCGTGGAACTGCTGCGCATCCTCGCCGACGGGGACCTCGTCGTCACCGAGGTCGAGGTGCCCCAGGACCACGTGCTCTACCGGGCCGTCTCCCTCTGGACGGTACGGGACGGCGAGATCGTCGGTGCCCGGGAGTACTGGACCAGCCCCGGCCAGGACCCGGCACCCCGCTGGCGCGCGGGCTACGTGGAACCCCTGACGACCTGACCTCACGCCCCGCCGAGGACGTCCAGCTCCTGCCCGATGGCATCCCGCAGCCCGTCGTGGCGGTCGCTCAGCGCGTGCCGCTCGCCGCGCCAGTACTCCTCCCCGTACAGCCAGACGGGCAGCCGGACGCGGTCGGCGGGCTCCCAGTCGTAGCGCGGCCAGATGTGGGCGTGGAGGTACGGGTCGGTGTTGCCCAGGATCTCGATGTTCACCCGGCGGAACGCGGGGTCGAGGCGGCGGCAGGCCCGTTCGACGGCCTCGGCGAGCCGTTCCATGCCGGTGAGGTACGCGGCCCTGCGCGCACGGGGCAGGTCGGAGAGCCGGCTCACGGCGGGATCGTCGGTGAGCAGGACGGAGTACCCGGGCAGGAACTGCCGGTCCCCGATCACGGCGAAGCCCGCGTCGAGGCGGCGCAGGACGGTCGGGTTCTGCCCGCGGTGCGCAGTGCCGATGCGGTCGTGGCGCCAGTCGGTTTCGCTCATCCATCGACTCTAACCAACCGCCCTCACCAGCGACTTCGCGCCGGTCCTGCCTCTCAGGTAACCCCTGTCATACCTGAGAGCTACGTAGGAACACGGCTCTGGAGCGGGACGCCGACGACGGGGCGCGATTTCTAACTTCGGAAGCGGAGAAGGGCGCTGACGGCTCTTCCGAACCGAAGGAAGAGACGATGGCGACGGGGACGACGACAAACACCGGCAGCGCCGCGGCGACGGGCGCGGCGAGCGGTCGCGGCCTGCCGACGGGCCGGCTGCGCCGCACCCTGCTGGCCGCGCTGGTCGCGGCGGCGGTCGTGGTTCCGGTGTCCGCCGCTGCCGCCTCCCCTGACGTCCCCGCGCCCGTACCCGCGGCGTTCGCCGAGTCCGCTGCGCCCCACGTCCGGTACACGGCCAACCGTGCCAACCTCGCCGAGGCGGCCGGGATGGCGGCGGGCGCCGGACGCACCGGGCGGGCCGCGAAGCTGGACGCCATGGACGCAGCCGGTACGGCGCAGTTCCTCGCCTTCGACGGCCGGGGACGGGGCCGGGCCGTCGAGGTGTTCGGCGATCTGGAAACCGCCGACCGGGTCACCGTCCTGGTGCCCGGGTCCGACACGACGCTCGACACCTACCAAAGGTTCCGTGCCGGGGCTGTCTCCCTTCAGCAGCGCCTCCAGGCCGAGCATCCGCGCTCCGCCGTGGTCGCCTGGCTGGGGTACGACACCCCCGGCACGGTCAGCACGACCGTGCTGACCGCCGCTCGCGCCGACGAGGCCGCCGCCGAACTGGGGCCCTTCCTCGACCGGTTGCGGCACATGGCCGGGCCCGGCGCCCGCCTCTCCCTGCTGTGCCACTCGTACGGCTCGGTCGTCTGCGCCCGTACGGGGACCGGGCCCGCGGTCGGCGACATGGTCCTGTTCGGCAGCCCGGGCACGGGGGCCGACTCCGCCCGGGACCTCCCGACGGGGGCCCGGGTCTGGGCCGGGCGGGGCGGCGGCGACTGGATCGGCAATGTCCCGCACGCCCGGCTCGGCGCGATCGGCTTCGGCACCGACCCCGTCGACCCCGCCTTCGGAGCCCGGGCGTTCGCCGCCGGTCCCGCCGGGCACAGCGACTACCTCAAGCCCGGCACCGAGTCCCTGGACAGTCTCGCCGCCATCGTCCTGGGCACCGCCACCGCCTCGGAGGCTTCCCATGCGTGAGCTCCGCGCCCGCTGGTCCGTCCTGGCCGAGGGCATCGACGCGGCCACGCCGGCCGACCGCGACCGCGCCGTGGACGCGCTGCGGGCCTTCGCGATCCTCGGCGTGGTGCTCGGCCACTGGCTGGTCACCGCCCTGACCACTGCCAACGGCGGGCTGAGCAACACCAGTCCGCTGGCGTACACGAGCTGGCTGGCCCCGGTGTCCTGGGTGTTCCAGACACTGGCCGTCTTCTTCCTCGTCGGCGGGCATGTCGCCGCCCTCGGCTACGCCTCGGCGCGGCAGCGCGGGGACTCGTACCGCACCTGGGCCGGCGGGCGGCTGGGCCGGCTGTTCCGTCCGGTCGCCGCCGTCCTCATCCTGTGGACGGTCGTGGCGGGCGGGATGCTGATCGGCGGAGTCGAAGTCACCACCGTCCAGACGCTGGTCAAGCTGGTGCTCTCCCCCCTGTGGTTCCTGCTGGTGTTCGCCGCGCTGACCGCCGCGACCCCTCTCGTGGCCCGGCTCCATCCGCTGTGGCCGCTGGCCGTGGTGGCGGGCGTCGACGTGTGGCGCTTCGGGCTCGGCGGGCCCGAATGGGCGGGCTGGGTCAACGTGGCCGCCGGCTGGCTCGTCCCCTACACCCTGGGCGCCGCCTGGTCCCGAGGGGCGTTCGCCCGGCGCGGGCCCGCGCTCCTGCTGCTCACCGCGGGCGCCGTCGCCACCGGCGCGCTGATCCTGTGGGGCGGATACCCGGCGTCGATGGTCGGCGTCCCCGGGGCCGCCGTGTCGAACCTGAACCCGCCGACGCTCGCCGCGGTCGCGTTCGGACTGGCCCAGTGCGGGCTGGCCCTCCTGGTGCGCGAGCCGCTGGCCCGGGCCATGCGACGGCCGGGGGCCTGGGCGAAGGTGGCTCTGGTGAACCTCTCCGCCATGACGGTCTTCCTCTGGCACCAGACCGCCATGATGGCCGTCACCGCCCTCGGGCTGCTGGCCCCCGCTGACCTGCCCGGGCTGCACACCGTGCCCGACTCGCTGGTGTGGATACCGGCCCGGCTGCTGTGGCTGCCCGCGTTCGCCGCCGCGCTGACGGTGTGCTGGGCCGCGTTCCGCGCGTACGAGCGGGGCGGCCGCCCGAAGCCGCAGGGCACCATGCGCATCGCCTCCGGCTCCCCCCACCTGGCGACGGCCCCCGTCAAGGAAATCACCCATGCCTAGGCTGGAGCCCGTGAGCAAGCCCAGCGAGTCCCCGGTACCCGACGTCCGCGAAAACCGCAGCGGCCGTCCAGCGCTGCGCGGCCTGGCCCGGGAGCTGCTCACCCTGGAGTGGGACCCGCTTCCCCGCATGTCGCGGCCGCGCTGGCTGGCCTGGCTGCCGCATGTGGCCGTCGCCTACGCGGCCGTGGCGTCCTGCGCCCTCACGGTCTCGCAGCTCGAGGACCACTACAAGGTCACCGGTGGCCCCGTCGTCGCGATGGCCCTCCTGACCGGTGGCTCCATCGTTCTCGGGATGTTCCGGCCCCTCGCCGGCTGGTGGCTCGGCCTCGTCACCGCGGCCATGGTGGCGTGGACCATCTACGGCAACGTCGGTCAGGGCCAGTCCTGGCCGTGGACACCCGCCGGGGCCTTCACGTTCGCTCCGCTGATCCTGCTGGTGGCGCTGCGAATGCCGGCCCGGGTGACGATCGGGGTCGTGGGACTGTCGATCCTCTACTCCGGGCTGGCCGAGACCGCCTTCAGGCCGCCGGGCAGTCAGACGGTGCTGCCGGGCATCGCGCTCCTCTTCGGCTTCGTCGGCGTTCTCGGCTATGCCCTCCGCGCGACGCGCCTGACCCGCGGCAAGCTCGTCGAACAGGAGTCCCTCACCGCGGAGGAGCGCGCCCGCCGCACGCTGCTGGAGGAGCGCAGCCGCATCGCCCGCGAGCTGCACGATGTCGTCGCGCACCACATGTCGGTCATCTCCATCCAGGCGCAGGTCGCCCCGCACCTGGTGGACAACCCGTCGGAGGAGCTCAAGGAGAATCTCGCGGGCATCCGGGAGAACGCGCTGGAGGCCCTGACCGAGCTGCGGCGGGTGCTGGGCGTGCTGCGCTCCGAGCAAACCGACGATCCGGCGAACCCTCACCATCCTCAGCCGACCCTCGCCGAGCTGGAAGGCCTCGTGGACAACGTGCGGGGGGCCGGACTGCATGTCACCACCGAGATCGCGGGGATACGCCGGCCGCTGACGCCCGGCGTCGAGCTCACCGCGTACCGGATCGTGCAGGAGGCGCTGAGCAACTGCCTGCGCCATGCGCCCGGTTCGCGGGTCGAGGTGGGCATCGCGTACGGGCCGCACGACCTGCACCTGTGCGTGGCCAACACCGAGCCGACCCGGCCGGCCCCGCCCTCGCCGGGCGCGGGGCACGGGCTGCTGGGCATGCGGGAGCGGGCAGGCATGCTGGGGGGCGAGCTGGCCGCCGGTCCCCTGCCCAGCGGGGGGTACGAGGTGACCGCGGTACTTCCGATGGATCCGCAGGACAAGCCCGGCGGTTTCGCACCCGAGACGACGAGGGATTCATGAGCACCCCGATCAAGGTGATGATCGCCGACGACCAGATGATGGTCCGGCAGGGCTTCACCGTGCTTCTCAACGCCCAGCCCGACATCGAGGTGGTCGGCCAGGCCGTCGACGGGGCCGACGCCGTGGCCAAGGTCGGCGAACTAGGGCCGGACGTGGTGCTGATGGACATCCGCATGCCCGGGATGGGCGGGATCGAGGCCACGTCCGTCATCACGGGCGCCGCGGGCGCCACCGTGAAGGTGCTCGTGCTGACCACCTTCGACCTCGACGAGTACGTGTACGAGGCGCTGCGGGCCGGGGCCTCCGGGTTCCTGCTCAAGGACGCGTCGGCCGATCAGCTCGCGGAGGCGGTGCGGGTGGTGGCCGCCGGGGAAGCGCTGCTGTCGCCGAACATCACGAAGCGGCTGATCACCGAGTTCTCCCGGCTGGGGGCGCCGCGCGCGCCGTCGCGGGCGCGGATCGACGAGCTGACGGAGCGGGAGACCGAGGTCCTGTCACTCGTGGCCCAGGGCCTGTCGAACGCGGAGATCGCGGCCCACCTGACCGTGGCCGAGCAGACCGTGAAGACCCACGTGGGCAGGATCCTGGTGAAGCTCGGGCTGCGGGACCGCACCCAGGCGGCGGTGTTCGCCTACGAGACCGGCCTGGTCCGTCCGACGGGCTACTGACGTCACCCGTGTAGTACCTGAGGGGGACCCGGGGAAATCCCCTCAGGTGGCGACGCGGACCAGGGAGGTACGGACCTACGGTTGTGCGCATGACCGAGACGACCACCGGGGGGACAGCCCGGACGCCTGAGATCAGAATGGCATCGGGGTTGATCGAGACCCTGCGCCAGGACCTCTTCACCGACGCCTTCGCCTACCGGCCCCTGCCCCTGGCGGAGACATCCGGGCGCTTCGTGCGGCGGCTTCCCGGGGCGATACGCCAGTACGCGCCGTGGAGGCAGTACGCGGCGGTGGGGGCGCTGGCGTTCTTCGTCCTGGTGTTCACGAGCACCACGCAGTCGGGCTATCTCGGCGAAACCGGCAGCTTCGCCACGGGGGTCATGGCCACGATCCCGGTGGCCATGACGCTGGTGCGGCCGATCGGCGCGTGGTGGGCGGCCGTGGCGATGACACTGGTGCTCGCCGTGGTCGGCGGTGGCGCGGACTGGCCCTGGAGCCCGGGCAGCTTCCTCTCCCACCTCCTGGTCATGGTCCTCGTCACCCTGCGGACCGGCCCCCGGGTCGCGGCCTGGATGTGGACGCTCACCCTCGCGCTCGGCTTCGCGATAACCGTGCTGCTCGGCAACGGGTACGGGACCGGACTGCCGCAGATGGCGGTGACCTCGGCCTTCGCGCTGGCGATCGCGAGCAGCGTCCAAATACGCCGCTCCGCCAAGGCGGAGGTGAGCGCGCAGCAGGAGGTCACGGCCGTCGAGCGGGACAAGCGGACGCTGCTGGAGGAGCGGACCACGATCGCGCGGGAACTGCACGACGTGGTGGCCCACCACATGTCGGTGGTGGCGATCCAGGCGGAGGCCGCGCCGTACCGGGTGAAGAACCCGCCGCCGGAGCTGGAGGCGGCGTTCGCCACCATCCGGGAGAACGCGGTGGCGGCGCTGACGGAGCTGCGTCGGGTGCTGGGCGTGGTGCGCTCCGCGGACTACGAGGCTCCGGACGCCCCGCAGCCGACGCTGGCCTCGCTCGACGGGCTGCTCGCCAATGTGCGGGAGGCGGGGCTGAGTGTGCAGAAGACGGTCACGGGTGCGATGCGGGAACTGCCGCAGGGGGTGGAGCTGTCGGCGTACCGGATCATCCAGGAGGCCCTGAGCAACACCCTGCGGCACGCGCCGGGGGCGACGGCCTCGGTGGAGGTCTCGTACGTGCTGGGCGGCCTGGGGATACGCGTCGTCAACGGGGCGGCGACCGGGGACGTACGGCCCTCGCCGGGGGCCGGGCACGGGATCACCGGGATGCGGGAGCGGGTGGCCATGCTGGAGGGGGAGATGACGGCCGGCGACACCGCGGAAGGCGGGTACGAGGTGGCGGTGTTCATACCGGTGCGCCACCGCGCGGAGCCGGCCGCCGAGTCTCAGAAGGACACGGGGAAAGAGGCGGGGGCGGCATGACGATCAGGGTGCTGATCGTCGACGACCAGATGATGGTCCGCGAGGGGTTCTCCGTCCTGCTGAACGCCATGGAGGGCATCGAGGTCGTCGGTGAGGCCGTCGACGGCCGTGAGGCCATCGCGCAGGTGGCGGCGCTGCGGCCGGATGTGGTGCTGATGGACATCCGGATGCCGCAGATGAACGGGCTGGAGGCGACGCGGGAGATCGTGGCGGCCGACACGGACGCGAAGGTGCTGGTCCTGACGACCTTCGACCTCGACGAGTACGTGTACCAGGCGCTGCGGGCCGGGGCCTCCGGGTTCCTGCTCAAGGACGCGTCGGCCCGTCAGCTGGCCGACGGGGTACGGGTGGTGGCGGCGGGGGAGGCGCTGCTGGCTCCGTCGGTGACCAAGCGGCTGATCGCGGAGTTCTCGAAGCTCGCCGAGGCGCCGCGGGTCGCGGATCCGGCGGGGCTGGGCGAGTTGACGGAGCGGGAGAAGGAGGTGCTGGTGCTCATCGCACAGGGTCTGTCCAACGGGGAGATAGCCGGCCGGCTGATCGTCGCCGAGTCCACGATCAAGACCCACGTGAGCCGGATCCTGGTGAAGCTGGGCCTGCGGGACCGCACCCAGGCGGCGGTCTTCGCCTATGAGACCCGGCTGGTGACTCCGTCGTAGGGTGCGGGGATGGGCTTTGATCCGTGGGATGCCGCATTCGTCGCCGATCCGTATCCGGCGTACCGGGAGCTGCGGGAGCAGGGGCGGGCGGTGTGGTGCGAGCCCACCGGGCAGTGGCTGGTGCCGCACTACGCCGATGTGAGTGCGCTGCTGCGGGACCGGCGGTTGGGGAGGACCTACCTGCACCGGTTCTCGCACGAGGAGTTCGGGCGCGAAGCGCCGCCCGCGGAGCACGAGCCCTTTCACGTGCTCAACGGCAACGGTCTGTTGGACCTGGAGGACCCCGCGCACGCGCGGGTGCGCAGGCTGGTCGCGAAGGCCTTCACCCCGCGTACGGTGGAGCGGCTGGTGCCCGCCGTACGGCGGATGGCCGGCGAGCTGGTGGGGCAGCTGCTCGCGGACGGGGGCGGGGATCTGCTCACCGTGGTCGCCGAGCCGCTGCCCGTGGCGGTGATCGCGGAGCTGCTGGGCGTGCCCGAGGCGGACCGGGGGCTGCTGCGGCCCTGGTCGGCGGACATCTGCGGGATGTTCGAGCTCCGGCCCGACGAGGAGACGGCCCGGCGCGCGGTGCGGGCGAGCGTCGAGTTCAGTGCGTACCTGCGCGGACTGATCGCCGAGCGGCGCGCACGCCCCGGGGAGGACCTGATCTCCGGTCTGATCGCCGCTCACGACGAGGAGGGGAGGCTCAGCGAGCAGGAGATGATCTCCACGTGCGTGCTCCTGTTGAACGCCGGGCACGAGGCCACCGTCAACACCACGGTCAACGGCTGGTGGGCCCTGTTCCGCCATCCCGGTCAGCTCGCCGCGCTGCGCGCCGATCCGAATCCCGAAAAGTTGTCCACAGCTGTGGATGAACTCATGCGCTACGACACTCCCCTCCAGATGTTCGAGCGCTGGGTCCTCGACGACATCCGGATCGGGGACACCGAGATCCCCCGCGGGGCCGAGGTCGCGCTGCTCTTCGGGTCCGCGAACCGGGATCTCGCGCGGTTCGCCGATCCCGACGCGCTGGACCTCGTACGGGCCGACAATCCGCATCTGTCCTTCGGGGCCGGGATCCACTACTGCCTGGGGGCGCCGCTGGCGCGCCGGGAGCTGGAGGCCTCCTTCGGGGCGCTGCTGGCAGACGGAGTCCCGCCCCTGCGGCTCGTCGAGGAGCCGCAGTGGCGGGACGGGTACGTCATCCGGGGACTGGAGCGCTTGCTCGTGGCGTTCTAGCCGCCGAGGCCTAGGCCGCCATGTCGCGGCGGCGCAGGGCCGCGAGGCCGGCGCCCGTCAGGGCCGCCGCCAGCGCCGTCAGGGTCAGCAGCGGGGCCCAGGCCAGGGCCTCGGCGCCCGGCAGCTTCGGCAGGTGGGCGAAGGGCGAAAGGTTCATGACGGCCCCGGGGAGTTCCAGTGCGGGGCCGATCCAGCCGAGGGCCAGCGCTGCCCCGGCCACCGCCCAGGCAGCCACCGCGTACGTGGGGAGCGCCCCGTACAGCAGGGCGGCGACGGCGCCGATCACCCAGACCGCCGGGAGCTGCGCGAGCGCGGCGCCGACCGCCTCGACGACGCCCTCGGCTGACTGGCCGTGCCCGACGCCCAGCCCGAGCCCCCCGAGCAGCAGGATCAGCGCCGAGCCGCCGAAGGCCACGGCCAGGTGGCCGCCGGCCCAGCGCAGCCGGCCGACCGCGTTCGCGAGCAGCGGTTCGGCGCGCTGCCCCGACTCCTCGCCGCTCAGCCGCAGCACCGCCGAGACGATGTACAGGGCGGCGACCAGGCCGAGCATCCCCGCCATCGTGGCGAGGAAGGCGTCGGCGATCCCGCTCTGACCACCCATCCGCTCGATGATCTCCCGGGTCTTCTCGTTGTCGCCGACCAGCTCGGCGGCACCGTCCGTCATCCCGCCGAAGACCACACCGGCGGCGAGGAAGCCCAGGCTCCAGCCGATCAGGCTGCCGCGCTGCAGCCGCCAGGCCAGCGCGCCGGCCGAGCCGATCCGGCCCTCCGCGGGGCCGGGGCGGGCGGGCAGGAAGCTCATGCCCACGTCGCGGCGCCCGGCCAGCAGGTACGCCGCCGCCACCTGCGCGCTCACGGCCGCGGCGAACACGGCGAACACCCACCAGCGTTCGGCGGCGAAGGCCCGTACGTGCTCCAGCCACCCCAGCGGCGAGATCCACGTCAGCACCGACGAGCCGGTCTGCGAGCCCGCGTCGCCCGCGGCGCGCAGGACGAAGGCCGCGCCGAGCATCGCCCCGGTGAGCCCCTTCGCGAGCCGCGCGCTCTCGGTGAGCTGGGCCGCCATGGCCGCCAGTCCCGCGAAGACCATCCCCGTCGCGCCGAGGGCGAGCCCGAGGGCCGATGCGCCGCCGGTACCCCGCCCGGCGAGGCCGGCGGTCACGACGAGCGCGACGAGCCCGTTCGCGACGAGGGCGGTGAGCAGCGCGGCCGTCATCGGGGCCCGGCGCCCCACCATGGCGGCGGAGAGCAGTTCCTGACGGCCCGTCTCCTCCTCCTCACGGGTGTGCCGGACCACGATGACCAGGCTCATGACCCCGGCGAGCAGCCCGGCGAAGACCCCGCTGCGCCAAGCGGTCAGGGCGCCGACCGAGTCGCCGAACAGCGGGCCGTACAGGGCGCGCAGGGAGCCGTTGGCACCCATCGTGACGACCAGCCGGGCCCGTTCGGCGGGCGTCGCGTACACGGATTCGAGGGCGGCGGGCATGCTCAGCACAAGCAGCGACACGACCGTGATCCAGACCGGCATCATCACGCGGTCGCGGCGCAGGGCCAGCCGCAGCAGGGCGCCCGTCCCGGCGAGTTGGTTCTTCATCGCGACGCACCTTCCGCGCCCGCACCCATACCCGCACTCGCACCCGCACCCTCGTCCTCGTCCTCGTAGTGGCGCAGGAACAGTTCCTCGAGGGTGGGCGGGGTCGAGGTCAGCGACCGCACGCCCGAGGCGGTGAGGGCGCGCAGTACCGCGTCCAGCTTGTCGGTGTCGGCCTGGAGGCTGACCCGCAGGCCCTGCACCCGCACGTCGTACACGCCCGGCAGGTGGGTGAGGCCATTGGGCGGACCGGCGAGCTCGGCGCTGATCGACGTACGGGTCAGGTGGCGCAGGCCGGCGAGGGTGCCCGTCTCGACGGTGCGGCCCTTGCGGATGATGCTGACCCGGTCGCAGAGGGCCTCGACCTCGCTGAGGATGTGCGAGCTGAGCAGCACGGTGCGCCCGGCGGCGCGGGCCTCGGCGACGCAGGACCGGAAGACCTCCTCCATCAGCGGGTCGAGGCCGGAGGTGGGTTCGTCGAGGATGAGCAGCTCGGCGTCGGAGGAGAAGGCGGCGACCAGGGCGACCTTCTGCCGGTTGCCCTTGGAGTACGTACGGCCCTTCTTGGTCGGGTCCAGCTCGAACCGCTCGATCAGCTCGGCGCGGCGGGCCCGGTCGAGGCCCCCGCGCAGCCGCCCGTAGAGGTCGATGACCTCGCCGCCGGAGAGGTTGCGCCACAAGGTGACGTCGCCGGGCACGTAGGCGATGCGACGGTGCAGGGCCACGGCGTCGGCCCACGGGTCGCCGCCGAGGAGTTCGGCGGCGCCGGAGTCGGCGCGCAGCAAGCCCAGCAGGACCCGGATGGTGGTGGACTTCCCGGCGCCGTTGGGGCCGAGGAAGCCGTGGACCTCGCCGGTGGCGACGGAGAGGTCGAGTCCGTCCAGTGCGTGGGTGCGGCCGAACGCCTTGTGGAGCCCGGCGACGCTGATTGCCTTCGTCATGTTTCAGAACGTACGCTTCTTTCACAAATTTGTGAAGCTAAGAAATCGCATAAAGTTGGGAAGGTGGCGGATGAGATGGCAGACGAGATGGCGGTACGGGACGCGGAAGCGGTCTCCCGCTTCGTGGAGCGGTTCGCCGCGCAGCTGACCGAGGCGGGGATGCCCCGGATGGCCGCGCGGGTCTTCGCGCAGCTGCTGGCGAGCGACGAGGCCGCGATGACCTCGGCGGAGCTCGGCGAAGCGCTCCGGATCAGCCCGGCGGCGGTGTCGGGGGCCGTGGCGTACCTGGCGCAGGTCAACATGGTCAGCCGCGAGCGCGAACCGGGCTCCCGGCGGGACCGGTACGTCCTGCACAACGAGCTCTGGTACGAGACCTTCACGCGCCGGGACCAGGTCCTGACCCTGTGGGAGAAGACCCTGCGCGAGGGCGCGGCCGGCCTGGGCGCCGACACCCCGGCCGGGGCGCGGGTCGCCGAGACGGCGGCGTTCTTCGAGTTCATGCAGGGCGAGCTGCTCGGCCTGCTCGACCGCTGGCGGGCCTACCGGGAGACCCTGGACCTGGGCTGAGGCCGGGCCGGGCGGGCCCGGCCCAGCCGGCGGGCCGCCGGGACCCACACCACGCCCCCGACCGGGGGATCCCCGGCCAGCAGGAGCCGTACGGCGCCGCCCCCAGCGCCTGGAGGCAGCACCCGCCGGCCCAGCAGCCCCAAGGTCAGCGCGTCCCGCCGCCCGTCCAGCCCGTCCAGCCCGACCCGCCCGTCCAGCCCGTCCACGAGCAGCACCGGCGGCAGCCACCCCGGCCGCACCACCACGGCCTCGTACGAGGTCCAGCGCGCGGCCGGGTCCCGCAGGGCCCGGCCGGCCCACCGGGCGGCGAGAAGCTCCCGTACCCCGAGCACCACCGGGCTCAGCAGCACCACCAGCGCCACCGGCCGGGTCAGCACCGCCGCGACCAGCGCAGGCCAGCAGAACACCGGCATCAGGCACAGCAGCAGCCCGTCCCGCCGCCAGTCGGCGAGCGCGTCGCGCATCGCCTCCGTCACGGGGGCCGTCACCGGGGCCGTCACCGGGGCCGTCACCGGGGCACGGTGAGCGCCCACGCCGAAGGGTGCAGGGTCCACGTGCGGCGCCGTACCGGCCCGGTCATCGTCGCGTCGGCCCGGTAGCGGAAGTCCGTGCCCGACACCGAGACCGTCTTCGCGCGCGCCGACACCGTCGAACCCGCGCCGCCGCCACCCGTACGGACGACGACCTCCGCGAGGCCCCCGTCCTCCCCGGTGGTCACCGCGACCTCCTCCACCGGCCGGTCCGCGTCCGCCAGCACCACCCCGTCCGCCTCCACCCGCAGCCGCAGCCGGGCCGCGCCACCCGCCCCGACCACCGGGCCGACCAGCGTCCGCACCAGCGAGCGGTACGCGCTCCACACCGAGGGCCGCGCCGGGGGCCCGGCCCCCGCCGCCCGCAGCGGCGGGATGCGCAGCGACCGCAGGACCACCCCGTCGCTGTCGTCCACCAGCAGGTCGCACATCCGTACCGACCCCTCCAGCACCGCCCGCGCCGCCGCGACGGCCGACAGCGGCACGCCCAGCGCCCCGGCCAGCCCCAGCGACCCCGCGGGCCCCACCGGCACCAGCGAAAGAGCACCCTCGGCCAGCCCCCGCTCCCGGTGCAGCAGCCCCACGGCTCGCACCAGAGCCCGGTCGTCGCCCACGATCACCGGCCGCCGATGACCCCGGCGGGCCAGCGCCCGCGCAAACTCCTCCTGCGAATCCGGGAGGCAGATTTTCGCCGCCGCGCCAGCTGACAACACATCTTTCGCGATCCGCACGGACTCGCCGTCAAGACGGCGGGCGACCGGGTCGACGAGCACGAGAAGGCCGCCTACCGGCGCGCCCGCGTGGCTCATGGTGGGCTCTGGAGCCGACACCTCGGTCCTTCCTCGGGTAGCATCTTTGTGCAAGAGGCCCTTGCGCTATTGCGCCAGGGCCTTCGTCTATTCCGGGGTACCGGTCCGACGGCTCAGCCTGCGGTGTACATCGTCGTACGCCCCCTGACCTTGGACATGCCCCATCCGGAAGAGGTGTACGCCTGTGCCCGCTCTTGTGCTGCTCGGAGCTCAGTGGGGTGACGAGGGCAAGGGAAAGGCCACCGACCTGCTCGGTGGATCCGTTGACTATGTAGTGCGCTACCAGGGTGGCAACAACGCCGGCCACACGGTCGTCGTAGGCGACCAGAAGTACGCGCTGCACCTTCTCCCTTCCGGCATCCTCTCCCCCGGATGCACCCCGGTCATCGGTAACGGCGTCGTCGTCGACCCGGCCGTCCTGCTCTCCGAGCTGCGCGGCCTGAACGAGCGCGGCATCGACACCTCCAAGCTGCTCATCAGCGGCAACGCGCACCTGATCACGCCGTACAACGTCACCCTCGACAAGGTCGGCGAGCGCTTCCTCGGCAAGCGCAAGATCGGTACGACCGGCCGCGGCATCGGTCCGACGTACGCGGACAAGATCAACCGCATCGGCATCCGCGTCCAGGACCTCTACGACGAGTCGATCCTCACCCAGAAGGTCGAAGCGGCGCTGGAGGGCAAGAACCAGCTCCTCGCGAAGCTGTACAACCGCCGCGCGATCGACGCCGCCGCGATCGTGGAGGAGATGCTCCAGTACGCGGACCAGATCAAGGGCTACGTCGCCGACACCACCCTGATCCTGAACAACGCGCTGGACGAGGACAAGGTCGTGCTCTTCGAGGGCGGCCAGGGCACCCTGCTCGACGTCGACCACGGCACGTACCCCTTCGTCACCTCCTCGAACCCGACCGCGGGCGGCGCCTGCACCGGTACCGGTGTCGGCCCGACGAAGATCAGCCGCGTCATCGGCATCCTGAAGGCCTACACGACCCGCGTCGGCGCCGGCCCGTTCCCGACCGAGCTGTTCGACCAGGACGGCGAGGACCTGCGCCGCATCGGCGGCGAGCGCGGCGTGACCACCGGCCGCGACCGCCGCTGCGGCTGGTTCGACGCGCCGATCGCGCGCTACGCCACCCGCGTGAACGGCCTGACGGACTTCTTCCTCACCAAGCTGGACGTGCTGACCGGCTGGGAGCAGATCCCGGTGTGCGTCGCGTACGAGATCGACGGCAAGCGCGTCGAGGAGCTCCCGTACTCGCAGTCGGACTTCCACCACGCGAAGCCGATCTACGAATACCTCCCCGGCTGGTCCGAGGACATCACCAAGGCGAAGACCTTCGAGGACCTCCCGGCGAACGCGCAGGCGTACGTCAAGGCCCTCGAGGAGATGTCGGGCGCCCCGATCTCGGCGATCGGCGTCGGCCCCGGCCGCACCGAGACCATCGAGATCAACTCGTTCCTGTAGGAAGTACGCCGAAGGGGCGGGACGCGTGCGTCCCGCCCCTTCGGCGTACCGGAAAAGAAATTTCCCGCAGCCGGTCACACTCGTGCGCGCCCGTCCGTCAGTGCTGTGCAGACACCGGAACCGAAGGAGAGCAGCAGCCATGACGGACACCACCGCCCCGGCCACCACCCACATCTCGCGGATGCCCGACCCGGGCGAGTTCGTCCCCGAGGTGAGCGACATCAGCGCCGCGCTCTTCCGGGCGACGGGCAACCGCTCGGTGCCGCGCAAGACGATCAGCCTCGTCCACCTGCGCGCCGGGCAGATCGTCGGGAACACCTACCTGACCATCCTGAACACGTCGTTCCTGCGCAAGGCCGGGGAGACCGAGGAGCGCATCACCGCCGTCTCCTCCTGGCAGGACGCCCCCTACTTCACCGAGGCGGAGCGCGCCGCCCTCGCCCTGGTGGAGGCCACCCTCCAGCCCGCCCCGCACGGCCGGGAGCGGGTCTCCGACGAGCTGTACGCCGAGGTGGCGAAGCACTACGACGAGAAGGCGCTGGCCACCCTCACCATCGCGATCGGCCAGATCAACTTCTTCATCGCCCTGGCCGTCATCGGCAAGCCGCAGCCGGTCGGCTCGCTGGCCGACGAGCAGTGGGACTGAGCCGCCGGGACGCGGAAGGGGCGGTGCGCCGTACGGTGCACCGCCCCTTCCGCTGACCAGCCGGCTCTTACCGGATCGTCTGGTAGTAGCCGGTCAGGTCGACGAGCAGGTCGATGTTCTCCCAGCCCTGGTTCCAGAAGTCGACCATGCCCCCCTTGCCCCCGGGCGTCTGGACCAGGTTCGGGACGGTCGCGCCCGCCGTCCAGTTCAGGGACGAGGAGAGGGGCCGCTGCGGCGTGACCGGGGTGCCGTTCTGGTAGTCGGACCAGAAGTTCGGATCGGGGGCGACCGACAGGAAACCCGCCCCGGTGGTGTTGGTGACCGTGGTGTTGAGCGCCCAGCCGTCGACCTCGGGGGTCGTCCTGTCGCCCTCGAGCCGCATGGGCTCGTACGCACGGGCCGGCACCGGGGCGGCCTTCCTGAGGCCCCAGCTGCGGTCCTTGCGCGTGTCCAGCAGCCGCATGGGCACCCAGGCGGTCACGAAGGCGGACCGGCTGTCGGGGGTGTAGTAGCCGACGACGTCGACCACCACGTCGGCCGGCTTCCAGCTGCCGTTGCGAACGGTGATCTTCCCGTCGGGACCGATCGGCACGATCACCGAGTTGGCGACGGTCTGGCCGGCGGTGAAGTTCACGTTCGAGGTGGCCGGAGCCGCCTGCCCGCTGGGGTAGGCGGTCAGGTGGCCGTCCGCCCGCGGGTTGGTGGCGGTCAGGTTGAGCGCCACGGCGGTGGCGCCCGCCGGGACGCCCCCGCGCCCGGCGATCTCGACGCCGAAGGTGCCGTAGCCGGCGACCTGGCCCTTCGCCGCACCGACGCCCTCGCGGGTGTCGACGGCGCGGGTCGGGGTCAGCGCGCCGTAGCCGGCGGCGGGCGCCGTCGTGAAGGAGCCGGTGACGTCCGCGAGCAGGTCGACCGACTCCCAGCCGCCGTTGAACAGGTGCACGTACCCGTCGTCGCCGACCGGCGCGATCACCAGGTTCGGAACGCTCTGGCCCGCGACGTAGTTCACGTTCGACGTCTCGGCGCCCTCGGCCAGGTCCTTGTCCTGGCCGACCGAGATGTGGCCCGGTCCCGCCGTGTTGGTGACGGTGACGTTGAGGACCACCGCGCGGACCCCCGCGGGGACCTTGGCCACGCCTGCGACCTTCAGCGCCACCGAGCTCCGCCCGCCGACCTTGGCCTGCGCGGCGCCGAGGCCCGCGCGGGTGTCCAGCAGCCGGGTGGGCGCGTGCGAGGTGAACTCGGCGCCCGCGGTGACGAACGTGAGCTCGTTCGCGGCCTCGACGCCGTTCGTGGTGTCCTTCACCGTGACCTTGACGTCGTACGAGCCGACCGCGGCGTACGTGTGCTTGGTGTACCGGAGGTCGGTGTCGAAGCCGGCGACGGTGGCGCTGAACGTGTCCGTGGTCCCGTCGCCCCAGGAGATGGTGACGTCGAGCGCGGCGTCGTCCCAGGGGAGGACGATGGTCCGCAGATCGATCGAGTGCGCGCCGGTGCCCGTGGCGTACAGGTCGATCGAGAGGCGCGAGCCGTCCTGCTCGCCCTGCGCGCCCTGCGCCCGCGCGGTCCCGCCGGTCCGGTCACCGGACTCCGGCGTGACCACCGTACGGTCGGCCGGGCTGGTGAAGGCCTTGCCCTTGAACGCCCGCGCCGCGTCCGGGGCGGCCCCGGTCGCGGCCGCCCCCTGAGCGGCCGCGGGAGCCGCGGGAGCGACCGGCCCCGGGCCCGCCGCCTGGGCGATGCCCGGGATCAGTCCGATGCCTGCCGCGACGAGCGCGGCGGAAAGTACAAGTCGGTGATTGCGCACCGGCCCCCCCAAAGTCGGTGTAAGTGGAAAAACGCACTCCGGGCCCGGCCTCGACGGCCGGGCCCGGAGCGGTGGTGAGAGCCGGCTGCTACTTGGTCTCGTAGTAGCCGAAGATGTCGACGACAAGGTCCACGGGCTCCCAGCCCTGGTTCCAGAAGTCGACGATGCCGGTGGTGCCGGCGCTCGCCTGGACCAGGTTCGGGACGGTCTTGCCCGCGGTCCAGTTGAGGGTCGAGGCGCCAGGACGCGCGGGTTCGACCCAGGTGCCGTTCTCGTAGTCCTCGACCGAGTTCGGGTCCGGGGCGACCGAGAGGAAGCCGGCGCCCTGGGTGTTGGTCACCGTGGTGTTCAGCACGTAGCCGGCGATGCCGGGCTCCGTGCCGGAGATCTCCAGCGGGAGCCAATCGCGGGCCGGCAGCTGCCCGTACGGCCAGCTGGGGTCGCGGGTGTCGAGCATGCGGCCCGGCGCCAGCGGCATGTAGGCGCCGTTGCTCGCCTGGCTGTAGTAGCCGACGACGTCCACGATGACGTCGGCACCGGCCCAGGCGCCGTTGCGGACGCTGATCTTCCCGTCAGCGCCGACCGGGACGATCACCGAGTTGGCGATGGTCTGGCCGGCGGTGAAGTTCACGCTGGACGTGGACGGAGCCGTCTGACCGCTCGGGAAGACGGTCAGGTGACCGGTCTCCTTCGGGTTCGTGACGGTCACGTTCAGCGCCACGGCGCTGATGCCCTGGGGCACCCCGCGCAGGCCGCTGATCTGCGTGCTGAAGACCGCCTGGCCGGCGACCTGGCCCTTGGCGGTGCCGAGGCCCTCGCGGGAGTCGACGAAGCGGGCCGGCGTCATCGACGTGTAGCCGCTGGCCGCGGACCGGGTGAAGTAGCCGGTGACGTCGGCGAGCAGGTCGATGGACTCCCAGCCGCCGTTGAACAGCTCGACGTAGCCGTCCTTGCCGACCGGCACGATGACCAGGTTCGGGACGGTCTGACCGGCCTCGAAGTTCACGTTCGAGGTGATCGGCTGCTCGTGGCCCGAGCCGAAGACGGTGACGTGGCCGGCCTGGGTGGCGTTGGTGACGGTGACGTTCAGGACGACCGCGGTGACGCCGGTCGGGATGCTGCCGTTGCCGCCGACCTTCAGACGGGCCTTGCCGCGCGCCGGGACCTTGGCCTTGGCGGCGCCGATGCCGCTACGGGTGTCCAGCAGACGGGTCGGGCCGTACGGGGTGAAGTCCGAGCCCGCGGTGTGGACGGGGAACGCGTTGACGACCTCGGCCTGGTTCGCGGCGTCCGTCACGGTGACCTTGACGTCGTACTGGCCGAGCTCCGCGTAGGTGTGGCTGTTGTACAGCGTGGTGGACCCACCGGCGGTGGTGGTGTCCTTGGTGCCGTCGCCCCACTCGATGGTGATGCTGAGCGAGGCGGGTGCACTGATGATCTCGGTGGCCAGGTTGAGGCCGTGCGCCGTCGTGCTCTCGGCGTTCAGGACGATCGCCAGGTCCGGGTTGCCGGCGACGGCACCCTCGGCCTGGACGGTGGCGGCGGCCTCGTTCTGGGCCCCCGGCAGGCTCTTCCGGACCGACTTGTCGGCCGGGCTGGAGAACTTCTTGAAGCTCGACGCCGCGGCCTTGTCCAGGTCCACGGCGGAGGCGGCCACACGGTTGGTGGCCGGCTTGCCCGGGTCGGCCGCGTGGGCCATTCCCGGGATGAGGCCCGCACCGGCGGCTATAAGTGCGGCGGATACTACGAGACGGCGACTGCGCACCGATCCCCCCATTTTTGAACGTGCTCAGGATGTATCGGGGTGCAGCCTACATAGCTTATGCGCACGGTCCAGCCGGGTATCCGGGAGGGTGGGGGAACCTGGCCCGGATGTGCCCCAGCCTGTCCCGTTCTAGGCCCTCGCCCCACCCGTGAATCCGCGCTGCTGCCGCACCGGGCGGCTCCGAGTTCTACCAGGCCAGCTGCGAGATCTCCTCCGCCACCACCGCGCACGCGTCCGCCGCCGGGTCGATGAGCGGAAAGTGGCCGACCCCGTCCAGCAGGGTCAGGCCCACCATCTCCCCCGCCTTCGCCGCCGCGGCCACGTACGACTCCGCGACCGCGGGCGGGACCACGATGTCCTCGCGGCCCTGGACCACGGCCGTCGCGATGCCCGTCGGGAGCAGGGCCGCCGGGTCCGCGGAGGGGAGCCGGGAGGCGAAGTGCTCGGGCCCGCCCAGCAGCTGCGCGCTCGCGCCCCCGCACACGCCGAGTTCCTCCGCCACCGCGAAGTCCGCGATCGGGGCCAGCGCCACCACGCCGCGCAGCAGCGGCGGGGAAGGCAGCCTCCACGGGGAGCCGTACGGAAGAACGTGCCGGGCCGCGCCCCACAGCGCGAGGTGGCCGCCGGCGGAATGGCCGGTCAGGACCACGCGGCGGATGTCGGCCTGCGGCAGGGCGGTGGCGGCCAGGCCCGGCAGGGCGTCCAGCGCGGCGGCGACGTCGTCGAAGGTCTCCGGCCAACGCCCGGCGACCGGACCCTCGGAGCCCTGCGCCGGAAGGGAACGGCCGCGCCGGTACTCGACGTTGGCCACCGCGAAACCACGCCGGGCCAGGAAGTCCGCGAAGGGCGTGACGTGCCGGCGGTCGTACGGGGCCCGCCACGCCCCGCCGTGCAGCACGACGACCAGCGGCGCCGGGTGCGCGGCCGCCCCGCGCGGGGCGTAGAAGTCGACGACCTGGTCGGGGTGTTCCCCGTACGCGGCGGTCGCGTCCGGCGCGACGGCCGGATGGGAGAAGGCCGAGGCAGCCTCGGCGGCGTCCCGTTCCACTGCGGCGGGGTCCGTCATCGGCTCAACCTCTCGGTAACGCGTGGGACAGCGGGGACAGATGTTCCGGTGGTCCGGCAGAGCGGGACCGTATCAGTCTGGAACGAGCCGTTCCGTGCGGGGCCCGGGATGTGCCGGAGCGGGCGGAGCCGTAGCCCCGCCCGCCCGGTGATGTGACGTTTCGCTACGGGGTCACCCGAAAATGTGACCCAGTGTCCGCGCCGCACGCTCCGCATCGGCGAATCCGACGTAGAGCGGGGTGAAGCCGAAGCGCAGGACGTCGGGGGCCCGGAAGTCCCCGATCACGCCGCGCGCGATGAGCTCCCGCATGACCTCGCGGGCGTTCTCGGTGCGCAGCGAGACCTGGCTGCCGCGGTGCGCGTGCTCGGCCGGGGTGACCGACTCGACCCGGCCCTGCGGGACGTACGCCGCCACGCAGGCCAGGAAGAAGTCGGTCAGCGCGAGGGACTTGGCGCGCACGGCTTCGACGGACACGCCGTCCCAGACGTCGAGCGCCGCCTCCAGGGCCAGCATGGACAGGATGTCCGGCGTGCCCACGCGGCCGCGCCGCGCGCCGTCGGCCGGGGTGAACTCCGGCGTCATGGCGAAGGGATCGGCGTGGCCGTTCCACCCCGGGAGGGGGGAGTCGAAGGCGGCCTGGTGGCGGTCGGCGATGTACAGGTACGCCGGGGCGCCGGGGCCGCCGTTGAGGTACTTGTACGTGCAGCCGACCGCGAGGTCGACGGCGTGCGCGTCGAGGCCGACGGGGAGGGCGCCTGCGGAGTGGCACAGGTCCCAGACCGTGACCGCGCCGGCGGCGCGGGCGGCCGCCGTCAGGGCCGGGAGGTCGTGGAGCCGGCCGGACTTGTAGTCGACGTGGTTGAGCAGGACCACGGCGGTGTCCTCGCCGAGCGCCTGCGCGGCGGCGGACGGGTCCACCGGGACCACCTCGAGGCCGGTCATCCTGGCCGCCGACGCGGCGATGTAGCCGTCGGTGGGGAAGGTGGCGGCGTCGACCAGCATCCGCGTGCGGCCCGGCCCGGCGAGGCGGGCCGCGCCGACCAGGGCCTTGAAGAGGTTGACGCTGGTGGAGTCGCCGACGACCACCTGGCCCGGGGCCGCGCCGATGAGCGGGGCGAGCTTGTCGCCGATCCGCTCGGGGGCGGTCCACCAGCCGCTCTCGTCCCAGGACCGGATCAGGAGCTCGCCCCACTGGCGCCGGACGACATCGGCGGTGGTGTCGGCGACACCGGCCGGGAGCGCTCCGAGGCTGTTGCCGTCGAGGTAGACGACACCCTCGGGGAGGGTGAAACGGTCGCGGAGCTTGCCGAGCTCGTCGGCCGCGTCCAGGGCTTCGGCCCGGGCCGCGAGGTCCGTTATCGAGGTCATGTCAGACATGGCTGCGGGCCGTCCAGAGCTCCGGGAAGACGTTCTTCGCGGCGCGCTTCTCGAGCCACGTCACGCCCGCCGAGCCGCCCGTGCCCGTCTTCGCGCCCATCGCGCGGCGGGTGGCCACGAGGTGGTCGTTGCGCCAGCGCCAGACCAGTTCGGCGACGTCCGTGAGGACCTCGCCCAGGCGGTGCAGGTCCAGGTGCTCGTCCGGGTCGGCGTACAGGCCGGTCCAGACGGCCTCGACCTCGGCCGAAGGCTCGTAGCGCTGCGAGAGGTCGCGGGTCAGGACCTCGGCCGGCACCGGAAGGCCGCGGCGGGCCAGCAGGCGCAGGACCTCGTCGTAGAGGCTGGGCTCGTGCAGGGCCTTCTCCAGCTCCGCGTGGACGCGCGGGGCGCCGCGGTGCGGGACCAGCATGGAGGCGGACTTCTCGCCGAGCAGGAACTCCATGCGGCGGTACATCGCCGACTGGAAGCCCGAGCCCTCGCCGAGCGCGGCGCGGTAGGCGTTGAACTGGCCCGGGGTGAGCTGGGCGAGCGGGCGCCAGGAGGCGTTGAGGGCCTCCAGCTCGCGGAGGGATCGTTTCAGCGCGTCCATCGCGACCGGGACGCGGTCCTCGCGCAGCGCCTTCGCGGCGGTTTCCCACTCGTGGACTATGACCGTGAACCACAGCTCCATGACCTGAGTGGTGACCAGGAAGACCATCTCGCCGGGGTCGTCCGAGCGGAGGTGCTGGAGGTGGGTGAGGACGTCCGCCTGGACGTAGTCCTCGTACGGGGTCGTGCCGGCGAAGTCGAGGTTCGGGGTGTCCGAACCGGCTCCGGAGGCATCAAGGGTGTTCGACATCGCTGTCTCCTCGACACGTGCTTCCGGGTAGCGGTCCGCTCCTTCCGTGAGGCAAGTGGAGCCCCGGTCCCCTGCCCAGCATCATAGGACCCGGTCGGGGCGGGGCTCCAGCGGGGAGTGACGCACGTCACGTCCCCGCCTCGGGCCTCAGGCCTGCAGCGCGTCCGCCGCCGTCTGCGAGGAGTCGCGCAGGAAGGTCGAGCAGCGCTCGTACTCGTCCTTCTCGCCGATCGCCTCGGCGGCGCGGGCCAGGGCGTTCAAGGCGCGGAGGAAGCCGCGGTTCGGCTCGTGCTCCCACGGCACGGGGCCGTGGCCCTTCCAGCCGGCGCGGCGCAGGGCGTCGAGGCCGCGGTGGTAGCCCGTACGGGCGTACGCGTACGACTCGACCGCGCGGCCGGCGGCGAAGGCCTCGTCGGCGAGGGTCGCCCAGGCGAGGGAGGAGGTGGGGTGCGCGGCAGCCACCTCGACCGCGGGGGTGCCGGACGCCAGGGCCCCGCGGCCGGGCTCGTCGGGAAGGTGGGTGGGGGCGGGGCCCCCGAGCAGGTTCTGGTGAATGGACATGCCCCCAGTCTGGGGTATCGCGGGGCACGAGCGCCGAAGGGCCCGGCCCGCCGTCGTGGGACGGCGGGCCGGGCCCTTCGGCGGGAACGGCGTGAACGTGCGCGCGCGGGCGCTTACTTCAGCTTGGTGCCCGTGGAGCGCAGGTTGGCGCAGGCCTCGGTGACGCGCGCGGCCATGCCGGCCTCGGCGGCCTTGCCCCAGGTGCGGGGGTCGTACTTGGACTTGGTGCCGACCTCGCCGTCGACCTTCAGCACGCCCGCGTAGTTGGTGAACATGTGGTCCACGACGGGGCGGGTGAAGGCGTACTGGGTGTCGGTGTCGAGGTTCATCTTCACGACGCCGTTCTCCAGCGCGGTGGCGATCTCCTCGGCCGTGGAGCCCGAGCCGCCGTGGAAGACGAAGTCGAACGGCGAGGCCTTGCCGTACTTCTCGCCGACACCGGCCTGGAGGTCCTTGAGGAGCTCGGGGCGCAGGACGACGTTGCCCGGCTTGTAGACGCCGTGGACGTTGCCGAAGGAGGCGGCCAGCAGGTAGCGGCCCTTCTCGCCCAGGCCCAGGGCCTCGGCGGTGCGGATCGCGTCCTCGACGGTGGTGTACAGCTCGTCGTTGATCTCGTGGCTGACGCCGTCCTCCTCGCCGCCGGTCGGGGTGATCTCGACCTCGAGGATGATCTTCGCGGCGGCGGCCTTGGCGAGCAGCTCCTGGCCGATGGCCAGGTTGTCGGCCAGGGTCTCGGCGGAGCCGTCCCACATGTGCGACTGGAAGAGCGGGTTGCGGCCCTGGGCGACGCGCTCGGCGGAGATGTCGAGCAGCGGACGTACGTAGCCGTCCAGCTTGTCCTTGGGGCAGTGGTCGGTGTGCAGCGCGACCGTGATGTCGTACTTGGCGGCGACGATGTGCGCGAACTCGGCCAGGGCGACGGCGCCGGTGACCATGTCCTTGCTGTACTGGCCACCCAGGAACTCCGCACCACCGGTGGAGATCTGGATGATGCCGTCGCTCTCGGCCTCCGCGAAGCCGCGCAGCGCAGCGTGCAGGGTCTGGGACGAGGTCACGTTGATGGCCGGGTAGGCGAACTTGCCTGCCTTCGCCCGGTCGAGCATCTCGTTGTAGACCTCGGGGGTTGCGATGGGCATCTGTCCGCTCCTTGGATGTGCGGGGAGTGTGCTTATTGCGGGCCCTGACCTGGGGGCGACGTCATCGTCGCACCCATCTTTCCAGACTCCGCCCCACACTCCACCCCGGCCGTCGGCAAGTACGGCCGGAACCTGCCGGGGCGTTTCACGTGAAACATCCCGGCCACCCGAAAAGCAGCAGGTCAAGCCATGATCCGGGACGTCCGGGGACCTCCGTCCCCGGTTGTCCCGGAGCGGAATCCGCCCCTCCGTGGCTAGGAGAGGCCGAGGTCCTCGAGGCGGTAGCCGGTGAGGTAGGGGAGACCCGCCTCGGCGATGGCGCCGGCCGCGCCGCGGTCGACGATCGTGGCGACGGCCACGACCTCGCCGCCGGCCTCGCGGACCGCCTCGACGGCGATCAGCGGGGACCCGCCGGTGGTGGAGGTGTCCTCGACGACCAGGCAGCGCTTGCCCTTGACGTCGGTGCCCTCGATGCGGCGCTGCATGCCATGGGCCTTCTGCGCCTTGCGGACCACGAAGGCGTCCAGCCGCTGACCGCGTGCGGCGGAGGCGTGCAGCATCGAGGTCGCGACCGGGTCGGCGCCCAGGGTCAGACCGCCGACGCAGTCGAAGTCGAGGTCGGCGGTGAGGTCGAGCATGACCTGCCCGACCAGGGGGGCCGCCTCGCCGTCGAGGGTGATCCGGCGGAGGTCGATGTAGTAGTCGGCCTCCCTGCCGGAGGAGAGGATCACCTTGCCGTGCACGACGGCCTTGTCCTTGATCTGCTGCAGAAGCTCATCGCGTGTGCCTGACGGCATGACTTCGTTGACGTCGCTCATGCCCCTGAGCTTAATTCGGCTCTACGGGAGCCGCCGCCACGTCCACGTCGTGGAGACCTCGAGCGGGTCGACGGGGGTGACCAGGCGCGGGAGGGTGTTCAGCCCGTTGGGCGGGCCGGACTGCGGTTCGACGCAGACGGCCTCGGCCTCCTCGTCGTACACGACCACCCATTCCTCACGGCTGGTGATCTTTAGCTCGAGCGCGCCGGGCCAGGTGAGCGTCACGTCCACGCCGTGCGGCATGCCGAAGCAGTCGTCCCAGGGGCCCGGCTTGGGGTCGGTGCGGTGGCCGGTGGGGAGGTGGTCGTCGCCGCGCTCCTCCTGCCACGCGGGCTCGAAGTCCAGGCGTACGTCCTCGCCGGTGCCGAGGTTGCGGCGGAACCAGGGGTGCCAGCCCGCCTGGGCCGGGAAGGAGTCGCCGTACGTCTCGACGCCCAGGGCGAGCGTCAGCCCGTCGGGGGTCAGCTCGAAGCTCTGGGTGACGCGGCCGGGCCACGGCCAGGGGTCGGCGAGGTCGAAGACGAACGCCGCCTCGGTGCCGGTGAGCCGCCCCCGGCGCCAGGCGGTGTCGCGGCCGAAGCCGTGGATGGCGTGCGGGGGGTGGTTGAGCGGGAGCTGGTGGACGACCCCGCCGTCACGGAACTGCCCGTTCGCGGTGCGTCCGCACCAGGGGACCATCGGGAAGGCCCCGAAGTGCGGGCCCTGGCGCAGCAGCTCGGTCCCGTCGACACGCAGGCTGCTGATCCGGCAGCCGTTCTCCTGGTCGATGGTCAGCTCGGCGCCGCCGGCGCTCAGTTGCGTACTCATGCGGTCGAGCGTAATAGGGCGTGATCGACAAGACACCCCCTAGCGGCGGCGGCGCAGGGCCCGGCCGATGACGACCGCCGAGGCCAGGGCGAGGGCGGCGGCGGGGGCGAGCCAGCGCAGGCTGTCGGCGGCCGTGGTGGTGGCGGGCGCGGGGACGGGGGCGTACCGGCCGCGCGGGGGCGCGTGGTCCACCTCCTCGGCGCTGCGGCCGATCATGGTTCGGCGGGCGTGGGCGGCCTCGGCCGGGGGCCGCGGGAGGTCGCCGAGGTCGTCGAAGTCGTCGAAGCCGCCGGCCAGGAAGGGGTCCAGGGAGGGCGGCGGCACGTCGGTGTCGAACACGGAGGCGGTGACCTCGGTGACGTCGTCCCCGTCGGTCCCCTCCGGTCCGGCGGACTCGCCGCCTTCGGCCTCCTCGGCGTCCGCCACCGGGTCGCTCACCTCGTCGGGCCCGGCGGCCCCGCCGGGGGCGGACTCCTCCCGGGTCGCCTCGGCGAGCCGGGCGGCGGTCTGGTCCAGCAGCCGCTGTACGGCGGTGGCGGTGGCCGCGGCGGTGAACGCGGCGGCGCGCCCGTCGGCGGTTGCCCCGCCGGTGAAGTCGATCCGGGTCCGCCGGTCCCCCTCCGGGGTGAGCCGCAGCGCGAGGGTGAGCTTGACGGTCCCGCTGCCGCGGACCTCCGCGCCCTCGCCGTCGACGGCGAAGTGGTCGGGGTCCCGCTCGGCGACGGACAAGGCCCCCCGGTAGGTCACGGTGCTCCCGCCGACCCGGATCTTCAACCGGCCGGAGAGCGGTCCGGACTCGGTGTCGGCGTCCTGCTGGAGACCCGGCACGCACCGGGCCACCCGGACGGGGTCGCGCAGCACGGCGCGGAGACTGTCTGCCGGTACCGGAACGAACACCTGATGCTCCATGCGGCCGAGCCTACCGACGACAACCGCACCGGGTCACGAATACCGCGGGTGCGGGAGGGTCGACGGCGGAAGTCCCCGCATCCGGGTGCGCTCGGCGTCGCGCGCCGCGTCCTGGAGCGAGCCGGTCGACAGCGAGCGCAGCCCCGGCGTGTAGCGGTCCACCAGCAGCGGGGGTGCGTGCTCGCGGGAGGCCAGTACGAAGCCCCAGTCCTGCGGGGGCGCGCCGCTGCCGCCGAGGGGGGTGCGGTCGGGTCCGGCGGCGAAGCCCGAGAGGCGGCCGCCCGCGCTGTAGGGGGAGGTCCGCAGACCGGCCGCGCGCAGGGTGGACTCGACGGTCCAGTACGTGCGCGGGCGCGTGGCCAGCGGTCCGGCGTGCACGGCGAGCCGGCCCCCGGGACGCAGGGCCCGCGCGGCCAGCCCGTAGAACTCCTGCGAGTACAGCTTCGTGCTGGGCGTGATGCCCGGGTCGGGGAGGTCGGAGACGATCACGTCGAACCGGTCCCGGGCGGCCGCTCCGCGCAGCCAGCGGAACGCGTCCTGCGTGACGACCGCGAGCCGCGGGTCCCCGTACACGCCGGCGTTGAGCGCGGAGAGCATCGGGTCGGTGCGGGCGAGCCGGACCACGCCGGGGTCGAGTTCGACGACGGTGACGGAGGCGACGTCGGGGTAGCGCAGCACCTCGCGGGCGGCGAGCCCGTCACCGCCGCCGAGGACCAGGACGCGGGTGTGCGGGCCGGTCATGGCGGGGTGGACGAGCGCCTCGTGGTAGCGGTACTCGTCGTAGCCGCTGACCCGCAGCCGCCCGTCGAGGTACAGGTCCAGGGAGCGCGGGGAGCCGGTCGCGGGCCCCGTGAGCACCAGTTCCTGCACCCCGGTCTGGACGGCGACGCGCACCTCCCCGCCGTAGACGGCGCCGCGGGCGACCCGCTCGAAGTCGTCGGCGAGGACGGTCGCGCAGGCGAGCACGGACAGCACGGTCACGTTGGCGGCGACCAGCGTCCAGCGGGCGCGCCGGCTCAGGTCGCGGCGGAACAGCCAGAGCACGAGCCCGCCGCCGACGACCGCGTTGACGGTGCCGGTGAGCATGGCGCCGGTGAGCTGGCCGAGCACCGGCAGCAGCAGGAAGGGGAAGGCGAGGCCGCCGACCAGCGCGCCCACGTAGTCGGCGGCGAACAGGTCGGCGACGGCCCCGCCCGCGTCCTGTCTGCGGATGCGCTGGATGAGGGCCATCAGGAGCGGGATCTCCGCGCCGATGAGGACACCGATGGCGAAGGAGAAGGCGACGAGGGCCGGCCGGGATTCACCCAGCCAGGCGAAGCTCGCGTACAGCGCTATGGCGGAGAGCCCGCCGAGCAGCGCGAGCCCGGCTTCGATGGCGGCGAAGCCGAAGGCCGGGCGGTGCCGCAGCCGTTTGGCGAGCAGGGAGCCGACGCCCATGGCGAAGACCATGACGGACAGCACGACCGACGCCTGGGTGACGGAATCGCCGATGAGGTAGGAGCCGAGGGCAAGCAGCTCCAGTTCGTATACGAGCCCGCAGGCGGCGCAGACGAACACGGTGGCCAGCACGAGGAGTCGGCCGGTCCGGGGCCGTACGGGCAGGGCGGCCGGGACGCGCCCCGCGCCCCGCGGCTCCGGAGCCGGGAGCACCCGGCGCGGGACGGAACGGTCGATCATGCAGCGAACCGTACGTCACCGCCCACTCGCATCCGGTCACCCACATGGGTGCAAGTGGGGTACTGGTCCGGCCAGTTGGCGTAACCGCGCAGCAATGCCCGCGCCCCGGCGGCCGGCAGGCCCCGGCCGCACTCCTACAGCACGGCGTGCGACTCCAGGGTGGCCACGGCCGCGGAGCCCGCGCGGGCGCCGACCCGGGTCCTGGTGGCCACCAGTTGGCCCTCCTGCGGGTACGCGTGCCAGGTCCGCCAGCGCACCTGGCCCTCGTAGTGCTGGGCCAGCATGGCGGTGAAGGCGTGCGGACTGCCCGGGAAGGTGCCCGCCAGTCCGTTCGGGTGGTCGGCCACCAGTGCGAGCAGCTCCTGCGCCCGCCCCGCGAAGGAGCCGCGCGACAGGGTCTCGACCCGGGCGGCGAACTCGTACTCCCAGTCGCCCACCCGCTTGGCCACGCCGAGCGGCAGCGGCGTACTGCTGCCGGGCATGCAGGCGACCGTCTCCGAGCAGAGCACCTCGCCCTCTTCCAGGAGCACCTGATGAGAGGCCCCGAGCAGGCGCAACTCCACCTTCGCACCCGACAGTTCGAGGTTCAGTACGGCCAGGGCGGGCAGCCGGTCCCGACCCAGGGCCCAGGCGAGATCGGCGGCACGCGTGTCGGTGTAGGTGGTCTGGAGGGTCGTGAGCATGAGTCGGCTCCGCAAACGCGCGAGGGAGATGGGCCGGGGCCCGCCAGCGGTAGTCAACGGGTGGGGGGACACCGGCACGGGTCCACAGGAAGTCCAGGGAGGTCCGAGGACTGGTCTACTCAACCGAGGGAATCATGAAAGGCACGGCACTCACAGCGTTTTTACCCAACTTGACGGGGTTTACATCCCCCCGGGGGCTCCACAGTTCACGTGTTCAACGACATGTGCCCCGCGCGTCGCGATGCATGCGCGAAGGAGAGGGCGCCCGGCGGAAATCCGCCCGCCGGGCGCCCTCGTCCATGCGGTGCCAGCTGCCCCGTGTCAGCTGGAACCGCATCCCCCGCCACCGCCGCAGGAGGACGAAGATCCGCCGCAGGACGAGGACGATCCGCTCGAACACGAACCCGACGAGGAACCGCTTCCGCCGGCCCACCAGCTGCTGCTCTTGCCGCCACCGCCGCCGCCGGAACCGGCCGAACGGACTGCCATGGCCACGACGAAACCGACGATGAGAAGCCCGATCACAATGAAGACGAACACGATGCCCGCCCCCTCTCTCACGCCCCGGTCTTCCCGGGGGACGGGATCCCCGCGTCCCGTGTGAAGGGGGGATGCCCGCAGGCCACGCGGCCCAAAGCACACTTGAGCAAGTCCAGAGGTTCCCCCCAGGATGGCGCCCATGAGCGCACCCGTGAGCAGCGACCGCCCCTTCCTCAACCGCCGTCTGGCGGCTTTCGGCACCACGATCTTCGCGGAGATGTCGGCGCTGGCCGCCCGCACCGGGTCGATCAACCTGGGCCAGGGCTTCCCCGACACCGACGGCCCCGCCGGCATCGCCGAGGCGGCCTCCCGCGCGGTCCTCACGGGCCTCGGCAACCAGTACCCGCCGGGCCCCGGCGTCCCCGAACTGCGCACCGCGGTCGCCGCGCACCAGCAGCGCTTCTACGGCCTGGCCTACGACCCCGACACCGAGGTCCTGGTCACGGCCGGTGCCACCGAGGCCATCGCCGCCTCGCTGCTGGCCCTGCTCGAGCCGGGCGACGAGGTCATCGCCCTGGAGCCGTACTACGACTCGTACGCGGCCTGCATCGCGATGGCCGGCGCCGTCCGCGTGCCCGTCACCCTGCGCCCGCACTCCGGGAGCTTCGCCCTCGACCTGGACGAACTGCGCGCCGCCGTCACCCCGCGCACCCGCCTGCTCCTGCTGAACACCCCGCACAACCCGACGGGCACGGTCCTGACCCGCGAGGAGCTGGCCGCCGTCGCCGCCCTCGCCGTGGAGCGCGACCTCCTGGTCGTCACGGACGAGGTCTACGAGCACCTGGTCTTCGAGGGCGCGCACATCCCGCTGGCCGGGTTCCCGGGCATGCGCGAGCGCACGGTCACCATCTCCTCGGCGGGGAAGACCTTCTCCTTCACGGGCTGGAAGGTCGGCTGGGTCACGGCGCCCCCGGAGCTGGTGACGGCGGTCCGCTCGGCGAAGCAGTTCCTCACCTACGTCTCCTCCGGCCCCTTCCAGTACGCGATCGCCGAGGCCCTCGCCCTGCCCGACGCCTACTACGAGGGCTTCCGCGCGGACCTGGCCGCCAAGCGCGACCTCCTCGCCGACGGCCTCGCGGCGGCCGGCTTCGAGGTCTACCGCCCGCAGGGCACGTACTTCATCACCACGGACATCACCCCGCTCGGCGAGAAGGACGGCCTGGCCTTCTGCCGCGCCCTGCCCGAGCGCTGCGGGGTGGTCGCCATCCCGAACCAGGTCTTCTACGACGACAAGTCGGCCGGCGCCACCCAGGTCCGCTGGGCCTACTGCAAGCGGACGGAAGTACTCCAAGAGGCGGTGTCCCGCCTGCGCCGCCTTTAGGGCACGTTCGGGGTCCGGTCGTTTACCAGGTGTGCTTGCGGGGTGTGCGAGGCCGATGTGAAGCTGACGGCCTGGAACGTGCCCGTAGCTCTCATCATCGGATGAGCGTACTCACGAAGAGCAGGAAAGTCGGGATACATGGCAACGGGCAGAGTCTCGGTGTCCGCGTCGCCCCTGGAGATGCGCGCCGTCAAGGCGGTGCGGGCGGCCGCGCCGGCGACGGTCATCGCGCTCGGGGTGTTCGCCGCCGTACGCGGCGCCGGGGTACTGGTCCTCACCCTCGGCTCCTGGTGGGCGGGGAAGGACCCGCTCCGGGTCCTCGGCAGGTCCTGGGACTCCGTCTGGTACCTCGGGATCGCCGCCAACGGCTACGGGCGCACCCAGATGTGGCCCAACGCCACCACCGGCACCGGCTCCATCCAGAGCGACTACGCCTTCTTCCCGCTCTACCCGGCGCTGATCAGGCTGGTCGGCTCCGTGCTGCCCGGCGGGCTGGTCCCGGCCGGGATCCTCGTCGCCTGGCTCTGCGCCGCGGTGGCCGCCGTCGGCGTCTACCGGATCGGCGCCTGGGTGATCGGGCCGCGCGCCGGGCTGCTGCTCGTGGGACTGTGGGCGGCGCTGCCGCACGCCGTGGTGCTGAGCCTGGCCTACACCGAGGCGCTGCTGGCCGCGCTCGCCGCCTGGGCGCTCTACGCCCTGCTGCGCGAGCGCTGGCTGTGGGCGGCCGGCCTGGCCGTGCTCGCCGGTCTGACCCGGCCGACCGGGCTCGCGGTCGCCGCCGCCGTCTCGGCGATGGCCCTGTACGCGATCGCCACCCGCCGGTCCCGCGCGCCCGAGGTGTGGGTGGCCGGGCTGCTGGCCCCGGCGGGCTGGGCGGCGTACGTCGTGGCCGTGGGGATGCGGGTGCGCGATCCCCTCGGCGGGTACTTCGCCGTGCAGCGCCGCTGGGGCTCGCGCTTCGACTTCGGGGCCGGGGCGCTGCGCTCCGCGGAGCGGGTGCTGACCGGCGGGCACGTGCCGCTGGCCACCACCGTGACCGTGGTCCTGCTGGCCGCGGCCGGGCTGCTCGCGATGCTGCTGGTGCTGGACCGCACCCCGCTGCCGCTGCTCGCCTACACGGCGATACTGCTGCTGATCGCGTACGGCGGGGCCGGGTTCTTCGAGTCGAAGCCGCGGTTCCTGCTCCCGGCCTTCCCCCTGCTGCTGCCGGTGGCGGCCGCCATGGCGAGAGCCCGGCCGCGCACCGCGGTCATGGTGACCGCGGCGCTGGCCGGGCTCAGCTACGGCTACGGGCTGTACCTGCTGCTCGTGGCCCGCGTACCGCTCTAGGACCTGGTCCTAGCCGTTGTTGTCGCCCTCGTCGTCGCCCTCGGTGGAGTCGATCTCCTTCTCCAGGCCGAGCTGCTCGACGAGCCACTTGTCGAACTCGATGGAGGCGCGGACCCAGCTGACCGTGGAGGACACGAAGTGCTCCAGGCTCACGCCGGTGCCGATCAGCATCTGCGCCTCACCGATCAGACGGACCGAGCCGTCGTCGTGGGTGTGGCTGTAGACCTTCGGCCACAGGGTGCGGCGGTTCCAGTCGTCGATCGACTCGAGAAGCTGGGGCTTCTCTTCGATCTTGTGCGGACGGTCGTAGAAGGTCCGCACCGAGAAGACCTGCTGCTCGTCCTCGCCGCGGAACATGAAGTACGTGCGGAACTCCTCCCACGGCGCCGCGAGGTCACCCTCGTCGTCGACGACGTACTTGAGCTCCATCTGCTCCAGCAGCTGCTTGACCAGATCCTGGTCGGGGACGACGGGGCCCGCCGGTCCTGTGGCCTGCGGATCGGGCTGCTGCCCTCCGAAGTTCGGAATCGAGGCCGGGTCGATGCTCACCGTGTACTTCCCTTCGTGCGGATACCTGCATCCTCCCCCATCCCGCCCACCCCGTGTCCAGCCCGACGGCCTACGATCCGCTCCGGGCGGACAGGGGGTGCGCCGGCAGAGGGGGAACCGTGCGGAGACGGACTCAGGCAAAGGGAGCGGTATGGGCGCTGGCGGCCCTGGCCGGCGTGGTGGGGGTGCTGGCCCTGACACCGGTCGCGGGCACGCTGTGGCTGCTGGCGGCGTTCTTCTTCGGTGATCCGTACGGCGACGAGCGGCCCGAGTCCTACTGGGACGTCTCCGTCGACGATACGCCGAAGACTCCGATCACGTGCGACGGAGCCCTGGCCTTCGCCCGTGCCCGGCTGCCCGCCGGGGCGCAGGACGCGAGCTGCCTCAACGCCCCGACGAGCTCGCACACGACGGTCATCGCCACGTTCCGGATGGAACGCGGCGATGCCGGGGCCTGGCTCGCCGCCACCTACCCGGGAGCCGAGCCCCAGAAGCCCTGCGGCCGCTCCGACCTGGTCGATTGCGGCATCGTCCTCCACGGCAAGGACGGAGCCGGCCTCGCGGAACGCGTGAGGTACGGCGTGAGGCACCTCGAGGGCGGGATCGACCTCGTGGACCTGCAGGCCTCGGCCCCGGCCCGCTAGCGCGGTCACGGCACGAGAGCGTCCGCCGGGTTACAGCGCCTTGCCGACCAGCAGGTCTTCGCCCGCCACGTCGACGCGGACGGTGTCCCCGTCCCTGACCTCGCCGGAGAGGATCTCCTTCGCGAGGCGGTCGCCGATCGCGGTCTGGATCAGGCGGCGCAGGGGCCGGGCGCCGTACGCGGGGTCGTTGCCCTTGTCCGCCAGCCAGGCCAGGGCCTCCGGGGTGACCTCCAGGGTCAGGCGCCGGTCGGCCAGCCGCTTGGCGAGGCGGCCGATCTGGAGCTCCGCGATGTGGGCCAGCTCGTCCCCGGACAGGGCGGAGAAGACCACCAGGTCGTCGAGGCGGTTGAGGAACTCCGGCTTGAAGGTGGACCGCACCACGTCCAGGACCTGCTGCTTCTTCTGCTCCGGGGGCGTCGCCGGGTCCATCAGGAACTGGCTGCCCAGGTTCGAGGTGAGGACCAGGATCGTGTTGCGGAAGTCGACCGTGCGGCCCTGGCCGTCCGTGAGGCGGCCGTCGTCGAGGACCTGGAGCAGGATGTCGAAGACCTCGGGGTGGGCCTTCTCCACCTCGTCCAGGAGGACGACGGAGTACGGGCGGCGGCGGACGGCCTCGGTGAGCTGGCCGCCCTCCTCGTAGCCCACGTAGCCGGGCGGGGCGCCGACGAGCCGGGCCACGGAGTGCTTCTCGCCGTACTCCGACATGTCGATGCGGATCATGGCCCGCTCGTCGTCGAAGAGGAAGTCGGCCAGCGCCTTGGCCAGCTCCGTCTTGCCGACGCCCGTCGGGCCCAGGAAGAGGAAGGAGCCGGTCGGCCGGTCCGGGTCGGCGATGCCGGCCCGGGTGCGGCGCACCGCGTCGGAGACGGCCCGTACGGCCTCGCCCTGGCCGATCAGGCGGCGGCCCAGCTCGTCCTCCATGCGGAGCAGCTTCTGCGTCTCGCCTTCGAGGAGGCGGCCGGCCGGGATGCCGGTCCAGGCGCCCACCACGTCGGCGATGTCGTCGGGACCGACCTCGTCCCGGACCATGCTGTCCTTCGCGGCACCGGTCTTGGAGGCCTCCTCCTCGGCCTCGGTGGCCTCCGCCAGCTCCCGCTCGACGGTCGGGATCTCCCCGTAGAGCAGCTTGGATGCGGTGTCGAAGTCACCGTCGCGCTGGGCGCGCTCGGCCTGGCCGCGCAGGTCGTCCAGGCGCTCCTTGAGCTCACCGACGCGGTTGAGGGACTGCTTCTCCTTCTCCCATCGGGCGGTCAGCCCGCGCAGCTCCTCCTCCTTGTCGGCGAGGTCCTTGCGGATCTTGTCGAGGCGTTCGAGCGAGGCCGGGTCGGACTCGTTCTTCAGCGCCAGCTCCTCCATCCGCAGCCGGTCCACCGAGCGCTGGAGCTCGTCGATCTCCAGGGGGGAGGAGTCGATCTCCATGCGCAGCCGGGACGCGGCCTCGTCGACGAGGTCGATGGCCTTGTCGGGCAGGAAGCGGGAGGTGATGTACCGGTCGGAGAGGGTGGCCGCGGCGACCAGGGCGCTGTCGTTGATCTGGACCTTGTGGTGGGCCTCGTAGCGGCCCTTGAGGCCGCGCAGGATCGCGATGGTGTCCTCGACGGAGGGCTCGGCGACGAGCACCTGCTGGAAGCGCCGCTCGAGCGCGGGGTCCTTCTCGATGCGCTCGCGGTACTCGTCCAGGGTGGTCGCGCCGACCATCCGCAGCTCGCCGCGGGCCAGCATGGGCTTGAGCATGTTGCCCGCGTCCATCGCCGAGTCCCCGCCGGCGCCCGCGCCGACGACCGTGTGCAGCTCGTCGATGAAGGTGATGATCTGGCCGTCGCTGGACTTGATCTCGGCCAGGACGGTCTTCAGCCGCTCCTCGAACTCACCGCGGTACTTGGCGCCGGCGACCATGGCGCCCAGGTCGAGGGAGACGAGCCGCTTGTTCTTCAGGGACTCCGGGACGTCGCCCTTGACGATGCGCTGGGCCAGGCCCTCGACGACGGCCGTCTTGCCGACGCCGGGCTCGCCGATGAGCACCGGGTTGTTCTTCGTACGGCGCGAGAGCACCTGCACGACGCGGCGGATCTCGTGGTCCCGGCCGATGACCGGGTCGAGCTTGCCCTCGCGGGCGGCCGCGGTGAAGTCGGTGCCGAACTTCTCCAGCGCCTTGTACTGACCCTCGGGGTCGGGGGTGGTCACCCGCCGCCCTCCTCGTGCGTTCTGGAAGGCGTCCAGCAGCTTCTTCGCGCTCGCGCCCTGGGTGGAAAGGACCTCACCGGCCGCGCCGCCCGTGGCGGCGATGGCGATGAGCAGGTGTTCGGTGGAGAGGTAGTCGTCGCCGAGCTTGCCCGCCTGGGCGTCGGCCTCGGCGAGTACGGCGAGCAGCTCGCGGGTGGGCTGCGGGGGCGCGACCGTGGACCCGGTGACGCTGGGCAGGGCGGCGAGCAGCCGCTCCGCGCCGCCCCGGACGGCGGCCTGGTCGGCGTCGGAGGCCGCGAGGAGGTCGGTCAGGTTCTCGTTGTCCTCGCCGGCGAGGAGCGCCAGCAGCAGGTGCGCGGGGGTCAGGTCGGCGTGGCCGTCCTTGACGGCCCGGCTGGTGGCCGCGTTCAGCGCGTCCCGGCTCTTGTTGGTCAGCTCGGCATCCACGGGTGACTTGCTCCTCTCTGGGGGACAGAACTATGACATAAACAACCTATGCAAAGTTGAGTCTATTCCACTCAAGGCAGCTCGCGGTACCCCCGTCCGGCCCAGCCCCGTACGCCCCGTACCCTTCGGCCATGTCCCATGACGTACTCAACCCGACGCCCGAGTACCTCGCCTTCTGGCGGGAGCGGCACGTCTGCACGCTGACCACGCCGCGGCCCGACGGGACCCCCCACGTGGTCCCGGTGGGCGTGACGTACGACCCGGAGGCCGGCCTGGCCCGGGTGATCAGCAACAAGCACAGCAAGAAGGTCCGCAACATCCTGGCGGCGCAGCCGGGCGCGGCCCGGGTCGCGGTCTGCCAGATGGAAGGACGCCGCTGGGCCACCCTCGAGGGGCGCGCGGTGATCCGTACGGACGAGGCGTCGGTCGCCGACGCGGTGGCGCGCTACGCGGAGCGCTACGGGCGGACGCCCTCGCCCAATCCCGACCGGGTGGTCATGGAGATCGCACTGGACCGGGCGATGGGCCGGGCCTGACCCGGACCCGGCCCGACAGCCCGGCCCGACAGCCGGCCCACAGCCCCGGACATCACAACGGCGCCATCGTGGTCAGGTCCACGATGGCGCCGTTGTGTGGGGGTAGCACCTGAGCGATCTGCAACGACGGGGGAATCGCTTCAGGCACTGCGGGGGGTGGCGGTGGTGATATCGGGTTCGAAGAGCTGGTGGTCGCGCTGGTCGAGGTTGACGAAGACCATTCCGTAGCGCACCTCGCAGCGGACGGGCTGCGGCGCGCCGCGGGGGCGGCGCAGGCAGCGGTAGGCCCGGACGTCTTCGTCCTCTTCGCGTACGACCACGATCGGCTGCCCGAACAGGGTGACGACCAGGGAGTCGCCGGGATAGGGGATGGCAGTGGCCAGATCGATGAACTGCCATCCCGAGCGGTATGCGGAGGCCATTTCGCGACGGAAGCCGCGATCGTCGGGGGTCATCAGGAGACCTGCGCCGGTACGGTGTCCCAGCCGAGATCAGCGGGAGCCGTGTTCCAGCCGAGATCGGTCTTGCCTACCGTTTCGACGGGCGCGCTCGTACTGGTACCTGTGTCGGCCTGAACGCTTCCCGCGCCCCCGTTGAAGGCGACAACTGCCCCATAGACCGCAACGACGGAGAAAACAACGGCAAGCACCGAGCGAAGCATTCTCTTATACATGGTCGGCTTCGTCCTCACTTGATGGAATCCTCTCCCCCGCGTGACTGACGATGGCTCATTCAGGCACGTCAGTGCCACAGGGACGATGCATCATGTTCTTACATGTTCAGGACCCTGGGGGGTGGAGATTTGCCCAAGAGCAGTACAAACCCGACACATCCCCACGCGGTCACAGCCATGTGCCCCGAGGGGACGCGACTCTACGCAGCCGCGCTGAGCACCGGCCGCGTATCCCGCAGTGAGGTGGAGAACGCCCCCTGCCTGCTCGAATTCGCTCTACTGAGGCCTGACCCCGACGACGCGAACCAGCTCCGCGCGGTTCCCCCGTCCGTCGCACTCACGCAGCGGCTCCATCCGCTCGAACGTGAGATCCGGGACCGGAGGCGGAGCGCCGTAGATCTCGCCGACGCTTTCGAGCCGTTCCTCACCATCAGCGCCCAGAGCCCCGCAACCACCCACGCCATCACGGTGCTGGAAGGCTTCGAGCAGATCAACGCGGCGCTCGACCTGGCCACTGCCGAGTGCCACACGGAGGCCTTGACCGTCCAACCGGGCGGAGCCCGGCCCAGCTTCATCCTCACCGAGGCCTTGGAGCGCGCTGCGCCGCTGCTCAACCGGGGGGTGAGCATCCGCACGCTCTACCAGCACACGGTACGGCACAGCCAGGGCACGCTCGCCTACGTGGACCGGATCTCCACAGGGAAGGCGGAGATCCGCACACTCGAAGAGCTCATCGAGCGCCTGATGATCTTCGATCGCACCGTGGCCTTCATCCCCGCGAGCGACGACAGGAAGGTGGCACTGGAACTGCGGCACCCCGGCCTGGTCGACTACCTCATCAAGGTCTTCGAGCAACTGTGGCGCCGCGCCGTGCCGTTGAGCGAGGAGGTGACGTACACCCACGCCCCGGACGGCGTTTCCGGCGTACAGCGCACCATCGCCCAGCTCCTCGTCGAGGGACACGTGGACGAGGCCATCGCACGCCGCCTGGGGATGAACGTACGCACCTGCCGGGCCCACATCGCCAAGCTGGCCGCCTACCTCGGCAGTGGCAGCCGCGCCCAACTCGGGTTCCTCATCGCCCAGTCGGGCATCCTCGACACCCCGGAGCACCGGCACCAGCCCTGACCGGCCCTGCCCCGGCCCCCCGCCCACACAAACGGAAGGCCCCCGCCCGTTCCCGGGCAGGGGCCTTCCACGCATGCCGGCCGTGGCCGAAAACCGTCAGTCCATCGGGCGCTTCGGCGCCGGACGCCAGACGACCAGGGCGTTGCCGGGCTGCGGGGGCTGGTACGGGACCAGGTCGCGCCGGTAGGAGGCGTGCACCTGGGCCTCGCGGGCCCGGAGCGTGGCCGCCGCGCCGTCCACCGCCGCCGAGAGCTCGGCCACGCGCTGCTGGAGCGCGGCGACCTGGTTCTCCAGCTCGATGATCCGCTTGATGCCCGCCAGGTTGATGCCCTCGTCCTGGGACAGCGCCTGCACCGTGCGGAGCAGCTCGATGTCACGGGCCGAGTAGCGCCGGCCGCGGCCGGCCGTACGGTCCGGGGAGACCAGGCCGAGACGGTCGTACTGGCGGAGGGTCTGCGGATGCAGGCCCGAGAGCTGGGCGGCCACCGAGATCACGTAGACCGGGGTCTCATCGGTGAGCTGGTAGCCCCCGCCCAGGCGGGAGGACTGTCGTCGGCGGCCGTCCATGGTCATGCTCCCTTCGCGGACTCGAACAGCGCGGAGCGCGGGTCCTGCGACTCCGTCGCCTCGCGGTACATCTCCAGCGCCTCGCGGGCCTTGTCCGACAGCTCGGTCGGGACCGCGACCTCCACCGTCACCAGCAGGTCGCCGCGGGTGCCGTCCTTGCGGACCGCTCCCTTGCCGCGGGCCCGCATGGTGCGGCCGTTGGGGGTGCCCGGCGGCAGCTTCAGCGTCACCGAGGGGCCGTTCAGGGTCGGGACCTTGATGTCGGCGCCCAGTGCCGCCTCGGCGAACGTCACCGGGACGGTCACCGTCAGGTTGTCGTCCTTGCGGCCGAACACCGGGTGGGAGTCGACGTGCACGACGACGTACAGGTCGCCGCCGGGACCGCCGCGCTCGCCCGGCGCGCCCTTGCCGCGCAGCCGGATCCGCTGGCCGTCGGAGACGCCCGCCGGGATCCGGACCTGCATGGTGCGCGAGCTGCGGGCACGCCCGCTGCCCTTGCAGACCTCGCAGGGGGTCTCCGCGATCAGGCCGCGGCCCTTGCAGTCCGCGCAGGGGTCGGTCAGCGAGAAGCCGCCGCCGCTGCCCCGGGAGACCTGGCCGGTGCCGACGCAGGTCGGGCACACGCGGGGCGTGCCGTTCTTGTCGCCGGTGCCCGAACAGGCCTTGCAGGGGGCCTGCGAGGACATCCGGAGCGGGACCGTGGCCCCGTCCACCGCCTCCGTGAAGGAGAGGGTGACCTCCGACTCGATGTCCTGGCCGCGGCGCGGCTGGGTGCGGGTTCCCGCACCCGGGCCGGCGCCGCGGTTGAACAGGCCGCCGAAGACGTCGCCCAGGCCGCCGCCGAAGCCGCCGCCCGCGCCGCCCGGCTGCTGTCCGCCGAAGAGGTCGCCGAGGTCGAAGTTGAACGAGCCGCCGGCCCCGCCCGGCCCGGGGCGGAAGCCTCCGTTGCCGAACAGGGCGCGCGCCTCGTCGTACTCCTTGCGCCTCTTGGCGTCGCCGAGGATGTCGTTCGCCTCGGAGATCTCCTTGAAGCGCTCCTCGGCCGAGGCGTCGCCCTTGTTGGCGTCCGGGTGGAACTCGCGCGCGAGCTTCCGGTACGCCTTCTTGATCTCGGCCTCGGTGGCGTCCTTCGGGACACCGAGGACCTTGTAGTAGTCCTTCTCCACGAAGTCCTTCGTGCTCATCCCCGGTGTCCCTCCTCTCGTACCTCTACGTGTTCAACCTCAGCCGTTGTCGGCTGCATCCGCGTCCTTGTCGGACGACGCGTCGCCTTCCGACGACTCGGACTTGGGGGCCGCGCCCGGCTGGGGCTCGGCCACCGCGACCCGCGCGGGACGGATCGTGCGCTCGCCGATCCGGTACCCCGGCTGCAGGATCGCCACGCAGGTCGTCTCGGTGACGTCCGGCGCGTACGAGTGCATCAGGGCCTCGTGGATCGTCGGGTCGAAGGGCTCGCCCTCCTTGCCGAACTGCTGAAGGCCCATCTTGGCCGCGGCGGTCTCCAGCGATTCGGCCACCGACTTGAAGCCGCCGACCAGCTCGCCATGCTCCCGCGCCCGGCCGATGTCGTCCAGGGTCGGGAGGAGTTCCGTCAGGAGGGACGCGACCGCGATCTCCTTGACGGCGATCCGGTCCCGCTCCACCCGGCGGCGGTAGTTCTGGTACTCGGCCTGCAGCCGCTGGAGGTCCGTGGTGCGCTCACCGAGCGCCGTCCGGGCCTGGTCCAGCTGCGCGAGCAGCGCTGTCTCCTGGCCGATGGCTTGAGCTGCTGCGTCCCCGGCCGGGGCCGCCGCCTCCTCCGAGGCGGAGTCGGCGGCCTTCGGCTCGTCGGGCGTGCCGTCGACGGGGACTTCGGGCTTCTCGTCGAAACCCGGGGTCTCCTCCGACATCAGGCAGCGCCACCCTTCGGCTTCTCGTCGTCGACGATCTCGGCGTCGACGACGTCGTCGTCCGCCTTGGCCTGGCCCGCGTCACCGGCAGCGCCGCCGGCGGCGCCCTGAGCGGCCTGGGCGTCGGCGTAGATCGCCTGGCCGAGCTTCTGGCTGACCGCGGCGAGCTTCTCGGTCGCGGTGCGGATCTCGGCGGTGTCCTCGCCCTTGAGCTTTTCCTTCAGCTCGGTGACGGCGGCCTCGACCTCGGTCTTGACGTCGGCCGGGACCTTGTCCTCGTTGTCCTTGACGAACTTCTCCGTCTGGTAGACGAGCTGCTCGCCCTGGTTGCGGGACTCGGCCGCCTCCTTGCGGCGCAGGTCCTCCTCCGCGTACTGCTCGGCCTCCTGGCGCATGCGGTCGACCTCGTCCTTGCCGAGCGAGGAGCCGCCGGTGACGGTCATCTTCTGCTCCTTGCCCGTGCCGAGGTCCTTGGCCGTGACGTGCATGATGCCGTTCGCGTCGATGTCGAAGGAGACCTCGATCTGCGGGACACCGCGCGGGGCCGGCGGCAGGCCGGTCAGCTCGAACATGCCGAGCTTCTTGTTGTACGCCGCGATCTCGCGCTCACCCTGGTAGACCTGGATCTGCACGGACGGCTGGTTGTCCTCGGCCGTCGTGAAGATCTCCGACCGCTTGGTCGGGATGGTCGTGTTGCGCTCGATGAGCTTGGTCATGATGCCGCCCTTGGTCTCGATGCCGAGGGACAGCGGGGTCACGTCGAGGAGCAGGACGTCCTTGACCTCACCCTTGAGCACACCGGCCTGGAGGGTGGCGCCGATGGCGACGACCTCGTCCGGGTTGACGCCCTTGTTGGCGTCCTGACCGCCGGTGAGCTCCTTGACGAGCTCGGCGACGGCCGGCATGCGGGTGGAGCCGCCGACCAGGACCACGTGGTCGATCTCGGACAGCTGGATGCCGGCGTCCTTGATGACGTTGTGGAACGGGGTCTTGCAGCGGTCGAGCAGGTCCGCGGTGAGCTGCTGGAACTGCGAGCGCGTGAGCTTCTCGTCCAGGTGCAGCGGGCCCTCGGCGGAAGCCGTGATGTAGGGCAGGTTGATCGAGGTCTCCGTGGAGGAGGACAGCTCGATCTTCGCCTTCTCGGCGGCCTCGCGCAGGCGCTGCAGCGCCATCTTGTCCTTGGACAGGTCGACGCCGTGGCCGTTCTGGAACTGCTTCACGAGGTAGTCGACGACGCGCTGGTCCCAGTCGTCGCCACCGAGGTGGTTGTCACCGTTGGTGGCCTTGACCTCGACGACACCGTCGCCGATCTCGAGGAGCGACACGTCGAAGGTGCCGCCGCCGAGGTCGAAGACGAGAATGGTCTGGTCGTCCTTGTCGAGGCCGTAGGCCAGGGCGGCGGCCGTCGGCTCGTTGACGATGCGCAGGACGTTCAGGCCCGCGATCTCGCCGGCCTCCTTCGTCGCCTGGCGCTCGGAGTCGTTGAAGTAGGCCGGGACGGTGATGACCGCGTCCGTGACCTTCTCGCCCAGGTACGCCTCGGCGTCGCGCTTCAGCTTCTGCAGGATGAAGGCGCTCATCTGCTGCGGGTTGAAGTCCTTGCCATCCAGGTTGATCTTCCAGTCAGTGCCCATGTGGCGCTTGACGGAGCGGATGGTCCGGTCCACGTTCGTGACCGCCTGGCGCTTGGCCACCTCGCCGACGAGGACCTCGCCGTTCTTGGCGAAGGCGACGACGGACGGCGTGGTCCTGGCGCCCTCGGCGTTGGTGATGACGGTGGGCTCGCCGCCTTCCAGAACGCTGACGACGGAGTTAGTGGTGCCCAGGTCGATGCCGACCGCACGTGCCATTTCAATTCCTCCAGCTGACTTGAGTGCAACAGGCTCAAGGATGCCGTACCGCTGCGCCGACGTCAACAGAGCTGAGCCTGGTCGGCTCAACCTTTAGGCCCCGCTTACACGCAACCCCCGCCGAACGGGTTCGAGGCCGGGGACCGCGCCGCGCGCCACACCGGCCCGGCGCCGGGCGTCCGGCACGGTACTGGCATGCCGCTGACACTCGCGACCCCCCGGCTACGGGTACGCGTACCCCCCGCCCCGCCGGCGAAGAGGGTGGTCGACCTCGTCGGAGCGGTGATCCTGCTGGCCCTGTTCACTCCGCCGCTGGCCCTCGCCGCCGGGCTGCTGTACGTGACCCAGGGCGGCCGGGCCTTCGTACGGGAGCCCGCCGCGGGCCTGGCCGGGCGGCCCTTCCGGACCTGGCGGCTGCGCACGGAGGACGCGGGCCGCCCCGGCGCCGCCCTGGAGCGCTGCGCCCTGGATTCGGCGCCCCAGCTGCTCAACGTGCTCCGCGGCGAGATGTCGCTGGTCGGGCCGCGCCCGGGACCCCGTACGGACCGCCCCGACCGGCTCCTCGTACGGCCCGGAATGACCGGCTTGTGGCAGGTGAGCGCGCGCTCGGACCTCCCCTGGGAGGAGATGGCGCTGCTCGACCGGCATTATGTGGAGAACCACTGGCTGGGGATGGACCTGGCGATCCTGGCGCAGACCCCGCGGGCGGCCTACCGTCATAGGCAAGCCTGAGCGACACAGATCACCGCACGCTCGGCTACATTGCGGCGTCGGGAATGGGTAACCTCAGGCCTTGACTGGATAAGTTACCGCTTAGTAAGTGCCGCCCGAGGAGCCTTCCCATGCAACTCGCCGCGATCATCGTGTCGCTGGTCCTGACCGTGGTCGGCGTTGCGCTGCTCGCCCGAGCCGTGGCGCAGATCTACCGGTTCGTGAAGCTCGGCCAGCCCGTCCCGGCGGGCAGCCGGACGGACGACCCGAAGGCCCGAACCCTCACCCTCGTCCGGGAGTTCCTCGGGCACAGCCGCATGAACCGCTGGGGCATCGTCGGCTTCGCGCACTGGTTCGTCGCGGTCGGCTTCCTGACGCTGCCGCCGACCCTGGCGCAGGCGTACGGCCAGCTGTTCCAGGCCGACTGGACGCTGCCGGTCATCGGCGGGTTCCTGCCGTTCGAGATGTACATCGAGTTCATCGGCCTGATGACGGTCGTGGGCATCCTCGTCCTCATCGTCATCCGACTGCTCAGCCTCCCCTCCCGGGCGGGCCGCAAGTCGCGCTTCACCGGCTCGAAGGCCTGGCAGGCGTACTTCGTCGAGTACGTCATCCTCACCATCGGCCTGGCGATCCTGGCCCTGCGCGGCCTCGAGGGCGCGATCCACCACGTGGAGTCCTACGACGCGGCGTACTTCGCCTCGTACCCGCTGGTGCTGGCCTTCAAGGGGATGTCCCTCGGCACGCTGCAGAACGCCATCTACTTCACCGCGATGATCAAGATCGGCACCTCGCTGATCTGGATGATCGTCGTCTCGCTCAACACCAACATGGGTGTCGCCTGGCACCGCTTCCTCGGCTTCCCGAACATCTGGTTCAAGCGGAACGCCGACGGCGCGACCGCGCTCGGCGCCCTGCAGCCGATGACGAGCGGCGGCAAGGAGATCGACTTCGAGGACCCGGGCGAGGACGACGTCTTCGGCGTCTCCCAGGTCGAGCAGTTCTCCTGGAAGGGCATCCTCGACTTCTCCACGTGCACGGAGTGCGGTCGCTGCCAGTCGCAGTGCCCGGCCTGGAACACCGGCAAGCCGCTGTCCCCGAAGCTCCTGATCATGTCGCTGCGCGACCACGCGCACGCCAAGGCCCCGTACCTGCTCGCCGGCGGCGGCAAGGACATGGAGGGCAACGAGAAGGCGACGGCGGAGCAGCTCAAGGACGTCCCGGCCGCCGCCATCGCCGAGGCCGAGCGCCCGCTGATCGGCACGGCCGAGGAGAACGGCGTCATCGACCCGGACGTGCTGTGGTCCTGCACGACCTGCGGTGCGTGCGTGGAGCAGTGCCCGGTCGACATCGAGCACATCGACCACATCGTCGACATGCGCCGCTACCAGGTGATGATCGAGTCCGCCTTCCCCTCGGAGGCCGGCACGATGCTCAAGAACCTGGAGAAGAAGGGCAACCCCTGGGGCCTGGCCAAGAAGCAGCGCGTCGAGTGGACGAAGGAGGTCGACTTCGAGGTCCCGATCATCGGGAAGGACGCGGAGGACCTCTCCGAGTTCGACTACCTCTACTGGGTCGGCTGCGCCGGCGCCCTGGAGGACCGGGCCAAGAAGACCACCAAGGCCTTCGCGGAGCTGCTGAACATCGCGGGCGTCAAGTTCGCGATCATGGGCGGCGACGAGAAGTGCACCGGTGACTCGCCGCGCCGCCTGGGCAACGAGCCGCTGTTCCAGCAGCTGGGCCAGGAGAACGTGGCCATGCTGAACATGGCGTTCGGCGAGGACGACGACGACCCGGAGACGAAGAAGCCGAAGTCGGCGAAGCGGATCGTGTCGACCTGCCCGCACTGCTTCAACACCATCGCGAACGAGTACCCGCAGCTGGGCGGCGAGTACGAGGTCATCCACCACACGCAGCTGCTCCAGCACCTGATCGACGAGGGCCGGCTGACGCCGGTCACGCCGGTGGACGGCCTGATCACGTACCACGACCCGTGCTACCTGGGCCGGCACAACAAGGTCTACACGCCGCCGCGCGAGATCATGTCGGCCGTGCCGGGCCTGCGCCAGCAGGAGATGCACCGCCACAAGGAGCGGGGCTTCTGCTGTGGCGCCGGTGGCGCGCGGATGTGGATGGAGGAGCGGATCGGCAAGCGCATCAACAACGAGCGTGTCGACGAGGCGCTGTCCCTCAACCCCGACATCGTCTCCACCGCCTGCCCCTTCTGCCTCGTCATGCTGACCGACTCGGTCAACGGCAAGAAGAACGAGGGCAAGGCCAAGGAGTCCGTGCAGGTCGTGGACGTGGCGCAGCTGCTGCTGGAGTCGGTGAAGGCACCGGAGCCGGAGCCGGAGCCGGAGGACGAGCCGGAGGCTGAGGCGGCCGAGGCCGCCGAGGCCGAGGCGGAGCCGGAGCCGAAGCCCGAGGGCGCCAAGTAGTCCCCGGCACCCCGCACCACACGCGGAACGGCCGGTCCCCCACCCCGGGGACCGGCCGTTCCGTCGTGTCGGGCCGCGTCAGGAGGACCGGCGGCGCAGCATCGCGAAGCCGAGGCCGGCCGCACCCGCCGCGGCCATCCCGCCGCCCGCGGCGAGCAGCATCGGGGTGTCGCCCTTCGGCGGGGTGACCCCCTCGGCGCCGGCCTTGACGCCGCCCTTCGGAACGACCTTCCCGACGGCCGGCTTGGCCTCGTCCTTCTTCGCGTCCTTCTTCACTTCCCTCTGGACGGTGTACTGCTCGATCAGCCTGCCGCTGAAGTCGTACACCCAGCTGTTCCCGCCGCCCCTGCCGTCGATGACGACGAACTTCACGCGCTTGCCGTCCTGGACGAGCTTGTACGTCCAGCCGTCCTTCTGCGTGCTCGGGTTCTTCAGGTCGATGGTGCCGACGGAGTTGCCGTTCGGCATCGAGATCTTGACGTACCTGCCGTTCGAGCCGTCGACCAGCTTGGCGACGCGGCCGTCGGGCATGGTGATCCGCACGGAGCTCTCCTTCTTGACCTCGGGCTTGACCTGCGGCTTCGGCTGCTCCCCGCCGTCCGTCCACGAGGTCACGGTGCCGTTCGGCTGGAGCACGACGTGCAGCCCGTTGTTCTGGCCGTACGCGGCGGCGGCGCCCTTGCTGACCAGGGTGTCGAGCTTGGTGGAGCCGGCGAAGACGTCCGCCTCGAAGTGGTTGGGGCCGATCTTGTAGACCTTGGCGACGGAGCCGTCCGCCAGCTTCACGGTGGTGAGGTACGCCCGGACGCCGGCGGTCGGCTTGACCGGCGGAGCGGTGGGCTTCGCGGGCTCCGTCGGCTTCGCCGGCGGAACGGACGGGTCGACGGTCGGCTCGACCTGCGGCTGCTCGACGCCGGGCAGCACCTCCGGCTCCGGAACGGCCGGGGAGTCCGCAAAGGCGGATCCCACCGGAAGGGCCAGGACTGCGGCCGTACCGGCGACGGCGACGGCGGTACGGAGGGTGGTGCGGCGGGTGCTGCGCATGGTGGGTGCTCTTCTCGTGCTCGGTCTCGTGCTCGTGCTCTGGCGCCGGGCTGGCTCTGCGGGGCGTCGACGGACACGAAGCTACGGGCCGGACATGTGGGTATTCCGTAGGGAACGTAACGAAGGCCCACAGAATGCGACGCAGACGCGTAAACCGGACACCCTGCCCTCCCCTAGGGGATGTCACAGGTCAGCCGCAAAGGCCCCCTGTTCCGGCCGCCCGTCCACGGGGCGCGACAGGACCAGGTACTTTCGATCACGTGGCTGGATTCAGGATCGGACGCGGCCGGGACAACAACCGCACCCCGCAACAACCCCCGCGGCAGCAGCCGTACGGACAGCAGCAACCGCCTCCGTACGGCCAGCAGCCCTACCCTCCCGCAGGCCCGCCGCCGCAGCAGCAGTGGCCGCAGCCGGGCGCCGGGGGGCACGGCGAGCCCGAGTACTTCGACCCGTACGGACAGCAGCAGCCGCCGCAGGCCCCGTACGGCCAGGGCGGCCCCGGCGGCTACACCAACGACAACAACCCGGGGCACACCCAGGTCTTCGCCGTCGGCGAGGACCCGTACAGCCAGGGCGCGACGTACCAGGCGGGCGCGGCCGCGGCCGCCCCGTCCGGCCCGCGGCTGCCGTGGAAGGAGCTCCTGCGCGGCATCGTGATGCGGCCGGGGCAGACCTTCCTCCAGATGCGCGACTACGCCGTCTGGGGGCCGGCGCTGACCGTGACCTTCCTCTACGGGCTCCTCGCGGTCTTCGGCCTCGACGAGGCCCGCAAGGACGTGATCAACGCGACCCTCTCGAAGGCCGTGCCGATCGTCCTCTCCGCGGGCGTGGCCTTCGTGATCTGCGGGCTGCTCCTGGGCGCGGTCACCCACACGCTGGCCCGCCAGCTGGGCGGCGACGGCTCCTGGCAGCCCACCGTGGGCCTGTCCATGCTGGTCATGTCGCTGACGGACGCCCCGCGCCTGCTCTTCGCCGTGTTCCTGGGCGGCGACAACGGGCTGGTCCAGGTCCTCGGCTGGGCCACCTGGGTGGCGGCCGGCGCCCTGTTCACGGCGCTGATCGGCAAGTCGCACGACCTGCCGTGGCCGAAGGCGCTGGGCGCGTCCGCGATCCAGCTGATCGCCCTGCTGTCGATCATCAAGCTGGGCACGATCTAGCGCACGCACGTACACACGCACACACACGAAAGGGCCGCCGCGCAACGACTGCGCGGCGGCCCTTCGGCACTCTCAGGCGTCGAGGACCTGACCCTCACGCTTCACGACGGGCGGCTCGACCGACCACGGGAAGTTGATCCACTCGTCGGTCTTCTTCCACACGTACTCGCACTTCACGAGCGAGTGGGACTTCTCGTAGATGACGGCGGACCGCACCTCGGCGACGTGGCCGAGGCAGAAGTCGTGGACGAGCTTCAGGGTCTTGCCGGTGTCGGCCACGTCATCGGCGATGAGGACCTTCTTGTCGGTGAAGTCGATCGCCTCGGGGACGGGCGCCAGCATGACCGGCATCTCCAAGGTGGTGCCCACACCCGTGTAGAACTCCACGTTCACCAGGTGGATGTTCTTGCAGTCCAGCGCGTACGCCAGCCCGCCGGCGACGAACACCCCGCCGCGGGCGATGCTCAGGATGATGTCGGGCTCGTACCCGTCGTCGGCGATGGTCTGCGCGAGCTGCCGCACAGCCCGCCCGAACCCCTCGTAGTCGAGGTTCTCGCGCACTACGTCACTCATGCCTCGTGCCTCACCTGGGTGCGGTGGAAGTTCTGGAAGGAACGCGAGGCGGTCGGCCCGCGCTGACCCTGGTACCTGGACCCGTACCGCTCGCTGCCGTACGGGAACTCCGCGGGCGAGCTGAGCCGGAACATGCACAGCTGCCCGATCTTCATGCCCGGCCAGAGCTTGATCGGCAGCGTGGCGAGGTTCGACAGCTCCAGGGTCACGTGGCCGGAGAACCCGGGGTCGATGAACCCGGCCGTCGAATGCGTCACCAGACCGAGGCGGCCCAGACTGGACTTCCCCTCCAGTCTGGAGGCGATGTCGTCGGGCAGCGAGATGACCTCGTACGTGGAGGCCAGCACGAACTCGCCGGGGTGAAGGATGAAGGCTTCGTCCCCGTCCGGCTCGACCATCCGGGTCAGGTCGGCCTGCTCGATCGCCGGATCGATGTGGGCGTACCGGTGGTTCTCGAACACCCGGAAGAACCGGTCGAGGCGTACGTCGATGCTGGAGGGCTGCACCATCGACTCCTCGAACGGGTCGATGCGAACCCGTCCGCTGTCGATCTCGGCCCGGATGTCTTTGTCAGAGAGAAGCACGCCCCGAGGATACGCAGAGCGCGCGGGCCACCCCCAATCGAGAGCCGCACCCGCGCGCCCGCGACACCGGGCCTATCGCCTGACGGCACCGCCCACGGGCACGGCCTGCCTCAGCCGCGCGCACCGCGGACACCGGAGCAGCCGCCCGGGCCCGATCCGGCCGGCACCGAGGTGCTGCAGCGGGAAGGAGGCGGTACTGAAAACGTGCCCTTCGGCACAACGGACGACGGTGTGCTCCATCGAGTTCCTTTCCCCAATGAGCTGTACTGCGACGAATCGCCACATTAGGGGATGATCGGGGCCTGCTCCAGCCGCCGCTCCGCACCACACCGTACGCCCCAACTCCCGCACGTACACGCCCCCGTGCACACCACACACGACAACGACCCCGCGGCAGATTCACCGGGGGTCGATCATGAGGTAGAGTGAACAACGATACCGCTCCAGGCAACTGGAACGCTGTGCGGATGTAGTTTAATGGTAGAACATGAGCTTCCCAAGCTTATAGCGCGGGTTCGATTCCCGTCATCCGCTCTTCCACGAAGCCCCAGGTCAGCGACCTGGGGCTTCGTCATTGTCTAGACCTCTCAGCCCTTGCCGCGCCCTCCGCGTGCCCCAACTCGCCGGAATCCCCTGGCCGTAGGCCCTTTCGTGCACCACTCGCACCACATGGGCGCCTAGTCGTCTCGAATCGCGAGACGACTTTCATGTGACCCGCGCCACAAGTGGCGACGCGTGTGCGAATTCGCGCTCCCAAAGAGGCACTTGGCCGAGGGCTTCTGACGATCATTCGTGGCGGGCGACCTTGACCGCCGAGATCAGCAGGATGACCGCGAGTGCGGGAATGAGGACCAGGTCGGGGATCACCCCGAGCAGGAGCCCGCCCAGTAGCGCGCCGACGATCGAGCCCGTTGCCATGACTCCGGCGAAGCGGAGATTGGCGCCGAGGACGGCGAAGCTGCCGTCGCGGCTGTAGCGGGCGAACGCGACGAGCATCGTGGGCAGGGACACCAGCAGGGACAGGCTTCCCGCGAGCTTGATGTCGGTTCCGTACAGCAGCACGATCGTGGGGATCAGCAGCTCGCCGCCGGCAACGCCCATGATCGCGGCGACCACGCCGATGCCGAACCCGGCCACTACGCCGGCCACCACCTGGACCGGGCCGGGCAGATCGAGCGAACCGACGGCGGTGGTGTGGGTGACCACCAGGGCGGCGGCCATGCCCACCATGAGGATGGCGAGGACCTTGTAGAGGGTGGCGGACCGCATCCGCACCGCCCACGACGCTCCTGCCCACGCGCCAAGCAGGCTCCCGGCCAGCAGGTTGACCGCAATGGCCCAGTGGGAGCCCAGTTCGCCGAAGGACACCACAGCGAGCCGGGCGGGCAGAGCGGTGATCACAACGACCAGGCTCATCGCCTTGTTCAGGATGACCGCCGAAAGTGCCGCGAACCCAAACATCCCGATCAGCAGTGGCAGCCGAAACTCCGCACCACCCAGACCGATCATCCCGCCCAACACGCCCACCAGGGCGCCGGCCCCGAAGACCAGCGGTGCCGATTGCAGCCGTGCCGCTTTCACCAGAGCCGTGTCCGAGGTCGTATCGATCACGGCCTTCCCCCCTTCGCCCAGCGCGCGGCCACCGACTGCCGCGACATGCCGGCAGCAGCGGCCAGCTCCTCCTGCGACCCACACAAAGCCAGCCGCCGCTCCCGCAATCGCCCTGTCATGCCAGGAACGTAGCGCCCTGCCACCATCCGAGGGCAAGGCGAAGCCCGGATGTTCATCCACACCCACAGAACCGCCGGTGACCCCGGACCGAAGCTTGGGAGGAAGCCACAGCGCTTGAGGCTCCACCAGCGCTGCTCAGGACGACCAGCCCATTTGACCTTGGCAATCGCCTCCACGGTCCGGTGGTGACGGGAGGGAACGACTCGGTCGTTCCCTCCCCTCGGCATGTAGGTCAGGCTTCCCGTGCGAGTCGCGGCCTTCTCCGAGAACTGGCCGGCGCGGACCATCGTGTGGCCGGTGTGGCGGAGGTCGTCGAAGCGGCAGGGCGCCCCCTGGTGTCACCCTCGACACTGGGACCGTTCAGTTCCGGAACAGCCCCAGTGATCCGCACGGCGAGCGGATCGAGGGTGACCGAGGTCCGGACCAGGGCCGTCTGCTCCTCCGGGCGCATCGGCCCGCGGGCGGGCGGCCTCATGCCCCGGCCGGCGACGTCTGGTGCCGCTCGGTGCGCCACCGGTCGTGGAGCACCGGCTGCGGGGGCAGCATGGAAACGAAGCCCTCAACCGGTCCGTACCGCGGGCGGGCTCCGCGAGGAGGGAGCCGTCAGGGATGGGTGCACACGAGCCGCTCCCGGATGAGGAGCAGAACCGACGGGAGGGGGCGTCGCCGCCGGGAGGGCTGCTCGATCTGCTCAGCGTGGCCGCGGTCGTGCTGGACACTCGCGGGCGGATCGTGTTCTGGAGCCCGCAGGCCGACGAGGTGTTCGGCTACACCGCCGAGGAAGCTCTGGGCCGGCACGCGGCACACCTCTTGGTCCGCGAAGAGCACCAGGAACTGGTGACAAAGCTGTTCGCCGAGGTGATGAGCACCGGGGCAAGCTGGGCAGGCGCGTTCCCCATCCGATACAAGGACGGCAGCACGCGCCTGGTGGAGTTCCGCAACATGCGCCTGCTGGACGACCTCGGCGACGTCTACGCCCTGGGTATTGCCGCCGACCAGAGCACGCTGCAGCGGGTGGAGACCGACCTGGCCCTGTCCCAGCGCCTGGTGTCACAGGCCCCCATCGGCATCGCCCTGCTGGATACCGACCTTCGCTACGTGCTTGTGAACCCCGCCCTGGAGCGCATCAACGCCATGCCCGCCGCCGACCACGTCGGCCGGCACCCCCACGACATCCTGCTCTTCCTGGACGTCGACACCATCGAGTCCGCGCTGCGCCAGGTCCTGGTCACCGGCACCCCGCTGATCGACCAGTACAGCGTCGGCCGCACCCTCGCCGACCCGGATCACGATCACGCCTGGTCGGTGTCGTACTACCGGCTCGAAGCAGCCAGCGGCCGGGTGATCGGGGTGGCGTACTCCGTCATCGACGTCAGCGAACGCCATCAGGCCGCGACCGAGGCGGACCGCGCCCGGCGGCGCCTGGGCTTGATCGCCGAAGCCTCCGCCCGCGTCGGCACCACGCTGGAGGTTGAAAAGACCGCCCAGGAACTGGCCCAGGTCGCGGTCCCCGATCTCGCAGATGTCGCGGCCGTGGACATCCTGGACGCCGTGCTGGCCTTCCGCCGTACCTCCGGGCCGCACGACGGGCCGGAGGTTTTCCGTGCGCTCGCCGTGGCCACCGCCTACCCGACCGCGGCCGCCGCCGCCGCGGACAAGGTCGGCGATCTGGCGGCATACGGCGCGGACCGGCTGATCACCCAGTGCGTCCACACCGGCCGGCCGGTCCTCGTGGGCCGTATCAGCAGCGAAGACTTTCTCCGCATTGCCCGCGACACCGATGCCGCGGCATCCCTTGCGCGGGCAGGCGCGCACTCCTACATCGCGGTGCCGCTGATCGCCCACAACGAGGTCCTCGGCGCCTTCGACCTGCTGCGCGCCCGCAACCCCCTCCCCTTCGACGAAGACGACGTGATCCTCGCCGGCGAGCTGGCCGCCCGCGCCGCCGTCGCGATCGACAATGCCCGCTGGCACCAGAGCGTCCGCAACGCCTCCGAAACCCTCCAGCGAAGCCTCCTGCCCAGCCACCCGCCCCCAACCCGCGGCCTGGACATCGCCTCGCTCTACCAGCCCGCCCAGGCATCCCACGAGGTGGGAGGCGACTGGTACGACGTCATTCCCCTCACCGGCGACAAGACCGCCCTGGTCGTCGGCGACGTCATGGGCAACGGCATCGACGCCGCTGCCACCATGGGGCGGCTACGTACCGCCACGTGCGCCTTCGCCGACCTCGACCTGGACCCCGACCAGGTCCTCCAGCACCTCGACAAGATCACGCAGGGGCTTGAGCACTACATCGCCACCTGCATCTACGCCGTCTACGACCCCCACGCCCACCGATGCCACATCGCCAACGCCGGACACCTCCCGCCCGTCCTCGCCGCAGCCGGCCGCCATCCCCGGCTGCTCGACTTGCCCACCGGCGCACCCTTGGGCGTCGGCGGCGTCCCCTTCCGCACCACCGCCTTCGACCTGAGCCCCGGCGACCGACTCCTCCTCTACACCGACGGCCTCGTCGAAACCCGCCACCACCCCATCGACGAACGCCTGAACACCCTGGTGCACACCCTCGACGGACCCCGTCGACCCCTGGACGTCACCTGCCAGTGGCTCCTGGACTCCCTCAGGCACCCCGACGACCACGATGATGTCGCTCTCCTCATCGCGCAAGCCACTTCCGAACCGCACCGGCCGACCGATGGATCGGCTGAGCCGACGGCGCTGTGACCGGGGCGCTGCCCACGTCCGCGGTCGCATCACCGGCTCCACTGCGTCCGTGCGGGGGCAAACAACGAGGCCGCGCGTGGCAGCTGGGGCAAGCGAGTGTCGGGGGTGTCTGATGGATACGCCCACGGGGTGTCGCGGCCGTTCTGAAACGGCGGGCGCGACGGTCGTCTCCCCGTCCTCGAAGCCTCAGTCACGTCGCCCGAGGGCGCGGAGCCGGCCCAGGCAGCCCTCGCCGGTCATCGGCTTCGGGTGGTACCGGGCTCTCTGCGCACTCGGCCGGGCGGGCGGTTGAGCGCCACGGCCGAGTGACCACCTCGTTGCACCAACATGACCGATTTCATGGTGCAGATCCCCGCCGACTGGCTCGCCCGCGTGTTCCTCTCACTCCGCCGCGGCACATCCGACGATGCCCACGAGATCGCGGGTGAACTACAGCCGTTCACCGAGAGGCCCGGCCAGCGGGTGCCGGTCCCCAGAACGACAGTGCTGCGTACCGAACACGCACTGCGCAGAGAAATCGAAGTCACCGCCGAACAGGCTCGGAGAGCGGAGTTGTCTGAGCAAGCCGAGTACCTGGTCCAGACCCGGCTGGGCGACTGAGAGTCCCATCCTCGGCTCGCCGCCCGTGCGCGCAGCTATGAGCACGGCCGAGTTCGCACAGAGAGCGGGGATGGCACCGCACCATCCCCGCTCTGGTAATCACGCCTCGCGAACCCGCTTGGGCTGCTGCCCTTCAGCCTTGCGGCGAGCACCGCGAACCTTGGCATCGATGCCGACGGCGACCTCCTGCTGACGTTCGTCGTCGGAGTGCTGGTAGATCATCGCGGCCTTCTCCGAGGACTGGCCGGCGCGGACCATCGTGTCCTTGAGGGTGGCACCGGACTGGGTGGAGAGGGTATGGCCGGTGTGGCGCAGGTCGTAGAAGCGAAAGTCCTTTGGGAGGCCGACCTTCGCTCGGGCCTTGGCCCATTTACGGCCGAAGGACGTGCGCCGGAACGGTGCTCCCTTCTCCCCCACGAACAGCAGGCCGTCGGGCTCCTTCTCCGCGAACCAGTCCAGGTGCCGCTTGACCTCCATGGAGAGGAAGGCCGGCAGGTGGATGGTGCGGACGCCCGCCGACGACTTGGTGTCGCCCTCGACGCGGCGGCCGGTGTTCAGCTCCGGGGCCGCCTCGGTGATCCGTACGGCGAGGGGATCCAGGGTGACCGAGGTCCGGCGCAGGGCTGCCTGCTCCTCCGGGCGCATCGGGCCGTAGGCGCAGAAGTAGACCATCAGCCGCCAGCGCGGGCCCATGGCTTCGGCGAGGGCGTCGACCTGGGCGACAGTAGCGGTCGGGCGCTCCTTGGCCTTCTCGCTTCCCGCGCCCCTGATGCGGCACGGGTTGCGGCGGATCAGCTCGTCGTCGGTCGCCGTCTCCATGATGGCCCTCAGCAGCCGGTAGCACTTGGCCACCGTCGTCGCGCCGGTGGCGGTCAGGCGCTCGGCCCGCCAGGTCCGCACGGTCGGCGGGGTGATCTCGTCCAGGTCGAGGTCGCCCAGGCCGGGAAGGACGTGCAGGCGCAGGAGGCGGCGGTACAGCTCGTCCGTGGTGGCGGCGAGGCCGCGCTCGTCGACCCACTTGAGCGCGTATGCCTCGAAGTTGACCTTGCCCACGTCGGGGTCAGTCCAGTGGTTGCGCTGGATGTCCGCCTTGGTGAGGGTGAGCCAGTCCTGCGCGTCGGTCTTCGTCGCGAAGGTCTCGGGGGCGGTGCGCCGGCTGCCGTCGGGCGCCCAGTAGCGCGCCTGCCAGCGGCCGGACGGGAGCTGGCGAGTGGTACCGAATTCGCGCCGCCGCTGCGGCTTGCGGGCCGCCATCAGGCCGCCTTCCCGAAGCGGGAGCGCGCTTCGCGGAGGGTGGGGACGGTGCTCGCGTCGATGTATGCGGCCAGGACGCTGTCGGCGATGCGGACGTGCTTGCCGAACTTGGCGTAGCCGATGCGGCGTTCTTGGATGAGGCGCCGGATGAAGCGCACGCCGGTGCCGAGGCGTTCGGCGGCCTGCTCCACGGTGAGGAAGGTGTCGGGGGTGGTCACCTCCTTCGCGGTGCGGGGGCGCTGGGCGGAGGTGTGGGGTATCGCCGTGTGGCGCAAGCAGTGCTCCGGATTCTGGCCGCGGGCTGGAGCGGGGGCGGCAACCCCCTGAGCCGGGGCGGCGTGTCGTACAGGGATGGGATGGGCGGTACTGCGGCTGCGACCTGGAGGTTTGCGGGCCCAGAGCAGCAGGGTGGAGAAAGGCGGCTACGCGCCGGGAGGGGGCCCGTACCGTTCCGCGTTGATCTTCATGACCTCGGCGGCGATGGCGTTGGAGACCATCGCGTCGGCCTCGGTGCTGATCTCCGGGTGGTCCTTCAGGTAGGCGGAGAGTTCGTCCCGCGCCTGGGTGGCTTCGGAGCTGGCGCGCGCGGAGGCGCGGTAGGTGGCGACCACGTTGTCGATGAGCTCCATGGCGCGGCCCATCGCCGCCAGGCTCGGCGGCCCGACGAAGTTGCTGAGCGGGACGCCGAAGATCTCGGCGAAGCCGATGGCCTCGTCGAGGTTGATCCGGCGCTTGCGCTTCTCGATGCGCCAGACCGCGGACGGGTTCATGTCGAAGCCCGCCTCGTTGAGCAGGTCGGACAGCGCGGTGGTGCTCCAACCGCGCTTCTCCCGCTCCAGCTTGATCCGCACGGCGACGTTTTCCTCGCCGCTGAGCAGCACCCCCTCGGGGGCGTCGCTCTCGTCGTCCGGCATCACCCCTCCTTCCTGTCGCTGCGGCGGCCACGGTTTCGCGGCATGCCAAAACCATACATCATCTTCTGCGGTTCGCATAGATCTCTGCGAACCGCAGAATCTGTGGTACGATTCGATCATCCCCAGAAGACCGCAGCGATCCCCTGGAGCCCGCCATCCCGTAGCCAGACATGCAAAAAGCCCCCCGGTGGTCCAACACCGAGGGGCCCAAAGCGCAAACCTCACGCCGCCCATCCCTGAACGACTGACCTGCGAGGCCGGGATTGCCGTCCCATGTGGCCCGCACGTAGAGGAGCTTCTTGTCCAGTATGGACGACCCCGCGCCGAAACCGCCACAGCTCGCCGCGACCGACATGACCGCCGTGCCGCCGTACGACTCGGACGCGGAGGCCGCGGTCCTGGGCGCCTGCATGTTCAGCGCCGACATCATCGACGCGGTCCGCAACCTCCTTGAGGGTCCGGACTTCTACCGCCCAGCGCACGAGACGGTGTGGCGGGCGATCCTGGCCCTGCGCAGCAAGGACAAGCCGACCGACCCGATCGTGCTCGCCGACCGGCTGCGTGAGCAGGACGACCTGAATCGCATCGGAGGCGCGTCCTACCTCCACCAACTCGCGCAGGCCACACCTTCGGTCGGCGGCGCGATCCACTACGCCGGGATCGTGCGGAGGAAGGCGGACCTGCGGCGCCTGCGCGCCTCCGGCATGCGCACCGTGCAGCGGACCATGGAGCCGGGCGCCGACCCCGACTCGATCCGCAGTGAGGTCGCGGCCGAGGTCCGCGCCGAGGGCGAGCGCGCCCTGGCGTCCGGACAGGGGCGGCTGTCCCGGTTCATCACCGACGGGTGGAGCTTCGTCACCGAGTCCGGCGCCGACACCGACCCGCTGTGGGGTACCCGCGAGCAGACTGCCTGGTCCTCCGGGGAGAGCCTGATGATCGTCGGCGCTCCTGGCGTCGGTAAGACGACCCTCGCGCACCAGGTGATCTTCGCTCGCCTGGGCCTGGCCGACAGCGTCCTGGACATGCCGGTCGCACCGGGCAAGCGGGTGCTGTACCTGGCGCTGGACCGGTACAAGCAGATCGCCCGCGCCCTGGCCCGCCGTGTCCAGCCCGAGCACGAGACGCGGTTGCGAGACGGGCTGGCCGTCTGGCAGGGCCCACTGCCAGCGACGCTCGACAAGGAGCCCGACCTCCTGGCCGACCTCGCCAATGCCCACGGGGCCGACACGATCGTGATCGACAGCCTGAAGGACGCGGTGAGCACCCTGGTCGACGACGCCCTCGGAGTCGCGTACAACAACGCCCGCCAACGGGCCATGCGCGAAGGGGTCGAGGTCCTGGAGCTGCACCACCAGCGCAAGGCAGGCGAGGGCACACCGCGCGCCCAGAAGCCCACTCTGGACAGGGTGTACGGCTCCACGCACATAGTCTCCGGCGCGGGCAGTGTCCTGTACGTGGGCGGAGAGGCCGGCGACCTCGCCGTCACGCTCCACCATCTGAAGACGCCCACCGGAGAGATCGGCCCGCTCCAGGTGATCCACGACCACGAGCGCGGCACCACCAGCGTCGACCCCGCGCTGGACCCCGTCGAGATCCTCCGCAAGCGTCCCGACGGACTGACCGTCCGCGAACTCGCCCTCATCCAGAGCGGCGAGAACAACCCCGACCGCGCCGCCACCGAGAAGGCCCGCCGCACCCTGGACCGCCTCGTCAAGACCGGACTCGCGGTCAAGGCCGAGGGCGCCGCAGGCGGCAGCGGAGGCGGCCAGCAGGCCCGCTACCGCGCCTCCGTCAGGCACATCGGCGCCGTCTCCTAGCTCTGCGGTCGGGGCCTGCGAACCGTGCACGGGGGCGTACACGCGCCCCCGGGGCACGCCCCCGCCCACACGGTCTCGCCGCCGTACACGATCCACACAAACCCGCAGGTCAGACGATCACGCACCCGTACACGCCGTACACGTGCCAGAGCGTTCACGCGCGAGCCCCCCTTTAGAAGGGGGCTCGCGTGTACGCCCCCTACGTGAACGCCGTGATCGCCTCCCCAGAAACCCACACGGAGCACCCTTCTGAGCACCAACACCACACCCGTCTCCCACCTCCACCCCAGCACCCAGGCTGCCGGGAAGTACGTCCTCGTCGTAGCGGGCGCATTCATCCTCGTGCTGACCGCTGCCGCGTTCTGGCTCTCGTACGCGCACCTGGCCGAGGTCGCCGGACGCCACGGCCTGGCGGTCTCCCCCATCCGCCAGTGGGCCTGGCCGGCGACCCTGGACACCTTCATCGTCATCGGCGAGCTGCTCATGCTCCATGCCGGCCTTCGCCGGGAGCCGGACGGCTGGGCAATCGCGCTGACCGCTGCCGGGTCGGTGGGTTCCATCGCGCTCAACGTGGCCGGGGTCAGCGGCAGCGGGGACACCCCGGTCCCCGTCCTCGACTACGTGGTCGCCGCCGTCCCGCCGACTGCTGCACTGCTCGCCTTCGGCGTCCTGATGCGCCAGGTGCACCGCCTCGTCGCAATGCCGGATCCGGGTGCCAGCAGCCCGCCCGAGGGCTCGCTCCCCGACGCCACAAGCTCTGTGGTCAACCGCGACAACCCCGTGGTGTACTCCGGAACCGCACCCCTACCGGAGCACCCCTTGGCCACTCCCGACGGCCTCCGCCACGGCGAGGGCGCACCCGCGAAACAAGCCTCCGTCGACACAGTGGCGCAAGGCGTCGAGCAAGTGGCGGAATCCCGGACCCCACCGAAGAAGCGCGCCGGTCGCAAACCTGCCGTCCCGCTCGACGAGCTCCTCGTCATCGCCCGTAACGCCCCAACCGGACGCGACGGCCGCGCCTCCAGCCGCCACATCGAGAAGGCCGTACGCGCACGCGGACTGCCCATCGGCCGGGTCCGCCGGGATGAACTCACCCTTCAGGTACAGGCCGAGCTCGACGAGGCAACCAGCACCACCTGAGGCATACCCGACTGGTCCCGAGCCAGCCGGTCTGACCACCTCCACGACAGGAGCAGCACCCGCACATGCACGAAAACGAGAAGCCCCCACTCATCGGCCACCAGACGCCCCCCACCCCAGCCAACAGCGCAGCAAGTTGGAGGTTCGGACACTCCCCCGTCGGGGGTGCGTCCGAACCGGAGCCCGCCCCGGGGGTGGCGGGTCCCGTCCCGCGCCAGGGGGCACGGGACGGGAAGTCTGCGGCCGAGGGCGGACCGCAGCCTGCCAGGCGCCGGGGCAAGCCCCGAAGCCGAGCCAGCGAGCAGCGCATCGCAAAAAGCGTCCGCCTCAGCGAGCCAGAGCTCGCGCTCGCCTCCGCCGGCGCAGCGGCCGTCGGCATGACCCTGGCCGGCTTCCTCGCGCACAGCACACTCGCCGCTGCCCGCGACCTGAACCGCACCGCTGCCGTCATCGCCACCGAGCAGGACGTCCTCACCGCCCTGTTCGCACTGCGCCGCCAGCTCGGCATCGCGAACAACAACCTCAACCAGACGGCCAAAGCCCTGCACCTGGGCATCGCCCCCGAAGGACTCGACGACACCATCGCCGCCGTCCTCCGCGCCGTCGAGGACATCCGCCACATCACCACCCGCATGATCAACCCCGAAGGAACCCAAGCCGCTTGATCCCCTCCATCCACAAACAGGGCGGCGACACCGCCGGTCTGATCGCCTACCTCTTCGGCGTCGGCCGGAGCGAAGAGCACATCGACCCGCACCTGGTCGCCTCCTTCGACGGCCTCGCCCCCGACCCCGGCCGCGATCCGGGCGCTGCCGAGGGTGATCTCCAGCAGCTCCTCGACGAACCCCTACACCTCCTCCCCGCCGGCACCCGCCCGGACAAGCACGTCTGGCACGCCTCCGTCCGTGCCGCCCCCGGCGACCGCACGCTCACCGACGCCGAGTGGGCGGACATCGCCCGTCGCGTCATCGCCGCCACCGGCATCGACCCCGGCGACGGCGCGGGCTGCCGCTGGGCGGCCATCCGCCATGCCGACGACCACATCCACCTCATCGCCACCCTCGTACGCGAAGACGGCCGCAAGCCCGACCACCACCGCTCCGGCAAGCGCGCCCAGGCGGAATGCCGTCGCATCGAGGCCGACTACGACCTCTACCGCGTGGCTCCCGGCGACGGCACCGCCGCCAAGCGCCCCACCAGCGCCGAACAGCACAAGGCCAAGCGCCGGGGCCGGGACCGTACCGCCCGCGAGGAACTGCGCGAGACGGTCCGGCGAGCCGCCGCCGGCACCGCCTCGGAGACGGAGTTCTTCGACCGCCTCGCCACCGCCGGCCTCCTCATCAAGCTCCGCACCGCCCCCTCCGGCGACACCCTCGGCTACACCGTCGCCCTGCCCGAGGACCGCAACAAGGACGGGGCGCCCATCCACTATTCGGGGTCCAAGCTCGCGCCCGACCTCTCGCTTCCCCGCCTCCGCGAACGCTGGACCGGAGCCCCGGCCCGGCCGACGCCCGCCCAGGCAAGCCGCCCCGCGTCCGCTCGTCGCCACGCCACGGGAGCCGTCTGGCAGGCAGTGCTCCTCATCGATCACGGAGACGACGGAACCGTGGCCGCCCAGCTCGCCGCCGCCGGCGAAATCCTCGACGCCCTCGCCAAGACCTCCGCCGCCCACACCCGCGCCCAGCTGCGGCAAGCAGCCACGGCCTTCGAGCGGGCGGCCCGCTCCCACGTGCGCGCCGAACGCGGCCAGAACCAGGCCCTACGGCAGGCTGCCCGAGATCTCGTGCACAGCGGTCCGGCCATGGGGCGAGGTGAAGACGGTGCCACGGGCGCGATGCTGATCGACATGGCGTTCTTCCTCGCCGTAGCGGCGTCCGCCTGGCACGCCAAGAAGAACCACGCCCAGCAAGCCGTCGCCGCCCTCCAGGCAGCCGACCATCTCCGGGCTGCCTACGAAGCCGCCGCGGCCCAGCCCATGGCCCTCCTCCAGCAGCGGGGCCGACTCATGTCCCGGCCCCTGCAGCACCAGCAAGCGGCGGCCCTGCGACACGCCGTCCCAGACCTGGCAGAACAGATCTTGGCCGAGCCCGGCTGGCCGGCCCTGGCAGCCACCCTCGCCGAGGCCCAAGCCGCCGGCCACAGCCCCGTCGTTCTACTCACCGAAGCCACCCAACGCAGGGAGTTGGCCAGCGCCGCCTCCATCAGCGATGTCCTCGTCTGGCGGCTCCGGCACCTCGCGCAACTACCCGGAGACCCCGTCACCGCGTCCTCCCAGATCGTGCGTACTGACCGTGTCTCGGTGCCGCCATCGACCACGCAGACGGCCAGCAAGGTCACCAGCGACAACACCCGCCGTCGCTGAGCCGACCCATCGCGGCGCCCCTTGTATCCGACGATCCGGGATTATCGAATTCCCGAATCCTCCGGAGAATTGAAGGCATCACCACCAATCACCCCGCAAGGAATCCACGTATGCCCAAACCAAATTCCGCACCGGAAACAGCGTGCTCGATGGGCGGCACGAGCAGCCAGGCCCGCCCGGCCGCTCCCACCTGCCCCCTCGGCGCGGGGCACCCGATCGCCCAGGCCTCACAGCCTTTCCGCCACCGCTGACCGGAGCGCGCGGCGCAACATAGCCGACGATCCCCGGTCAGCCAAACCGGGGAATCTCCAGACACTTGAAATATCGCCCTTCCCGCACACCTTCGAGGAGCACTCGCATGCCCGAAACCGAAATCCGGCCCGCCGTCGTCGCCCTGCTCTGCGACTCGGACTTCAAACTCCGGCGGGACACCAACACCTGGTCCCACATAGACGGCCGCCCCTTCACCAAGGAGGAACAGGCCACCGCCCTGAATGCCACCCGCGCGGAGTTCGAAGACTTCGCTGCACAGCACACCCGCTACATGGAGTATCTGCGGACGAAGGAGCAGGCTCCGGAAGCCCTCCAGCAGTTCCTCGCACCGTTCATGGACCAGCTCAGCACCAAGACCCTCGGCAATGCCGTCGAGCTCATGACCGAGGCCGAAAAGGCCCAGTTGGACCAGCTGCTTGGCCGCATGATCGAGCCGCCTCGCCGCTTCACCGCGTACACCTTCTGACCAACACCGCCCACCGGGGCCAACGCGATTCCGCGTTGGCCCCGGTGGCATGTCCGCATGTCCGCATGCCGTACGGCTAGACCACGACCCCAGCCCCGAGCATGCCGGCGCCGATAGCGCCCCGCAGAACGTGGGCGATCTCCTCGGGCTTGAGGTCGATGCCGTCCAGCCCCTCCACGGTCAGCGGAATCTCCTCCAACGCGTACTCGCCGCGTCCCTCGGCGCTGAACTCGGGGCCGGTGCGGTCCTCGAATGACCACGTCGCGATGCGGGCGAGGTAGAAGAGCTGACGCTCGTCGTCGGACTCCGTCGTGTGCAGGAGGCGGACGATGTCGGCCTCCCCCGCGATCTCCTCGTGGATCTCCCGGTGGAGGGCGGCCTCCCGAGACTCGTCACTCTCCTCGACCCCGCCGCCGGGTAGCACCCAGTACTCGGGGACGTCCGGCTTGGTGCGGCGGATGACCAGCATCGTGTCGTCCGCGGTGACGAGGACGGCTCGGACCCGTTCGATCATGTCGGTCTGTCTCCTTGCTTGTTGACGGCTTCCGTCCAGCAGCCCGCCACCATCGACGTGGACGGACTGCGCAGTGATGAACGACGTTCAGCGACGCGGGGGGACGCCCGGCGCCAATGCGGCAGACCTCGCTCGGCGATGGGCCCCTGAGGTCGAACACGCCGAGCATAGAAGCAGTTGTGCAAAAAGTTCGACATCAACTAAAGTCAGGGCCGCACTGGAATGCTTCGATGCGTAGTCCGACCCTAGGAGTCGTCCGCATGAGTGTGCCTCCGTCGCCGTGGGCGACCGACGTGTTCGGCGATCAGGCCGCAGCTGTACGCCTCGGCGTCGGACAGGGCCTTCGCAACATGCAGGCCAACGCTCAGGCCGCACAGGAACAAGGCGCAGCTCGCACCACTCGCGCCTACGGCACCAGCCGGTACGAGAACCAGTACGAGCGGCTGCAGGACGAACTCAAGGGCCTGCCGGGCGCCCGTGCGGTCCAGCCCTTCGGGTTCCCCTACGAGCTGATGCTCATCGGCAACGGACTGATCTACCCGTTCCGGTACGCCAAGACCAAGTCCGACGTACGCAGCGCGCGCATCCCCAACGAGACGCAGCTGGTGAAGGAACTCTTCACCTTCGCGCCGACGCCGAAGCACACCCAGGACCCGTTCGACCTCGACTTCGGGACGGCTGTCACAGTCACTGAACCGCGTGGCGCCCTGGCCACGATACCGCCGGACACCCAGCTGATCCTGGTGCCCTTCGCCTGCAACGCCTCCGAACTGCTGGAGGCGTACTGGGGCATCGCCGCTCTCGGGATGAACCAGCAGCTGGAGTGGACCACAGATCCCGAGGCACTCCACCTGCCGCAGGCGGTCACCTCGTACACGTCGCGGCCGATCATCATCCCGGGTCAGATCACGGCGCACACCAGCTTTGCCGACGGAACCGAACCCACCCTTACGCTGTCCTCTCGTACCGCCTCGGACCGGGCCCTGCACGTGCCCGCTCAGACCGAGGCAGAACCCGTCGAGGACCAGACCAGCGAAGACGATGCGACTCACTGAGCAAGACCTGATTCCCGGTACGGAAGAACGAGGCGCCACGCCGCGTGCCATCTCCGACGGCTTCGATCCCACGCGGCTGACCCAAGCCCGTCGGCTGGCGGAGATGACGAAGAAGGACGTGGCGGCGCAGCTCGGAGTGACACCTGCCGCGGTGGGTCAGTACGAGACGGGGGTCTCCAAGCCACGGCCTGACCTGATTCCCCGTCTCGCGGAGATCCTCGGGGTTCCGGTGACGTTCTTCCTGTTGGGAAGGCCGGCCAACCGGCTCGACGCCTCCATGGCGCACTTCCGAAGCCTGCGCAGTACGCCGAAGTCCCAGCGAGAGCGCGCTCTCGCCTTCGCCGAACAGGTCTGGGAGCTCACCTACGCGCTGGAACAGCGGATCCAGTTGCCTCTCGTGGATCTGCCCGGCTTCGCCGGCGGGGAGGTCCACCCCGGCGAGGAGCTGTCCACCGATCCCGCGTCCGCCGCCCGCGAGCTCCGCAAGCGCTGGGGTCTCGGCGACGGCCCTGTCACGCACCTCGTGAGGCGGATGGAGTCCCACGGGATCGTGGTGGTGATGCCGCCTGCGAGTGATCCTTCCACTGCAAGCGTGGACGCGTTCTCCACTCGGGCCGCGCGGCCGCTCGTCGTCCTGACCGCCAATCGGGCGGACGACATCTATCGCCACCGGTTCACCGCCGCCCACGAATTGGGCCACCTCGTCCTTCACGGCGACGCCACCGGTGACAGCCGCCAGGAGAAGGAGGCCGATGCCTTCGCGGCCGAGTTCCTGACGCCCGAGTCCAGCATCCTGCCCCTGCTGCCCAGGCGGATGGATATAGCTCGGCTGGCTGAGCTGCGAGGTGTCTGGGGGGTCTCCCTCCAGTCGCTCATCTACCGATGCCGTGAGCTCGGACTGATTTCTGACGCCACCGCCAGCAGGACGTACCAGCGCCTGCGCGCACTCGATGGCCAGCCCGGCTTCACGCCGGAATCGGTCTCGAACTTCTCCGGTGAGCAGCCCTCGCTGCTCGGTCAGGCCTTCGACCTGGCGGCCAAGGAAACGAATCTCTCGGTGTCCGAGCTGGCACATGAACTGGCCTGGACCAACAAGCGGGTTCGAGATCTGCTCGGCGTCCAGGAGCAACGGCCCGTGCTCCACCTCGTTCAGTAGCCCGAAGTCTCAGAGCATCGGCACGGTTCTCCCCGACTGCGCCGCGCTTCAAGGACGTTCGGCCTCGGTATGGATTGCTGGGGCCAGGAGTTCGACCGCCTCCAGCCAGGGGAAGCGGTCAGCGCCTCCGCCGGACTTGGGAGGGTGGGGCTGGTAGCTGCTGACCAGGACGCCCATCTCGCGGAGCTCGGCCAGGCTTCTCTGATACGCCCGGTGAGCGGCGAGGGCGCTGTTCACGTACGGAAGGACCACGGTCGGGACTGCCATGCCGGTGGCCTCACACAGGATGCCGAGGGCGAGGTTGTCCGCGAACCCGGCCGCCCACTTGTTGACCGTGTTGAAGGTGGCCGGTGCGACGGCAATGGCGTCGGCCGGCGGGAACGGCCTTGCCTCGCCAGGTGAGCGCCACGCCGAGCGGATCGGGTACCCGGTCTGGGCCTCGACAGCCGCGGCGTCCAGGAAGCCGAGCCCCTGGGGTGTCGCGACCACACCCACGTCCCAGCCCCGCTCCCGTGCGGCGCTGATCAGTCTGCCGACATCGTCAGCCACCCCGGCCGCGCACACGACGACGTACAGGAAGGGCTTGCGCTGCGGTTCGGTCACGCGGGTACTCCCAGTCGGCGGCTGAAGTGGTGGAGCTCTGGCAGCGTACGACGGCGGTCCCGGGCGGCCATGTCGGCGACCAGTTCGCGGACAGCAGGACGGCGCACGTCCTGGGCGGCGCATGTCTCGGCGATCCGCAGGGCCTGGTAGCCGTCGGCGAGACGACCCTGCTGGGCGTAGGCCCGGGCGGTCTCGATCCAGAGGGCGGCTCGGCGCTCGGGTACCGGGATGTGGCGGCGCATGAGCGGGCGGGCCGCGTCGAGGGCGATGCCGGCGTCACCGAAGGACACGGCGGCGCTGATCTGGTGCAGCGTGACGTTGGTCGGGCTGAAGTTGGCCCAGACGTCGGGCTGGTCCAGAGCGATGTACTGCGCGACCTCTTTCGCTTCGGCGACGAACTCACTGGTCGCGGCTCGGTCGCCGGTGCGGCTCGCGGCCGTGACTCCGCGAAGCAGGAGCAGGCCGAGGACGGCGAGATGGTGCGGAGAGCGGCGGTCGTACGAGCCGGTGAGCTGGGAAGCGGTGTGCTGGATCAGCGTGACCGCCTGGCGAGCGTGCTGCTCACGCACCAGGACGTGCGCCTGGAGCCGAACGCTGGCGGCGAGGACGAGCGGGTCACCGAAGCGCTCCGCCTCGGCCATGGCCCGGCCGACGGCGAGCCACGCCGTACCCGCGTCTCCCCGCTTGAGGAAGAGGCTGGCCGAGGTCTGGTAAGCAGTGGCCAGGAAGCGGGACACCTCCTCCGGCTGCCCTGAACTGCGGGCCGCTTGGCGCAGATCCGTGATCAGGCCGGGAAGCGTTCGCTCCAGCTCCGCGTAGTCGCATGTGGTCAGAAGCCGCCGCACGTTCATGGCTCGCTGCCGAAGCTGTTCCGCGGAGGGCGGCTCGGTCGTCGAAGCCGGCAGTGCGCCGGGAAGCAGAGCCTGGACCAGGGCCGGATGCGCCACCGCCGCGGGTACGGGGGTAGCGAGCATGGTGACACTGGCGGCAAGCAGGGTACGGCGGCGCAGCATGTCCTCGGTCTCCGGATCGTCGGGCTCGGCTTCCAGGGCGGTCTCCGCCAGCCCGAGGTGGGCCGGAGGGATCCGCAGGACCCGAGCGACGTCGCGGAGGACTCGGATGTCCTCGGTTCCGCGCCCGCCCTCCAGGCGGCTGATCTTCGACTGGTGGTAGCCCAGATCGGCGGCCACGTCCGCTTGTGAGCGGCCCCGTAAGACCCGCGCTTGGCGGAGCAGCTCACCGATGCGGTGTGCCTCGCCCTGTGTGTCGGCCATCTGCGCCACGGCCCCTTCTGCCGAGACCGATCCTGCCTGCACAACCGAGCCTAGCGGCAGGGAACTTGCCCGCCATGCACAACGTGCATAAGCGATGCAGCCCCCGCACAGGGCATCGCGGAGCCCGTCCACGAACCGGTTGCCTGGTGGGACCGCACCCCTCCAGGAGGAGTTGACCGTGGCACTCACCCAAGCCTCTGCATCGAACCCAGAGGTGATCGCCGTACGGCCTGGGAGCCCTCTGTCCGGCTCCGTCACCGTCGACGGCTCCAAGAACGCCGCCCTGCCGATGCTGGCCGCCGCGGCGGCCGTGCGACGGACGGTCCAGCTGGACAACGTCCCGGCCAGCGCCGACGTCCAGGCCATGCTGGCGCTGCTCCAGGGGGCCGGCTGGCATGTCGCTCAGGCCGTCGGGCAGCAGGGAAGTCTGCTGGTCATGGCACCGGAGGCCCGCCCCACTGCTCCCGATCTGGGCCGTGCTGCGGGCATCCGGGCCTCCTACTACCTGGTGCCCGCCCTCCTCGCCTTACAGGGCAGCGCCCGGCTGCCCTGGCCCGGTGGCTGCCGGATCGGGGAGCGCGGGATGGACCTGCACTTCAAGGTCTACGAGGCGTTCGGCGACCGCGTGACCGTCCAGGACGCCGGTTACATCCTCGAGGCCGGTGAACGGCGTACCGGCGTGGTCTCCCTCGCGCTGCCCTTCCGGTCGCGCGGCGCGACGATCGCCGCCGTGCTCCGTGCGGTCGTCTCCGGCCGGGCCTTGCGCCTGGGTCTGCCGAACCTGTCGCCGGAAGTCCTCGCTGTCCTGGACGCCCTCGGCTCGGCGGGTTGGGAGGCCCGGGTCAGTGAGCAGGTCCTCGACCTCACGACCGCGGTGGTCCCCGCCGAGCTCCCCGCCTGGCGCGTACCGGGCGACAAGATCGAGGCGGGGACCCTGGCCTGTGCCGTGGCCGCCACCGGGGGCAACGCGCGGATCGAGGGCATCCGCGGGCGCGACCTCGTGCCGTTGCAGGCTGCGCTCCAGCGTCTGGGCATCCCCATCTCGATACAAGGTGAGGCCCTCCTCGTTGATGGCGGAAACGCCCGGCCGGCAGGCCAGCCCTTGCAGGCCATCGCCACCCTGTCGCCGGGCGGCCTGGACGCGGACTTCGAGCCCCCGCTGATGGCCCTCGCCCTGAGCCAGCCCGGCACACACCTGTTCGCCGACTCGATCAACCCGGGCCGACACGGCAACCTGCTTCCGCAGCTGGCCAGGCTCGGCGCCAAGATCGAGGAGATCTCGCCCACCGAGTGCCGGCTGACCGGGCCGCAGCGCCTGACCGGCGCCGGTGTCGAGGCCACGGACATCCGCACCGGATCCGCCCTGATGGTCGCCGCTCTGACCGCCCGCGGGATCACCACCCTCGGCGGCGTGGACCAGCTCCGCCGAGGCCACGCCGACCTGCCCGGCAAGCTCCTCCACCTCGGCGCCGACATCTGCGAGGTCACCCCATGACCGCGAGCCGTTCGGTGATCCAGATCATGGCCACCACCGACGTCCACTCCGCCCTCGGCGCGGGCGACCTACTGCTCGGCCACCTTCACCAGTCGCGAGCGGACAATCTCCTGGTCGACTGCGGTGACTTCTTCGAGGGCACCGGCTACTACCGGCTTGGCCAGGGCGCCCTGGAACGGGAGATCCTGCTCGGCCTGTACGACGTCATCGCGCCGGGGAATCACGGCTGGCCGCACTACTTCGAGCCGGTGCTCCACCGGCGGACCGTGTGCGCGAACACGGTCGACACTGCGAGCGGAAACTCCCTCTTCCGGCGCCTGCGCATCGTGGAGGTCGCAGGTCGGCGTACGGCCGTCACCGGGGTGATCGGTCTCCAGGCGTTCGACTCGATCCCCGTCGGCCAACGGTCCGGACGCCGGGCAACCGACCCGGTGCAAGCGCTGCGCGAACTGATGCTCGCGCACCACCACGAGGTCGACTCCTGGGTGCTCCTCAGCCACTCCGGTTTCGAGGAAGACCTCAAGCTCGCCGAAGCCTGCCCCTTCCTGGACGCGATCTTCGCGGGCCACTGCCACAGCCGGCACACGGGCCCTGCCCGCGTCGGCAACACCGTCGTCCTCAAGGGCCGCGAACTCGCCGTCGGCTACGCCATCGCGGCGCCCGGTTCCGTCGGCTGGGTCGGACGTACGGCCCTGTTCCCAGACTCCGCCGAGGCCGTAGCACCGGACCTGCCACTCGAGCTGGCCTCCTTGCGGGACCGCATGGCCACGGTCGAGGCCCAGCTGGCCGAACCCCTCGGACGGATCGCGAAGCCCTACCGGAACCACCAGCTCGACCGCCGGGCCCTCCTCCAGGCCGTCGCCGACCGGCTCCACAGCGGACTGGGCAGGGAGGCGGTCGTCCTGAACGAGACCACCGTTCGCACGACACTGCTGGGCGAGGTCCTGACCACGGGTGACCTGCTGGCCATCGAGCCGTTCGCGAACACCCTGGTCGAGGCCCGCGTCGCGCCGGCCCACCGCCACGACCCCGAGGCCCTCGTCGCCCACCTCACCGAACGAGTCGGCCCGCTCGTCACCTCCCCCAACCCCCTTCCGGCCGGTCTGACGAGCGTGCTGACCACCGACTACCTGGCCGACAGCTGCCTCGACGGCCGCACCCACCCCGCCGGCCTCGGCCTCGGCTCGGCGATCCGGAGCATGCTGACGAACGGAGACGACCAGTGATCCTGACCGGCCCCGAGATCACGTCCGCGTCGCAGGACGGGCGGTTGCGCATCAGTCCGTTCCTGCCCACCCAGGTCAACCCGAACAGCTACAACGTCCGCCTTGGACCGGTCCTTCTCACCTACACGGAGGAGGTCCTGGACTCCCATCGCCCCAATCCCACGCGCCGCATCCAGATCGGTGACGACGGGTACACGCTGCAGCCCGGCGAGCTCTACCTGGGGCACACCCAGGAGGAGGTGGGCTCCGACTGCTTTGTCCCGCTGCTGTTCGGCCGTTCCTCCGTGGGCCGCCTCGGCCTCTTCGTCGAGATCACCGCACCGATCGGGGACATCGGGTTCCACGGCCAGTGGACGCTGATGCTCACCCCAACCCGTCCCGTCCGTGTCTACGCCGGGATGAGGATCGGGCAGATCATGTTCTTCGTCTCCGAAGGCGCGGTAGACCTGTACGCGGGCAAGTACCAGGCGGCCTCCGGTCCCCAGTCCTCCGCCTACTGGCGCGACCTCGACGCGTCGGAGGCGGCGTCGTGATCCTGACCGGACGTGCCATCGCCGCCGCCCACGCCGCGGGCCACCTCGCCATCGACCCGTACGACCCGAGGCGCCTCTCCCCTAACGCGTACGACTGGCGACTGGGAAGCAACCTCCGGGTCTGCGAGGGGGACCTCGACGCCGCCGTTCCCACCGCCTTCCGCGAGCTTGCCCTCCCCGACGACGGATACGTCCTGGAGCCCGGCCACCTCTACCTCGGCCACACCCTGGAGCGCACAGGCTCCGAGACCTACGCCCAGCTCCTCAACGGCGACCGGACCACCGGATCCCTCGGCATCTGGGTCCACGTATCGGCGCCGCTCGGGCACCAGGGCCACGCGATCCGCTGGACCCTGGAGATCCGAGCCACCCGCCCCGTACGCGTCCGGCCCGGCATGACCTTCGGCAAGCTCGTCTTCCTCCGCACCCACGGCTCCCCCGCCAGCTACCAGCAACACGGCCTCAAGTACCGCACCAGCGAAGGCATCGAAACATCGCGCCTCTACGAGGAGAACCCCGGAGGCCGCCGATGAACGCCCTCGTCGCCACCGCTCTCGACCTGCCGTACCCCAGCCCTGGCGGCAGCGTCGAACTCTTCCTCGACCTCTACACCGGCGCACAACCCGCCATCCCCGCCCGTGCCTTCATGCTCGCTCCCGACGGTCCCCGACCCCGCACGCCCGCCGGCCTCGACCTCCTCCACGCTTCGGGCAAGTCCATCAGCGGACCCGCCTTCAGCCGGTACATCACGAACCTGCGCCACGCCATGACGACCGCCATCGACCCGCGTCAGATCGGCATCCTGCACCTGCACCACCTCGCCTTCGGCGCCACCCCCGCTCTCCTGCGGGCGCTGCCCGCCCACCCGCGGATCGCGTTCGTCCACGGAACCGACCTGCTGTATGCCGAGAACCACAGCACCCAGCTCCGCGTCCTGCGCGAGGCCGCCTCCGAAGCCGACGCGATCGTCGTCCCCACCGGTGCCATGGCCGACCGCCTCCTCAAGCTCACTCCCAAGACGGACAGGCGCAAGATCGAGAAGATCCCCTGGGGCGTCCCCGACCACCTCCTCACCAGCCCACCACCCCGGCCCGCCCGGCGCCCCGCCAGCCATCTGCGAGTGCTCTTCGCCGGGCGCCTCAGCTCCGAGAAGGGGCTCGAACCCCTCCTGCAAGCCATCTCGGCCACCCCCTCGGTCGAGCTGAGCATCGCCGCCCCACGCGCCCAGTTCCACGACCTCACGCCGGTCATCCGCCAGCATGGTGTCCACGTCCGCTACCTCGGCTGGTTCCGCCGGCAACAGCTCTGGAAGGTCTTCGCCGACCACGACGTCCTTGCCGTGCCCTCAACCACCCTGGAGGCCATGGGGCTCGTCGCGCTCGAAGCCCAGGCCTGCGGACTCCCTGTCCTCTACCAACCGGTCCCCGGACTCAGCGAAGCCCTCTCCGGCAGCGGCCTGGCAACCGACTTCACCAACGCCACCACCGCAGCCCACGATCTCCACCGCCTGCGCACGACCCCCGGCCTGCTGGAGATGCTCCGGGCATCCGGCCGCACCAACGCCGCCCGCTTCCCTCTCAGCACCACCGTCGCAGCCATCTCCGACCTCGGCCGACGGCTCGCCTGACCCCGCCTGTGGCGCAGCGGGCACTGCCCTGGCCGCGTCACTAACCTGGCCAGTGGACCACCCGCGACCCACGACGATCGGGAGACCATGACCCACACCAGCGACCGGATCGAAGACCTCCTGCAGGCCGGAGTACGCGACGAGGTCTACCCTGGCGCGGTGTGGGCGGTCGGGGCCGCCGACGGCATCCAGGCCAGCGGAGCCGTCGGCCTCCTCGACCCCGACCGGCCCGACGAGCCCATGAGGCTGGACACCGTCTTCGACGTCGCCAGCCTCACCAAGATCCTCGCCGTCTGGTCCACCATCGGCACCCTCGTAGAAGAGGGGAAACTGCAGCTCCACGCCCCGCTGGGCGCCTTCTGGGAAGAGGTCGTGGGCCACCCCCTGGCCGAGGCCACGGCCTATCACCTGCTCACCCACACCGCCGGGCTGCCCCTGCGCGCCAACCTCAAGAACCTTTACGGCACCGACCCCCAGGACATCCGTGACGGAGTCCTCCACGAAGCACTTCACCGCCGGCCGGGGGAAGCCGTCGAGTACACGGACCGAGCCGCCCTCGTCCTCGGCTACCTGGCCGAATACCTCTCCGGCCATCCCCTGGAGCAGCTCGCCACCGACCGCATCTGGCACCCCCTGGGCATGACCCGCACCGGCTTCGGCCCCCTCCCCATCGCCGAGGCTGCCCGGTGTGCCCCCACCGAGTACGACGAGACCACCGGAACCCATCTCAAGGGCACCGCCCACGACTTCTCCGCCCGCCTCCTCGGCGGCGTCTGCGGCATCGCTGGCACTTTCTCCGTCCTTGACGACGTCGCCCTCTTCCTGGGCCACATGCTTGCCCCCACCCCGGCCGCCTTCGGACCCACCTGGATCAAGGAATCCCTCCGAATCCACACCAGGGACCTCACCCCCGCTCGCGGCCTCTTCTGGCACCCCGCCCCCGGCACCGACCCCGCCCAAGCCGTCTGGGTCCACTACGGCTTCACCGGCACCGGCATGTGGATCAGTCCCACCCAGAGCCGCTGGGCCGTCCTCCTCACGAACAAGATCCGCCTAACCCGCGACCGCGACCCCCTCACGGAGATCCGGGACGCCTTCCGCGCAGCCACCTTCGTGGCCGACTAGTCCGACTCAGCTGACGAATGGCTCAGCCCCAGTCCCCAGTGCTCTTCCGCGATCGGACGGTTCCGAGCGAGAGGATCGCGGCTACGAGGGACAGTGCTGCGAGGAGCAGGAAGAGGTGTTGGTGTCCGCCGAGCGGGCCTGCGAGGACGGCGCCCGCCCACGGGGCGAGTGCTGCGGCGATGTGGGCCGGGGCGCCGAGGAGCCCGGACAGGCGGCCATATTGCACGGTGCCCCAGCGATCGGTGACCGCGGTGGCCTGGAGGAGGGTGAGGTTGCCCCGGACCACTCCTGCCAGGACCGCGAGGATCACCAGGACGGGTACAGGACCGGGGATGAGGGCGAGGGCTGCGGTGGTCGCACCGCCAAGGGCGACGAGGGTGGTCGTGCGGGCGGTGACTGACGTGCGGGCGGCCAGGCTCGCGTAGAGGGTGCGGCCGAGGGTCTGGCCCGCTCCGCCGAGCCCGAGGGCCCAGGCGGCTTGGAGCGGCGTGGCGCCGCGTTCCGTGAGGAGTGGGATGAGGCCCATGACGACGGCGTACATGGCGAAGCCGGAGAGGGTGAAGGCCGCGGCCAGGAGGAGGAAGGGGCGGCTGCGGGGAATGGGGGTGCGACCAACAGCGGGTGCAGGCGGTGGGGCGGCCGGCCAAGGGGCACGAAGCGCCAGGGCGTGCGCGGGGATCGTGACTGCGGCCAGGATCGCCGCGAGGACCACATATGTGGCCCGCCAGCTCAAGTGCTCGGCTAGAGATGCGGTCAACGGTGCGAAGACGGTGGAGGCGAGTCCGCCGGCGAGGGTGACGATCGTCAGGGCGCGGATGCGGTCCGGGCCCCACCAGCGGGTCAGGGCGGCGAAGGCGGGCGGGTAAAAGGTGGCGGCCATGGCCACGCCCGCGAGCAGCCAACCCACGCTGAACACAGCGAGATTGGGGGCGGCCGCGATCACCAGCAGGGCAAGCGTTCCGAGCACGGAGCCGACGGTCATCACCGCACGCGGTCCTCGCCGGTCGAGGATCCGGCCGATGGGGATGCCCGCCACGGCGGAGACGAGCAGAGCGCCGGAGAAGGCCGCGGTAGTGGCGGCCGGGGACCAGCCGGTATCGGCCGTGATCCGGGAGTTGAGGACAGGGAAGGCGTAGTAGACGATGCCCCAGCTGGTGATCTGTGTGGCGCACAGGGCGGGCAGGGCGGCGCGCGGCCGGACCCCTGTCCCGGTCGCGGCCGCGTCGGCCCGGGTGTCTGGCACGGAGGTCAGCAGCCGCCGGAGGGGGCCGGGGCGCCGATCGTGAGGGTGGCCGGGGCCGCGCAGCAGCCTCCGCCGCTGGTCTCCTCGGCCGCCGCGGGCTGGTCGAAGAGGCCGGCGCCGCCGCAGACTCCGGTCTCGGGGAGGGTGAGTTCGACGCGCTCGGCGGCTTCGTGGTCTCCGGCGAGGTGGGCGGCGATGGAGCGGACCTGCTCGTAGCCGGTCATGGCGAGGAAGGTCGGGGCTCGGCCGTAGGACTTCATGCCCACCAGGTAGACGTCCTTCTCCGGGTGGGAGAGCTCCTTGACGCCGTGGGGGTAGACCGTGCCGCAGGAGTGCTGGTTCGGGTCGATCAGCGGGGCCAGGTCGACGGGGGCCTGGAGGCGCTCGTCGAGGCCGAGGCGGAGTTCGTCGAGGAAGGTGAGGTCGGGGCGCAGGCCGGTGAGGACGATGACCTCGTCTACGGGGTCCAGGCGGCGGCCGTCTTCGCCGACCAGGACCAACTGGTGGCCGGTCTTTTCGACGGCGGAGGTGCGGAAGCCGGTGACCGCGTCGGCGTGGCCGTTGTCGACGGCGGCCTTGGCGGCGAGGCCGAGGGCGCCGCGGGCGGGGAGCTGGTCGGCGCTGCCGCCGCCGAAGGTGGAGCCGCTGATGCCGCGGCGGAGGATCCAGACGGAGTGGGTGCCGGAGTCCTCCTCGGAGAGGCCAGCCAGGTAGGCGAGGGCGGTGAAGGCGGAGGCTCCGGAGCCGATCACGGCGGTGCGCTTGCCGGCGTAGCGGGCGCGGACGGCCGGGTCCTTGAGGTCGGGGATCCGGTACGAGATCCGGTCGGCGGCGGCCTTCTCGCCAAGTGCGGGCAGGCCATCGCCGCCGATGGGGCTGGGGGTGGACCAGGTGCCGGAGGCGTCGATGACGGCCCGGGCGGTGAGGCGCTCCTCCGTGCCGTCGGCGTTCAGGACGCTGACGGTGAAGGGCTGGGCCTCGCGGTCGGCGTCCACGATGCGGTCGCGGCCCAGACGGGAGACGCCGGTCACCGTGGAGCCGTAGCGGACCTTGTCGCCGAGGACGTCGGCGAGGGGCTGGAGGTACTGCTCGGCCCAGTCAGCGCCGGAGGGGTAGGTCGCACCTTCGGGGGCGGTCCAGCCGGTGGGCGCGAGGAGCTTCTCGGCGGCCGGGTCCACGAGCTCGGACCAGGTGGAGAAGAGGCGCACGTGGCCCCACTCGCGTACGGCGCTGCCGGCGGCGGGCCCGGCCTCCAGGACCAGGGGCTCGATGTCGCGCTCGACCAGGTGGGAAGCCGCAGCGAGGCCGGCGGGGCCGGCACCGATCACGATGACGGGCAGGGCTTCGGTGGGTGTGGTCACGGCAGGCTCCCCTATTGATTCGATAGACGTCGATGTCTCGATGCCACCAGGGTGGACCCTGGATCGATATTCGTCAACATAGACATTCGTCGAATCTCATCGGATGATGGATGCATGTCCACTGCGAAGCTGCTGCCACTGCTGGAGCCGGAGGTCGTGGCCCCCTGCTGCCCGCCCCTTACCGAACGCTCTCTGACGGCTGACGAGGCCGAGCGGAGTGCGGTGATGTTAAAGGCGCTCGGCGATCCCGTAAGGCTGCGACTGTTCTCCCTGGTCGCCTCGCATGAGGGCGGCGAGGCTTGCGTGTGTGACATCTCGGACGTGGGCGTCTCCCAGCCGACCGTCTCCCACCACCTGAAGAAGCTCAAGGAGGCCGGGCTGCTTTCCTCCGAGCGGCGCGGCACCTGGGTCTTCTACCGGGTGGAGCCCGCCGTTCTCGCCGCCATGGGCGCTCTCCTGACGCGGGCCGGTGGGGCGTGAGCCTGCACATCGAGCCTCTGACCTGGGCGCACGCGGATGGGGTCCTGGCGATCTACCAAGCCGGGATCGACGAGGGGAACGCCACCTTCGAGGCCAGCGCCCCCAGCTGGGCGGAGTTCGACGCCGCGAAGCTGGCCGAGCACCGCTTCGGCGCGATCGGCCCTGACGGGCAGGTTCTCGGCTGGGTGGCGGCTTCGAAGGTCTCCGACCGCTGCGCCTACGCGGGCGTCGTCGAGCACTCCGTCTACGTCCACCCCCGCGCCCGGGGCCGCGGAGTCGCCCGTGCGCTGCTGGACGCGCTGATCGCCTCGACGGAGGAGGCGGGCATGTGGACGATCCAGTCCGGGATCTTCCCCGAGAACACCGCGAGCTTGGCCCTGCACCAGCGAGCCGGTTTCCGTGTCATCGGCACCCGTGAGCGCATCGGACTCCACCGCGGCGTGTGGCGCGACGTGGTCCTGCTCGAGCGTCGGAGCCCGCGGATCAGTTGAGCTCGCCGTTCAGTGTGAGCTGGTGGCGGTGGAAGTCGAAGTGCCGGGTCGGGTAGCGGTAGATGTCCGCGAGCGTCATGAAGTCCTGGAAGAACGGGTCCCAGCGGACGGGGTAGTGCATACCTCGGGCCAGGTCGGCATCGGATTGCATCGTGAGCCGCCGGTGCAGGGAGTCGATGACCCGGTCGAACGCGGCCCCGGTCCGGCGTGGCCCGAAGACCTTTACAGCCCCGCACGGACCGACGTAGTTGACCCAGTCGAACGGTATGGTCGCAGCGTTCAGCGCCCGGGCGAAGCCCTTGCCGGCGCTGCGCGGCAGCCGTCCGAAGATGCGGGCAAGTACCAGCAGCGCCCGGACGACCATGTAGCCGAACAGCATGTGCCACAGCAGCTGCTCGTTGGTCCAGCGGGTACCGCGGGTGGGACGGGCGAGGTCGGCTTTCGTGGCGCGGTCGAGCAGGTCGTGGAAGGTCTGCCGTGCGCGCTCGTAGTCCGCGAACACGGCCTGCCGGTCCATCGACATCTCGTTCATCATCCGTGCCTGTCCACTGCGATGATTCCCGCTCCAGTGCGGCTTCAGGCGCTGAGGAGTCCGGCGATTTCACGGACCGCTTCGCGCGCCGTGCGGCCCACGCCGATGAGGGTGGCGGACGCGGGGCCGGTCCAGTCGCCATAGCCGAGGAAGTGAATGCGTGGGTCTGCCACCGCGCGCGTGCCCTCGGTGGGGATGCGGCCGCCCTCGGTGCGCAGGCCCAGCGGAGACAGGTGCGAGAGCGCGGGCCGGAAGCCGGTGCACCAGATGATCGCGTCGCAGGGCCAGCTGCTGCCATCGGCCCAGCGGGCTCCGTCGGCCGTCAGGCTGTCGAACATCCTGTGGTCGGGGATGAGGCCGGCGTCGCGGGCCGTGCGGACGGGCGGGACGGCGACGATGTCGCCCAGGTCCGAGATGCGGGGCCCGCCGGACTGGACGCGCTGGGTGGCCAGTTCGAAGAGGGTGCGGCCGTCGATCTCGTCCGGGAGGTAGCGGGCGGGCCGCTGGGTGACCCAGCGGACGGTGGCGTGCGGTGTGAGGTCTGCCGCGATCTGGGCGCCGGAGTTGCCGCCGCCCACGACGATCACGCGCTGGCCGGCGTAGTCCCAGGGGCTTCGGTACTCCACCGTGTGGTGCTGGCGGCCACGGAAGTCCGCCCGACCGGGGACGGTCGGCAGGAAGGGGCGCCACCAGTTGCCGGTGGCGCTGATGACGGCGCGGGCCGTCCAGGCCCCGGTGTCCGTCTCGACGCGCAGGAGCGGGGATGCGTCGTGGACGCCGGTGACGCGGACGCCGCGCTGGACGGGGAGTTCGTAGCGCTTCTCGTAGTCGGCGAGGTACTCCAGCACGTGCGCGACGTCCGGGAAGGGCTTGCCCTCCTGCTGCGGCATGAGGCGGCCGGGCAGGGAGGAGTAGGCGGCCGGGGAGAACAGGTGGAGGGAGTCCCAGGCGTGCTGCCAGGCTCCGCCCGGGGTGGTCTGCGCGTCGAGGATGGTGAAGTCGATGCCCGCCCTGCGCAGGTAGTAGCCGGCGGCGAGCCCTGCCTGGCCGCCGCCGATCACCACCACGTCCGCGTGCCGGGTCATGCGGTGGGTGCCTCCTGCTCCGTCTTCCCGCGCATGAAGATGACCGCCACCAGGGCCAGCCCCACGACTGCGCCCACGAGCTGTACGCCGACGAAAGCCGGCACGGAGGCGGGAGCGATGCCCGCGAAGGTGTCGGTGAAGGCGCGGCCGATGGTCACGGCCGGGTTCGCGAAGGAGGTGGAGGCGGTGAACCAGTACGCGGCGCCGATGTACGAGGCCACCGCGACGGGTGCGAAGCGCAGCCGGTCGGTGCGGGCCAGGCCGAAGATCAGCAGGATCAGGCCCGCGGTGGCAACGACCTCGCTGAGCAGCAGGTTCCCAGCCGAGCGGTCGTGCGTGGACCACTTCACCAGCGGCTCGCCGAACATCGCGTCGGCCAGGATCGCGCCCGCGATCGCGCCGACGATCTGAGACGGCACGTACACGGCCAGCTCGCGGGAGTTCACGCCTCCGCCGCCCCGGCGGGCGGTCCACCACTCGGCGAGGGTAACCGCCGGGTTGAAGTGCGCGCCGGACACCGGGCCCAACAGGGCGATGAGAACGCCGAGGCCGAATACCGTGGCCAGGGAGTTCGCCAGCAGCTGCAGGCCCACGTCCTGCGTCAGCTCGGTGGCCTGGATGCCGGAGCCGACCACGACCGCCACGAGCGCGGCGGTGCCGACGAGCTCGGCGGCGGCCCGGGCGACCAGCGGCGTGCGCGGCGGGGTCGCACCGGGTGCGGGCTGGGGCGCGGACGCGTCGGCGGCTATGACGGCCTCCGCTGCGGGCTGGGTGACGGACAAGGACTTCTCCTCAGGCAGGCAGGCAGGCAGGCAGGCAGGCAGGCAGGCAGGCAGGCAGGCAGGCAGGTGCAAGTGCAGGTGCGGTTATGCAGTTACGGCAGAGCGGTGGGAACTACGGGCAGGACCGCTTGGTGTTCGACTCGGAGGTTTCGCGTGCGGAACGCGCGAGGTCGGCGAATTGACCGGCGATGGCTTCGATGACCTCGGGGCGCAGGCGGTAGTACGTGAATCTCCCGCAAGGCTCCGATTCGACGACACCGGCCTCTCGCAGCACCTTGAGGTGGTTGGAGAGGTTCGTCTGTCTGGCGCCCGTCTCCTCCACGAGGTGGCTGGTGCAGAGCGTCTCCTTGGCAAGGAGGGTCACGATCTGGAGCCTGAGCGGATCGGCCAGAACCCGAAGCAGATCAGTGTCGACTGACGTCATCATGGACTGATACTCTCACATCACTCAGGGCTGATACCAGTCCGGGATGAGTCACTGACTTGAAGGAAGAGACGATGTCCGCCACCCCGCTCGCATCCGTGCTGTTCGTCTGCATCCACAACGCGGGCCGCTCGCAGATGGCCGCCGGATTCCTCCGCCACCTCGCGGGCGACCGGGTCGAGGTGCGCTCCGCCGGCTCCGTCCCCGGGGAGCAGATCAACCCCTCCGCGGTGGCCGCGATGGCCGAGCTGGGCATCGACATCTCCGACCAGAAGCCCAAGGTCCTCACCCCCGAGGCCGCACAGGCCTCCGACTACATCATCACGATGGGCTGCGGCGACGCCTGCCCGTACTTCCCGGGCAAGACCTACCTCGACTGGCAGCTGGAAGACCCGGCCGGCCAGGGCGTGGAGGCCGTACGCCCCATCCGCGACGAGATCAAGGGCCTCATCGAGGGCCTCGTCGCCGAGATCGACACCAAGAGCGCGAAGAAGCAGGAGAGCTGACCGCATCATGACGAATGAAGACGTACGCGAGGTCATCATCATCGGTTCCGGCCCGGCCGGATACACCGCCGCGCTGTACACGGCCCGCGCACAGCTGAAGCCGCTGCTCTTCGGCAGCTCCATATTCGTCGGCGGCTCGCTCACCACGACCACCGAGGTCGAGAACTTCCCCGGCTTCCCCACCGGCATCGACGGCCCGGACCTCATGGACAACATGCGGGCCCAGGCGGAGAAGTTCGGCGCCGAGATGATCGACGACGACATCGTCTCCGTCGACCTCAGCGGTGACATCAAGCTGCTGACCGACTCCGAGGGCACGGTCCATCGCGCGAAGACCGTGATCATCGCGACCGGCTCCGGCTACCGCAAGCTCGGCCTGCCCAACGAGGACGCGCTCTCCGGCCGCGGAGTCTCCTGGTGCGCGACCTGCGACGGCTTCTTCTTCCGCGACCGCGACATCGTCGTGGTCGGCGGCGGCGACACCGCCATGGAAGAGGCCACCTTCCTCACCCGCTTCGCCCGCTCGGTCACCATCGTCCACCGTCGCTCCACCCTGCGCGCATCCAAGGCCATGCAGGACCGGGCGCTCGCCGACGAGAAGATCTCCTTCGCCTTCGACAGCGAGGTCGCCGAGATCAAGGAGACCGGCGGCATGCTCTCCGGCGTCGTCCTGCGCGACGTCGTGACCGGCGAGACCCGCGACCTGGACGTGACGGGCCTGTTCGTCGCCATCGGCCACGACCCCCGGACGGAACTCTTCGCCGACCAGCTCGAACTGGACGCGGAGGGCTACCTCAAGACCCACGCGCCCACGACCCGTACGAGCATCCCCGGCGTCTTCGGCGCGGGCGACGTGGTGGACCACATCTACCGCCAGGCCATCACCGCGGCCGGCTCCGGCTGCGCCGCCGCCCTGGACGCCGAGCGGTACCTTGCCGCCCTCGGTGACGCCGCCCCGGCCAACGAAGTCGAGCTCGTAGCAGCAGGCTGAAGTCCGAGGTCCGCTCCGCCGGCTCCCTGCCCGGAGAGCAGATCAACCCCCGTCGCGGTAATCGCGACGGGGGTTGATCTCAGGACCGACAGAGTGACGGGCCCGGCCAGTACGGAGGGTTCGCCCTGGTGGAAGACCCCGGGCCCGGTCCATCGTGATTGCGACACGACGGACCGGGCCCGGTTCCCGTTTTCTGCTGAGGGGCTCGGTGCCCCGCGCTCAGCCCAACGCAGAGCAGAGCGCCAGGGTTTCCGGAAGCTCCAGACGTACCGTGCGGTCACAGAGTCGCTCCACCTGCGCCGGATCGTGTGAGACGAGCAGGACCGTGCGGTTGCCGCGGAGGGCTGCCACGGACTCCTCGACCGTGTCCCGGCTGCGCTCGTCCAGGGCGCTGGTGGGTTCGTCCAGCAGGAGGGCTGCCGGTTCCAGGGCCAGGGCACGGGCCAGGCACAGCCGTTGGCGCTGTCCGGCAGAGAGTGTCTGAGCAGGCGAGTCGAGCCGGTTGCAGACCTCGTTCCACAGACCCGCCTCACGCAGAGCCTGTTCCACACGGTCGCGCATGTCCGCGCGGGATGCACGCATCAGGTGCCGGAGGCCGAAGAGGGCGTTGTCCAGGATGCTCCCGCCGAAGACCACGGGCGTTTGTGGCACCAGGACGACGGTGCTCCTCAGGCCGGAGTCGCCTTTGCCGCGGCGGATGGTCCGCCCCAGCACCTCTACGTGGCCGTCGCGGGTGAGGCCGTGGGGCAGCAGGTCGACCAGGGCGCGCAGCACCGTGGACTTGCCGGCGCCGGAAGGGCCGCACAGGCCCGTCGTCGATCCGCCCGGCAGGTCGAAGGCGACCGGGCCCACCAGAGTCTTCTTGCCGTCGAGAACCCGCAGGTCACGGACGGTTATCACGTTGTCCATCGTGCTCCTTCGAAGCGGTTTCGCAGAGCGACCGCCAGGCTGAGAAGTACTGCGGTGATCAGGACCAGGACCAGTGCGCTGCCCCATGCCTGGGTGATCGCCTCCGGGGCACCGGAGTCCTGGGACAGGGTGAAGATGTGCGTCGGCAGCGCCTGCACCGGGGAGTCGACGATCCCGGTCGGCAGGGCGGGCGCCCCGAAGAACACCGTGGCGGTGAAGATCAGGGGAGCCGTCTCTCCCGCGGCCCGGGCCAGGCCGAGCAGCAGACCGGTGAGCGTGGCCGGCCAGGTGTACGGGATGACCACGGAACGGATGTACTGCGAACGGGACAGGCCGAGCGCCAGGGCGCTCTCGGTGAGTTCGCCCGGCATGCTCCGGATGCGGCCCGCGGTGGTCAGCGCGATGACCGGCACGACCACGGGAACCAGTACGACGGCCCCTGCGAGCCAGGACCGGCCCCAACCCATGGTCGTGGAGAGGAGGATGTATCCGGCCAGACCCAGCAGGATGGTGGGCGTTCCGCCGACGACCACGGTGATGGTCTCCAGCAGACGGGCCGTCTTCGCAGAGGCGTGGGAGCCGATCAGGACCCCCGCTCCGTAGCCGAGGGGCAGCGCGATCAGGGCCGTGGTGGCCATGAGGAGGAGCGTGCCGACGATCTGGTCGCGGACGCCGCCGCCCGCCGCGCCGCTGGAGGACGTGAACCAGAAGGCGGGGTTGAGCGCCGAGCTGCCCCGCGTCACGAGGATGAAGAGCATCCCCACCAGCAGGGTTCCCGGCAGCAGGAGTGCTCCCATGCGCAGCAGCGTCGCGAGCCGGTCGCGCGGAACGCGCAGCCAGGTGGTGGCCTGGTGGGCGCGCAGCCCCCGCTTCGTCCCATGGCTCGGTGCCCGGCGAGTGCCCCACACCGTGGCCGCGGCCACCAGGACGAGCAGGACGATCCCCAGACCGCACAGCGCGGCGAAGTAGGGGCCGGAGGTTCCCGAGAGCATCGGCTCCGGGCCCGCCAGCTTGGTCGTCAGGGTCTGGCCGGGGTGGGTCAGGGAGGAGACGAAACCCGCGAACGACTCCGGGAGCCTTCCGTCGGCCCGTCCCACGACGAGGAAAACCGCGATCGCCTCGCCGAGGGCCCGGGCGAGGCCGAGCAGGACGCCGGCGCGCATGGCCGATCGCGCCTGGGGTAGCACGGCCGACCGTACGACCTCCCGGCGCGTCAGGCCGAGGGAGTAGGCGGCCTCCCGGTAGCGGTCCGGGACCGCGGCCAGGGCGTCCACGCTGACCGCCACGATGGTCGGCATGATCATCACGGCGAGGACGATGCCCGCGGCGAGCAGACTGTCGCCGCCCGGCACGTCGCCCAGCATCCCGACGAACGGCCGGACCACGATGATGCCGATGAGGCCGTAGACGATGGAGGGGACTGCCGCCAGAAGTTCGATGCTCAGCCGTAGGGGCCGGGCCAGGCGGGGCGGCAGGTACTCCGACAGCGCGATGGCCGCCGACCAGCCGACCGGGACGGCCAGCACCAGCGCGAGGACACAGACGACGGCCGAGCCGTAGATCATGGCCAGGGCGCCGAAGGCGCCGTTCACGGGGCTCCAGGTCGGGTCGCCGACCAGGGCGGACCAGTCGACGTCGCCGCTCGCGATGCCGGTGGCCAGGTATCCGATCAGCACGGTCAGGGCGAGGACGACCGAGAACATCCCGGTGTACACCCATCCCCAGACCCATCTCGCCCGCCCGGGTCGGCCGCCCTGGGCGGGCGGCCGCGACGCGGCGCGTCCGGGCGCCTGGGGAGGGCGCTCCAGAGTGAGAGTCACGGTCACATCCCCATCTGCTCGCGGGTCAGGTAGCCGTGCGGAGGCAGCAGCTTCTGGCCTTCGGGCGAGAGGACGTAGTCGATGTACTCCTTGGTGGTGCCCTTCGGCTGGCCGTCAGTGATCATGAAAAGCGGCCGGCTCATCGGGTACTTCGCGGCCGCCACGTTCTCGACGGTGGGAGCGATGCCGTCCAGGGCCACGGCCACCAGGTCGTCATGGCCTTCGATGAAGCCGGTCGACAGCGGGGCGATGGAACCGCGGGTGGACTTCAGCTTGTTCCGGGTCTCCAAGTTGCCACCGACAACGGCGTAGTTGTCGGACTGCGGGGGCGCCGGGGGCTTGCCCTTGCCGTAGACGAACTTGTCGAGCACCTCGCGGGTACCGCGACCGGGCTCCTTGTCGTAGACGAAGACCTTCAGGTCCGGGCCGCCCACCGCCGACCAGTTGGTGATCTTTCCTTCGAAGAGGCCCTTCACCTGCTCCTTGGTCAGGCTCTTCACCCCGGCGTCGGCGACCTCCTTGGTGATGATGATGCCGACCGCGTCCGCACCGATCTGCGTCGGAACGAAGTCGGTGTTCGGGTAGGTCTTGCGGTCCTCGTCGGACAGCGGCTTCGAGCTCAGCGCCACCTTGATCTGCTTCGAGCCGAGCTGGGAGATGCCGCCGGCCGAACCGCCCTGGGTGGCGACCGTGATCTTCAGACCCCGGGACTTGAGAGCCTCGGCGGCGTCCGATGCGATCGGGGCGACCGTGGTCGATCCGCTTGCCTGAAGTGCGGCCGAGTCGGCGCTGGCGGAACCTGCGCAGCCCGTCAGCAGGGTCGTCAGGAGCAGCGCGGCGGAAGCGGCGTAAGCACTCCGCTTCCGCTTTCCGGCGAGGAGCGACGGTGTCTGGTGGGGCTCGGTGGTCATCGCGGACATGGGTGTGCCTTTGCTGGTGGACAGTGGGTTGACTGGGAGTTGAGGGCAGGTGAACCGCCCTGACGATCAAGAGTCTGCTCCGTAGGAGGGGGCAGGAGAAGAGATTCCGTGTGGCATCAACTGCGTCCGGCACCCACCTGCCTGTGGGCGGCCGGCGCGGGGTCCGACGCGGCTTAATGACAGGCAAACAATGGGTGAAAAGGATGATCAAGCGGCCCCGGCTGCTCGGAGGTCGGACGTAGGGTGATCCATATGTCCGCAGAACAGGTGGCCGGCCACCCCTCGGAACTCCTGCCCTTAATCGACGAGGATCGGACCTGCGCGCCGCACCTCGACGTGGATCCACTGCCCAGGCAACGGGCGGAAGATATCGCGCGACATCTGAAGGGCACAGCCGATCCGACACGGCTCCAGATCCTCAGCGTCCTGCTGGCGGCCCCGGAGGGCGAGGCGTGCGTATGCGATCTGACCCCGCTCCTCGAACTGGCCCAGCCCACCGTCAGCTACCACATGAAGATCCTTGTGGACGCGGGGCTCGTGAGCCGCAGAAAGCGCGGTACGTGGGCCTGGTACGCGGTCAGGGCCGAGCGGCGTGCCGTGCTCGACGCTCTGATCTGGGGCGACGAGGAGACGGCCTGGGGAACGCAGAAGCCCGGGCGGATCATGGTGGAGTCATGACCCGCCCGGGGCGGCGGTAGGAGCGTCAGGCGGCGACGGAGGCCTGAGCGGCGACTTCGGCGGTGAACGCCCAGATCAGCGGGTGGATGTTGCCGGGAGTGGAGACCAGCTCCGGCTGGAAGAGCGTGCCGATGAAGAAGGGGTGGCCGGGGACCTCGGCGGCGCGCGGGGCGCCTTCGGTGTCCCAGCCGCTGAAGACGACGCCCGCCTCGGTGAGGCGCTCGACGAACTCCCCGTTCAAGCCGTACTTGCAGTGGTACGTCTCCGTGGTCTGCTCGGCGTTGTCGTAGACGGCCGCCAGTCGGCTGCCCGCGGTCAGAAGGAGCGGTGCCTGCTCGCCGGCCAGGCAGCAGCTGAGCGGCACGATCAGCGGCGTCGGCGCCTCCGGGTCGTACTGCACGTCGTCGGCGTCCGTGAGTCCGACCACGGTGCGGGCGTACTCGATCAGTGCGTGCTGGAAGCCGCCGCAAGTGCCCAGGTACGGGATACCGGTCTCGCGGGCGAGGCGGATGACGGCGAGCACGCCGTCCTTGCTCTCGTACGGGGAGCCCGGGACGACCCAGATGCCGTGGAAGCCGGCCACGGACTCGGGTCCGGTGATGGTCTCGGTGGGCACCCATTCGGTCTCGACGTCGAGCTCGCCGCGGAAGGCGTCGAGCCGTGCGTGGGCCGGGGACTTGCCGTGGTCGCCGATCAGCGCGATGCGCGGCCGGGGGCCGGTGGCGGTGGTCATGCGGGCTGCTCCTGTGTGGTGTGGGGGCGGTTGTCGTCGCGGGTGATCCGTCCGAGGCGGACGTGGCCGTAAGGGGCGAGGCGTGCGACGAGCCGTCCGTCGCGCTCGCTCGTGGTGGAGGCTCCGCCGAGGAAGAGCAGCGGGCCGTCGCCGTCCGGCAGCAGCCCCTCGGGGAACAGGTCCTGCTCCGTGTCGACGCCGTTGCGAACGGTCAGGACGTGCACTCGGCCGAGGGCGTCGCTTGCGACGTACGCCTCCAGGGCGGGGCTGCCGGCGTCGATGGCGCGTACGTCCGCGTCGTCGGCGAAGGCTGGGGCGAAGGCAGCTCCGCCCGAGGTCGACTGGGTGAGGGGGGCGGTTGCGGTTGCGGTCACAGCAGACTCCGGCCGGTCATGGCGGGGCCGTTCGGGCGGCCCAGCAGGTGGAGGACGGTGGGTGCGATGTCGGCGAGGCTGCCGCCATCGGCGAGGTGCTCGCCCAGGAGCTGTCCCGGTGCGGGGACCAGGACGGCGGGTACGGGGTTGGTCGTGTGACCGCCGTACGGGAGCGGGGTGCCGTCGGGTCCGGGCTTGGACATGCGCTCGGCGTTGCCGTGGTCGCCGACGAACAGGACCCAGCGGCCCGTCGCCTCCGCGACGGCCAGGATCTTCTCGACCTCGCGGTCGGTGTGCTCGGCGGCCTTGACGGTGGCGTCGTGGTCGCCGGTGTGGCCGACCACGTCGATGTTGGCGAGGTTGGCGACCACCAGTGCCACGTCGTCACGCCGGGCGGCGGCGGTGATGGCTTCGGTGACCTGAGCGAGGTTCATTTCGGGCCGGGCGACGTAGTCGGGGGCCGTGTCCGCGGTGATGCGGACGTGCTCCTCGACGTCCCGTCGGCGGTCGTCGCGCCCGTTGATGTAGTAGGTGACGTGCTCGAACTTCTCCTGTTCCGCGATGCGTACGGAGCGCAGCCCATGGGCTTCCAGCGCGTCGGCCAGGCCGCCGGAGGCGTCCGCCCGGCCGACCAGGGCGGGGATGTCCGCCCGGGTGTCGTACTGGGTGAGTGACAGGACGTCCACGTCCACGTCGTCGAGGATCTGGACGAGGTCGTCGGCCAGCTGCTGGATCCGGTCGCTGCGGAAGTTGGCGAACAGGATCGTGTCGCCGGAGCGGACGGTGGAGAGCGGCTCGCCGTCGGCGTCGGTGAGGACGGTCGGGGTGATCCACACGTCTCCGTTTGCGGCTCCGGCCAGGATCTGGCCGTAGTCGCGGGCGGTGGCGCCCTTGCCGTCGGTGATGGCCTCGCTGACCTTGGCGGTCAGCTCCAGGTCTCCGCTCTTGTCGAGGCCGTAGCCCCGGCCGGAGACGGTGGCCAGCGCCCCCACGCCGGTGGCGGCGAAGAACTCCTCCACCCGGCCCAGGTAGTGGCCGGCCGTGCGGTCGGCGACGTCCCGGCCGTCGGTGATGGCGTGCACCCACACGTGCTTCACACCGCGGGACGCCGCGATGGACAGGAGCTCGTGCAAGTGGTCGACGTGGGCGTGGATCATCCCGTCGGAGACGAGCCCGATCAGGTGCAGCGCGCCGCCCCTGGCCGTGAGCTCGTCCAGGGCCTTGGTCAGGCGCGGATTGTCTCGGAGTTCTCCGCTGTCGATCTGGCGCTGGACCAGGACGCTGTCGTAGTCGAGGGGCCGGCCGGCGCCGATGACCATGTGGCCGATCTCGGAGTTCCCGACGGTTCCGGGCAGCAGCCCGACGTGTTCGCCGGAGGCCTCCACGAAGGTGGAGGGGTGCTTGGCGGCGATGGAGTCGAGGACGGGGGTGTGGGCGTTGGTGAGTGCGTTGCCGGGTCCGGGGGCGGCGTGGCCCCAGCCGTCGAGGACGAGCAGGATCCCGTTGGCAGTTCCGTCGCTGGTCATCGCAGGGTGTCCAGGGTGTTCCAGAAGGCCGGGAAGGACTTGGCCACGCAGCCGGGGTCGTTGATGACGACGCCGGGGGTGCGCAGGCCGATGATCGCGAAGGTCATGGCGATGCGGTGGTCGTCGTAGGTGTCGATGACCGCGCCGTGCGGGGTGCCGCCGTGGATGGTCATGGCGTCGTCGTACTCGTCGACGGTGATGCCCATCTTGCGCAGCTCGGTGGTGACGGCCGCGATGCGGTCGCACTCCTTGACGCGCAGGCTGGCGATGTTGGTGATGTGGGTCTTGCCCGTGGCGAAGGCGGCGACCGCGGCGAGGGACGGGACGACGTCGGGCATGGCGTCCATGTCGACCTCGATGCCGTGCATGTCGCCGCCCTTGACGGTGATCGAGTTCTCGGTGATCTCGACGTGGGCGCCCATCCGGCCGAGGACCTCGGCGAGGCCGACGTCGCCCTGGTGGGAGGTGGAGCCGATGCCCGGGATGGTGACCCGGCCGCCGAGGATGGCGGCTGCGGCGATGAAGTACGACAGGCCCGAGGCGTCCGGCTCGACGATGGCGTGGCCGCCCTTGAAGGACTGGCCGGCCGCGACCTTGAAGCGGCGGTAGCCGTCGCGCTCGACGGTGATGCCGTGCTCGGCGAGGGTGGCCAGCGTCATCTCGACGTACGGCTTGGAGACCAGCTCGTCGACGATCTCGACCTCGGTGTCCTGCTGCGCGAGGACCGAGCTGATCAGGATGGAGGACGTGTACTGGGAGGAGATGGCGCCGGAGATCTTCGTCTTGCCGCCGACGAAGTTGCCGCCGGTGACCTGGATCGGCGGGGAGCCGTTGCCGCGGACCGCGACCGCTTCGACGCCGAGGGGAGAGAGAGCTCCGAGCAGGTCACCGAAGGGGCGCTCCTGCATGCGCTTGGTGCCCGTGATGGTGGTGACGCCCTCGGCGAGGCCCGCCATCGAGATCAGGAAGCGCAGCGGGGTGCCGGCGCCGCCGACGAAGATGTCGTCCTCGGGGGCGACCATCGGCTTGCCGGTGGGGGTGAGGGTGAACCGGTAGTTCTCGTGGTCGATCTCGACGCTCACGTGCCCGAAGGAGGCGACGGCGTCCGCGAAGAAGATGGTGTCGTCGGAGACCAGGGCGCCGTCGATCACGCCGGTCTTGCCGTCGAGGGCGGCCAGGGCCGCGATGGCGATCTGACGGTTGGTGTAGGACTTCGAGCCGAGGACCTTCACCTCGTGGTCGATCGAGGCGATCGTCTCGACGGTGAGCTGTTCGGCCTTCAGGCGCGGGTCGTTGATGGCGCTCATGGGGTGAGACTCCTTGCGGGGAGGTGTGTGATCTGCGTCACGCGAGTACGGGGCCCGAGCCGGGAAGTCCGTCGGGAAGCTGAGGGGTGACCGCAATTCGCCATTGGGCGAGGGTCGGGCTGGAATTCAGTGCGCGGCGGCAAATCTCGCCCGCTGCGGACAATGCGTCGGCGAGGCTGCCGGTGCGATGGAAGAACGTCAGCTCGATGCGTCCGGAAGTCGTCTTCGCGTGGACGTGTTCGAGGTCGTCATCGGGCATTGCCGACGCCCAGACGATGTCGGTGACCACGGCCGATTCCAGCTTCGCGGCTGCGGCTTCGTTGGCCGCGACGAGCGTGGCGGTGGCCATGAACATGGGCCCTCCAGGCCGGGCGGTAAGTCCTGGTACTGACCACACGTGCTGGTCGGCTTCGGCTTGGGTGACGGCGCTATAGAGCTCCGTGTGGCGGCACTTGGGGCCGCAGCCGTGCCCGCCGGCGGGAGAAAAGCCCAGCGCGACCGCAGCGGCTCTGTTCATCAGGCGCAGGGCTTTCCGCGCAGCAGACATGGCTGTCCTTCGTGTGGTGGGGGAATTGATCTCGCTCAGGCCAGGGGGCGTTCTCGACGCGCTGCGGATTTCGTTTCCGAGGAGTTCCGCTGCCCTGTGATCACTAGTTTGCTGATGATTCCGAGGGGGCGGAAGAGCTCTCGGCTGGCATGAAGCGCGACCGGCAGGCACCTGCCTGACAACGGTTCGAATAAGCCCAGCCGCAGCACATCGCGCCCTGGGGCAGCGGCGATCAATCTCCGGACAACCCCTTGTCGGCAGGTGCTCTGACCTGCAAACATCGGCGCCCGCCGATGTATTGACGGAGTGTCTCGACAATTGAGACGCCAAGCGGGGGGTCGCTGTGCTGGCGAGTTTGGGACTGGACACTGAAGCGGAGTCGGTCTACCGGCTGATGCTCACTCAGCAGGACTGGGGAGTATCGGAGATCGCCGTCCACATGGCCTGCCCCGAGGACTCCGTACGGAGCGCCCTGGACCGGCTGGCCGAGCTGAACCTGCTGCGAAGATCCGTACAGGCACCCGGCGGACTCAGACCCGTCAGCCCGGACCTCGGATTCCAGCTGCTGCTCCAGCGCCAGCAGGCCCACCTGCTCGCGCAGCAACAGGAGTTCGCCGAGAGCCAGGCCGCGATCAGCAAGCTCCTGGACGAGTACTCGGAGCTGCGGACCGGTGAGCGGCACGGTGTCGAGTACCTCCAGGGCATGGACGCAATCCAGGCCCGCCTCGAAGAACTCGCGCACCGCTCGACCAGCGAGTGCCTGTCCTTCATGCCCGGCGGCGCGCAGTCCGCGGCGAGCCTGGACGCCAGCCGGCCCCTGGACGAGGCACTGATGCGCCGCGGGGTGAACGTGCTGACCGTCTACTTGGACAGCGTCCGCAACGACACCCCGACCGTCGAATACGCCCAGTGGCTGCACGGCAACGGTGGCGAGGTCCGGACCGTACCGGCGCTGCCGTTGCGGATGGTCCTGTTCGACCGCGAGGTGGCCCTGCTGCCGGTGGATCCGAACAACAGCAAGAAGGGCGCGGTCCAGCTCACCGGCCCCGGCGTGCTCACCGCCCTCGCGGCCTTGTTCGAGCAGGTGTGGGAGTGCGCGGCGCCGATCGGAAGCGTCCGCGATCGCGACGAGGCGGGCCTGACCGCGCAGGAGCGGGAACTGCTGCGTCAGCTCACGCAGGGGTCCACGGATGAGATCGCGGCGAAGAAGCTCGGCATCGGCTTGCGCACCGCGCGCCGCATGATGTCGGAGATGATGGCCCGCCTGGGCGCCCGCAGCCGCTTCGAGGCCGGCGTACTGGCGACCAAGGCGGGCTGGACCGACTGACCCCCCTCTCCCATTCCTTCCCCCTACGGCCGCAACGCCAAGCAGGCCCGGCGCGCATCGCGCACCGGGCCTGCTTCTGGGGGGAGATGTGGATCAGGGGTCAGCCGCAGCAGCCGCCCTCCGGCTGGAGGGGCTTGATCGGCTCGTAGGCGGAGCCGCCGAGCAGCTTGGCCTTCAGACGGCCGATCGCCGTGGTCGGCTCCTCTTCCGTGCTGAGCCCCAGCGCATCACGACGGGCCACGCCGTACGCGGCGTGGAGCTCGGCGACCTTGGGACGAAGAGCGGTGTCCGTGACGAGGACCGCCGAGCGGAGCTGATGCGGCTTGAAGCCGCGCAGCCGCTTGGCTTCGTCCGCACCAGGACCGGCCTCGATGGCGGTGATGCCTTCGGCGTACGCATCGCGCAGCGGGCGGTCCAGGACGAGCTCGAAGTAGATGCCGCTGCGCTCACCGAGGGCCTCGTAGTCGAAGCCGGCCCACTTCACGAACAGCCGCTTGCCCTGGCGGACGGTCACCGAGACGGCGGCGACCTCGTCGTCCTTGTAGGCGAGGTAGGCGCGGACATCGGCGCCGCCCTCGACGAGGGCGCTGATCAGGGCGTGGATGTGAGTCACGTCCTCCCCGCCGCTGTACTTCTGCCGGTTCTCGGTGATCAGCCCGGAGATCCGGCCGACCAGCGGACGCAGCGCATCCCGGTCCTTGCGCTCGATACGGGTGCCGGACGTCGCGGCGCGGTCGCTGTCCTCCTTGACGCGGCGCCGCTTACGGGCCGGGAGGGAGGCGAGGTAGGCGTCGTAGCTGTCGTGCTGGAGGCTGAGCAGGTTGTTCTCGCCGTGGAAGGCGATGTCGCCGCCGTACGCCTGGAGGGCGAGCGCGAGAACCTCGCTGTGCGGACTGTCATGCAGCCACGGGGCGGTGATCGAGCGGACGCCCGCCTCGATCGCGGCGGGCACGATGCGGTCGATCAGGTCCGCTACCAGCAGCGGGTCCTCGACGGAGGCGGAAGCCTCGGAGCGATAGCCGAGCGGGGAACCGAGGAGCAGGGTCGGGAAGAACGCCGCCTCACCCAGAGCCTCGACCGTGCCGGTGGCGTCGCAGCAGGAGGTCGTGTCGCAGCAGGAGGAGGCGGTGGCGGAGCAGCAGGCCACCGCGCCGGACTTGGGCAGCCAGCCGAGGTAGGTGCGCGGGTCGGCTTCCACGATGGGGTCGGCGTCGAAGAGGAAGCCGGGCAGGAAGGCGAGTTCACCCTCGCCGCGGTCGGCGACCGTGTGCCAGGGCTTGGCCCCGGTCAGGCTGGTCTCGGTCGCCCTGAGCCAGCCGGGCAGTAGGTAGGGGGCGGGGTCGGTGGCCTGCGGGACACTGCCGCCGAGGGCCGCGACCGCATCGTCGAGCGAGAGACCGGTCCGTACGTCCGCCGGGTCTTCCTGCTCGGTGCTGCCGCAGCAGGAGACCGGCTCGGGCGCGGGCTGTGCGGGGCCGCAGCAGCCTGATTCCTGGGCGGGCTCCGGTTCGGCCTCGGCCTTGGTGGTCCCGCAGGAGGAGGACTCTTCGGCCTCCACCTTTTCGGGGGTTCCGCAGCAGGAGTCTTCCAGCACCACGAGCGCCGGGGCCGGCTCCTCAGTGGTGGCGCAGCAGGTGGTGCTCATCTCTCGTTCTCCTTGGATCGCAGTTGCGGTGCGTCTCGGATGAGGGGGTGAGGGGTGGGGCGACGGGCTGTAGCTCAGTCCCAGCCGGCACCGTCGGTGGAGGGGTCGGTCGGGGCGGCGTCCCAGCCGGCGCCGTCGGTGCTCGTGGGAGCGACGTCCCAGCCGGCACCGGCGATGGTCGTGGGAGCGACGTCCCAGCCGGCACCGGCGATGGTCGTGGGAGCGACGTCCCAGCCGGCTCCGGACACGGTGTTGCGGGCGAGGGCGTCGAGGGCAGCGGCAGAGCCAAGTCCGATGACGGTGACCAGGACGGTGGCGGCAAGGCTCATCGAGGTACGCGAAACAGACATGACTCTCCCCAGGAAGTGACTTCGGCTTTTTGGTGACCGGCGGCCCTTCGGCCTTTCCGTGTCCCGGGGGGTGGTCGCCCTCCCGGTGTTCATGAGTCTGTCCGAGGTCACCCAGGGTGTGGAAGAGATCACTGCTGGCAGGAAGCGCGCTAGGCACCCTCATGCCAAAACATGCCGGAGGGCCGGTATATCCGCGAGTGGCGCGAAGACAACCAGCCCTTGGCTGAAAGGAGTTGGGTCGAGCCTGGAGCGCGCGCGACGCGGGGCCGGCTCAGGGCGGGGTTCAGGCGGGAAGCGGCTCCGCCGAGGGGTCCAGCGCCTGGCACAGCACGGTCAGGCTGCCGACCGCGATCCGGTAGTACGTCTGGCGTCCACGCCGCTCCCGCTCCAGGAAGCCCGCCTCGAAGAGGACCTTCAGGTGGTGCGAGACCGTCGGCTGGGTCAGCCCCAGCGGCTCAGTGAGATCGCACGTGCACGCCTCGCCCCCCGGCTGGGTGCGGATCAGCCCGAGCAGACGCAGCCGGGTGGAGTCCGCGACGACCTTCAATGCGGACGCGAGGTCATCGGCCGCCTCGGGAGTGAGGGGGCCGGCGAGCACGGGGGAGCAGCAGAGCTCCGAGATGGGAGTGGGCATACCCGATCCAACGATGACCATCTATGGATTGTTCCCCGAACGCATTGACAGTCATCTATGAATCCGGCAGAGTTCAACTCATCGACAGCCGTCTATGAGTTGGAGCTCTCCGTGCTTGACACCGTTCTCGACATCCTGGGCCAGACGGCCCAAGACGTCCTCCGCACCCTGGGCACGAACTGGCCGTTCCTGCTGATCAGCGTCATCGTGGCGTCGGCCATCCCGGTGTACATCGGAGCGGAGCGGCTCTCCTCCTGGCTGCGCCGCAAGACGCTCTACGCGGTTCTCGGAGCCGTCATCCTGGCGACGCTCACTCCGTTCTGCTCCTGCGGAACCACGGCAGTGGTCCTGGGCGCTCTCGCCTCGTCGGTTCCCTGGGCCCCCGTCGTCACCTTCATGGTCGCCTCGCCACTGACCAGCCCGGAGGAACTCGTACTCTCCATAGGCTTGTTCGGTGCCGACTTCGCCTTGACCTTCTTCGTGGCGGCGATCGTCATCGGCCTCTTCGCCGGTCTGGTGACCTGGCTGATCGAGAAGACGGGCTGGCTCAAGGGCCAGGCCCGCCTGACCTCCACGGAGGCGGAGAAGAAGGCCGAGGAGAGCTGCTGCACCAGCGATGACGCGGAGGATGGCGTCTCGGGTGGCGGCGTGAGCACCCCGGCCGGCGGCGGCAGTGGTGGCGGTCTGGCCCGCACCGCCCTGCTCACCCGGCCCATCGCCCCGGCCCCGGCCCCCGCGCCGGTCGAGACGAGCCTGGTCAAGCGCTGGAAGCTCGACGAGTTCGGCAAGGAACTCCGGATCACCAGCAAGCGCCTCGCGATCTACTTCCTGGCCTTCGCGACGCTGGGCTACCTGCTCATCAACTCGATCCCGACCGCCTTCCTCACGGACTACCTCGGCGGGGACAGCCTCTTCGCCGTCCCGCTCGCCGCTCTGATCGGCATCCCCGTCTACCTCAACACCGACGGCTCGCTCCCCCTGGTGGCCACCCTGATGCAGGGCGGCATGGGCCCCGGCCCGGCGCTCGCCTTCCTGGTGACCGGTGCGGGTACCAGCGTCGGCGCCATCAGCGGCATGCTCCTCATCGCCCGCTGGCGCGTGGTGGGCCTGGTCGTCGGCATCCTCTTCACCGGGGCGATCGTCCTCGGCTACACGGCCCCCATGTGGCTCTGACATCCCTGGCGGTACCCCTGGCAACATCCCTGGCCTGAGCGCCAGCGCACAGACGGCAACGGCCCGCCCCCTGCTCCGGGGCGGGCTGCAGCCGTTTCTACGGGCACTTGTGGGACGGCCCCGCTCAGAGCGCCGCTTGACCCAACGCCGGCTTCATTGCCGCCAACTGGCCGATCAGCCCGTCCAGGCAGTCCGAACGCACCTGGTAGTACACCTCGTTTGCCCGCCGCTCGGCGGACAGCACCCCCGCCTCGCGCAACTTCTTCAAGTGGTGACTGATGGTCGGACCCGAAACCGAGAACTCGGCGGCGATCTCGCCCACGCACACCTCGCCGGCCGGACAGCACGCGACGATGCTCGCGATCCGCAGCCGCACGGGGTCGGCCAGCGCCTTGAACGCGGCCGCCAGATCGGTTGCCTCAGCGGCAGTCATGGGCTCAGGACAACAAGTGGCGAGTATTCCGGCGGGCGAAGGCTTGATCATGCGCCCAATCTGACGGATCCGGCCCCTGCTCGTCCAGAGACGCCCGCGAGACGGGACGGCGCCCTCCAACCCATTGACGGCCATCTATGTGTTCTGCCATGCTCAACCCATAGACACTCGCCTATGAATCGAGGATGTCATGTCGTCCATCCGCCGCTCCATCCAGAACTTCCGCCGCGCCCGCAACGACGCATTCACCGCCGGAGTCCGCTTCTGCGACGGCTGCGCCGAAGTCACCAACTCCGCCAGCCACTACGCCGAGATCCGCCGCACCCAGGCGTCCGCACTCTCGCTCTACGGCCCGCGCGGCTGAAGCCCAGCGCCACCGCACCGAACCAGACCCAGAGGAACGCCGTGAGCACTGCACAGTCCACCCCCGAGGCGATCAGCCGAATCCGCCTGACCCGGCGTGCGGCGCACGTCCCGCCGTCCGCGACCGCCGCCCTGGACGCCCAGGCGAAGGCCCTGATCGCCCAGGGGGTGGACGTCATCAACCTCACGAGCGGCGAACCCGCCTTCCCGACCGTCGAGCCGGCAGCGCAGGCTGCCCTCGACGCCATCGCCACCGACTTCACCCGCTACACGCCGGCCGCCGGAATCCCTGAACTTCGTACGGCCACAGCGAAGTTCCTCAACCGGCACGGGACGGCGTACGAGGCCGGACAGGTGGTCATCACGGCAGGTGCCAAGCAGGCCCTGCACTACGCCTTCACCACCCTGGTGGAGCCCGGCGACGAGATCCTCATCCCGGCGCCCTACTGGGTCAGCTACCCCCACCTCGCCGCCCTGGCCGGAGGCACCCTCGTACCCGTCCAGCCCGCCCAGGGCTCGGGGCTGAAGGTGACCGCCGACCAGCTGCGCGCCGCGGTCACCGACCGGACCAGGGTCCTCCTGCTGAACAACCCGGCCAACCCCTCCGGCGTCGTCTACGACCGGACCGAACTGGCCGCCCTCGTGCAGGTCGCGATCGACCACGACCTGGCCATCATCAGCGACGAGATCTGCGACCACTGGACCTTCGGTGACGCCGAGCACGTCTCGGTCGCCGCCCTTGGCCCCGAGGCCGCGGCACGCACGCTCACGATCGGCGGCGTGTCCAAGACCTTCGCCATGACGGGCTGGCGCATCGGCTGGATCGCCGCCCCCACGCCCGTCGCCCAGGCCGTCACGGCGATCCAGAGCCACACCGCCTCGGCCCCGTCCTCCATCTCCCAGAAGGCCGCCCTCGGCGCACTCACCGCAGACCTCGGCCCGGAGCTGGAACGGCGCCGCCTTGAACTCGACGACCGCCGCCTGACCACCATCAAGGCCCTCGCGGGCATCCCGGGCGTCGAGGTCGCCGGCAACCCGATCGGAGCCTTCTTCCTGTTCGCCGACGTCTCGGCCACCTACGGCCACACCCTGGCGGGCCGCACCATCACCTCCGCAGCGGACTTCGCGGAACTCCTCCTGACGGAGGCCAACGTCGCGGTGATCCCCGGCGCCGACTTCGCGGCCCCCGACCACGTCCGCATCTCCTACACGGTCCCTCCGGACCGCCTGGCGGAAGCGCTGACCCGCGTCGCGGACTTCGTGGCGAGACTCGGAAGCGGTGTTGCGTAGAGAAGGCTGCTAACGCGGGAGGGGCGGAGACAGATGCTCGAGGTCGATCTCTTCGCTTCGGAGGATGCGCTCGTATGCGACCTCCCGCGCGGTTGCCACCTCTGATGAGAACTCCCCTCCGGCGACAGCGTTCGCAATGTCCGGAAGGGCAGATGTAGGTGGCCTGCACGTGGCAGCGAGCGATTCGGCGAAGCACTCCCATAGCCACAACCGGTCAGCGAGGCTGGTTGACGGAGACGCCTCGACGATCTTTTCTGCGATAGCGGCAGGCTTCCGGATCAGAGAACCCTCGCCGTCCCAGAGCCATCGCGATAGGGCCGCCGATGCGCTGGGAGGTGGTTGCCCTTCGTGGAGTACAGGCAGGAGCCCTGGCTTTACCACGACGAGAAGCGTCAGTTCATAGGGAGCCCCGTCGTCCCAACTAGGGCTGCATTCGAGCCGCAGGGATTCGACCCTCTCGTCCAGCACGCGTCCGAGTGCGCTGGTGGCACGCCCTGCCTTGTCGATGACCAAGCCCTTCAGCGGCTGGAGCCACTCGGAGACCGCATCCGGGAAGGCGAACCGTGAAAATCGACGGCCTACACGCATGCCGAACAGACGTAGGGCCTGGGTCGATGCAACACCTCGCTGAGGCACGAGTAGAGCTACGTGGTGCTTCGAGACTGTAGCCACATGGTCGAGGTCGGCGAAGGTGTCCGTCCCTGCCTCCGGGACCAGGACGTAGCCGGGCATCGCACCCTTCCCAGCCTGTCGTGCAGCGTTTCCGATCAGGCGGATGAGGGGCGCAACCTGGAGGTATTCCTTGCTGTCTCGTACAACGTCGCAGGTCTGGCTGATGATCACCACGCCGTCAGGTGTCGGCAACCAGGATGCCTCGCCCATAGGTCCCAGGCACGGGATCCGCTCGGTCTTCAGGATGTCTGCCTGCTGAAACCCAGTGAGGCTCAAACGGGCAGGCTGCACCCGCCCGCCTTGCTCGTCCTGCCGCCCTCCCGGTGGTTCCGAGGGAGCAGGTGGCTCGATCACGATGTGCTGGCCCCCGTCAGTCGTCGGCGATCCCCAGGAGACCTGCAGGCGTGTATCCCGATCCCGAGATCGGAGGCCCAGGCCGGCGATGCTCATCCAAGAATCGCTCAACCGGAGTGATTCCGTCAGGGGCTGGAGCGAAAAGCCACGCTCGTCGTTCGTCGGTCGACCCACCAGGAGCCGCATTGACCAGCTGTAGCAATGCGCCCAGCAGTTCGGTGTTGTGGGCGTTCATCCGCTTCCCAGCAGCCCACATGTGTACAGCCCGCCGAGAGACCCCGAACAATTTTCCGAGCTGGTCCCACGTCAGACCGGAGTGATCATGGAGGTGGGCCACCATCTCAGCCGTGGACGCCTGAGACGGGACGGCCGGTCTGACTTCCGATAGTTCCAGTGCTGTGACCGTGAAGTCGTCAGCCGCCTGCGGGGTGCTGGTGAGCCCATCCAGCGGCACTATCGCCTCTGTCGGCGTCACGTCCGCTCCGAGCGTCGTGCTGCGGGCCAGGCAGGCAGCAGCAACCTGGCCGGCCATCCACACCTGGATCCGTGGCTGCCCGGGGCGCCGATGCCGGGGCTGTGGCTCTTCGGGATCCCGTGCGGAGGTGGCTGTACGCAGGCTGGGAGGCATCAGCACCGTGGCTGTCATGGATGGCCGCCGAAATGGGTCAGGAACTGATCTGTGACAGCCCACCGGAAGAAGGTGTGAGCGCGCTCTGCGCAGGCCACAGCGGCGGCCTTGACTGAATGCGATTCGGCGGCCAAGCCTCTGCGACCGTCAGGGAATTCCTGGTAGGAGTCCAGGTCGAGCACCCAGTTTGGCTCCGGCACTGCATCGATCGTGGGGTCGAACGTGGCGCCGCCGGGCAGTCGGCCGTACTGCACCAGAAGGTTGCGGGCTTCGCCGAACGAGAGCTGGGCCTGGGAGAGCGTGTACGTCAGATCGACACCGGGGCCTGGGTCGACTCCAACCAGCCCCAGCAACTCCGGGTGGACGAGTTCGGTCAGTCTGGCAAGCGTTTCGGGCCCCTGAAGTCGGTTCGTGTACCGAACCGCCACTCGACTGTACGTAGGCACATGGGTGACGTCCTGAAAGATCCTGGCCAGCCGAGCCAGTTCATCGCAGAACGCTGTGCGCCCGAGGTAGTCGGTGGTCTCCAGGGTGAGCGCGCCATTATTCAGAGCCACCAGGGTTTGGCGGTCGTGTGACCGCAGCCGCCAAAGCTTGCCGATCTCGGTGTGCTGAACCGGCTGCCCTGCGGTGAAACGCAGAGCTTGCTCCAAGCCCTGCTCAACGAAGGGGTAATCCTCGGAGAGAGCCTTCATGTACGCCTGGGCCGCCTCGTCGCCGGACGCCAAGACCGACAGCGTTCCGAAGCGGAGCTGCCCGATCACCCGCGCTAGAGGCGCTGGATCAAGGGGCACGTCCGCGACCACCGGGTTCTCGAAGATCGCTCCCCGCTCTTCCCTGTCCACACTTCACACTCTACTTCTCACACCAGCGAAGGGTAAGACGGCGCACAGGTGGCTTCGCTCCGGCATGACAGGAGCCTCGCCCCCGAGCGCGCGTGATGCCCCAGCCGGGGGGGTGAGTGCGTGGTCTCGGAGATCGCCCCCGCGCCCTCCATCTGATTGCTTGCGGGAGCAATGCCGGGTGTCGGCGACCTGCCGGCGGGAGATCCGGGCGGCTCGCGCTCCCTGCGAGGCAGCAATGAGAAGGGCGTGCCCCAACCGTGCCCTTAAGGACGGTCAACAGCGGTCAAAAGCGGATCCCGGAGCGCCTCCGAGAGGGGCCCGCCGGGGCCTGTTTTCGCAGGTCAGACCGCAGGCGAACACGTTCTGCGCAGTAGATTCCCAAGCTTATAGCGCGGGTTCGATTCCCGTCATCCGCTCTTGCAAGAAGGCCCAGGTCAGCGACCTGGGCCTTCGTTGTTGTCTAGACCTGTTAGACCCCTCCCGCGCCCTTCACGTGTCCCAACTGGCGGGAATGCCCTGCTCGGAGGGTCTGCCGCGCACCACATGCCACGTCACCGTCACCCGGCGCCGGTCGGTGGGGGGCGCCGGGCTCCCGAAACGCTGCACTCGGGGGAAATCAATATCTATCCCCGCGGTCGGAGAGTTTAATGGGCCCCGCGGGGAGAGTTTTTTCGCGCCGCACACGATGGAGATATTTCACGCACACAAACAGCTGCGGCGTGCTACTGTCGATCTCGGTTGCAGTTTTGGTACCCAAAAACTTCAAGCGCTCCAGTCGGCCTTCGCCACATTCGAGCGCTTCATATTTCCGGTCATTTTCCGGCGGGGCATCATCGCGGCGACACGGTGTCCGTACAGTGCGGACGCTGGTGTACTGCCCCAAAGGAGATATGACATGGCATCTGGCACCGTGAAGTGGTTCAACGCGGCAAAGGGTTTCGGTTTCATCGAGCAGGACGGCGGCGGCGACGACGTCTTCGCCCACTTCTCGAACATCGCAGCCCAGGGCTTCCGTGAGCTAGTGGAAGGCCAGAAGGTCACCTTCGACATCGCGCAGGGCCAGAAGGGCCCGACGGCCGAGAACATCGTTCCCGCCTGACGCTGACGCGCATTTCGTAGCTGGGGCCCGCATCCCTCGGGGTGCGGGCCCCAGCTGCACATATTTCCCGCAGTGGGGTCACCTGCGGGACGAAACACTCAGGGTTACAGCCTCCTCGGAGCTTCAACCCTACTCGACTTTTCTGGATTTCGCGTCCACATGACGCCACCCCAGCTCAGCGCCTGCGACCGTACAGAATCCCTGTAGTCCAGAGTCGCTTTCGCATTCCATTCGGCCCGTTCTTGCGATCCCCTGCGCTTCTTTTCCGCTGCGGGAATTCCTTGATACGTGCCGCATCAAGGAAGGTTCGAAATGAACCGCACTCGTACGAATGACCGTTCCTCCCGCACCCGCAGCCGCACCGGCGGCCCCTCTTTCGGCGCTGCCGCCGGTTCGGAGCGGGCCAGCCGGTTCGGATCGTCGACCCCGAGCCGTTCCGGAGGTCCGAGCCGCTCGGGCGGCTACGGCCGCCGACCCGCCGCGGTGCAGGGCGAGTTCGCCCTGCCGAAGACCATGACTCCCGCGCTGCCCGCGGTCGAGGCCTTCGCCGACCTCGCCATGCCGGCCGAGCTGTTGGCCGCTCTCGGCGCGCAGGGCGTGACCGTGCCCTTCCCGATCCAGGGCGCCACCCTGCCCAACACCCTTGCGGGCCGTGACGTGCTCGGCCGCGGGCGCACCGGCTCCGGCAAGACGCTCGCCTTCGGCCTCGCGCTGCTGGCCCGTACCGCCGGGCAGCGCGCCGAGCCCCGCCAGCCGCTCGCCCTCGTCCTCGTCCCCACCCGCGAGCTGGCCCAGCAGGTGACCGACGCCCTCACCCCCTACGCCCGCGCCGTGAAGCTGCGCCTGACCACGGTCGTCGGCGGCATGTCGATCGGCAAGCAGGCCGGAGCGCTGCGCGCAGGCACAGAGGTCGTCGTAGCCACGCCCGGCAGGTTGAAGGACCTCATCGACCGCGGCGACTGCCACCTGAACCGGGTCGCGATCACCGTCCTGGACGAAGCCGACCAGATGGCCGACATGGGCTTCATGCCGCAGGTCACCGCTCTCCTGGACCAGGTGCGTCCCGAAGGGCAGCGGATGCTGTTCTCCGCCACCCTGGACCGGAATGTCGATCTGCTGGTTCGCCGGTACCTGACCGACCCGGTCGTGCACTCGGTGGATCCCTCGGCCGGTGCGGTGACGACGATGGAGCACCACGTGCTCCACGTCCACGGCGCCGACAAGCACCGCACCACGACGGAGATCGCGGCGCGCGAGGGCCGGGTGATGATGTTCCTGGACACCAAGCACGCCGTGGACCGCCTCACCCAGGACCTCCTCAACAGCGGGGTCCGCGCCGCCGCCCTGCACGGCGGGAAGTCCCAGCCCCAGCGCACCCGCACCCTGGCCCAGTTCAAGACCGGGCACGTCACCGTGCTGGTCGCGACGAACGTCGCCGCGCGCGGCATCCACGTCGACAACCTCGACCTCGTCGTCAACGTGGACCCGCCGACCGACCCCAAGGACTACCTCCACCGCGGCGGACGCACCGCCCGCGCCGGCGAGTCCGGCAGCGTCGTCACCCTGGTCACCCCCAACCAGCGCCGCGACATGACCCGCCTCATGCAGGCCGCCGGCATCACCCCGCAGACCACCCAGGTCCGCTCGGGCGAAGAGGCCCTGAACCGCATCACCGGCGCCCAGGCACCCTCCGGCGTCCCCGTCGTCATCACCGCACCGGTCGTCGAACGCGCCAAGCGCAGCACGGCCTCCCGTGGCAGGCGTCGGCCCGCTTCGACGGTCCGGCGTGTGAGCGTGCGGCAGTCCGCCTTCGATGCGGCGGCCTGAGAACCACGTGATCAGGAAACTGACCCATCTCTGCAGGAGGCACGTTTTGACGCTGGTCCAGATGCAGCCCCGCTCCGCGAACACCAACCCCGTGCACCGGACGGTGGGCGACGCGATGGAGGCGGCCGGTCCACAGGTCTGTGACGACATGACGGTCGAGGTGGCCCTGGCCGTCATGGCCGGCGCCCGCGCGGGTCATCTGCTCGTCTGCGACGAGGACGGCCTGTGCACCGGGCTGGTCACGCAGGCCCGGCTCACCGCCATCCGCGACAGCGCGGCGTACACCGACCGGGTCCGTCTCCGCGACCTGCTGGGGGACCGCGGGCCGGTCGCCTCACCCGTGACCACGATGGCCGAAGCCGAACACGCGATGCGCTACCGCCGGCTCGATGCCCTGCCGGTCGTCGATGACCAGGGCAGTGCTCTGGGCGTTCTCGCCCTTGCCCGCTGAACCGCCTCACCACGGCACGACCGTCCCCCTTTCTCCTTCCTGTGAGGCAACATGCGCTGTGTCATCGCCCGTTTCCCGTTCGACCTGACCAAGAGCGGTGTCCTGGAGTCGATGAAGGGCATCAAGCCCGAGCAGGTCGTCGGCGAGTCAGTGATCATCGGACGCCGTACCTACCCCGCCAAGCAGGTCGGCCAGGTCATCACCCGCCAGGACCGCCGTGACTTCAGCGCCGGTGAAGTCCTCCGGGCCATGACCCAGCTCGGGTTCACCTGCCGCGGCCTCCCCCGGGCCGCCATGCCCACGCGCGTCCTCAGCCCGCTCCAGCAGGCTTCCGCGATGCTCGGCAATCCGGTGACCGTCTGACGGACAGGACCGGCGCAAGCCGACACCCGAACAGCGAAGAGGGCCCGACCGGCAAGCGCCTGGTCGGGCCTTCCCGCGTACCCAGGGGTTTCCTACACGAGGATCGAGACGCGGTACATCCCCTGCCCGGACTCCACCAAGGTGGCGACGTCAACGAGCAGCTCGTCAGGCTTCGACATGAAAGCGGATTCAATTCACCGGCCGTCCCGCCTGCTCGGGCGGTCGCGCTACCGGCTCTCAGCGCAGTGTGCGGTGATGTCGGCCGGAGCGTCGGATGTGCAAGACCAGGTACACCAGGGCGGCGACGAACACCACGATGCCGATGATCAGCAGGTAGAACAGCCCTTCGGCGACGGCGCCGATGAGGCCCAGCACGATCGCCACGATGACGAGGATCAGGAAGAGCACCATGCCGCAAGGCACCTCCTCGATAGGCCGGTCAGCGGCGGGCGAGCTGCCGCTCACCTTTCGCGCCCGGCTGGTAGGGCAGACCATAGTGCGCTAACACGGCGGCTTCGTCCTCGACGGGCAGGACATCGTCCGTCCCGATCGCCGGGCACTTTTTCGCACTTCCAGCCTGCCCCGCAAAGCCCGCCCACACCAGCCTGGCCGCCCGCGGCTCCAGCCCGGGCGGCCGGCCGCGACGTCACCGACCGGTCCTTGTGCTCTCCGGCTCATCACGCCCGGAGCCCCCAGCGCCCCCGCTCCGAGCCGTGGCGGATGTCCCGTGCCCGGTGTGGTGTGGTCTCACTCCTTGCCCCGGTGCCGTTCGAGGTCGATTACCTCACCGTCGAACACGCGGAAATCTATGACGGCCAGAGTAGACATTGGACGGTGGCGTGGTTATGGTTTCTCTCGTAGCCAGAGAGACAGCAGGGCCCGGCAGAGACGAACTGCCGGGCAGCAGTACCCGCAGTTGCAGTGCGCAGGACGGTGCGGTGGTGGAGTTCCGAAGCCAGGGATGTTGCAGGACGGTGACGGGACTGACGACCGGACCGGGTGGCCCGCAGTGATCAGGGGCCACCGCCAGAAGTACCGCAGTTGACGCAGTGGCAGTACCCGTAAGTGCAGTACCAGCAGTGAAGTCAGTGAGCAGCACCTCGGTGAAGGCGTCGGCTGCGGGCGCGCGCACCGGGAAGTTCGGCAGTGGGGTTCCAGGCCAGAGCAGACGCACGATGGGCGACGGGGCTGGCTGCCGAAGAGTGGCGCTGGGTCAGGCCACCAGCAGTACGCAGTAGAGCAGTACCAGCAGTACCAGCAGTAGGCAATTGATAACCGAGGGAAGAACGGAGGAGCCGAGCGCCATCAGGATCGCCCGGGCGGAAGTCTGAGCCCGGGTACCGCAGGACATCGATAGTGAGGTGGTCTCCGGTCAAGCAACCGCGATCCCCGCACTCCCGGCAGCGTGTCGGCCGGGTCGGCGGAAACACAGGGTCGGCGCAGTATCAGGGCCGACAGATGGTGTAGTAGTTCCTTCGGGGCCCTGGTGCCGTACGGCACCAGGGCCCCTCCATGCGTTCCATGAGAGAGGTTCAATGACAGCAGACGACTCGTTCGGCCGTCTCGATGACGACGACTACCCCGCCTACACCATGGGCCGGGCCGCAGAGATGCTCGGCACCACCCAGGGCTTCCTCCGTGCCATCGGCGAAGCCCGCCTGATCACCCCGCTCCGCTCCGAGGGCGGTCACCGCCGCTACTCCCGCTACCAGCTGCGCATCGCGGCCCGCGCTCGGGAGCTCGTCGACCAGGGCACCCCGATCGAGGCCGCCTGCCGCATCATCATCCTCGAGGACCAGCTCGAGGAAGCCCAGCGCATCAACGCCGAATACCGCCGCGCCGCCGAATCAGCCGCGCCGCCGGCCTCGGCCTGAAGTGACGGTGCCCGCCGGCACTGGCGGGGGTCGGGTCGTGGCTGCAAGCCGGGTGGTGGGTGGAGTGCTATTCAGGCGCTGATGCTTCTGTGAGGTCCGCCCCGGCGTCAGCGCTGCGCGTGCCCCGATGGGTGCCGTGCCAGTCCAGGCACACATGACCTCGACCGTTCCGTGTCTGAGGCGCAGCGGCCAGGGATGCCCCGCATCAGCTCCGGAACGGCCTCGGTGATCCGCACGGCGGGGGATCCAGGATGGCCGAGGTCCGGCGCGCCACAGCGCAACCGCCGGAAAATGCCTGGTCAAACCGGCCATAACGCATCGAACAGATGTACACTGAAAGCACCGGAGGTACTTCGCGCACCGGCTTTCACGCAGGTGTCACTTCCGGCGATCGCCTAAAATCCGGACTGCCGACGGGCAGTCCGGGGGCAGGTCCGCATCATGACCACCACCCTCGACCGGACCGCGCCCCGCGACCTCGCCGCAGAGCTCCCGGCACGCTTGTCCCTGACCCCGAGAACCACACTCGCCGGCCGGCTGGACGGGGCTTGGTGGCCCCACTCCCGCGATCTCGAAGCGGAGCTCCCGCCGCTCGCCGCCGCCCTGGAGGAACCCTGGGGCCGCGTCACCCGCGTCAGCGTGAACCCCACCCGCTGGCCCGTCGTACCGCACACCGTGCCCGTGGACGGGCGCGTGCTGCACGTGGGCTGGTTCACCGAACAGGACCCCGACAAGCTGATCCTGCTCTCCTACACCGTGGGGCGCTGGGACCTCCTTGTCATCCCGCCCGAAACCGAGCCCGCCGCCGCGGCCCGCCTGATGGCCGCCGCCGCGATCCCCGGCAGCGTCCTCACCGCCGCAGTCCTGATGGCCAACGAAGCCGCCATAGGGCGCGGCATCGGCGACGCCGTGCGCCGGGAAGCCACCTGGGAGGGCGAAGGCGGGGCCTGCATGTCCCCCTTCGGGAACCCGATGGGCCGAAGCGCCCTCCCCCTGCCTGGAAACGGCTGGAGGTGAGCTGCGTGGAGGCCCTCGTCCTCACCGCGGTGATCGCCCTCGCGATCGGCCTCGGAATGCTCCTGATCCACCTGCTCAACGCCCAGCACGACGCCCGGATCGCGGCCCACCACTTCAGCGACCCCCTGCCGAGACCTCCCGGCCTGCCGGACGACACCAGTCGTCGAGCCCACCACACGGATGCCGACCGGTGAGGAACAGACCTTCCTCCGACCGGGGGCAGCGGGCGGGGCGCCACGGCGCCCCGCCCCGTCGGCCTCTCGCACACTCCGAAAGGGAACACGCCCACGTGAAGTACGTCGAGACCCAGACGCTGCCGTCGCTCGGACACGCCGAGGTACGGATCATCGCGCACACGCCCGAAGCCGCCCGAGCGGTCGCGGAGGCGCTTCGCCACTGCTTCGCGGGCACGGAACAGCGCAGCTATCCCGGCCTCGACGGCAACACCCGCCTCCACCTCACGGTGGACACGGCAACACCCGCCGGCCCCGCCCGCTCCTGGCTGGCCGCCAGCAGGACGTCCGCCGGCACCGGCGCCCACTCCGACGAGACCTGAGAGCCCCGAGAGGACGCGGTCATGGCGACACTGCACGAACGCAAGACCTACCGCGAACAGGTGCTCCGTGTCCTGTACGAAGCCGTCGAAGGCAACCGGCTCCTCGGCATCACCGGAGCACAGCTGCGGCGCGACCTCCACGTACCGGAACAGGACCTGGCCGCCGCCTGCACCTACCTGGCGGGCGAAGGCCTGATCACCGTCGACTGGGAACCGGGCAACACCCCCGCGATGGTCACCCTCACCCACGCGGGAATCCGGCGCATGGAGGCCGAGGAGGAAGAGCGCAGCTGAATCCCCTTGCACACGCGAAGAGGGCCTGGCGCCTCCGTACCAGGATTCTCACGGCGACAGGTGGCCCGTACCGCCGCGAAACATCGCTGGTGCCGGAGAAGCGCCAGGGGCATATCATGATGAATGGGTCGGTGCACTCTCACGTGCAGCGCCCGGAAGGGCGGCCCCGGCGTGTGAATGTGCCGGGGCCGTTGTGTCATCCTCGTCGCGCCGCGAGGAGCGGAGCATGATCCATCAGCCGATATCCGCGAGTGGCGCGACTGCGGCGTCATCGACCCAAAAGGACACAGGATCGGCTCGCTGGAAGCGATCTACGTGCACACCGCTACCGACGAACCGGCCACGGCCACCGTCCTCACCGGCTTGCCCACCCGCCGGCGCCTGGTCTTCGGCGAACGGAAGCTCGCGCGCCGTGCAGCAACCACCGCGCCCGCAGCCGACCGCTACCAGCCTCGATAGGCCGACGATGCCCGCGCAGACCACAACGGTTTCGGCCTATATCGCCCAGGTTTCAAAAATGCCCGACTTCCTCCCGAGGAAGAGCACTGCCGAAGTGGAAACCAGCAGGCAAACGCCGATGCCGCCCAGCACATACGGTGCCACTGACGCCGCTTTCGGGAAGCGGCCAGCGGGTCGACGCTTGCGCGCAAGTGCGAAGCGCCGGATAAACAGAGCGAGACTCAACATGAGCAGGAACGCGCCGCCGACCTGCAACGCCATCAAGCCGATTTGAATGAGGAAAAGGAGGAGGTACGAGAGCAGCACCCCCACGACTACCCTCACTTACTCAGATTTCGGCATTAATCAGAATCCGGTCGGCTTTCACTGCCGTCGGCTGCAACCACGCGCAAGGCGGACAATAGGATCATGGTCCGGACTGCGTCAACCCGTGCATCTGAACGCGCACCCGGTTCCGGGGGACGGCTTCAGCAGGCCTGACTCGTAGGCGGCGATGACGAGGTGGACTCGGTCGCGGGCGCCCAGCTTGGACAGCAGACTCGCGACGTGGGCCTTGGCGGTGCCGGGGCTGATGTGGAGGTGGCTCGCGAGTTCGGCGTTGGACAGGCCGCGGCCGACGAGGGTGAGCACCTCGCGTTCCCGCGCGGTGACGGCGGCGAGTTCCGGCGCGGGCGGCGCGGGCGGGGCGGGTACGGGGCGGCCGGCGAACTCCGCGATGAGGCGGCGGGTGACGGCGGGCGCGATCAGGGCGTCACCGGCGGCGACGACCCGGATGGCGGCCAGGAACCCGTCGAGATCCGTGTCCTTGACGAGAAAGCCACTCGCTCCGGCCCGCAGGGCGGCGTGAACGTGGGTGTCGGTGTCGAAGGTGGTGAGGACGATGACCCGGGCCGCCCGGGACTCGGCAGTGATCAGCCGCGTGGCCTCGATGCCGTCCATGCCGGGCATGCGGATGTCCATGACCACGACGTCGGGGGCGAGTTCCCTCACCAGGGCGACGGCCTGGGCGCCCGTCGCGGCCTCTCCCACGACGTCGATGCCGGGTGTGCTGTCGATGACCATGCGCAGGCCGGTGCGGACCAGCGGCTGGTCGTCGGCGAGGAGGACGCGGACCGTCATGGCGCCTCGGCCGAGGTCGTCGGGACGGCGGGCAGAGGGAGCCGGGCGGCGACGCGGAAGCCGCCTTCGGGCCGTGGACCGGCGGTGAAGTCGCCGTCGAGGAGGACTGCCCGCTCCCGCATGCCGCGGATTCCGTAGCCGGTCCCGGGGCCGGCGGCGTCCTGGGGGCCGGCGGTGTGCGAGCGGCCGGGTCCGTCGTCGACGATCTCGACCGACAGGGCGTGGGGACCCCAGTCGACGGTCACCCGGCAGTGCCGGGCGTTCGCGTGACGTACGACGTTGGTCACGGACTCCTGGATGATGCGGAATGCCGACCAGTCGACGGCCTCGGCCAGTTCACGTCGTTCCCCACCGTGCCGCACGTCCACGAGGACTCCTGCGTCCGCCGCCGTCGCGACGAGCCGGCCGAGGTCGGCGAGTCCGCAGAACGGCTCGGCCCCGGCGGCCGACGCCGGTTCCGGTTCCGGATCCGCCCTGCGCAGGACGTCCAGCATGGTCCGCAGTCCGCGCAGCGTCTCGCGGCTGGTGGTCTCGATGGCGGTGAGCGCTCCGCGCGCCAGCTCCGGTTCGTTTTCGATCACCCGGCTTCCGGCACCGGCCTGGATGGCGATCACCGCGATGCCGTGCGCGACGGTGTCGTGGAGTTCGCGGGCCACGCGCAGCCGTTCGGCCGCGACCGCCCGGGCCGCGGCGTGGGCGCGCAGTGCTTCGCCGTACGCGCGTCGCTGACGTACGTACGTTCCGGTCAGCCAGGAGAGCAGGACGAGCAGGGCCAGGCATGCCGTCAGGCCCAGGAAGCCCGGGGCCAGCACGCGGCCCCAGCCGCCGTCCCGGAAGAGGTCCACCTGGAGGACCGTCTCCTGGACGGCGACCGTGCCGAAGGCGGCGCAGAGACCGGCGCGGCGGCTCCGTGCGGCCGCGACGGCAGCGACCAGCAGGCCGGTGACCGGGAAGAGGGGCCAGACCTGCTCGGCCCGCAGGCCCAGGGCCGCCGCGGCGGCGGCCTCGGCCAGCAGCGGCGCCAGGGCCGCGGAAGGCCACCGCCGCGCCCATGCGACCGGTGCGGCCATCACCACGGTTGCCGCGGCGAGGGCCGCGCCCCCGCTGTCCGCGCCGCCGCCCGGTGCGGCGCCGCCCGAGATCGCCGCGTACAGCAGCAGCCCCAGCAAGGCCACCGCGCACCCCGTCACCGCTGCCCGCGCACCGCGGGGAAGGCGCCGCACCAGGGGCGCAGGGGGTGCTGGCATGGTCTGGGGCACGGGCCGATCGTAGGCGGCATGCACGCGACGGGCGTCAGACCACGGGCGTATGCCCACGGGCAGGGGCCGTGCGCCGATCGCCCTCACTGGGCCGATGTGACCCGTCCCCGGTGCGGGGCACCGTGGTTCACGTGATCGAAGTCAACGGACTGACCAAGCGCTACGGCGACGTCCTCGCCGTCAACGACCTCAGCTTCACTGTGCGGCCCGGAACCGTGACCGGCTTCCTCGGCCCGAACGGCGCCGGCAAGAGCACCACCCTGCGCATGATCCTCGGTCTGAACCGGCCGACCGCCGGAACCGCCACCATCGACGGCCGCCCGTTCGCCCGGCGGCAGGCCGGACTGCACCACGTCGGTGCGCTGCTCGACGCGGGGGACGTCCACCCGGGCCGCAGCGCCGCCGCCCACCTGTCGGCGCTGGCCCGCGCCAACGGGCTGCCCCGCCGCCGGGTGCGGGAGGTCCTGGAGGAAGTGGGTCTGGCGGGCGCTGCGAGCCGCCGTACCGGTGGCTTCTCGCTGGGCATGCGGCAGCGGCTCGGCATCGCGACGGCCCTCCTCGGCGACCCGCCGGTGCTGCTGTTCGACGAGCCGGTCAACGGCCTGGATCCGGAGGGCGTGCGATGGGTGCGCGGCCTCTTCAAAGGGCTGGCCGCGGAGGGGCGCACGGTGCTCGTCTCCAGTCATCTGATGAGCGAGATGGAGAACACGGCCGACCGCCTCGTCGTCATCGGCCGGGGCGAGCTGATCGCGGAGGAGAGCGTCGCCGAGTTCGCGGCGCGGGGTACCCGCACCCCGTCCCGTGTCACCGTGCGCACTCCGGACTCCGCCCGGCTCTCGGCCGTTCTGGCCCCCGAGGGGGCCGTCGTACGGCCCGACGGCCGGGAGGCGCTCACGGTCACCGGGCTGACGGCGGACCGCATCGGTGAACTCGCCTTCGAGCACCGGATCATGCTGCGTGAGTTGGCGCCGCGCAGCGCATCGTTGGAGGAAGCCTTCATGGAACTCACCACCGACCGCGCCGAGTACACCGCGGGTGGCCGCCGATGACCTCGCTCATGACGCCCCGACCGGCCGCTGCCGCCCGCTTCCGGGCTCCGGGCGAGCCGCGCGTCCGCTGGCGCGGCCTCCTCGCCTGCGAGTGGATCAAACTGTGGTCCCTGCGCTCCACGCGCTGGGTACTCGGGCTCGGCGTCCTGCTCCTGATCGCGCTCTCCGTGCAGAGCAGCCTCGACACGTACGGCAACTGGCCGGACTTCGGTCCCCAGGAGAGATCCCGTTACGACCCGATGAGCGAGGCGCTCAGCGGCGCCGGCGTCGCCCTCCTCATGATCGGCGCGGGCACGGTCGGGGCCCTGACGATCGTCGGCGAGTACGCCTCCGGTCTGATCCGCACCACGTTGACCGCGGTGCCGGCCCGCCACCGGGTGGTACTGGCCAAGGCGGCCGTCGTCGCGGCCGTGATGCTGGCGGTCGGCGTGGTCGTGTCGTTCAGCACGTTCGTCGCGAGCCAGGCCATCCTGTCGGGCCGCGACATCGGCATCTCGCTGGGCGAGCCCGGCGTCCCGGGGGTCCTCGCGGCCAACGCGGCACTCGCTCCCGTTTCGGCCCTGGTGGGCATGGGCATCGGCGCCCTGCTGCGGCATACCGCACTGTCCGTCGTCTCGGCCTGCGGCGTGCTCGTCGTACTGCCGGGCTTCTTCAAACCGACCGTCCACCAGTGGGCGAACGAGCTGTTCGGCTACTTCCCCTACTACGGCTGGCGCGCCGTCCTGTCCCAGCTGCACCCCCGGGAGGCCGCCGCCCTGCCCTCGGCGGCCGAGGCGTGGACGGGCTTCGCGCTGTGGCCCCTCCTCGCAGTGGCACTCACCCTGGTCGTCGTGCGGCGGCGCGACGTGTGAACTCTTGACAGAAGGCCCAGGTCAGCGACCTGGGCCTTCTTCGTTGGATCGGCCGGGTCAGCGCTGCAGGGTGAGGACCCCCGGCCGGTACGGCAGTCGGTCGTAGGGGCCGCCCGCGGTGGGGGACTTGCCCTGGTAGAGGAACTGCAGGTTGCAGGGGTCGATGGTCATGGTCTGGTCGGGGTTGTTGCGGACCAGGTCACCGTGGCTGATGTCGTTGGTCCAGGTGGCACCGCTGTTGGCCTTGCCCGCGAAGGGGTTGCTCTCGCCGGCGGCCTGCGGGGTCCACGAACCGCTCAGGCTGGAGGCCGTGAACGAGCGGAAGTAGCGCCCGTTCGCACCCTTCGCCTCGACGATCATGAGGTACTGGTTCTGGCCCTGCACCTTGTAGACCTGCGGCGCCTCGAACAGGTTGGCCTCCGTGTCGCTCATCACCGTCGTGTACGACGAGCCGAAGCTGCCCGGGAAGTTCCCGATCGGCATGCTCGCCCGGTAGATCTTGCCGTTGTCACCGGCGAAGAACAGGTACATGTTCTTGTCGTCGGCGATCAGCGTCTGGTCGATCGGGCCGGTGGGGGAGTCGGTGCGGGGGATGCTGCCGGTGAACAGCGGCTGCGGCGAGGACCAGCCGTTGGGGTTGGTGGGGTCGCTCGACGTGCGGTAGATGAAGGGCCACTGGCCCCACTGGTACGCGAGGACCCAGATCTTCTTGGGCGCGAAGTAGAACAGCGTGGGCGCGACCGTGGGCTGGCTCATCCCGGCCTGGCCGGCCGACGCCATGTCCGGCCAGTTCGTGAAGGGGCTGAACATCATCGAGCCGTACTTCGATCCCGACGCGTTCGACGCGTAGACCAGGTGCTTGCCGTTGTGCACCACGCTGGTGAAGTCCTTCAGCGAGTCCCACCCGTTCGCCGGCTGCGTCAACGCACCCGTCGACGACCACCGGTACGTCGACGGAAGAGCGCACGTGCCGCCCGGCGGCGCGGGCGTCGTCGGGGTCGACGTCCCGGACAGGCCGGTCCACTTCTGGTTGCCGCCGGTCCAGCAGGAGTGCAGCTGGATCTTGGTGCGGTTGGCGGTGGCCGCGCCGACGGCGTCGAGGCACAGCCCGGACTGGACGCCGGCGATCGTGCCGTTGGTGTTGATGTTCCACTGCTGGCCGGCGCTGCCGTCGCAGTCCCCGATGACCACCGCGGTGCCGTTGCCGGTGCCCTTGGCGTCCAGGCACTTGTCGGCGTAGATCATCAGCTGCTTGCCGGACGTGTAGGTCCAGCGCTGGTTGGTCTGTCCGTGGCAGTCCCACAGCTGCGCCTGGGTGCCGTTGACGGTGGTGAAGCCGTCGATGTCGATACAGCGTCCGGAGGCGACGCCCTTGATCTGCCCGGTACCGGTCCCACCGGTGGTACCGGCGGCGGCCTTGAGGGCGTTCACGACGGCGGTGTGGGCGGCCTTGGGTTTGCCGTTGTTGTCGAACAGCAGGGGGCTGTCGCCGCTGCGCCAGGAGTCGCTGTCCCGGATGCCCCATACCGTGATGCCGGTGCACCGGGCCACGGACAGGCAGGCCTTGACCGTGTTGGCGTAGTGGGTGGACGACGCCCGGGCGATGTCCAGCTCGGTGATCTGGACGTCAACGCCCAGCGCGGCGAAGTTGGACAAGGTGGTCTGCAGGCTGGACGGCGGGCCGTCGGCGCCGAAGTGGCTCTGGAACCCGACGCAGTCGATCGGCACGCCGCGGGACTTGAAGTCCCTGACCATGCTGTAGACGCCCTGGGTCTTGGCGTCCGACCAGTTCTCGATGTTGTAGTCGTTGTAGCAGAGCTTGGCCGAGGAGTCGGCCGCCCGGGCGGTGCGGAACGCCTCTTCGATGAAGCCGTTGCCCAGCACGTTCTGGAACACAGAGCTGCGGTGCTGGGTGGAGCCGTCGGCGAACGCCTCGTTGACCACGTCCCAGGCGTAGATCTTGCCCTTGTAGTGGCTCATCTCGGTTGTGATGTGGTTGTTCATCACGCTGCGCAGCGTGTTCGCGTCGCTGATGGAGCTGACCCAGGACGGGAGCTGCGAGTGCCAGACCGTGGTGTGGCCGCGCACGCGCTGGCCGCGTGCCAGCGCACGGTTGACGATCTGGTCGGCGGGGCCGAAGTTGAACTTGCCGCGGGACGGTTCGATGGCGTCCCACTTCATCTCGTTCTCCGGGGTGATCATGTTGAACTCCCGGTCCGCGATCGCGGCGTACGTCGAGTCGCCGAGCTTTCCGGCGGCCACGGCGGTGCCGAAGTACCGGCCCGACGGGGCCGCCTGCGTACCCAGGTTCGCGGCTCCGGCGGAGCTGGGCAGGAGCGTCACGACACCGGCCACCAGCGCCGCGGCCGACAGTCCTATCGTCAATGTCCGGCGACGCCGGCCGAGCCGGTGCAGGCCCTTCATGATTTTCCTCGGGGGTCGCGGGTGTGTCGCGTCATTGGAGGGGCCTTCTTCCGGGGATTCGTCGGGGGGGAAGTCGGGGGACCTGCCCCCGCCGGCACGTCATGGTGAGCGGCGGGAAGGGCACCCCATGAAGTGGAGGCCTCCGGACTCGCCGGCTCGTAACAGAAAAGTCGCCCCGTCCGGACGATTGCCCGGTGATGCATCACGCAGGCAAAAAGCGTTATGCCGAGCCCCGCGGTCTGGTCGTCCCTGCGGAAAGGGCGCGGCTCGCTCCCGAAATGCTCAAAGAGCGGTGGCCCAGGCCCTGCGCATGACGAAGGAAGCCTGGCCGGCGAAAGTCCGAGTGCCGTCGGAGCCATCGAGCCAGATGCCGCCGTCGCGGTGGCGGAGGACCGATCCGGGATAGTTGTGCGCGTGCAGGGTTACCGACCCGGCGACCGCGCCGGTGTGCGGACAGAAGGTGGCGTCTTCACGGAACAGTTCGCTGCCGTCGTCGGTGCTCAGCCGTAGCCGCAGGTCACGATGGCGCAGATAGCGGCCGTCAGCGGCGCGGAAGGTGACGCACCGTGTGTCGGCCAGCCCGCGGACGACCGTGAAGGTGGCCCGCTGCCGTGTCTGCGCGCTGCCGGACGCGGAGACTCGGCCGAGCGTCGCGAAGTCGTCGGCATACGTGAGGTACAGGGCGGGGTCGGCCACGGACTCCAGCGACTGTGCGCCCAGCGGAACCGTGCCCGGGACGGCGGACGGACCCGTCGGGGACGGTCCGGCCGATGTGGTGGAGTGCGACGGGAGCGGCGTGGGATGGCCGGCCGTCGGCGCGGCGGTGACGCCGGGCCCCCGCTGCGCCGGTTCGGGCCAGGTCGTGTAGGTGGCGGTCCCGGCGATGAGCACCGCACCCGTGGCGAGGCTCACCAGCGGATGAGCGGTCACCGCGTGGAGTTTGCCGATCAGCAGGCCGTGCAGACCGCCTCCCCCCGTCGCCGTGCCGACGGCGACGTGTGCCGTGGCCAGCCCGGCGGCGCTCGCGGCCGTACCCGACAGCAGGCCCTTGGCGGCCAGCGCGGCGATCAGTCCGGCCGGGACGGCCAGCGGCACGAGGCCGAGGAGCAGCAGTTCGGCCGGAACCCGTGCTGTCGTCGTGGCCGTGCAGGCCGGGCAGCCGCGGGTGTGCCGCGCGATCCGCTTGCGCCACACCGGTGCACGGAGACCGTCCCAGCCGTCGACGGTCTCGTCCAACTGCGCACAGCGCGGGTCGGCCTCCAGCGCGGCGACGATCGTCCGGCTCAGTTCCAGCTGCTCGCGCATGCGTTGCAGGCGTACTCCGACGTGGGCGACCGTGAGACCCGTCGCGGCGGCGATGTCCTCACGGCTCAGCGAGCCGGCGCGTTCCTGCCACCACAGCGACAGAAGCACCCGATGGTCCGGGTCGAGCCACCGGCCGGCTTCGACGACCTGACGGCGCTCGTCCGACACGTGCAGACGCAGGATCGTCACGTCCTCGGGTTCGGCGCCGGCGTCCGGTATCTGGAGTGCCTCGTCGATGGCCGTGGTCCGGCCGGCAAAGGTGCGTTGCCGCTGCCAGTGGGTGTTGATCTGGCGGAGCGTGATCGACACCAGCCAGGACCGGAAGCTCTCCGGGGCACGCAGGGCGGGCAGGTCGCGCACCACGCGCAGCAGGGTCTCCTGGACGACGTCGTCGACGTCGGCATGTCCGCTCAGCGCCCGCCCGACGATGTTGTAGAGCAACGGCAGGTATGCGGCGATCAGTTCCTCGCGCGCCCGATCGTCACCGGCCTGCGCCGCGACGACAAGCCTCGCGTGGTCCGCGTCCATGAGCCCCATTCCCACCTCCTCAGGGGAGCGAGCGATCCGCCGAGTACGGCGCCGCACCTTAGCGTCGGCAAGGGTATGCGGCCAACGCAAGAAAGATCGCGGCTCAAGGCAACCCTTTGCGGGGCCTGTGACCACAAGGAGTCGGACCCGGCCGTTGCGGTCGCTGGATCCGCCTTTCCCCTGGTGGCATGCAAGGAGAACACCCCCCATGAAGAACCCCACGAACGGCGGGCGCCGCGGGCGTCACCGCCGTCGCTGGACCGCGACCGGTCTGCTGCTCGGCGTGCCCGCCGTCCTCGTGCCGTACCTCCTGTTCGTGCAGGAGGACTCGCAGGCCGCGACGATCGACGGGAATGCCTACTACCGGCTGGTTTCCGTACGCAGCGGCAAGGTATTGGACGTCAACGCCTTCTCCACCGCAGACGGCACCCGCATCCAGCAGTGGACCGACCAGAACACCGCCAACCAGCAGTGGAAGCTGAGACCCGCCAGGGACGGCTACTACGAGCTGGTGAACCGCAACAGCGGCAAAGTGCTGGGCATAGCGGGCCATTCGACCGGCCAGGCGGCCGCCGCCGAGCAGCAGACCGACAGCTCCTCCACCTCCCAGGAGTGGCGGATCGACGATGTGAGCGGTTCCGGCGCCGTCACCCTCACCTCCCGCAGCAGCGGCCAGGTCCTGGACGTCTCCGGAGGCGCCATGACCGACGGCGCGGGAGTCATCCAGTATCCCGGCAAGGGCAGCACCAACCAGCAGTGGAAGCTGGTGAAGACTGCCGCGCCCCAGGCGCCCGGGTCCGGACCGTACGTGTGGAGCAACGCCCAGGTGGTGGGCGGGGGTTACGTCACCGGGCTGGTGTTCAACCCGCGGGAGAAGGGGCTGCTGTACGCGCGCACCGACATGGGCGGCGCCTACCGCTGGGACGCCGCGGCCGAGCAGTGGATCCCGCTGACCGACTGGCTCGGCGAGAAGGACTGGAACCTTCTGGGCATCGATTCGCTGGCCACCGACCCCGTCGACCCCGCCCGGCTCTACCTCGCGACGGGCACCTACACCAACAACTGGGCGGGCAACGGCGCGATCCTGCGCTCCACGGACCGGGGCCGCACCTTCCAGCGCACCGACCTGCCCTTCAAGCTGGGCGCCAACGAGGACGGCCGCGGGGCGGGCGAACGGCTGGCGGTCAACCCCGCCGACCACGGCACCCTGCTGCTGGGCACCCGCAAGAACGGCCTGTGGCGCAGCACCGACCACGGCGCGACATGGAGCCAGGTCTCCGCCTTCCCCGTCAAGGACGGGGCGAGCAGCGGTGCGGGCATCTCCTTCGTGACGTACGGCCCGGCCGGAAGCAAGACGGTCTATGTCGGCGTCGCCGACAAGTCCACTTCCCTGTACCGCTCCACCGACGGCGGCAGCACCTGGCAGGCCGTCTCCGGACAGCCCACCGGCGAGATGCCGCAGCACGGCGTGCTCTCCGGTGACGGCTCGCTGTACCTGTCGTACACCAACACCGTCGGCCCCAACGGCGTGACGGCGGGTTCGGTGTGGAAGTACACGCCGGCCGCCGGCGCGTGGAAGAACATCTCCCCGTCCAAGGGCAGTTACGGGTTCTCCGGTCTGGCCGTCGACCCGCAGAAGCCGTCCACGGTGATGGTCACCACCCTCGGCCGCTGGTGGCCCGAGGACGAGCTCTACCGGAGCACCGACGGCGGCGCGACCTGGAAGGCCCAGGCCGCGAAGTCGGTGCGGAGCGCCTCCGCCGCCCCTTACGTCGGTACCGGCACCGGGCACTGGATGACCGCCCTGGCCATCGATCCCTTCGACTCCGGGCACGCGCTGTACGGCACCGGCAGCGGCATCTGGCGCAGCAAGGACGCCGGCGCCGCCGACAGCGGCGGCACCAGCCACTGGACCACCGCGGGGGCCCGCGGGCTGGAGGAGACCGCGCTGATGGACGTGATCGCCCCGCCGGGCGGCGCCACCGCCGTCACCGCCATGGGCGACCTGGGCGGCTTCCGCCACGACTCCCTGACCGCGGTGCCCGCCGGGCGGCTGGAGAACCCGATGATGATCACCAGCACCGACATCGACTTCGCCCAGTCCAACCCCTCGGTGATGGTCCGCGTCGGCCGTGGCGGCGCGCAGGACGGCGCCTACTCCACCGACGGCGGCAGCAGCTGGAACGGCTTCAAGGCCGAGCCGGTGGGCAGCGCCGACAGCGGCCGTGTCGCGCTCGCGGCGGACGGCTCCGCCATCGTGTGGACCCAAAGCGGTCAGGTCCCGTACCGCTCGACCGACAAGGGGGCGAGCTGGTCGAAGGTCAGCGGCCTGGGCAACGGCGCCGTGGTCGTCGCCGACCGCTCCTCGGCCAACACCTTCTACTCACTGGCCGGCGGCACGCTCTTCGCCAGCACCGACGGCGGCGCGACCTTCACCGCCCGCGCCGCCAACCTGCCCGCCGGCCGGCTCGCAGCCGTCCCCGGCATCGCCGGGGACCTGTGGATCGCCGACGGCGGCAAGGGGCTGCTGCACTCCACCGACGGCGGCCGCACCTTCACCGCGCTCCCCACGGTGCAGTCAGCTTCCGCCCTCGGCTTCGGCAAGGCCGCGCCGGGCGGCGCCTACCAGGCCCTGTACCTGATCGGTACCGTCAAGGACGTCACCGGAGTCTTCCGCTCCACCGACAAGGGCGCCACCTGGCTCCGCGTCAACGACGACGCCCACCAGTGGGGCAGCATCGGCGGCGTCGGCGTCATCGCCGGCGACCCCGACACCTACGGCCGCGTCTACGTCGGCACCAACGGCCGCGGGCTCCAGTACGGCGACCCGTCCTGACCCCAGCACCCGAGCGGGGCCGCAGGCAGACAACGGCCTGCGGCCCCCCTGGCGGGGCGGCTGGAGCAGCGCCTCTGAACCTCTAGTGCCGGAACCCTGTGCGGCGTTCGGCCCAATGGCCGACGCCAATGTGCCACTGCGCGGATCGCGGTGCGTACGTTGCCCGGGAGAGCAGGAGGCACTGATGACCGATCACCCGCACATCGCCGTCTTTCACCGCGTCCTGGCCGCCTTCTCCGCCGGCGACATGGATGCGCTGGCGCAGGAATTCCAACCCGACGTGGTCTGGCACATCGGCGGCAGGAACCTGCTGACAGGCGACTACCGGGGACGCGAGGCCACCTTCGCGCTGCTCGGCCGGGAGTTCGAGCTGACGGGCGGCACGTACCGCGCGCAGCTCCACGATGTCCTCGCAAACGATGTCCACATGGTTGCTCTGCTCCAGGTCACGGCGTCACGTGAAGGCAAGGAGCTCGACCTCGGCCTCGCCCTCGTCCTCCACATGAGGGAGAACAAGATCAGCGAGAGCTGGGTCCTGCCTGCCGACTCCCGCGCGTACGACGAGTTCTGGTCGTAGGGACGCGGGAAGCTGCGGCGGCCGGTTTCGCGGTCAACGGCGGTCAGCGGCGGTCAGCGGCGGTCAGCGGAGCGTGAGCGGGGTTTCGGACTCGGCGTGCGTCAGTTTGTGGGGGTTTCGGACGTAGTAGAGGCCCGTGATGCGGGCGGCTTCGACGCGGATCGCCATGATGCCGTCGAGTTCTCCGTCCAGGTGGACGACGAGGGCCGGGCTGCCGTTGACCGCGGTCAGGCCGACCGTGAGCGGGCGTTCGTTCTTGCCCAGGCCGCCGACCATGAAGCGGGCCACCTTGTCGGCGCCTGATACCGGTCGTCGCGCGGCCTGCTTGATGCCGCCGCCGTCGCTCAGCAGGACGACCTCGGGGGCGAGCACGTCGAGCAGGCCCTGAAGGTCGCCGGTGGCGAGCGCGCGCTGGAACGACTCCAGGGCCGCCCGGGTCTCGGCCGGGGAGGCGACCTCACGAGGGCGGCGGGCATCGACGTGCCGGCGGGCGCGGTGCGCGATCTGGCGGACGGCCGCGGGGCTCTTGTCGACGGCGGCCGCGATCTCGTCGTAGCCGAGGTCGAAGACCTCGCGCAGGACGAACACGGCGCGCTCCGTCGGCGACAGCGTCTCGAGGACGAGCATCAGCGCCATCGACACGCTTTCGGCGAGCTCGACGTCCTGGGCCACGTCCGGCGCCGTCAGCAACGGCTCGGGCAGCCACGGGCCGACGTACGACTCCTTGCGGCGGGTCATGGCGCGCAGCCGGTTGAGCGACTGCCGGGTGGTGATCCGGACCAGGTAGGCGCGGTGGTCGCGTACCTGGTCCAGGTCGACCCCGACCCACCGCAGCCAGGTCTCCTGGAGGACGTCCTCCGCGTCGGCCGCCGATCCGAGCATCTCGTAGGCGACGGTGAAGAGCAGGTTGCGGTGGGCGACGAAGGAGTCGGTCGCCGGGTCGGTGGCGCCGACGCTCATGCCCGGACCCCTCGGACGGCCGGCGCCTCGTCCTGCCTGGCCTGCAGGAGCCGGGCGCGCGTGGCGTCCTTGGTCCACCACGTGCGCGCGCCGGGCTTGCGCGCCTCGTACGCCAGCTGCCAGGGGATGCCCCTGCAGATGAGCTCCTTGGCCTTCGCGGCCGGGCGTCCGCCGAAGGAGTACTTCTTGGCGGTGTCGTCCTTGGCGGTGAGCTGGAGGATGCCGCCGCGACGGCCCAGGCTGAGGCACTGGCTGACGAACCCCACCTGGACGGGTGCGGGCTGCGCACCGGCGAGCCGGCTGAGGACCGTCTCCGCGGCCTGCGGGCCCAGCTGGACCGCGGCCTGGCAGCTCATCCGGAACGGCAGGTCGGAGGGCGCCGCCGAGTCACCGGCCGCGACGATGCGCGTGTCGTCCACGCTGGTCAGCGTCTCGTCCGTGAGCAGGCGGCCCAGGGCGTCGGTGCTCAGCCCGCTGCGCGCGGCCAGGTCCGGCACTCCGAACCCGGCGGTCCAGATGGTCACCGCGCTCCGCAGCTCGCGGCCGGCGCCGAGCCGCACGGCGTCGCGCGTCACGGCCGTCACCTGCGCGTCGGGGCCTTCGAGCACGGTCACGCCCAGGTCGGCCAGCCGCCCGGCCACCCGGCGGCGGCCCCGCGGGTGCAGGGACGGGCCGAGCACCCCGCCGCACACCAGGGTCACGGCGCGGCCCTGCTCCGCCAGTTCGGCGGCCATCTCGATGCCGGTCAGGCCGCCTCCGACCACCGTCACCGGGGCCGTCGCGGGCGCGGCGTCGAGGACCGGACGCAGCCGCTGCACCTCCTCGAGGCCGGCGATGGGGTAGGCGAACTCGGCCGCTCCGGGGACGCGGGGATCGGCGCTGCCGCTGCCGACCGCGTAGACCAGGTAGTCGTAGCGGGCGGTGCCGCCGGTCGCCAGCGTCACGCTGCGCGCGGCCGCGTCGATCCGCGTGGCGGTGTCGACCACCAGGGCGACGCCCTCGGCCAGGACCTTGCGGTAGTCGACGACCGCGTCGTGGGATCCGCCCGCCAGCTGGTGCAGGCGGACCCGCTCGACGAAGGACGGGCGCGGGTTGATCAGTGTCACGGTCACGTCCTCGCGCTGCGTCAGGCGGTTGGCGGCCATGACGCCGGCGTAGCCGCCGCCGATGACGACGACTTCGGTGTGCGCGGTGGGTCCGGTGTGCTCGCTCACGGTGTCTCCTCGGTCTCCAGGGGGTTCGACCTGAAGACACCGCAGGGTCGATCGTTGTGACAGCGTGTGCGCCAGATCACATGAAGCGGTCCGCGGGCGGTTCGTGCGGCGTCGGCGAGGGGGACGCCGGCGAGGGGGGCGGGGTGGGCTCGCGGGTCGGCCTCGGGGCGTGGGGGTCCTGGGGGAAGGGGTGTGCGGGGCGTGAGGGGTGCGGGTGGCCGTACGGGTCCGGCGGGAAGGGAGGGGTCTGCGGGGTGGGCTTCGTCTTCGTCATCGGGACTCCCGTTGCTTCGTACGTGCGGAGGCGGACGGCCGGCACGAACCGGTCCCCGGCGCCCAGTGCGGTGACCGTGCGCCGGGGCATGGCGGCGCCGCCTACGGCCGCAGCCGGCTGAAGCCGACCTCGAAGCGTTCGACCGAGACGATCCGCTGGCCCTCCCGGCGTGCCGTCTCCTCGCGGATCGCGGCGGCCTGCTCCTCGCTGTCCCGCATGGTCCGCTCGTCGTCCCACAGGGTCAGCGACGTGGCCTTGCCCGAGGCCCGGTCGACGAGGTAGTACACGCCGCGGAAGCCGGGAAGGTCCTGGACCTGCTGGACGATCGCCTCCGAATGGGCGCTCAGGTCTCCCTCCGGGGGAACCGGTGATCCCTGGTAGGTGCTCAGCCTCGCGAACATCAACCGCAGTCCTTTCCTCGTGCCCCAGGACCAGCCTGCTCCGGCAGGCCACGCGCCGCATGCCGAGCGGCGCGACAATGGTGGGGAGAACAGCGTCTGCCGTTGCGGAAAGCCGAGGGCCGAGGGCCGAGAGGCGGGACGTCGAGGTGCCGTACATAGCCGTGACCGCCCTGAGCCATACCGGGCTCGTCCGCGATCACAACGAGGACAGCCTGGTCATCGGACCGTGGACACTCTGCGGGACCGCGACCGAGAGCCCCCAGACGCTCGTGTTCCCCCTCGGCAGACCGCTCGTCGTCGCGGTCGCCGACGGGCTCGGCGGGCAGCCGGCCGGCGAGGTCGCCAGCGAGCTGGTCGTGCGCGAGCTCTCCGTGCTCGGCCCCACCCTGGACGGCAGCCAGGCCGTCCGCGACGCGCTGGACGTCTGCAACCGCGCGGTGTACGCCGCCGCCGAAGGCCGTCCGGACCTGACCTCCATGGGCACCACGGTCGCCGGCGCCCTCGTACTGGAGGAGTCGCTGCTGGCCTTCAACGTCGGTGACAGCAAGGTGTTCCAGGCGAACGCGGACGGGCTGCGCCAGCTCAGCGTGGACGACAGCCCGCCTCCGGCGCCGGGGCACCGCACCACGTCGGCCGTCACCCAGGTGCTCGGCGGCAGCCGCGGGCAGAGCGCGATCACTCCCCATGTGGCGGACTTCGCGCTGTCCACGGGTGACCGCTACCTGGTGTGCAGCGACGGGCTGACCGACCCGGTGCCCGATGAGGCCATCGACGACCTGCTGCGGGTGCACGACGACGGGAAGGCCGCCTACGAGCTGTGGAAGGCGGCCATCGAAGCCGGGGGCCCGGACAACATCACGCTCGCGCTCGTACGCATCGGCGAGTAGCGGCGCCCCACCGCCCCCTCTCCGCCGCCTCAGGGCGTGGCGCCCCGGGGCACGGCGAGCTCGGTCAGCCGGGCGGCGCCCGCTGCGAGGGAGGCCCAGGGGCCGGGCAGGCCCAGCACCGCGATCGCCGACGTCGGGAACTTCGCACGGGCCTGCTCCAGCGCCGGGGCGTCCCCCTCGCCGGCGAGCAGCAGCACCAGCTCCTGCGCGCCCGGGTTGTGCCCGACGAGCAGCAGCGTCCGCACCTGCGCGGGGGTCTCCCGTACGAGGTCCAGCAGTTCCTCGGTGCTCGCCCCGTAGACGCGTTCCTCGTACGTCACCGGGGTGGTGATCCCGGATTCGGCCGCGACCAGGTCCCAGGTCTGGCGGGTGCGGCGCGCGGGTGAGCACAGGACGCGGTCGGGTACGCGGCCGCGCTCGCGCAGCCAGCGGCCGGCGGCCGGGGCGTCGCGCAGGCCGCGCGGGCCGAGCGGCCGCTCGGCGTCGGGCACGTCCGGCGGCCACGCGGACTTGGCGTGCCGCAGGACGATCAGACGCCGGACGGGATCCGCCGTCATGGCGTCCTCACGTGTGCAGGCGGCTGTTGGGGCCGTCCTGGTCGCCGGCGCTCTCGTCGTTGAACCAGTAGTCGCCGGCGGCCAGGTACCGGAAGGAATGCGCGCTCTCGCTCGGCAGCTCGACCGTGACGGCCCGCTTCCCGTCCTTGCGCGGCTTCAGCGTGTGGGTTCCGGGCTGCCAGCCGTTGAAGTCGCCGACCACGCTCACCGGCCCGGGCGGCGTGTCCGCCGGAAGGACGAAGGTGACTTCGGTGCGGTCCTTGCGCAGCTTGCGCTCCAGCATGGGAAACACTCCTGACTGCGGAGGCGGACGGGATGGCGCCCATCCTGGGGGCCGCGCGGGCGGCCCGCAATGCCGACGCCTCCGCCCACGCCGAGGGGTCACCCGTCCACCACGGCCCCGCGGTACCGCGCTGCGGTCGCGGGACGGGCTGCGGACCGTTCTCCTGAAGCCATGGAACGCAACGCAGCCCGGCGCCGGCGACGCGTCCTGGCTGCTCATTCGCTCCGGTCGCTGACGTGGACGGTCCTGATCACCGCGCTGTTCTACCTGGCTCCCCTGGACCAGGGATTCGGTGCGCGCACCGTCGTCACGCTCGTGGCCGGCCTGGGGCTGTTCGGGTGGCTGGTCGCCCGGCAGGTCGGGGCCATCACCCGTGCGGAGTATCCGCGCCTGCGGGCCGTGGAGGCACTGGCCGCCGCCCTGCCGCTGTTCCTGGTGATCTTCTCGGCCACCTACTTCGTGCTCGCGAAGGAGGTGCCGGAGTCGTTCTCGGAGCCGCTGAACCGGACCGACGCGCTGTACTTCACGGTCACGGTGTTCGCCACCGTGGGGTTCGGGGACATCGCGCCCGCCACCGAGCTCGGCCGCGCGCTCACCACGGTGCAGATGGTCGCCGATCTGATCGTGGTGGGAGTGATCGCCAAGGTCCTCTTCGGCGCGGTACGGATCGGGGTCCGCAGGCGGGGCGGGGACCGGGAGCAGTGGTGAACGGGGGGAGCCGGACCGCCGGGACGGGAGTACGGCGGCGGGCGGCCGCGTTTCTTTCGGCTCATCCGCCTCGTTGGGCCGTTGTGCCATGTGAGTGATGCCCAGCGATGCGGAGTGCCCCGTGCGAATGACCGACATCCAGCGTTGCGAGATCCGGGCAGGACGTCTCGTGGAATGGACGCTGCACCCGCGGAGCGTCGAGGCGGCGACCGGCCTGGCCGAGGACCGCCGGCCGCCCGCGTACGTACAGGAGTCCCACGTACGGACGGCGCGCTCGGTGCGCGAGGACGGCCTGTTCGTACCGACCTGGCTCGGCACGGCCTTCGACGTCCCCGGACAGGTCGATCTCGGCGTCCTCCAGGACGCGCTGCGGGCCTGGACGCTCCGGCACGAGACGCTGCGCAGCGGGTTCCGCTGGGTCGGTGACGAGATGCGGCGCTACACACTGGACGCCGATGCCGTCGAGCTGCACCGGGAGGACGTCGGCCCCTTCGCCGACCCGGGCACGCTGACCCGGTACCTGCAGGACCGGTTCGACGTCGCGGCGAACGCCCTCACCTGGCCGAACTTCATCTACACCGCGGTCGTCAGGGACGAGGGGACGAGCGTCTACATGGCGTTCGACCACAGCAACGTCGACGCGTACTCGATCCAGCGCATCCCCGCCGAGATCCACGCGCTCTACGCGGCGGGCCTCGAGGGCCGGGCCGTGGACACGCCGCCGGTCGCCAGTTACGTCGACTTCTGCGCGACGGAGCGCACGCACGCCGACGGGATCGACGACACGCACGCGATCGTGGCCCGGTGGCGGGAGTTCATCGCCCGGTGCGACGGAAAGCTGCCCGATTTCCCCGTCGACCTCGGCCTCGATCCCCAAGGGCCGCTGCCCGCCCAGAAGTTCACGCACGACATGCTCGTGGACGACGCGGACGCGGCGGCCTTCGAGGCGTACTGCCGCCCGTACGGCGGAAGCCTGATCGGCATCCTCGCGGCCACCGGACTCATCGTCCGCGAGATCGGCGGGCAGCAGGTGTACCGCACCGTGGTGCCGTTCCACACCCGGGCGAACTCCCAGTGGTCGGATTCGGTCGGCTGGTACGTCGGCGGTGCGCCGATCGAGGTCCCGGTGGGGCGGGCGGCGGATTTCGACGGCGCGCTGGCGATGGTCCGCTCGGCGCTGCGGGAGAACCGCGCGCTGTCCCGGATGCCGATCGCACGCGTGCTCCGCCTGCTGGGCTCCGACTTCCGGCCCACCTCTCCCGACCTGTACTCGATCGTCTCGTTCGTCGACGCGCGCGGCACCGCCGGATCGGAGCGGTGGCAGGACCTCAAGGCGTACGGGCTGATCCGGGTGTCGTACGGCGACCAGGTGTGCGCGTGGGTCACCCGGCTCCACGAGGGCCTGCAGTTCGCGGCCCGCTACCCGGACACGGCCCTCGCGCACGAGAACATGCGGCGGTACGTCGAACGGCTGCGGTCCCTCATCGTCTCGGTGGCGCGCGAGCACGCGGCCGTGGGCGCCCGATAAAAACAAATTCGCTTATACGACTTTCCTGGACGGCCACCCGTTTCCACCACTGCGGAATGGAAAATTACCTGCTCACCGCAACCCCTGTGTTACGGTGGACTTAATTGCAGTTGTGGTTCCCGAAATACTTCCTATTTACCGGTGAGCTTTCCGGCGGGGCGTTTCCGGGCACTGCCCCAAAGGAGAATTAATATGGCATCCGGCACCGTGAAGTGGTTCAACGCAGAAAAGGGCTTCGGCTTCATCGAGCAGGAGGGCGGCGGCGCCGACGTGTTCGCCCACTACTCGAACATCGCCTCCTCGGGCTTCCGTGAGCTCCAGGAAGGCCAGAAGGTCACCTTCGACGTCACGCAGGGCCAGAAGGGCCCGCAGGCCGAGAACATCGTTCCCGCCTGACGCCGACGCCCACGCACTGCCGGGGTCCGCACCATGGGGTGCGGGCCCCGGCGGCTTGCTAGAGTCCCGCCCATGTCGACCCCTGACGACCTGCTCATCGATCTCGCTGCCATGGTCGAGTCGGAGCAAACCAATCAGATGTCCCTGACCGTCGTCGTCCACGGCGCCGTCATCACCGGCCGCCTGGCCCCCGAGAGCGTCTGGCGCCAGCGCGTCGCCGAAGTCCTCCAGGACTCGGACCAGCTGACCCCGTTCGCCGAGGTCTTCAGAAGCCCCGGACCCACGGGCCGGCCCTCGCACCTGCACTTCCATGTGGCGCGCATCCTCCAGGGCACCCTGGGCATCCCCGAGACCGGCGGCATGTACCGGATCGCCGTCAAGGACGTCAGCGCCTGGACTGTCGGGGACTTCAGCTACTCGGACAAATAACTCCCGCGCCCCCGCGACCACCGCGTCCGCACACCCCGCGCGCACACCCCGCCCGCCCGCCGAACGGGCCTCCCGCAGAATGGCGTCATGCGCATTTCGATGCTGGGGGCCCTGGAGGTACGGGGCGATGACGGGGGCGGCATCGGGATCGGCGGGGCGCGGTTGCGGACCCTGCTCATCCTGCTGGCACTGGAACCGGGCCGGGTGGTGGCCTCCGAGCTGCTGATCGACGGGATCTGGGAGAACGATCCGCCGATGGGCGCCGCGAACGCCCTGCAGGCGCTGGTGTCCCGGCTGCGCCGCGCGCTGCCCTGCGTGGAGGTCGCCTCGCATCCGGCCGGCTACCGCCTCGTCCTCGACCCGGACGAGGTGGACGTGGTCCGCTTCGAGCGGCTGGCCTCGGCCGGACGCGCCGCCCTGGCCGGCGACCCCGGCGGGGCCGCGGCGCTGCTGCGGCAGGCGCTGGGGCTGTGGCGCGGACCGGCGCTGCTGGACGTGGCCGCCTCCGACTTCTTCCGGGGGCCGGTGGCCCGGCTCGGCGAGCTGCGCATGGCGGTCCTGGAGGACCGCATCGAGGCCGACCTGCGGGTGGGGCGCGGCCGGGAGCTGACCGGCGAGCTGACCTCCCTGGTCGCCGAACACCCCCTGCGGGAAGGGCTCGTCGGGGCGCTGATGCGGGCCCTCGTCGCGGCCGGACGGCCCGCCGAGGCCCTCGCCGCGTACGGCAGAGCGCGCGAGGTCCTCGCCGAGGAGCTCGGCGCCGACCCGTCGCCGGAGCTGTCGGCGCTGCACACCGCCGTCCTGCGCGGCGAGTTGACCGCCCCGCCCGCGGCCACGGCCCCTGCTGCCCCCGCCCGCGCCGCGGCGACGGCCGCGGCGGAACCCGCCGACGCCCCGCCGCCGACCAACCTGCGGGCCCCGCTGGCCAGTTTCGTGGGACGGGACGAGGACCTCGCCGGGGTGGAGGACCTGATCGGCAGGTTCCGGCTGACCACCCTCACCGGGCCCGGCGGCGCCGGCAAGACCCGGCTGGCCCTGCAGAGCGCGCGCCCGCTGCTCGACCGGTTCCCCGACGGCGTCTGGCTGGTCGAGCTGGCGCCGCTGAGCGCGGGGGCCGGCGTACCGCAGGCCGTGCTGACCGCGCTCGGCATACGGGAACACGCGCCGGCGGCGGGCGACCCGCTGGACCGGCTGGCCGCGGCGCTGCGCACCCGTACCGCCCTGCTGGTGCTGGACAACTGCGAGCACCTCATCGGGGCAGCCGCCGCCGTGACCGACCGGCTGCTCGGCGAATGCCCCGGGCTGCACGTCCTGGCGACCAGCCGGGAGCCGCTCGGACTCACCGGTGAGGCCCTGTGGCCGGTGCGCCCGCTGGCCCTGCCGCCCCAGGGCGCGGACGCGGCGCGGGCCATGTCGTACGCCGCGGTCCGGCTGCTGAACGACCGCGCGTCGGCGGCCCGTCCGGGCTTCACGGTCACCGAGGAGACGGCCCGCGAGGTGATCCGGATCTGCCGGGCGCTGGACGGGATGCCGCTCGCCATCGAACTGGCCGCGGCCCGGCTGCGCACGATGAGCCCCGAGCAGCTGGCCGCCCGGCTCGACGACCGGTTCCGGCTGCTGACCGGCGGCTCGCGGACGGCTCCGCGCCAGCACCAGACGCTGCGCGCGGTGGTCGACTGGAGCTGGGACCTGCTCACGGAGGCGGAGCGTGCGCTGCTGCGCCGGCTGGCCGCCTTCCCGGGCGGCGCCACGGTGGAGGCCGCCGAAGCGGTGTGCGCGGGCGGTCCGGTCGAGGCGTACGGGGTACTGGACCTGCTCGCCTCGCTCGCCGACAAGTCCCTGCTGGTGACGTCGGGCGACGGGCGCTACCGGATGCTGGAGACGATCCGGGCGTACGGCCTGGAGCGGCTCGCGCAGGCCGGGGAGCAGGAGCGGATCCGGCAGGCGCACGCCGCCTACTTCACGCGGCTGGCGCGGACGGCGGACCCGTACCTGCGCCGGGCCGAACAGCTGGAGTGGCTCGCGCGGCTCGCCGTGGACCACGACAACCTGAACGCGGCGCTGCGCGGCGCGATCGCGGCGGGCGAGGCGCGGGAGGCCGTACGGCTGGTCGCTGCGGCCGGGTGGTACTGGTGGCTCAGCGGCCGCAAGGCCGAGGGCTCCGAACTGTCCGCGCAGGCCCTGGCGCTGCCGCTGCCGGACGGGGAGCCGGAGTCGGCCCGCGACGAGGAGAGCCGCGCGCTTGCCTGCGCGCTGGCCGTGCTGTTCGCGACCTCCGGGCTCGGCGACGACCGGCAGACCGCGGACATGCTGCGCCAGGGCATGCTGCTCGCCGAACGGACGGGCACGCGGCATCCGGTGGTGCGGTTCATGGAGCCGCTGGACCGGCTGCTGCACGCCGACGCCGCGAGCGGGCCGCCGCTGGACGCCTGGGAGGCGCTGCTGGCCGACGAGGACCCCTGGGTACGGGCGCAGGCCCTGCTGGGCGGCGCGCGGACCCGGCTCGGGGCGGGCGGCCCGCCCGCCGAGGCGGAGGCGCGGATCGAGGAGGCGCTGACCGGGTTCCGGGGGCTCGGGGAGCGCTGGGGGATCTCCTTCGCGCTGACCGTACTGGCCGAACTCGTCGCCCAGCGCGGCGACTTCCGGACGGCGCTGGATCACTACGAGGAGGCCATCACCGTCATCGGCGAGATGGGGGTCGTCGAGGACCAGCTGCACGCGCGGGTCAAGCAGGCGCAGTTGTACTGGCTGGCCGGGGAGCCGGCGGCCGCCGCCGCGGCCATGGCGCGGGCGGAGCGGGACGCCCAGGCCGCGGGCTGGCCGGAGGCACTGGCCACGACGGCGCACGGCCGGGCGGACCTGGCGCGCTGGAGCGGGGAGCCGGCACGGGCGCGCGCCGATGTGGCACGGGCCCGGGAGGGGATCCGCGGGGTCGCCGTCCACCAGGTCTTCCACGCGCTGCTGCTCGACACCCTCGGCCATCTGGACGCCGCGGAGGGCGAGTTGTCGGCAGCCGCCGCACACCGGGCCGAGGCCCTGGACCTGGCGCTGGGTTCCCTGCACGCCCCGACCGTCGCCCAGGTGCTGGTCGGGGTGGCGGACCAGGCGGTGCGGCTGGACCGGCCGCAGGAAGCGGCCCGGCTGCTGGCGACGGCTCTGGCGGTGCGGGGCGGGCCGGACCGTTCGCGCCCGGACGCGGAGCGGGTGGAGCACGCGGCGCGCGCCGCGCTCGGGGAGGAGTACGAGGAGTACTTCGCCGAGGCGGCGCGTCGCGCGAGCACGGTGGCACTGGAGGACGTGCGGGAGCCGGCGCAGGTCACGCTGGGCGGTTGAACAGCCTGTTCGCCCAGAGGCAGGCGGCCACGGTGATCCCGGCGCACCAGGCGACGGCGGCGACTCCGTCACTGCCGACCGGGGTGTCCATGAGCAGGGCCCGGATGGTCTCGATGACCGGGGTGAAGGGCTGGTGCTCGGCGAAGACGCGGACGGCTGCGGGCATCGAGTCGGTGGGGACGAAGGCGCTGCCGATGAAGGGCAGGAGGGCCAGCGGCATGACGATGTTGCTGGCGCCCTCGGGGCTCTTGCTGAGCGTGCCGAGCGCGACGGCCAGCCAGGTCACGGCGACGGTGAGCAGGGCGATGAGGCCGAGTGCGGCGAGCCAGCCGGTGGGACCGGCGTTCGGGCGGAAGCCCATCAGCAGCGCGAGTCCGATGACGATGCCGACGCTGGCCATGGTCTGGATGATGCTGCCGAGCACGTGGCCGACGAGGATCGAGGAGCGGGAGATCGCCATGGTGCGGAAGCGGGCGACGATGCCCTCGGTGAGGTCGGTGCAGACGGACACCGCGGTGCTCATGGAGGCGGCGGTCACGGTCATCAGGAGGATGCCCGGGGCGAGGTAGTTGATGTAGTCGCTGCCCGTGCCGATGCCCGCGGCGAGCGGGCGGCCGAGGACGTAGACGAAGAGCAGCAGGAAGACGACCGGTACGGCGATGGTGCCGATGGAGAGGCCGGGGTAGCGCAGGGCGTGCTTGAGCTGGCGGCGCAGCATGGTGGCGCAGTCGCGGAACAGGTGCTTCGCAGGGGCGGCGGGGGCGGCGGCGGTGGTCATCGCACGGACTCCTTGTCCTGGGTCGGGATGGTCTGCCCGGTCAGGGCGAGGAAGACGTCGTCGAGGTCGGGGGTGTGCACGGTGAGGCCGCCGACCTCGATCGCCTGGGCGTCGAGCCGGTCGAGCAGGGAGCGCAGCGAGCGCACGCCGCCGTCGCTGGGGACGCGGAGGGTGAGGGTCTCCTCGTCGCGGGAGACCTCGCCGAGGGTGCGGGCGGCGCGCTCGAAGCCCGCCGGGTCGGTGAACTCCAGGCGGATGTGCCCGCCCGGGACCAGCCGCTTCAGCTCGTGCGCGGTGCCCTCGGCGACGAGCTTGCCGCCGTCGAGGACGGCGATGCGGTCGGCGAGCTGGTCGGCCTCCTCCAGGTACTGGGTGGTCAGGAAGATGGTGACCCCGTCGGCGACGAGGTCGCGGATGATCGCCCACATCGCGCGGCGGCTGCGCGGGTCGAGGCCGGTGGTCGGCTCGTCGAGGAAGATGATCCGCGGGCCGCCCATCAGGGTCATCGCCAGGTCGAGGCGGCGCAGCATGCCGCCGGAGAAGGTCATGGCCACCTTCCCGGCCGCGTCGGCCAGGTCGAAGGCCTCCAGCAGCCCGGTGGCCCGGCGCCGGCCGGCGGCCTTGCCGAGGTGGCGCAGGTCCGCCATCAGGCGGAGGTTCTCCTCGGCGGTGAGCAGCTTGTCGACCGCCGAGAACTGGCCGGTCACCCCGATGGCGGAGCGTACGGAGTCGGGCGATGCGGCCAGGTCGTGCCCGGCGACGCGCACCTGGCCGGCGTCGGCGGCGATGAGGGTGGAGAGGATCTGGACGGTGGTGGTCTTCCCGGCGCCGTTCGGGCCGAGCAGCGAGAAGACCGTGCCCGCCGGGACGTGCAGGTCGATGCCGTCGAGGACGGTCTTGTCCCCGTAGGACTTGCGGAGCCCGGTGGCGGCGATGGCCGCCGGCCGGGTCGCGCGGGTCGGGATCTGGGCCATGGTGTCCACTCGTTTCGCGGTCGCTCCGTTGTTGACGCCGTCACCATGACGGGGAGTCCTGACCGGCCGGAGACAGACCGCTGAGCGCCGCTGACAGACCGCTGACACGGGGCCGGAGGCAAATGTTCTGGTGGGGTACACGCCTGTTCAGCCGGGTATATCCCCTGCGACTGAGACCGTGAGACAGCGCGATACAGCGCGACGCCGCACCCCGGTCATCCGCCGGGGCCGCCCGTCGGAGGAGCGCAGCGCCATGCACCGTACAGACCTCACAGACGTCGCAACCCACGAGGCCAGGGCCCTGTCCGTGTCACTGTTCCGGAGACTGGCCGAGCTGGAGGAGGGCAGCGCGGAGTTCAGCTACGTCCGCAACACCCTCGTCGAGCTGAACCTCAGCCTGGTGAAGTACGCCGCCCGGCGGTTCCGCGGCCGCAGCGAGCCGATGGAGGACATCGTCCAGGTCGGCACGATCGGCCTGATCAAGGCCATCAACCGGTTCGACCCGGAGCGGGGGGTGGAGTTCACCTCCTTCGCCCTGCCGACGATCACCGGGGAGATCAAGCGGTTCTTCCGGGACACCAGCTGGGCCGTCAAGGTTCCGCGCAGGCTCCAGGAGCTGCGGATCGACGCCGCCAAGGCGCACGACGCGTTGGAGCAGGAGCTCGGCCGCGAGCCCACGGACTCCGAGCTCGCCGGGCAGCTGCACGTCACGTCCGAGGAGCTGGCGGAGGGCCGCAAGGCCGCGTCCGCGTACTCCGTGCGCTCCCTGGACGCGCCGGCCCAGGAGGAGGGGGACCGGGACCCCGGCGCCGACCGGCCGTCGCTGGGCGAGGAGGAGCCGGCCTACGACCGCATCGAGTGCCTGGAGTCGCTCAAGCCGATGCTGGCCTGCCTGCCCGAGCGCGAGCGCATCCTGCTCTCCCTGCGGTTCGGGCAGGAGCTGACGCAGTCGGAGATCGGCGACCGGCTGGGCCTGTCCCAGATGCACGTGTCCCGCCTGCTGGCGCGCACCCTGGAGCGGCTGCGCACCGGACTGCTCACCGACCCGGACGCGGCGGACGGCGAGGCGGACGAGGAGGTGTCCGCGGCCGGCTAGGACGGGGACAGGGCGCCGTCCGCGCTCGGCTAGGGCACGTCGCTCGGCTAGGGCACGTCCAGGGGCCGCCCGCGCGCCGGGACCTCCAGCCAGACCGTCTTGCCCGGCCGGCCGTCCTGCGACGGCTCCCAGCCCCAGCTGCGCGCGAGCCGTTCCAGCACGATCAGCCCGTGTCCGCCGGGCAGTGCGCGGTCGCCGGGCGGCCGGCGCCTGGGGGGCTCGCGGCTGTCGTCGCTGACCTCCACGCGCAGCCGCTCGGGGGTGTGCCGCAGGACCAGCTCGCGGGGGCCGCCCCCGTGCAGACAGGCGTTGGTGACCACCTCGGAGACCAGGAGCAGCACGTCCTCCGCGGACTCCGCCTCGCCCGGCCACTGCCAGTCGGCCAGCGCCCTGCGGGTGAAGTCACGGCACCGGCCCACGACACCGGTCGTGGCACCGCCGAGAACGAGCCTCCGCGTCTGCTCGGCCACAGGGCCTCCCGTTCTCCGCGCCTCTCCGCGCCGCATGTACCCCTACCCGGGGCTGTCAATCCTAGGCTGGCCGCCGCCGACCGCCTTCCGCTGGAATTTCACATGTCGGAAACTAGATTCCGCCATGCGGTAATCTAAGATCCATTCACTCGACGGAAACCAGCGGAACCCCAGGAGGAACGCATGACCGAGAGCCGCGTCGCCCTGATCACCGGCTCCTCTTCCGGAATCGGCGCAGCCGTCGCCCGCAGGCTGAGCGCGGAGGGCATCCGCGTCGTCGTCAACTCCGCCCGCAGCGAGAGCGCCGGAAAGGCGCTGGCCGCGGAGCTCCCGGGCGCGGTGTACGTGCGCGGGGACGTCGCCGACGCGGCGGACGCCCGGCGGATCGTGCAGAGCGCCGTCGACGCCCACGGACGGCTCGACATCCTGGTCAACAACGCGGGCGTCACCCGGTTCATCCCCCTGGACGACCTGGAGGCCGCGGACGCCGGCGCCTGGCGCGAGATCTTCGACGTCAACGTCATCGGCGCCTGGCAGATGGTCACCGCCGCGGCCCCCCACCTGCGGGCGTCGGGAGCGGGCTCGGTCGTCAACATCTCCTCGGTCTCCGCCACCCGGGCGCTGGGCAGCTCCGTCCCGTACGCCGTCAGCAAGGCCGCGGTGAACCACATGACCCGCCTGCTCGCCTCCCAGCTCGGCCCGGCCGTCCGGGTCAACGCCGTCGCGCCCGGCCTCATCGACACCCCCTGGTACGAGGGCGCCGAACAGGTCTGGGAGAGCTCCCGGGAGTGGATCACCGAGAACACCCCGCTGCGCCGGGTCGGCACCCCAGAGGACGTCGCCGAGGCCACGCTCTACCTGGTGAACGCCGCCTACACGACGGGGGACGTCCTGACCGTCGACGGCGGACGCCACGTCGTCTGAGCCGCCCGGAGGCACCGGCCGCACCTATTCCACATCGTGGACAACTACTCTCGTTCCATGAACGCAGAAGCCCACGACCTCGCCGCCGCGAAGGACGCTGTCAAGGACGCCGACCGGAAGCACGTCTTCCACTCCTGGTCGGCACAGGAGCTCATCGACCCGCTCGCCGTGGCCGGGGCCGAGGGCTCGTACTTCTGGGACTACGACGGCAACCGCTTCCTCGACTTCTCCAGCGCCCTCGTCTACACCAACATCGGGTACCAGCACCCGAAGGTCGCCGCGGCCATCCAGGAGCAGGCGGCGCGGCTCTGCACGGTCGCGCCGGGCTTCGCGGTCGACGTCCGCTCCGAGGCGGCGCGGCTGATCGCCGAGCGCACCCCCGGCGACCTGGACAAGATCTTCTTCACCAACGCCGGGGCCGAGGCCGTGGAGAACGCCGTCCGCATGGCCCGGCTGCACACCGGCCGGCCCAAGGTGCTGTCCGCGTACCGCTCCTACCACGGCGCCACCTCCACCGCGATCAACCTGACCGGTGACGCCCGCCGCTTCGGCAACGACACCGCGACCGCCGGCGTCGTGCACTTCTGGGGCCCCTTCGCCTACCGCTCGCCCTTCTACGCGGCCACCGAGGCCGAGGAGTGCGAGCGGGCCCTGCGCCACCTCGAGGACACCATCGTCTTCGAGGGCCCGCAGTCCATCGCCGCGATCATCCTGGAGACCGTCGGCGGCGCCCCGGGCGTCCTGGTGCCCCCGGCCGGCTACCTGCCCGGCGTGCGCGCGCTCTGCGACCGCTACGGCATCGTCCTCATCCTCGACGAGATCATGGTCGGCTTCGGGCGCACCGGCCGCTGGTTCGCCGCCGAGCACTGGGACGTCGTCCCCGACCTGCTGTGCTTCGCCAAGGGCGTGACCAGCGGATACGTCCCGCTCGGCGGGGTCGCCATCTCTGCCGCCATCGCCGAGACCTTCGCCCGACGGCCCTACCCGGGCGGGCTGACGTACTCCGGGCACGTGCTGGCCTGCGCCGCCGCGGTCGCGACGATCAACGTCATGGAGGAGGAGGGCACCGTCGAGCAGTCCGCCCGCACCGGCGCCGAGCTGCTCGGCCCCGGGCTGCGCGCGCTCGCCGAGCGGCACCCCTCGGTCGGCGAGGTCCGCGGGCTCGGCACCTTCTGGGCCCTGGAACTCGTACGGGACGGGGCGACGCGCGAGCCGCTGGTGCCGTACAACGCCTCCGGTGCGGACAACGCGCCCATGGCGGCCTTCGGGGCCGCCTGCAAGAAGGGCGGGCTCTGGCCGCTGACCGCCGGCAACCGCATCCACGTCGCGCCGCCGTGCAACATCTCGGCCGAAGACGTGGCCAAGGGCCTGGCGATCCTCGACGAAGCCCTGTCGGTCGCCGACGCGCACACCGCCTGACCTGCACAGACGTACGGTCGCCCAATCCGTGGGTGCCGCTCTCGGAGGATCCGCGCCATTACGAACGGCACGTGAACGTGCTGAAATCCGAAAGAGCACCTACGGACCGGGATGCACGTCAGTCCCGGGGCGGTCCTCCGTGACCGAACGGCGGGGAGCGGGCCGACCGCTGGACGCCGGGCGTACGGGATCCCCTCAACCGGACTCCGTGTACCCGAAGGAAGACAGGCATGAGCAAGCACGTCCTCGCGCAGAACCAGTACGGCAAGGCCGAGAACCGCATCGTCAAGGTCACCCGCAAGGGCGGCGACGGCTCGTGGCACGAGATCCGCGACCTGAACGTGTCGGTCGCGCTGCGCGGCGAGTTCCGCGACGTCCACCTGACCGGCGACAACGCCAACTGCCTGCCCACCGACACCACCAAGAACACGGTGTACGCCTTCGGCAAGGAACACGGCATCGACTCCCCCGAGGCCTTCGGCATCCTGCTCGCCAAGCACTTCGTCTCCTCCCAGTCGCCGATCCGCGAGGCGCAGATCCGCATCGAGGAGTACGCGTGGGACCGCATCCCGGTCCCGACGCGCAAGGAGCAGCACTCCTTCGTCCGCAAGGGCCAGGAGGTGCGCACCGCGCAGATCACGTACAGCGAGACGACGGGCCTGCAGGTCATCTCGGGTCTGAAGGACCTGACGGTGATGAACTCGACCAACTCCGAGTTCCACGGCTACATCAAGGACAAGTACACGACCCTCCAGGAGGCGTACGACCGCATCCTGGCGACCAAGGTCACCGCACGGTGGGCGCACTCGGCGCTGGCCGCCGACGACGCCTCGTACGACTGGGACCAGTCGTACAAGAAGGTGCGCAAGAACATGCTGGAAGCCTTCGCGGAGACGTACTCGTACTCGCTGCAGCAGACCCTGAACCAGATGGCCGAGCGCGTGCTCGACACCTGCCCCAAGGTCAACGAGGTGCGCCTGAACCTCCCCAACAAGCACCACTTCCTCGTCGACCTGGAGCCCTTCGGCCTCAAGAACGACAACGAGGTCTACTTCGCGGCGGACCGGATGTACGGCCTCATCGAGGGCACGGTCCACCGCGACGGGGTCCAGCCGGTGATCGCGACCTCCGACTGGATCGTCGCGTAACCCCTTCCGTTTGCCGCTCCGTTCGGCCCGGACCGTTCCGCGGGGTCCGGGCCGTTCGCCTGGGTGGGCGACTTCCAGCCGCGGTTCCGGTTCGGTAGCCGAAACGGACCCTTGTGCCGATCGCCGTACCCAAGGAGGCTGTGCAGCCGACGCGTTGACACGAGTGGGCGAGGGGGCCGGTAGTTCATGCCGACGGCGATCAGGGAGTGGCGGGGCTGGACGGGCGCCGCACCCTTCTGGCTGAACTCCTTCCTGCTGCTCCTGGCCCCTTTCACCGCCGTCACCCTGTTCGGCCAGCTCGGTGTGATCGCGGCCCTGGCCGCGCTGGGCGGCCTGGCGCGGCACCTGTGGTCCGGCGACTACGGCCACCCGGCGGTCCACCTCGCCGCGGTTCTGATGGGCGTGGCGACGGCGACTCTGGTGACGACCTGACTCACCCGTTCGGGCGTACGGCGGCCCACCCCCGGCGCGGGGTGGCCGGACCGGCCGTCAGCTGGGAAAACGTCCGGATCACGAGGTGACACGCCCGTGACGTTCCGTCAGTCTCCCGTGTTTCACCGGATGCCGGAGGGCAGAGGAGGTATCCACTGCTCACATGACCCGGCCGCCCGAGCCGGACCGGAGGGACCCGCATGCCCCGCGCCAAGTCGGTCGTCGCCGCGCTGACGGTGGTTCTGCTGGCTGCCGGGATCGGTGTGCTGCAGCGCACCGAGGGTGCCGGCCCCGCGGCCGCGACCACCGACGACGCCCTGCCTTCGCGGGCACTGGGACTGTCCGACCACCGGCGCCTGGCCCGGCAGCGGGAGCATGCGGGTCCGCACGTTCCCGGGCACGGCGCCCGCTCGCCGAGGACGGCCGCGGGCCCGTTGCGGCCGGTCACGGGGGCGCTGGGGGCCGCACGGCCGCTGCGGCTGCGCGTGCCGAGCCTGGGCATCGACGTACCGGTCACCGGCGTGTCCGGTGCGCTCGCCGGGGCCGAGGGTGCCGAGCAGGCCGAGGGCGCCGACGGGACCGCCGGAGCCGACGGGACGGACGCCCGCGGCGAAGTCTCCTGGCATGCCGACGGTCCGGCGCCCGGATCGGCCGGCACCGCCGTGGTCGGCGGATCCGGCCTGGACCTCGCCGGGCTGCAGCGGGGCCGGACCGTCGAGATCTCCCGCGACGACGGCGTGACGGCCGTGTTCACCGTCGTCCGGCTCTCCCCCGGCGCGTCCGGCGGCCACGAGGACCGGCCCGGGCGGCCCCAACTGCGCCTGACCGGCGGGGAAACCGCGGTGCTGGCCCGGCTGACGGGGCAGCGCCGGGGCCGCTGACCGGCCCGGCGTCAGCCCTGGGGGGCTCTTCGTTCCGCCGGTCGGGGGCTTCTGGGGACCCGGCCGGGAGCCGCCCGGCGTGTCGGGGCACACCCCTCGCATGAGCGGGAGCCAGTACGTGCGCGCGGCCGTGACCAGGGCCCTGACCAAGGCCCTGACGGCGGTCTGCGTGGTGCTGCTGTGCGTGTTCGGCGCGGGTCCGGCCGCGGCGACGGTCGCCGAGTCCCGGCCCTCCTCCACCGCCCCCGCCGAGCCCACCGAGGGACAGTCCGACCCGGCCGCCGACCCCGAGGCGCGGGCCGCCGTACGGTCGCTGCCGCGCGGGGTGCCCGGCGTACGGCGGACCCCGCTGCCGGTGTTTCACGTGAAACATGGGCAGGACCGGCCGCCCGCGGCCGCGCCCGTGTGGCGGACGGCCGAACCGGCGCTGTCCGCGCGGGCGGCGCGGAGTGTGGTCCTGCGCTGCTGAGCGGGCCGAGGCCCCGTAGCGACGCAGTCCCCCACACCCCCTGAACACCGTGAGGTTCCACCATGCCCATCGACGCCTACGCCGCCCTGAACGCCATGCTCCGCGCCGAGGCCGCCCGGTTCACGCCGCCGGTACGCCAGAGCGCCGACCCGGCCGCTTCGCAGAAAACCCCTGCCTCGACCCCCGAGCCGGAGAGCGAACCGCAGCAGACCGCTCCCGCGGACTCCGCCGCGTAGACCTGCCGCGGAAAGGGAGGAGCACCGGTTCCCGCGCCCTCGGCAACGGAGCGTGGCCATGTGAGGTCCGACCACGGGCACGGGAGCCGGCGCCGCTCGCAGCTGCTACGTGCGGTTGTACAGCCGCATCGTGACGGGTCCGAAGACCAGGACGAGAAGTCCCGCCCACCCCAGCGACCAGGCGATCTCGGTCGCGGGCCACTCCCCCGCCATCAGACCGCGCACGGCGGTGGTGAGGTGGGTGACCGGGCTGTTGTTGACGAAGGCCTGCAGCCAGCCCGGCATCGTCCTCGGGTCCACGAAGATGTTGCTGAGGAACGTGAGCGGGAACAGCACCATCATGCTCACTCCCATGACGGACTTCTCGCTGCGCAGCAGCAGCCCGAACATCGTCCACACCCACGAGAAGGCGAACGAGAAGACGATCAGCAGCGCCACCCCGGCCAGCACCCCCATGGCCCCGCCCGCCGGGCGGAAGCCCAGGATCAGGCCGACGGCCAGCATCACGGCGGACGCGATCGTGTAGCGCAGCATGTCGCCGAGCAGGTAGCCGACCATGGTCGAGGGCCGCCAGATGGGGAGCGTGCGGAAGCGGTCGAAGACGCCCTTCTCGATGTCGGTGTTGACGGAGACCCCCGTGTACATCGTGATCATCACGATCGACATGACGAGGATGCCGGGCAGCAGGGTCTGGATGTACGTCCCCGGGGAGCCGGCCAGCGCGCCGCCGAAGAGGTACGTGTACATCAGCACCATCATGATCGGGAAGGCGGTTACGTCGAAGAGCTGCTCGGGGACGTGCTTGATCTTCAGGACGGCCCGCCACCCGAAGGTCAGCGAGGTCGAGAGCGCGCTCGGGCGGGGCGGGCGCCGGCCGGAGACCAGGAGCGCGGCGAGCTGATCGGCGCGCGGGGCGGCGAACTCCAGGTCGGGGGCGGCCGTTTTGGCGGTTCCGGCGCTCCCGGCGGTTCCGTCGGCACCGCTCTCGTCGGTCTCGACGCTCATGCCGTCACCCCCTTGTCGTCGGTGAGCGCGAGGAAGACCTCGTCCAGGCTGGGCTGGCCCAGCGCGAAGGTGTCGACCACGATCCCGGCCCGGGCGAGCTCGGCCAGGGCCGCTGCGGCGGACCGGGCGTCGTCGACGCGGGCGGTCAGCGCGACGGGATCCGGATCCGGCGTGACGGACTCGTCGAGCACGGCGGCCAGCAGGCGCACGGCTTCGTCCCGCTGGGCCGGGTCGCGCAGGCGGACGTGCACGCTGCCCGAGCCGACCGAGGCCTTCAGCTCGCCCTTCGTGCCCTCGGCGATCACCTTGCCGTGGTCGATGACGGCGATCCGGGAGGCCAGGTGGTCGGCCTCGTCGAGGTACTGCGTGGTGAGCAGGACGGTGGTGCCCTGCGCGACGACGGCGCGCACGATCTCCCAGACCTGGTTGCGGCTGCGCGGGTCGAGGCCGGTGGTCGGCTCGTCGAGGAAGAGCAGGTCGGGGGTGTTGAGGATGGAGGCGGCGATGTCGATCCGCCGCCGCATCCCGCCGGAGTACTGCTTGACCTGGCGGCCGGCCGCGGCCGAGAGCCCGAAGGCCTCCAGCAGTTGGGCGGCGCGCTCCCGCGAGGCGGGCCGGGAATGCCCCAGCAGCCGCGCGAGCAGCACCAGGTTCTCCGTACCGGTCAGGTCCTCGTCGACGGAGGCGTACTGGCCGGTGAGGCTGACCCGGCTGCGCACGGCGTCCGGTTCACGGGTGACGTCCTTGCCGAAGACGCGGGCCTCCCCGCCGTCCGGGCGCAGCAGGGTGGCCAGCATCTTCACCACGGTGGTCTTGCCGGCCCCGTTGGGGCCGAGGACTCCGTAGACGGTTCCCTCCGGCACGGCGAGGTCCACCCCGTCGACGGCCCGGGTGTCCCCGAAGACCTTGACGAGGCCGGCGGTCTCGATCGCGTGGCCGGCGGCCGTGGGACTCAGTCCTCGCGCGTGTAGTAGCGGTAGAACGCCACCCCTCCGACACCCAGGCCGGAGAAGAGGCCGATGACGCTGGAGCCGAGCACACTGGCGCCGGTGAGGCTGTGCAGGTAGCCCACGGCGATGCCCGCGAAGACGCCGTACGCGGCGGCGTGGGCCTCGCGCTTGAGCCGGGGGCCGACCCGGTTGAGGCCGAACATGACGGCGGCGAACAGCGCGCCGCACAGGATCCCGTAGAACACGTTGCCCGCGTCCACCGGGCCCATCTGGCGCTGGATGAAGGCGGCCCAGACTCCGTAGACGAGACCCATGAGCAGGGCGCGCGTGAGGGCGTTCCTGGCGAGGTGGTCCGTGTCCGTCGTCCGGCGGGTGTAGTGGCCCCGGGGGGCGGTGGGTGCCGCATGTGCCATGACGGGCTCCTCTCTCCCATCATCCAGGGCACACCCGCGGTCCCCGCCCGGCAAGTGGATCAACCGCGTACCGCCACGGCGTCGATCTCGAAGAGCATGCCGGGCAGGGCGAGCGAGGCCACCCCGACCAGGGTCTGCGCGGGCAGCTCGGTGCCCCAGGTGGCGTGCAGCTCCTTGAGGAGGACGGCCAGCTTCTCCTGGTCGTGGCCGACGACGTACGTGCCGATGCGGACCACGTCGGCGGGGCCGAGGCCGACGGCGGCCAGCGCGGTACGGAGGTTGGCGAAGGCCTGTGCCACCTGGTCGGCGAAGTCCTCGGAGACCACGTGGCCGCTGTCGTCGGAGCCGTACTGGCCGGCTATGAAGACCTGCTCGCCGGGGGCGGACACGATGTGGCTGTAGCCGTAGCCGGTCGGGTGGTGGAGTCCTGCCGGGTTGATGATGCTGCGCGTCATGCCGAGCTCCTGTTTTCCGTGTCCGTACGTGCGGGGTGTGGCTACTGCGCGGCCAGCCAGGCGCGGAGCCGCTCCGGGGCGTCGGGGGCCTGGCGTTCGGCCTGCCTGCGGATCTCGTCGAGGTCCTGCGCGGCCAGGGCCGTGCGCCAGGCCAGTTCGGCCCGGGACATGGCGTGCGCGATGGCGCAGCCCGGCGCCTCGGCGGCCGCCCGATCGGAGCGCCCGGGCCCCTGCTGCCGGATCTCCGTGCACCGGAAGGCCTCCTCGGGCCCCTCGACGGCGGCGACCACGTCCATGAGCGAGATGGCGGCCAGCGGGCGGGCCAGCCGGAAGCCGCCGCGGGGGCCGGAGGTGGAGGTGACGATGCCCGCCCGGGCCAGCGCCTGGAGCTGCTTGTTCAGATAGGCCGCCGGCAGGTCGTGCCACGCGGCCAGCCGCGCCGCCGGCACGGCCCGGTCCGGCCCGCTCCACGCCAGGTTGACGCAGCTGTGCAGCGCCCACTCGACGCCCTCGCTCATCTTCATATCCTGGATATTAAATGTCCAGGACTTCGCCCGCAAGGACGCCTCGCCACCCACCCGCAGCAACACAGCTCGCGCCGGGCCCCGCCCCGGCATTCCCTGGTGACGTGCGCACCATCCTGTCGGCGGTACTGATCGCGCTCGTGGCCCTCCTGGTACCCGCGAGCGCCGTCGCGTACTGGGCCGACCGCGAGCTGGGCAGCGCCGACCGCTACACCGCCGCCATGGCCCCGCTCGCCGGCAACCCCGCGGTCCAGGGCGTCGTCGTCACCCAGGTCACCCGCGCCCTCGCCGACCAGATCGACGCGGGCCCCTTCCAGAGCGGGGTCGACACCCTGCTCGGCGAAGCCCTGGGCTCCTTCGCCGGCACGCCGGCCTACCGCACCGCCTGGGACGCGGCCAACCGGGCCGCCCACGCCGCCTTCCTCGAGGCGCTCACCACCGGCCACGGGGACGCCGTCACCATCGACCTCGCGCCCGTCATCGCCCAGGTCAAGGGGGAACTCGTCGCCGACGGCGTGCCGTTCGCCGACCGCATCCCGGTGACCCATGTGTCCGTCAAGGTCATGGAGTACGACAACCTCGGCGCGCTCCGGAAGGGTTTCCGCATGCTCCAGATCGCGGGCGTCTGGCTCCCCGTGCTGACCGTGGTGCTGGCCGCGGCGGCCATCGCGGTCGCCGTCCGCCGCCGGCGGGCCGTGGTGGCCACCGGGCTGGGACTCGCCGCAGGGGCCGCCCTGCTGTGGATCGCGGTGGGCGTCTGCCGCCGGATCACCCTGGACGATCTGCCGGCCGACATCGACCGGGAGGCCGCCGGAGCGGTGTACGACGCCCTCACCGCGTTCCTGCGCACCACCGCCTGGGTGGTGCTGGCCGTCGGGCTCGCCGCCGCGCTGGGCGCCTGGGTGACGGGCCGGCTGCGCCGCACCCCATAAGCTCGGAAGGTACCAACGTACGCAGAACGACGCAGAAGAGCCCAGAAGAACCGATTCGCGAGCGGCGGCACGGAAGCGGAATGAGCACCGAACGCACCGAACACATAGCGGCCGGGCGAGGCCGGCCGCATCCGCTGGCCCCGCCTTCCTGGCTGCTGGGCGGACTGCGGCCGAGCACCGCACCGATCCCCTGGGCCGCCGTGGCGCGCGCGGCGGTCGCGCTGGCCGCCCCGCTCGCCGTCGGATTCGCCCTCGACGAGCCCGAGTACGGCGCCCTCGTCTCCATGGGGGCCCTGTCCGGGGTCATCGGCGACACCGCCGACGCCTACCGGATGCGGATCCTCAACATCGCCGTCCCGCAGCTCTTCGGCGCCGTGGGCGTGGCACTGGGCACCCTGGTCTTCGGGCACGGCTGGGTGGCCGTCGGCGCCCTCACCCTCGTCGCCCTGGTCTCCGGGATGATCTCCTCGATCGGCACGGTCGCGTCCGTCTCCGGTCTGCTGCTCCTGCTCAACGCCGTGATCGGCGCCGGTCTGCCGCTGCCGCAGCCCTGGTGGACGGCCCCGCTGCTGCTGAGCGCGGGCGGGCTGTTCGTGCTCGTGCTGACCCTGCTGGGCTGGCCGCTGCGCGGCCGCCGGCCCGAACGCACGGCCGTCGCCGCCACCTACCGGGCGCTGGCGGAGGCCCTCGAGGCGGCGGGCGGACCGGATTACGAGGAGCGCCGCCGGCAGGTCACCCAGGCCCTGAACCAGGCCTACGACCTGGTGCTGGGCCACCGGGCCCGGGTGCACGGGCGCAGCCCCTCGCTGGTGCGGATGCTGGCCCAGCTCAACGTGGTGATCCCGCTGGTGGAGGCCGCCCCCGCCGCCCACCTGCGCGGCCGTCCGCTGCCGCCCGGGATCCCGGCGGCCGTACGGGAGCTGGCCGACGCCGTCGAAGAGGGCCGCACCGGAACGCCCGTACCCGACCTGCCCGCCCCGCACACCCCGGCCGAGCGGGCCATCGACTCGGCCCTGCGGCACGCGGCGGCCGTCGTGCACCTCCCCGAGCCGGACCCCCACAACATCGACGACCGGCTCGGCCGGCCCGCCGCCCTGCGGGTCCGGGCCCGGCGCGCGGTGCGCTACGTGATGTTCTCGGGGGCCTCCTGGCGCTACGGACTGCGGCTCGCGCTGTGCATCGGGCTCGCCCAGTCGCTCGTCTCGCTGGTCGAGGTCGAGCGCTCCTACTGGGTCGCGCTGACGGTCACCTTCGTCCTCAAGCCCGACTTCGGCTCGGTGTTCTCCCGGGCCGTGCTGCGGGCGCTGGGCACCGCGGCCGGGCTGGTCGTCGCCGCCGCCGTGCTGGCCGAGGTACCGCGCGGCTGGTGGGACGTGCCGGTGATGGTGGCGCTCGCCGCGCTGATCCCCGCGTTCTCCGCCAAGGGGTACGCCTTCCAGACCGCCGCGATCACCCCGGTGATCCTGCTGCTGTCGGACCAGCTCAACCACCAGGGCTTCGACCTGATCCGGCCGCGCCTGCTGGACAGCCTGATCGGCTGCGCCATCACCCTCGTCGCGGGCTACCTGCTGTGGCCGGAGAGCTGGCACGCCCGGATCGGGGACCGGCTCGCCGACGCCGTGGACGACGCCGCCCGGTACCTCGAGCGGGCCTTCGCCCCGGTGCCGGACGAGGCCGCGCTCGGGGCGGCGCGCACCGCCCGCGTCCAGGCCCGGCGGCGGATCTACCGGGACCTGTCGGGCGTGCGCAGCGAGTTCCAGCGGGCCCTGACCGAGCCGCCGCCGACGGGGGCCCGGGCCGCGGCCTGGTGGCCGCTGGTGGTGGCCGTCGAACGCATCGTGGACGCGACCACCGCCGCCCGCGTCCGGGTCAACCACGGCGCCGAGCCGCCCGCGGCGGGCGAGGTGGAGGGTCTCGCGCGGCAGCTGCGCGAGCTCGCCGGGCGGGTCCGCAGCAGCACGACCCCGGTACGGGTCGCGGCGGAGCCGGCGGGCGACGAGTCGAGCGTCCTGGCCCCGGTCCACCAGGAGCTCGCGGCGGCCCGCGCCATCACCCGCCCGGGTGGCTGACCGGGGGCCGCGACGCCGGATGCGCCCGGCTCGGCGGCGCCCCGGTGCCGGTCCCCCGGATGGCCCCGTGGCAAGGCCGCGGGCCGCCTGACGGGGGAGCATCGGTACATGCACCGCGCCCTGGCCCTACCGGTCCTCGCCGCCCTCCTGGCGGCCTCGGCCGGCTGCGCCGACGTGGAGGGGCTGCGGAGCCAGGGCGACCTCGGCACGGTGCACGCCCCGAAGACCCTGTGGAAGGACGTCCGCCCGGCCCCGCCCGACCCCCGCGAGCAACCGGGGGCGGCCGCCGTGGTGCCGGGGCTCCCCAAGGCGGCCGGGCCCGGCATGCGCGGCGTGAACGCGCTGGACGTCGTACGCGCCGACGTCACCTCCGCCGCCGCGCAGGACGGCGGGACGGGCCGGCTCGTCGACCCACGGGCGGTGCAGCGGCTCGCGCTCTGCACCGGGGCCGCGGACGGCGGACCCGACTGCCCGGTGCGTCCGGGCGTGCTGCACGACCTGACGGGCAACGGCCGGGAGGAGCTGATCACCGCCCTGGACATCGACGGCCGGCTCAGCGAACTGCGCGTCTACACCGTCCGGGGCGACGGCTCGATCGCCCGGGTGCTGGCCCGGCGGGCGGTGCTGGAGGGAGTGGAGGTCGCCGCCGAGCACCTGGCGGTGCGCGAGCCCACCTCGAACCCGGCGTACGTGGCCGTCTCCGACTACGAGTGGGACCCCAAGGCGGGGGTCATGAGCCTGTCTCAGCTGACCCTCGACGAGTGCCCGTCCCTCACGGACCTCCCGCTGAGCGGGGACGGGTCGCGATGCGCGCGCTGAGCAGCCTGCGCTGGAAGATCGCCCTGACCACCACGGCCGTCTGCTGCATGGTCGCCGCCGCGCTGGGGACCGTGGTGCACAACGTGGTCGCCCGGCAGATCGTCGGGGAGGTCCGCACGAAGGCGGAAACGGATCTGGACCACGCGCTCGGGCACTACGAGTACGGCACCTCCCACGGGGACGTGGACGTCGCCCTGGACCCGCCCGGCCTGCCGAAACCGCTGCGCGAGCTGGTCGCACGCGGAGACACCGGCAGCATGGTCGGCCGCCGCGGGGACGAGCCCGTCATGTGGGCGGCCGGACCGGCCGACGAGCACGCCCTCGCGATCTGGATCCCGTACGGCAACACCCGCGACCGGCTGCGGCACATCGACACGGCGATCCTCGCCTCCGCAGCGCTGGCGGCCGGAGTGGTGGCGCTGGCCGGCCTGTTCCTCGCCGGCCGGATCAGCCGGCGGCTCGCGGCCACGGCCGCCGTGGCCCGCCGGATCAGCTCCGGGGACCTGGACGCCCGGGTGGACTTCCCGGCCGACGGCGACGACGGCGGAGGCGGGGACAGGGGCGGGGACAGGGGCGGGAACAGGGACGGGGACGACCGGCGGCCGGGCCGCTCCCGGGACGAAGTACGGGACGTGGCGCAGGCGCTGGACTCGATGGCCGGGTCGCTCCAGCGCCGGCTGGAGGCGGAGAAGCGGTTCACCGCGGACGTCGCGCACGAACTGCGCACCCCGCTGACGGGCTCGCTGGCCGCGGCGGCGCTGCTGCCGGAGGGCCGTCCCAAGGAGATGATCAACGACCGGCTCAAGGCCCTGCACCTGCTCACCGAGGACCTGCTGGAGATCTCCCGGCTGGACTCGGGCGTCGAACGGGCCGAATTCGCCCGGGTGGAGCTGGGCCGGGCGGTACGGCGCGCGGTCACCGGGAGCGGGCGGGACGCGACGGTCCGGGTCGTCCGGGACACGGAGGTGCTCACCGACCGGCGCCGGCTGGACCGGATCCTGGCCAACCTGCTGGTCAACTCGCACAGGCACGGGCGGCCGCCGGTCGAGGTGACGGTGGAGGGCCCGGTGGTGGTGGTGCGCGACCACGGCCCCGGGTATCCGCCCGAGCTGATCGAGCAGGGCCCCCAGCGGTTCCGCACCGGGGATCCGGGGCGCGGGCGGGGGCACGGGCTGGGGCTGACGATCGTGGCCGGCCAGGCGGCCGTGCTGGAGATCGGGCTGACCTTCGCCAACGCACCCGACGGCGGTGCGGTGACCACCCTCAGGCTGCCCGTCGGACGGCTGCCGGAGGCGGATTGAGGGTGGTCACCCGACGTCGGGATCAGACGCCGATGCTCTTGCCGTCCTTGCGCCAGACCGAGACGACGGCCGGACGGACGATCTTGCCGGGGCCGTCGGGCCACGCGGACTGCGGGTTCTCGACGGAGGCGCCGTCGACCTCGCCGGGGTGCTGCACGGCCACCAGGACGCGCTTGTCCTGGATGATCGGGCCGCAGGTCTCGGCGCCGCGCGGGACGGTCAGGAACTGCTTCAGCTCACCGCGGCGCTCACCGGAGGTCGCCACGCCGAACAGGCCGTCGTGGGAGCCGAGCTGGTTGCCGTCGGTGGAGATCCACAGGTTGCCGTGCGGGTCGAAGGCCACGTTGTCCGGGCAGGAGATCGGGCTGACCTTGTCCTTCGGGAAGCCCGCGAAGTAGGTCGCCGGGTCGTTCGGGTCGCCGGCGACCAGGAACAGCCGCCAGGCGAAACCGTCGCCGGCCGGGTCGTCGAAGTTCTCGGCGAGCTCCAGGATCTGGCCGTGCTTGTTGTTGTTGCGCGGGTTGGCCTCGTCGGCGGGGCCCTTGCCCGCGGCGCCGCGGTCCTTGTTGTTGGTCAGCGCGACGTAGACGCGTCCCGTGCGCGGGGACGGCTCCACGTCCTCGGGGCGGTCCATCTTGGTGGCGCCCACCTTGTCGGCGGCCTGGCGCGTGAAGACGTACACCTCCTCGGCGGTCATGCCCTCGACGTGCGAGACGTTGCCGGTGGCGAGCTTGATCCACGCGCCGGTGCCGTCGAACTCGCCGTCGGCGGGGTACTTGCCGGAGCCGTCGATCTGGGCGGCCGGGGAGTCACCGGTCAGCTTGGCGACGTACAGGGTGCCCTCGTCGAGCAGCGTGAGGTTGTGCTCCTTCGCCGCGCGCGAGTCGCCCTTCTTCATCCGCTTCGACGAGACGAACTTGTAGAAGTAGTCGAAGCGCTCGTCGTCGCCCATGTAGACGACCGGACGGCCGTCCTCGGTCAGGCGGGGCTGCGCTGCCTCGTGCTTGAAGCGGCCCAGCGCGGTGTGCTTGCGCGGGACGGAGTTCGGGTCGTACGGGTCGAGCTCGACGATGTAGCCGAAGCGGTTGGCCTCATTGGGCTCCTGGGCCACGTCGAAGCGCTTGTCGAACCGCTCCCACTTGCGCTCGGACGCGGCGCCGCCGATGCCGTAGCGCTTGAGGCGCGCGGCCTGGACGGGATCGGTGACGCTGCCGCCGTTGGCGAAGTACTGGTTGAAGTTCTCCTCGCCGGACAGGATCGTCCCCCACGGGGTGGTGCCGCCCGCGCAGTTGTTGAGGGTGCCGAGGACCTTGGTGCCGGTCGCGTCGGCGGAGGTCTTCAGGAGGGCGCCGCCCGCGGCCGGGCCGGTCAGCCTGAACTCGCTGGTGGCGGTCAGACGGCGGTTGAGCTGGTGGCGGGAGACCGCGGTCAGCTTGCCGCTGCGGTGGTCCTCCTGGACGACGACCACGGACAGGCCGTGCGCGGCCCAGGCGATCTCGACCTGCTCGCGGGTCGGGTTGGCCGGGTCGTACCCCTTGAACATGAGGACTTCGTCGGTGTACTCGTGGTTGGCCACCAGGAGCTGCTGGCGCTCGTACTTGTCTCCGAGCGGGAGCAGGCTCAGGAAGTCGTTGTTGTAGCCGAACTGACCGGCCTGGGCGGCGGCGGTCTGCTTGTCGGCGTTGAAGCCCGGGGCACCCTTGATGATCGGGTCGCCCCAGCGGATGACCACGTTCTGCTCGTGGCCCTCGGAGACGGTGACCTGGTCGGCGGTGTTCGGCGCGACGGCCTTGAAGCGCAGGCCGCGGGCGGCCTCGCCGCTCTTGCCCGCACCGGCGGCCTCGGCCTCGCCGGCCGGGGTGGCGTTGGCGGACTGGCCGGGGCCGGTGAGGGCGATGGCGGTGCCGCCGGCGGCGGCGACCGTCACGACGGCGGCGGTACGCAGCATCGAGCGGCGGGAGTACGCGCGGGCTATGACGTCGCCGGCGTACTCGTTGTCGCTGGTGTTGGGCACCTCGTGGAAGCATGCGTCGCCACAGCGGTAGCGACAGGTGAGAGCGGAGCGGCCGCTCCCATGCGGGTTGCCGATGAACGGCAGAAGCTTGCGCACGAGTTTCCTCCGAGTAGCTGCGTGGGCGCCGACAACGTGTCGGAACGATCCAGCGGTGAGGCTAGGCCCGGGTGGCGCCGAAGCGGCGGCGCGGGGATGAACGGTCGGTGAACCCGGTACGTCGGGGCGGGAGTTCGTCCGCGGCGTTCGCGCGGAGGGGAGCCGGACGCCACGAAAGGCGCCCCTCCCGAAGTTCCAGCCGGGCGGCCGATAACCTTACGTGTCCACTCTGGGCAGGGATCATCCGCGCAGCACGGACAAATGACGCACGCACTCATGCGAAAGGCCTGGCCCATGGGTATTCGGAGCTTGTTGCGCAAGGTGTTCGGACGGTCTGCGGAACCGGTACCGGAAACGTCGGGCACGCCCTCGGCGGCCCTCCCGAGCCAGGCGGAGCGCACGCCCCTGGACGCGGCGGCGGAGCTGGTGGCCGCCTCTTTCGACAACCCCACCGTTCCGCCGCAGTCCGCACCGCGGGACCGCGAGCCGGGGACCGTCCTGACGGCCCCGGCCCCGGACCCCTCGCCGGTCGCGGACCCCACCGTCCCGGAGGCCCGCCGCCCGTCGCCTCCGGCGGTTCAGCAGGAGGTCCCGGTCCCTGCCGCCCCGGAGCCCGAGGCGGCCGAGGCCGCCGCCCCCGAGGCGGAGCCCGAGACCTTCGCCGAGCCCGTCGCGGAGGCGGAGCCGGTGGCTGCCGCCGAGGTCGCGGCGGAGCCCGCCGCGGAAGCCGCCGGGGCTGACATCGTGGCCGCGCCGGCGGCCGCCGAGGCGGAGATCGAGGCCGCCGCCCCCGAGGCGGAGCCCGAGGCCGAGGCCGTCGCTGCCGAGGCCGTCGCTGCCGAGGCCGCGCCGGAGGCGGAGCCCGCGGCCGAGCCCGTGGCCGAGCCCGAGGCCGCCGAGGTCGAGCCCGTCGCCGAGGCGGAGCCCGAGGCCGCGCCCGAGCCCGAGCCCGAGCCCGAGCCCGAGGCCGAGATCGTGGCCGCGGCCGTCGCGCCCGAGGCGGAGCCTGTGGCCGCCGAGGCCGAGCCCGTCGCCGAGGCGGAGCCCGTGGCCGCCGAGGCCGAGGCCGAGGCCGAGGCGGACGGGCCCGCGTATGCCGCGGCCGCGGTGCGGCGCAGGGCGCCCGGGGTGGCCGGGCCCTACAAGGCGGCCGGGCAGGTGCTCAAGGGCAAGGGCAGGGCCGGAGCGCGCGCCAAGGTGTACCTCGTCCTGGACCGGTCCGGATCCATGCGCGGGTTCTACAAGGACGGCAGCGCCCAGTACCTCGCCGACCACGCCCTCGCCCTCGCCGCGCACCTCGACGACGAGGCCACCGTCCACACGGTGTTCTTCTCCACGGAACTGGACGGCACCGCCGACCTGGCCCTCGACACCCACGACGAGGCCTGGGTCGAGGCCCGCCACGCCGAGCTCGGCCGGATGGGCCGCACCAGCTACCACGTCGCCGTCGAGGCCGTCGTCGAGCGCTACCAGAAGGACGGCGGCGAAGGCCCGGCCCTGGTCGTCTTCCAGACCGACGGCGCGCCCGACAACGTCCGGCCCGCCCGCCAGGCGATCGCCGAGGCGGCCACCACCGCCCCCGGCATCCACTGGCAGTTCGTCGCGTTCGGCGACCACGACGCCAAGGCCTTCGACTTCCTGCGCAAGCTGGACGCCGAGAACGCCGGCTTCTTCCACGCCGGCCCCGCCCCGCGCGAACTGACCTCCGCCGCCCTCCTCAAGGGCATCCTCGAGCGGTTCTGACCGACACGCGGCAGTACGGCCGAAGGGCCCGGGATCATCCGATCCCGGGCCCTTCGGCACATCCGTTCCGACTACCGCGCGGCGTCCGGGTGGACGGCCTCGGCGATCGGCTTGGCGTCGGCCGGCTTGGCCTCCACCGGCTTGCGCAGCGCGATGTTCAGCTCGCGCAGGCGGGCCTCCTCCAGCACCGTCGGCGCGCCCATCATCAGGTCCTGCGCGTTGCCGTTCAGCGGGAAGGCGATGGTCTCGCGGATGTTCGGCTCGTCGGCCAGCAGCATCACGATGCGGTCCACGCCCGGGGCGATGCCGCCGTGCGGCGGGGCGCCGAGCCGGAAGGCGCGCAGCATGCCGGCGAACTCGCGCTCGACGGTCTCGGCCTCGTAGCCCGCGATCTCGAAGGCCTTCAGCATGACCTCGGGCTCGTGGTTGCGGATGGCGCCGGAGGACAGCTCGATGCCGTTGCAGACGATGTCGTACTGCCACGCCAGGATGTCCAGCGGGTCCTTCTCCTCCAGGTCCTTCATCCCGCCCTGCGGCATGGAGAAGGGGTTGTGGGAGAAGTCGATCTTGCCGGTCTCCTCGTCCTTCTCGTACATCGGGAAGTCGACGATCCAGCAGAAGCGGAAGACGTTCTCCTCGAACTGGCCCGCGCGCTTGGCCGCCTCGACGCGGACGCCGGACATGATCTTGGAGACCTCGTCGAACTCGCCCGCGCCGAAGAACACGGCGTGGCCGGCGGCCAGACCCAGGCGCTCGGTGAGGACCTTGACGTTCTCCTCGGTGAGGAACTTGGCGATCGGGCCGGTCAGGGCGCCGTCCTCGCCGACGCGGACCCAGGCCAGGCCCTTGGCGCCCAGCGAGATCGCGTACTCGCCGAGGCCGTCGAAGAACTTGCGCGGCTGCGCGGCGGTGTCCGGGACGGCCAGGGCGCGCACGTGCTTGCCGGCGAACGCCTTGAACTCCGAGCCCTCGAACACGTCGGTGATGTCGACGAGTTCCAGCTTGGCGCGCAGGTCGGGCTTGTCGTTGCCGTACTTCAGCATCGACTCGCGGAACGGGATCCGCGGGAAGGGCGAGGTGACCTCGCGGCCCTTGCCGAACTCCGTGAAGATCTCGGTCATCAGGCGCTCGATCGGCTGGAAGACGTCCTCCTGCTCGACGAAGGACATCTCCACGTCGAGCTGGTAGAACTCGCCCGGCGAGCGGTCGGCGCGGGCGTCCTCGTCGCGGAAGCACGGCGCGATCTGGAAGTACCGGTCGAAGCCGGAGATCATCAGCAGCTGCTTGAACTGCTGCGGTGCCTGCGGCAGGGCGTAGAACTTGCCCGGGTTCAGGCGGGACGGGACGACGAAGTCACGGGCGCCCTCGGGGGAGGTCGCGGTGAGGATCGGCGTCGCCATCTCGTTGAAGCCGAGGGCCACCATCTTCGAGCGGATCGAGGCGATGACCGCCGAGCGCAGCATGATGTTGCGGTGCATGCGCTCGCGGCGCAGGTCGAGGAAGCGGTACTCCAGGCGCCGCTCCTCGTTCACCCCGTCGTCGGTGTTGATGGTGAAGGGCAGCGGGGCGGCCGCGCCGAGCACCTCGACCTCGGCGGCCTCGATCTCGATCTCACCGGTCGGCAGCTCGGGGTTGATGTTCTCGGCACCGCGCGAGACGACCTTGCCGTCGACCCGGACCACGGTCTCCTTGGAGAGCTTGTCCAGGACGGCGGCGGCAGCGGTGCCGGGACGGGCCACGAGCTGCGTGATGCCGTAGTGGTCACGCAGATCGATGAAGAGGATGCCGCCCAGGTCTCGACGGTTGTGCAGCCAGCCGCTCAGCCGGACGTCGGCGTTGACGTCAGAGGCGCGGAGCTCGCCGCAGGTGTGGGACCTGTACCGATGCATCAGTCATCCAGTTCTTCGCGATACCAGGGTGGATTCAACCCTCACAAGGTTACCGTCCGGGCGGGGGGCCGGTCGGGCACGCCCGGCGGGCCGGGGCGAACGCACCCGATCCACCGGGTGAACAGGCACGTGAGACGGATGACCTGTAAAGATGACCGGGTGCGCACCGAGGATGTCCTGGCCGCCATCGCGACCGGTCTGTGGCGATGGGACAACGCGTCCGGGACGGTCGCCCTCGACAGCGAGGCCGCCCGGCTCCTGGGGCTGCCCGCGGACCCGGTGGTGCTGCCGGAGGTCGCCGTACGGTCGCGGTTCCACCCGGTGGACTGGAACGAGATCAACGGCATCGTGACGCTGGCCGTCGCGGAGGGCACGCTCGCCGAGGCCCGGCTGCGGATCATGGACGAGGACGGGCGGGTCCTGCGGACCGTGCGCAGCCGCTCCAAACCGGTGGAGAACCGCACCGCCGACGGCCGCGTCGACTACGAGCTGATCGGCACCATCCAGGAGATCGCCGAGCCGCAGCCCGGCACCACCGCCGCGCACACCCCGATCACCGGCGACTGGCGGCGGTCCCGCGAGGCCTTCCTGCTGGACGCGGGGCGCGCGCTGGCCGAGGCCCGCTCCACCGCGGAGGTGCTGCGGGTCGCGGCGTCGCTGTCCATGCCCGGCTTCAGCCCGGACGGACTGGCCGTCTTCGGCGTGGCCGGGGACCGGCTGTCGATCACCGGGCACCACGGGCACGACGTCGGCGACGAGGCGCCCTTCGCGGACATGCGGCTGGAGACGGACTACCCGGCCGCGGAGGTGGTCCGTACCGGACGGGCGATCTACCTGCCCAGCCCCGAGGACTACAAACGGCGCTTTCCGGCCACCTGGCCGCTCGCCCAGCGCTTCGGACGGGCCTCCTGGGCCTTCCTGCCCCTGATCGTCGCCGGACGGACCATGGGCGCCTGGATGGCCGCCTTCAAGCATCCGGTGTCCTTCTCCCCCGACGAGCGGTCCGTCCTGACCACCGTGGCCCGGATGCTCGCCCAGGCCCTCCAGCGCGCCGGGGTGGCCGAATCCGAGCGGGAACTCACCACCGGCCTCCAGCGGTCGATGATGCCGCAGCTCGGCCCGGAGATCCCCGGCATGCGGATCGCCGCCCGGTACGTGCCGACCGGCGGCGGGCTCCAGGTCGGCGGCGACTGGTACGACATGATCCCGCTGCCCTCGGGACGGTTCGCGCTGGTCATCGGCGACGTCCAGGGCCACGACGTGCGCGCGGCCGGGCTGATGGGCCAGCTGCGGATCGCGGTGCGGGCGTACGCCTCGGAGGGCCACCGGCCCGACGCGGTGCTCTCCCGCGCCTCCCGCTTCCTCGCCGGGCTCGGCTCCGCGCAGGACTCCGACGCGGACGAGGACCCGGACTTCCAGAGCCCCCGGTTCGCGACCTGCCTGTACGTGGAGTGCGACCCCCGCACCGGCGTGCTGGAGGTGGCCCGCGCCGGCCATCCCGACCCCGCGATCCGGATGCCCGACGGCACCGTCCTGATGCGCCCCACGGCGGGCGGACTGCCCCTCGGCATCGTCCCGGACACCGACTACCCCACGACCCGGTTCACCCTGGAACCCGGCGAGACGATGATGCTGTGCACCGACGGGCTCATCGAGACCGGCGGACACGACCTGGACACCGGCTGGGCGCGGCTGCGCGCGATCCTGGAGTCCGACACGCAGGGGGCCGAGTCGCTGGAGAAGCTCGCCGACCTGCTGGTCCAGGCCGTGCACGGGCCGTCCTCGCACCACACCACCGGCCCGCTGGCCGACCGCCGCGAGGACGACATAGCGGTCGTCCTGCTGTGCCGCGAGGGCGAGGGCTGCGGCTGCGGCCCCGCACTCGCGCACCCGGTCCGTCCGGCCCGCCGCACGATGCTGACCGTGGCCCAGGCCGAACCGGAACGGATCGCGGGCGCCCGGCAGCAGATCCGCGAGCTGCTGCACGACTGGGCCGACGCCGATCAGGTGGACTCGGCGGTGCTCATGGTCTCCGAGATGGTGACCAACGTGCTCATGCACACCGACGGCGACGCCCTGCTGGTCGCCGAGGCCGTGGGCGAGCTGGGCGAGCGCCGGCTGCGCGTGGAGGTCGCGGACGGGAGCGACGAGCTCCCGCACAAGCGGCACCCGGGCGAGATGGCCTCCAGCGGCCGCGGCGTCCTGCTGATGGAGATGCTCGCCGACTCCTGGGGCGTGGACCCGCGCGGTGAGGGCAAGTCCATCTGGTTCGAGCTCTACGAGCGCTCCAAGCAGCCCGACGCCTGACCCGGAGGACCGGCCCTACCCGCGGGCGTACGAACCGAGACCGACCAGGCAGTAGACGTACTCGTTGATGACGGCGCCGTTGAGGGTGTAGCGGTGGGAGAAGGCGTACTGCGTCTTCGGATACTCGTCGCAGCGGTCCATGTCGGAGGTCATCGGGATGCTCCCGATCACCCGGTAGTGCGCGTCGGAGGCCGAGCAGGACACCTCCTCCACGTCGTCGACGCGCTGCGCCGTCGTCGAGTCCGGCAGGGTGCCGTTGAGGCAGGTGCCCCTGTCGTACGGGGTGGGGGCCGCGTCCTCGCTCGGCTCGGCCTCCTCGGTCGGCGCGGTCGTGGCCGGGTAGGTGGGCGGGGCCGGGACGGCGGAGGGACTGGAGGACGGGCTGTACGACGGGCTGTACGACGGGCTGTAGGACGAGGACGACGGCTCGGGGCCGGCCGAGTGGGTGGACGCCCCGGAGCCGGACGCCTTGCTGTCGCCGACGTCCCCGGAGCCGTACGCGAAGATGCCGATGAGCAAGGCCGCGACGATCCCGCCCGCCACCAGGAGTCCGACGGCGGGCCTGCCGCCGCCTCCCCGGCTCGGCGCCGCCGGCGGCGGCGTGGCGAACGGGTTGCCGCCGCCCGGCTGCGGCGGCCGCGGCGTCGCGAAGGGATTGCCGCCGCCCGGCTGGGCCGGTATCTGCTGCGTCGGCGCCGGCGGTGGAACGGGCTGCGCCGGGGCGGGACCGGCGGGCGCCGGCCGGGCGGCGGCCGGGGACGCGGCCACCGTGACCCGCGCGAGCACCTCGCCACCGCCGACGCGGACCCGGACGAGCTCGCCGTCCCGGGTGCCGGACGGGATGCGCAGGCGGGCCGGCCCGGTCGGGAGCGTGACGGTCAGGATCACCCCGTGGGCGGCCTGCTGCGGAGTGATCGTTACGCCGACTTCCTGCGACGACACCAACTGCTCCTGAGGGCTCGGGGCGCGTACCGCCGGGACGGGTCTCCTCGGATTGTGACCCGCCCGCATCGGCGGACGCAGCCGTTCCGTCAAGCCGCCGGTGCAGGGCCGTGGTTGGATGACGCCGTGTCGAACCCCCTGCTGCCCGAACCCGTGCGGCGGCTCGCCGCCTGGTGCGCCGTCGTCCTCGTCGTGACCGCCGTGCTCGCCGTCATCGTCTGGCTGTGCGCCGTCTTCCGTACGGTCGTCACGCCCGTGCTGCTCGCCGTGCTCGGCACGGCCCTGCTCGGACCGATGCACCGGCGGCTGGTCCGCATGAAGGTCAACCGCTCGCTCGCGGCGGCCCTCACCTGCCTCGCCGTGCTCGCCGTCGTCGGCGGGGCCTCGTACGTCGTCGTGCTCGCGCTCATCGAGACCGGCGACCAGATCGTCGACGCGCTGCGGCGGGCCGGCCAGGGCCTCGCGGAGCACTTCGGGGCGCTCGGCACCTCGCTCGAGGACGTCGCGAAGAACTCCAAGGACCTGCTGGCCAAGTTCGGCGGCACGGCCGCCTCCGGGGTGGTCGCGGGGCTCAGCGTGGTGGGCACGATGCTCGCGACGGCCCTGCTGGCGCTGGTGCTGATCTTCTTCTTCCTGCGCGACTCCGACCGGGCCGTGGGGACGCTGCGCTCCCTGGTCCCGACCCGCTCGGGCGACCTGATGGAGGCGATGGGGCGGCGCGCGTTCGAGGCCGTCGAGGGCTTCATGCGCGGGACCACCTTCATCGCCCTGGTCGACGCCGTGCTGATCGGCGCGGGCCTGCTCGTGCTCGACGTGCCGGGGGCGGTGGGCCTGGCGGCCCTGGTGTTCGTGACCGCCTACATCCCCTACCTCGGGGCCTTCCTCTCGGGCGCCGTGGCGGTCCTCGTCGCCCTCGCCGACCGGGGCTGGGTCATCGGCCTGTGGGCGATCGGCCTGGTGCTGGTGGTCCAGATGATCGAGGGGTACGTACTCCAGCCGATGGTGCAGAGCCGGACGGTGCAGATGCACCCGGCGGTGGTCATGCTGGCCATCACGGCAGGGGCGAGCGTCGCCGGGATCCTGGGGATGCTGCTCGCGGTCCCGCTGACGGCGGCCGCGTTCGGGGTGGTCTCGGAGCTGCGGGCCCGGTACGCGGAACCGGCGGAGCCCGCCGCCTAGGTCGTCTCTTTCGGATCTTGCCGGTTAAGCCCGCGTCGTCCGGTGCCGTGCCTCGGCGCGCTGCCGGGGCTCCCGCGTACTGGACGTACTTGGGTGCTCCGGCAGTGCGGCGAGGTGCGGTGCCGGGCGGCGCGGGTCAGGCAAGATCCGGAAGAGACGGCCTAGTGCTGTGGCCGGACCCTGGTGGGGGGTCCGGCGGGGCGGGCGGGGGCGCGGCCCGGGGGAAGCCGCGCCGCCGAAGGCCGCGCCCCGCCGGAAGCCCCGCCTCCCACGGGGGGAGGGAGACGGGGCGGCTGAGGGGAGTCCCCGGTCTAGGAGTGCTGCTCCGACGACCGGGTCCGCTCCCGGGCGGTGGTCGGGACGGTGCCCAGCCGTCCGGCCTGGAAGTCGTCGAAGGCCTGCTGGAGCTCGTGCTTGCTGTTCATCACGAACGGCCCGTAGTGCGCCATGGGTTCGCGGATCGGGCGTCCGCCGAGGAGCACGACCTCGAGGTCCGGAGCGTTGGAGTCCTGGGACTCGTCCGCCCGCACCGTGAGCGAGCCGCCCTCGCCGAAGACGGCCGTCTGCCCGGTGTGGACGGGCCGGCGGTCCTCGCCGACCGAGCCGCGCCCGGCCATGACGTACGCCAGGGCGTTGAAGTCCCCGCGCCACGGCAGGGTGACCTGCGCGCCCGGGGTGACGGTCGCGTGGATCATCGTGATCGGCGTGTGGGTGATGCCGGGGCCCTCGTGGCCGTCCAGCTCGCCCGCGATCACGCGGAGCAGGGCGCCGCCGTCCGGGGTGGTCAGCAACTGGACCTGGCCGCCGCCGATGTCCTGGTACCGCGGGGGCATCATCTTGTCGGAGGCCGGGAGGTTCACCCACAGCTGGAGGCCGTGGAACAGCCCGCCGGACACGACGAGGGACTCCGGCGGGGCCTCGATGTGCAGGAGGCCCGACCCGGCGGTCATCCACTGCGTGTCACCGCCGTTGATGACTCCGCCGCCGCCGTTGCTGTCCTGGTGGACGAAGGTTCCGTCGATCAGGTACGTGACGGTCTCGAAACCGCGGTGGGGGTGCCACGGGGTGCCCTTGGGCTCGCCCGGGGCGTACTCCACCTCGCCCATCTGGTCCATCATGATGAACGGGTCGAGGTACTGGTAGTTGATGCCGGCGAACGCGCGGCGCACCGGGAATCCCTCGCCCTCGAACCCGCCGGGAGCGGTCACGACGGCCATCACCTTGCGCGGGGCGACCGCGGTCGGCTCGGCCACGCGGGGGAGCGTCAACGGGTTCTCAACAGTCACTGCGGGCATGGTCAGGACCTCCTTCTGCGTCGAGTTTAGTTGAAACTCGAACTTTCTGCCACACCCGACAGAACAGCGCCGGCCCCAGGGGCATTCCCCTGGGGCCGGCGCCTCCCTCGACCTGCGATTACGGTCCGACGATCTTCAATGAGTTGTACGGCGTCAGGTCGACGTCGTAGTACGTCCACGGCGGGATGGTGATGTCGCAGTTGGTGCCGTTGCCGTTCCGGCAGAGCTGCACGTACCAGCCGGGCGTCTGGTTGTTGAAGACCCGGTGCACTCCGTACTGGTTGTAGAACGGGTGGTTCCCGCGGCTGAAGTACTCCTTGGGCCAGCCGTTCCAGTTGGCGCCGCCGTAGATGCACCCGGCACCGTAGTCGCAGTTCATGTAGGTGCCGCCCGTCGCGGCGGCCTGGGCCGGAGACGCCGCCAGGACCCCCGTACCCAGCGCCATCACCCCCGCGGCCGCGACTGCCGCGAGCTTCGTGCGTATCGACGTACGTGACATCGCAGTCTCCCTTTCCGTAGGAGCGGGATTCCCCCCGCACCACCGATACTCGGGAGCCGCCGACGCGGCCGCGATCCTTTCGGGCACCCCCGAAACGTTCAGGGACTGCTAGCCGTCTGAGCGGCAATGGCGTCTAGCCATACATGCGGCGCATGGCGAAGTCGACCATCTGCTCGACCGCCTTCGCGTCGAAGACCATCCGGTGGTCGCCCTCCATGTCGAGGACGAAGCCGTACCCGGTGGGCAGCAGGTCGATCACCTCCGCGCCGGTGATCACGAAGTACTTGGACTCCTTGCCGGCGTACCGGCGCAGCTCCTTGAGCGTGGTGAACATCGGGATGACCGGATGCTGCGTGTTGTGCAGCGCCAGGAAGCCCGGGGTCTCGCCGCGCGGGCAGTAGACCTTGGCGGAGGCGAAGATCTGCTGGAAGTCCTCGGCGGACAGGGAGCCCGTGGTGAAGGCGCGTACCGCGTCCGCGAGGGAGGGCGGGGACGGCTCGGGGTACAGCGGCGCCTGCCCGTACCCCTGCGGGGGCTGGGGCTGCGCGTAGCCCTGCTGCTGGGCGCCCGGGTTCTGGTCGTAGCCGTACATGGCCGACAGCCTACCGAGCCGGGGCCGCCTTGAGGGCGGCGATGAACGGCCCCCACGCGGGCGCGCTGAGAATGAGCGCGGGCCCGCCTGGCCTCTTGGAGTCCCGAACCGGGACGATTCCGTCCAGCCCGTCGGCGACCTCGACGCAGTTTCCGCCGTCGCCGGTGCTGTAGCTGCTCTTGCGCCAGATCACGGCACCGAACTCAGTCCCGTTGCTTGCCATTTCTGTACTCCTCAGCAGCTTGCTCGATCGTGGCGAGAGAGGCCTCCGGCGACAGTGCGGCGGCCCTGAGTCGATCGTATGACGTGCGATACCGCTTCACGAGGGCCGGATCGTCCACGATCTCGCCGTGATACGGGCCCTCCGTGTACACGAACGGCGGCTCGTTCTCGAATTCCATGAACATGAGCGGAAGCCCCAGGAAGGGCTGGATGGCAGAACTCCACAGCAAGACCTGTGGAACGATGCGGCGGCGCCGCGCCAAGACGGCGATGTGCTCGAGTTGAGCAGCCATCTCACCCGGCGGCAACAGCGGCTGGCGCACCAAACCCTCATGCAGGATCGTCCAGTACTCCGGCCTCTTCGGATCCTCGAACAGAGCGGCCCTCTCGATGCGGGCGCGGACCTTCGCATCTACCTCCTCCGCCAGGTCCAACGGATGTGTGGAGTGGATGACCGCCCGCGCGTAAGCCTCCGTCTGAAGCAGACCGGGGATGAGCGTGTTGCTCCACTCCTCGATGGTTCGCGCCCGCTTCTCCGCCTCGGCGACCGGAGCGAAGTACTCGGCGTGCGCGCCCCGCTTGGCCTTCCGGACGTCTTCGCAGCGTCGCGAGAAGAACCCGTCGGTCTTCAGCACCTGGTCGACGTGCCGCGCGAGATCCTCCGGCATCCGCCGCTGGGCCCGCTCGATCTCGCTCAAGTAGCTGGCCCCGTAAAAGCTGCCCTCCACGGTCTGCTGGAGCGTGAGGCCCGCCGCCTCCCGGCGCCACCGCAGCTCCTTGCCATAGAAGGCCGGCACGCTCGCCGAGCCGTCAATGTCCTTACGCGCGGCCACCATCGCCCGCCTTCCACACCTCGCACCGTGGAGCCCGAAACCCTTCCCACGCTACGCCGACCCGCGCCAGCCTGTGAGTGGTTCGTCACAGTCCGCACATCCGGAAGGGTCCCCATGAGCGACCACACCCATGATCGCGAGACCATCGAGGCCCTCGCAGCGCTCCGCGCCGCCCTCGCGGCGCACGGCATCACGCTGCCCTCCCTCGCGCTCCACCTCCCCTCCTACGCCGGCAGCTACCGCACGCCGCCCCTCATCGCCCTCGGCAACTGCAACCTGGCCACCGCCCAGCGCCTGGTCGCCGCGCTGGCCGAGCGGTGAACGAGCTCACCATCCGGCTGCTCGCCGTCCCCAAGGCCGCGCCCCTCCTCCGCCACGCCGTGCGCGAGCACCTCGGCGCCGACGCCTCCCCGGACGCGGAGCTGTGCGTCAGCGAGCTGCTGGGCAACGTGATCGCCCACCTCGGCGAGGGCACGCCCGTCACCCTGCGGATCACCGGAAGGGCAGCCCGTACGCGGGTCGAGCTCACCGATCCCGATCCGCGCGCGTGGCCCGTACTGCGGCAGGCGGCCGACACCGACGAATCCGGGCGGGGCCTGGCCCTGCTCGACGCCGTGGCCCTGCGGTGGGGAGTCACCCGGGGGCTGGGCAGCAAGACCGTGTGGTGCGAGCTTTGACCCTGGTCACAGTCGGCTCGGAAGGGTTGCCGTTATTACCCGTGGGTAGCATCATGTTGTTACCGATTGGTATGTACGAGGAACCTGTCTCCCCGAGCCTTAACGGAGCCGTCGCCATGGGGCACTACAAGTCGAATCTCCGCGACATCGAGTTCAACCTCTTCGAGGTGCTCGGCCGCGACAAGCTGTACGGCACCGGTCCGTTCGAGGAGATGGACACCGAGACCGCCAAGAGCGTCCTCTCCGAGCTCACGCGTCTCGCCGAGAACGAGCTGGCCGCCTCCTTCGAGGACGCGGACCGCAACCCGCCGGTCTTCGACCCGGCCACCAACACCGCGCCGGTCCCGGCCTCCTTCAAGAAGAGCTACGAAGCCTTCATGGACTCGGAGTACTGGCGCCTGGGCCTGCCCGAGGAGATCGGCGGCACCACCTCGCCCCGTTCCCTCATCTGGGCGTACGCGGAGCTGCTGCTCGGCTCGAACCCGGCCATCTGGATGTACTCCTCCGGCCCGGCGTTCGCCGGCATCCTCCACGACGAGGGCAACGAGGCGCAGAAGAAGGTCGCCCAGATAGCGGTCGAGAAGCGCTGGGGCTCCACCATGGTCCTCACCGAGCCGGACGCCGGCTCGGACGTGGGCGCTGGCCGCACCAAGGCGATCAAGCAGGACGACGGCTCCTGGCACATCGAGGGCGTCAAGCGCTTCATCACGTCCGGTGAGCACGACATGGAGGAGAACATCCTCCACTACGTCCTCGCGCGCCCGGAGGGCCACGGCCCGGGCACCAAGGGCCTGTCCCTCTTCCTCGTCCCGAAGTTCCACTTCGACTGGGAGACCGGCGAGCTGGGCGAGCGCAACGGCGTCTACGCCACGAACGTCGAGCACAAGATGGGCCTCAAGGCGTCCAACACGTGCGAGATGACCTTCGGCGACCAGCACCCCGCCAAGGGCTGGCTGATCGGTGACAAGCACGACGGCATCCGCCAGATGTTCATGATCATCGAGTTCGCCCGCATGATGGTCGGCACGAAGGCCATCGCGACGCTCTCGACGGGTTACCTGAACGCGCTGGAGTACGCCAAGGAGCGCGTGCAGGGCCCGGACCTGGCCAACTTCATGGACAAGACCGCGCCCAAGGTCACCATCACGCACCACCCCGACGTGCGCCGCTCGCTCATGACGCAGAAGGCGTACGCCGAGGGCATGCGCGCCCTGGTGCTGTACACCGCCTCCGTCCAGGACGCGATCCAGGTCAAGCAGGCCGCGGGCGAGGACGCCTCCGCCGAGATCGGCCTGAACGACCTGCTCCTGCCGATCGTGAAGGGCTACGGCTCGGAGAAGTCCTACGAGCAGCTCGCCCAGTCGCTGCAGACCTTCGGCGGTTCCGGTTACCTCCAGGAATACCCGATCGAGCAGTACATCCGGGACGCCAAGATCGACACCCTCTACGAGGGCACCACGGCGATCCAGGGCCAGGACTTCTTCTTCCGGAAGATCGTCCGCGACCAGGGCGCCTCCCTGAACGTCCTCTCCGAGACGATCAAGAAGTTCCTGGCCGAGGCCGTCGGCGGCGAGGAGCTGGCCGGCGCCCGCGACGCGCTCGCCAAGGCCGCCGTCGACCTCGAGGCCATCGTCGGCCAGATGATCGTCGACCTCACCGCCACCGGCGAGGACGTCAAGAACATCTACAAGGTCGGCCAGAACACCACCCGCCTGCTGATGGCCTCCGGCGACGTCGTCGTCGGATACCTGCTGCTCAAGGGTGCGGCCGTGGCCGCCGAGAAGCTCGCCACCGCCTCCGCGAAGGACGTCCCCTTCTACACCGGCAAGATCGCCGCCGCGAAGTTCTTCGCGTCGCAGGTCCTGCCCAACGTCTCGGTCGCCCGGTCGCTCGCCGAGGCCGTCGACAACTCCCTGATGGAGCTGGACGAGGCGGCCTTCTAGGCTGCGTCGCCCCGCAGGTACGCACGACGGCCGGACCCTCCGCCGAGGAGGGGCCGGCCGTCGGCGTAAGCGGACCGGCCGAAGGCCCTTGGCCTGCGGTTTTCCCCCGTTGTCAGTCGTTCATGGGACGCTCGTACGCATGAGTCCACAGGATCAGCACGGCAGCAGCAGGGGGTACTCCGTCCCGACCGGGCGGCCGTACGCCCTCAAGGAGCTGCAAGCGAGCCTGGGCAGCCTCGGCGACCACCTCCGGGAGCTGTACGACGGCGCGCACCCCGCCGAGTACGACGGCATCGCCGACGCGCTGTACGTGGCCTTCCAGACCGCCGCCGGACTCGCGCCCGCCAAGAGCTACACCGGCTGCCCCGAACACCCCAACGGCGCCCTCGACCCCGAGGCCCCCGACGGCTGGGGCCGCTGCCTCATCTGCAACGACCGGCGCCGCCTCGGGCGGCGGCGGCAGGGCGGCCGGGCGGCCGGCCCCGCACCGGCCGCGGAGCAGCGGCGCCTGGGCTACCCCGTGCCGGAGGGCCCGTACACCCTCGAGCGGCTGCGCGCGTGCCTGCGCACCGTCGAGGACCAGCGCTTCCACCTCGCCCTGTCCTCGCCCGCGGAGGACTTCGTCCGCATCGCCGACGACCTCCACCGCGCCTTCATCGTCGCCCGCGAGCTGTCCCGGCCGCGCAACGCCTCCGGCTGCTCCGAGCACCCCGGGGCGCCCATCGACCCCGACGCACCCCCAGGTGAGGGCTGTATCTTCTGCGCCGGACGCAAGAGACGCGCGCAGCGCTCCGCGCAAACCCCGGAGATGCTCCCGCGCATCCGCCGGGGCGAGCGCAGACAGCTGCAGCGCCGATTCGAGCGTCCTCCGGGCTGAGAATTGACGGGACCGCAGATCACCCACCCCGCGGTCGCGACCCCTCGGCTATCAGCCGCAGTCCGGCCATGGCGCACACGACCGTCGTTAAGGTGAATCACATGAGCTCTCCCGCCCGCTTCGACCGCGGCCACACCGACGATCTGATGACCTACCTGACGGCCAGTCCGTCGCCGTACCACGCCGTGGCCAACGCGGCCGAGCGGCTGGAGAAGGCAGGCTTCAGCCAGTTGTCGGAAACGGACGCCTGGGATGCGAGCACCGGGGGCAAGTTCGTGCTCCGCGGCGGCGCGCTCATCGCCTGGTACGTCCCCGAAGGCGCGGCGGCGCACACCCCGTTCCGCATCATCGGCGCGCACACCGACTCCCCCAACCTGCGGGTCAAGCCGCTGCCGGACACGGGCTCCCAGGGCTGGCGGCAGATCGCCGTCGAGATCTACGGCGGGACGCTGCTCAACACCTGGCTCGACCGGGACCTGGGCCTGGCCGGGCGGCTGACCCTGCGCGACGGCACCGAGCGCCTGGTGAACGTGGACCGCGCACTGCTGCGCGTGCCCCAACTGGCCGTGCACCTGGACCGGTCGGTGAACACGGACGGGCTCAAGCTCGACAAGCAGCGGCACATGCAGCCGATCTGGGGTCTGGGCGAGGTCCAGGAGGGCGACCTGATCGCCTTCCTGGAAGAGGAAGAGGGCCTGGAACAGGGCTCGGTGGCCGGCTGGGACCTGATGGTCCACTCGATCGAGCCGCCCGCCTACCTCGGCCGCGACCGCGAGCTGCTGGCCGGCCCGCGCATGGACAACCTGCTGTCGGTGCACGCGGGCATCGCGGCGCTGGCGGCGGTCTCCACGGGGAAGCTGGAGTACATCCCGGTGCTGGCCGCCTTCGACCACGAGGAGAACGGCTCGCAGTCGGACACCGGCGCGGACGGGCCGCTGCTGGGCAACGTGCTGGAACGTTCAGTCTTCGCGCGCGGCGGCTCGTACGAGGACCGCGCGCGGTCCTTCGCGGGCACCATCTGCCTGTCCTCGGACACCGGCCACGCCGTGCACCCCAACTACGGGGAGCGGCACGACCCGACGCACCACCCGCGGGCCAACGGCGGACCGATCCTGAAGGTCAACGTCAACCAGCGGTACGCGACGGACGGCAGCGGGCGCGCGGTGTTCGCGAGCGCGTGCGAGCGGGCCGGGGTGCCGTGGCAGACCTTCGTCTCCAACAACTCGATGCCGTGCGGCACGACGATCGGCCCGATCACGGCTGCCCGCCACGGCATCCAGACCGTCGACATCGGCGTCGCGATCCTCTCCATGCACAGCGCCCGCGAACTGTGCGGCGCGGACGACCCGTACCTCCTCGCGAACGCCCTGGTCGCCTTCCTGGAGGGCTGAGGCCCCGGTCGGCGGCAGGGCACGGCCCCCTCAGGGACCGGCCCGCCGCCGGCGGGCCCGGGAGTCGGCCGCGCCGAGGCCTCGGAGCCAGGCTCTCCCGGGCGGTAAGCCCCGTCCCCCGGGCGTATGGAGCAGTACTGGGCCCGCAAGGGCTGCCCGCGCATGTCGGTGCGTGACGGGCACGTGCCGTCCTCGTAGATTCGCCTCCAGCCGGCCGGAACGGGCCTTGGACGAGGGAGAGCGGCATGCGCAGGATTCGTGGGATCGCCATCGCGCTGGTGAGCGCGGCGACCCTCACCCTGACGGGCGCGGGCAGCGCACAGGCCGACGGACTGCTGGACGTCTTGTCGCCTCTGGTGTGCGGCCTGCAGAACAACGTGGCCGGCAACAACAACGAGATCCACCAGGCGGGCACCTGCGACCAGGCCGCGACGACGACACCCGGTGGCGACGGCGACGGCATCACCGGCTACGAAGTGGTTCCCGGCGGCGGGTTCTTGGTCATCAACGGTGGAACCGTGGCCGCACAAATCCCCTGCCCGGCAGGAAAGCGGGTCCTCAGCGGAGGGGTCGAGATCACCAGCGGCTCTCCAATCGACCTCCGTGTCGCGACATCGGGCCCGAATGCCGCCGGCACGAGCTGGACGATCGCCGTCGCCGGGGTCGGCGCTCAGGTGACCGGAGAGTTCTACGCGATCTGCGCGAATGCCGCCGCCTGATCCGTACGAAGCCCCCTGTGCAGGCCGAGGCCCTCGCACCGCTCCTGGTGCGAGGGCCTCGGTGCGACTGCGCGGAGCTCAGGCGCTGTCGTCCATCCCGGCGAGGACGAGGGGCAGGCGGGCGGCCCCGTCGGGGGTGACGCGGACGGGGACGCCCCAGTCCTGCTGGTGGACGTGGCAGGCCGGGTACTCGTTGTCGGGGTCGTCGTCGCAGGACGCCGCCATCGCGGAGACGTGCAGGACGCCCTCGGTGACGTCCGGGTTCAGCGCGAGCTCCCGGAACAGGTCGGTCCCGGCGCCCTCGCCCGCCGCGAGCAGCTCGGCCGGGGTCGAGGAGACCAGCAGCCGGGTGGACGGCCCGTAGCGGGTGTCGAGCTTCTGCCCGCTCGGCGCCTGGAACACCACGTCGAGGCGGAGCGTGCCCGGCGCCACCTCGGTGGCGGCGCGCTGCGTCCGGTGGGCGACCGCGTCCACCCGTACGGCGTCCTCCGGGAGCCGCAGCCGGGTCAGCCGGTGCCGGGCGGACTCGACGACCACGATGTCCTCGCCGACCAGCACGGCGTCGCTGGGCTCGCGCAGGTCGGTGGCGAGGGTGGACACCTGCCCGGTGGCCGGGTCGAACCGCCGCAGCGCGTGGTTGTACGTGTCGCACACCGCGACCGAGCCGTCGGGCAGGGCGGTGACCCCGAGCGGGTGCTGGAGCAGGGCCTGGCCGGCGTCGCCGTCCCGGTGCCCGAAGTCGAACAGCCCGGTGCCCACGGCGGTCGTGACGGCGTAGCCGTCCTCGGCGGGCTGGACGTAGCGCAGCGCGCTGGTCTCGGAGTCGGCGATCCAGAGCCGGTCCCCGGCGGCCGCGAGCCCCGAGGGCTGGGCGAACCAGGCCTCGGCGGCCGGCCCGTCGTGCAGCCCCTCGTTGGTCGTACCGGCGGCGACCTCGACGGTGTCCGTCTCCGGATCCCAGGTCCACAGCTGGTGCACACCCGCCATGGCGATCCAGACCTTGCCCTGCCACCAGGCCACGTCCCACGGCGAGGACAGGTCCACCTCGAGGGCCGGCCCGGAGGTGGGCGAGCCCTGCCACCACTGCCGGCCCGTCCCGGCGACGGTCTCGACGGCCCCGGTGGCCGGGTCGAAGCGGCGCAGCGCGTGGTTGACGGTGTCGGCGACGACGACGCTCCCGTCGGGCAGCAGCGCCAGCCCCTGCGGCTCGCTGAAGCTCTGGGCGGTGAACCCGCGCTCCCCGCTCCCGATGCGCCGTACGACGCTCTCCCCGTCGGCCGCCAGCTCCACCAGCTGGTGCCGGGTCGAGTCCGACACCAGCAGGTTCCCGCCGGGCAGCACCAGGGCCTTGCCGGGGAACCGCAGGTCGCTCGCCACCGGCTCGGGCGCCACGTACGGCCCGTCGCCGCGCCGCAGCGTCCCCTTGGCCTCGTGCGCGGCCTCCAGCTCCTCGACGAGCCGCTCGATGGCGTGCGCGTGCCCCTCACCGGCGTGCTGCGCGACGACGTACCCCTCGGGGTCGATCACCACGAGCGTGGGCCAGGCCCGGACGGCGTACTGCTTCCACGTCGCGAGCTCCGGGTCGTCCAGCACGGGGTGGTGCACCTCGTACCGCTCGACGGCATCGACGACGGCGGCGTGCTCCGCCTCGTGCACGAACTTCGGCGAGTGCACCCCGATGATCACGACGGTGTCGCGGTGCTTCTCCTCCAGCTCGCGCAGCTCGTCGAGGACGTGCAGGCAGTTGATGCAGCAGAAGGTCCAGAAGTCCAGGATGACGATCCGCCCTCGCAGGTCGGCGAGGGTGTACGGCGTGCCACCGGTATTCAGCCAGCCCCCCTTGCCGATCAGCTCGGGGGCACGGACACGGGCACGTCGGGGTGCGGACGCGGCAGAGTTCATGCGACAAGGGTGCCACCCCCGTGCATATGCACCCGTCCGGGTGACGACGCGGCGCGAGCCCCCGTGGGACGCTGAGGGTCCGGAAACCAGACCGTCACCCTCTTCGCCGAGCCGGGACGGCTCGGCTACACCAAGGTGAACGGGCCGCACCCCTTCGGGACTCCGGTCCGGCTGCCGGAGCCCTTCGACCTCGAGCTGGACTCCAGCGGGCTCTAGTCGAAGAGGGCGCTCAGGCGGGGGAGGCGGGCCGTGGTTTCCCCGGTGTCGTCGAAGTCGAAGTCCCAGGCCGGGTCCAGCGGCGGGTAGCTGATCGTGAAGGAGTCCGCCGGGAGTTCGCGGCCCGTGGCGGTCTCGTAGGCGGTCCAGGCGATGGACAGGGCCTCCTCGTCGGCCAGCTCCAGGCCGTCCCGCGCGGCCTCGCGGACCGCGGGGTGGGACGCCAGGGAGTCGGGGTCGGCCAGCGCCGACTCGAAGGCGTCCTGGCCCTGGGTGAGCAGCCAGCCCCGGAAGTAGTCGAAGCCGTCGTCCGAGCAGCCGCCGTTGATCACGTAGGCCGCGGCCCAGAGGGGGCTGCGGTAGGACTCCGCCAGCAGGTCCCACAGCACTTGCTGGGCCCCGGCTATCTCCGCCTCCGGGAGGCGCGCGAGCAACGCCGCCGCACGCTCGGCCACCAGGTCCTGCGCCGCCTCCGCGCGGGCCGTGCCGATCAGCTTCCAGAACGTCTGCTTGTCCATGGACAGAGCCTCGCACCCGGGTCTGACATCAGGTGAGGAAGGAGTGGAGAGATCCCGTGAGTGATGTGACGAAGGCTTGCCGGACCGCAGGCGGGACCAGGTCCAGGGACAGGTACGGGTTCAGGTCCTCCAGCTCGACGAGGAGCAGTTCGCCCGAGGGCGCCCGGCAGGCGTCCACCCGCTGGATGCCGTGCGAGAGGGTGTTCCACTCGACGAAGGCGCGGGCGAACTCCAGGTCCGCGCCGGCGGGTTCGTAGGGCCGCAGCTCCCAGCGCCGGTCCGGGTCCGGGGCGTACAGGGCGTACTGGAAGGCGTCGTCGACGAAGTAGAAGGACACCTCGTACGCGAAGTCGATGCGCGGCTGAATGAGGACCTCGCCCGCCGTCCCGGACGGGTCCGCCGTGAAGGTGAGGCCGATGGAGTCCGCGCCCTGCTTGGGCTTGACCGCGTACTGGGGCACCTGCGGCAGTTCCGACAGCCGGGCCGGGTCGTCGACGGTCGGGATGACCGGGTATCCGGCGGCCGTGAGGTCGAGCAGGTACTGCTTGCCCGCCATGTCGCCGCGGCCCGTGAGGGGGTTGTAGACCGGCGTGCCGGAGGCGAGCGCGGCGGCGCGGAAGGCGTCGTAGGCCTCCTGGTAGTGCAGGACCGGCCCGCTGTTGCGGACGATCACGGCGTCGAAGCCGGGCATCAGGCGCTGCGCGTCGCGCGGATGGCACAGGGCCAGCGGGAAGTGCTCCCGCAGCCGGGCGGTGAGGAATATGTCCTCGTCGCCGTAGCGGCGGCCGCGCGCCGGGTACGCCAGGTCGGTCACGTAGAGCAGGGGCATGAGGGCAACCTATCGCGGGCACGGATCAGCGCATGAAATACCTCGTACGGGACAAAGTGCTGGCCATCGGGGACGACTACTGGATCGAGGACGAGGACGGCCGCCACGCCTTCCTCGTCGACGGGAAGGCCCTGCGGGTCCGCGACACCCTGGAGCTCAAGGATCCGGACGGCCGGATCCTGATCACCCTGCGGGAGAAGATGCTCTCCTTCCGCGACGCGATGACCCTGGAACGGGACGACCTCCGGCTGGCGGTGATCCGCAAGAAGCGGCTGTCCCTGCTGCGCAACCACTACCGCGTGACCCTGGCCGAGGGCACCGGGCTCGACGTCAGCGGGCGGATCCTGGACCGTGAGTTCAAGGTCGAGTACGAGGGCGAGCTGCTCGCCCTGATCTCGCGCCAGTGGTACCGGATCCGCGACACGTACGCGGTGGACGTGATCCGCGAGGACGCGGACGCGGCGCTGCTGATCGCGGTGGCGGTGTGCGTGATCCGGATGGCGGAGAAGGAGCGCGAGGACGGCTAGGCCGTCTCTTCCGGATCCTGCCGGGCGGGGGTCAGGCGGGCGCCGCGTAGCAGTGCACGGACACCAGCTGGTCAGGGCTCCACCGCTGCTCGACGGTGGCCAGCCGGCTCCAGCCCCGGCTTTCGTACAGGGCCGCCGCGGCCGTGTCGGACGCCAGGACGTCGAGGACGGGGTGCAGCGCGCGCTCCCGGGCTCCCTGCACGGCCCGTGCCAGCAGCAGGGCGCCCGTGCCCCGGCCACGGGCCGCGGGCGAGACGAACAGGCGGCTGATCACCGCGGTGCGCTCGACCGGCACACCGGCGCGGCGGCTCCACAGGGCGGGCGCCGCGTCTCCCGCTCCGCTGCGGGACAGGCCGATGTGGCCGGTCACGCGGCCGTCGGACTGCGCCACCCAGGCGTCGAGCAGGCCGGCCGGAGCCAGCCACTCGGCGGGCCGGTCCGGCCAGTGCACCGGGTAGCCGTCGTGCGCGTGGACGGCGGCGAGCACCCCGGCGCAGGCGTCGAGGTCGGGGAGCCCGCGCCGCCGGATGCCGCCGGCCGGTGCCGCGCCGGGATCGGCGGTCATCGGCCGGCCGGGGCGCGGAGCCCCAGCACGCGGTCCTTGAGGGCCGGGAACTGGGCACGGGTGTCGGGGACCTTCGCCGGGTCGAGGTCGACGGTGAGGACGTCCTCGCCGGGACCGGCCTCGGCCAGCACCTCGCCCCACGGGTCCACCACCAGGCTGTGGCCCGACTGTTCGACGCCCGCGTGGGTGCCGGCCAGGGCGCACGCCAGGACGTAGGACTGGTCCTCGACCGCCCGCGCCCGGTTCAACAGGGTCCAGTGCGACCGGCGCCGCGCGGGCCAGCCGGCCGCGACGACCATCGTGGTGGCCCCGGCGTCGACCAGGCCGCGGAACAGTTCGGGGAAGCGCAGGTCGTAGCAGGTGGCGATGCCGAGGGTCTGCTCCGGCAGCTCCACCGTGGTCAGGGAGTCGCCCGGCGCCATGAGCACCGCCTCGCCCTGGTCGAAGCCGAACCGGTGGATCTTGCGGTAGGTGGCGGCCAGCTCGCCCTCCGGGGAGAGCACGAGGGTCGTGTTGTACAGCGAGCCGTCGCCCGCGCGCTCCACGACCGAGCCCGCGTGCAGCCAGAGCCCGGCATCGCGGGCGGCCCCGGCCATGGCCGCGTAGGTCGGGCCGTCCAGCGGTTCCGCCTCGGTCTCGAACTGCTCGTACGCGAAGGCCCCGACCGTCCACAGCTCGGGCAGTACGACCAGGTCCGAGCCGGCCTGCTCGCGTACGAGATCGGCCACACGGGCGCGCCGGGAATCGACCGACTCGCCCTCGTTCACTGCGATTTGAATCAGCGAGGCGCGCACATTACCACCGTCCTGGCCTTCCAGCCGACAACTCGGGCCTACGATCGTCACACGAAAGCACTGCCGGGGTGCTCACCGGCAGCGTAGTTTTGGAAACCGAGTCTGATGTCCAGAGCTTCCAGAACGCGCCACTGAACAGCACCGCGAGGGGTCCCGTTGACCGTCCATTCCAGCCTTCAGCCCTATGCCGACGCGTGGACGCACTCCATCGAGGCAATATCCGAGCTGGTCCTCCCGCTGACGGAGGGCGAGTGGAACCGGGCGACGCCGTGCCCCGGCTGGTCGGTCCGTGACGTCGTGTCACACATCATCGGCATCGAATGCGAGCAGCTCGGAGACCCGCGGCCGATCCACACCGTGGCCCGCGACCTGCGGCACGTGGTGGACGAGTTCAGCCGGTACATGGAGGTGCAGGTCGACGTACGGCGCCACCACACCGCGCCGGAGATGACCTCGGAGCTCGAGTACACGGTCATCCGGCGGTCGCGGCAGCTGCGGAACGAGAAGCGGGATCCGGCCACGATGGTGCGGGGGCCGCTGGGCGACCAGGTGACGCTGGAGCAGGCGCTGCGGCTGCGGGCGTTCGACGTGTGGATCCACGAGCAGGACCTGCGGGCGGCGCTGGGCGTGCCGGGGAACTGGGACTCGCCGGGCGCGTACGTGGCGCGGGACCTCCTCCTCGCCGGGCTGCCGAAGGTGGTCGCGAAGCGGGCGGGGGCGCCGGCGAACTCGGCGGTGGTGATCGACGTGCACGGTCAGCTGGAGTTCATGCGGACGGTACGGGTCGACGCGGAGGGGCGGGGGACCGTGGACAAGGCCCCGTCGCTGGGCCCGGCCGTGACGCTCACGCTGGACTGGGAGACGTACGTCCGGCTGGCCGCGGGCCGGGTCCGCGCGCACTCCGTCGCCGACCGGGTGAAGGTCGAGGGCGACGCGGAGCTGGCCGGGGCCATCCTGGCCGGGTTCGCCGTCACGCCGTAAGGCCTCGGGCCCGGGCTGTACCCGGGCCTGCGCCCAGCCTGGCCTGCGCCCACCCCGGCCCGGGCCTCGGCCCGTGCGTGTGCCTGCGCGGAAGATCAACGGATCCTGCGCGCACGGCACACGCCCCGCGGCCGCCCCTCCCTAGTCTCGACCTCGTTGAGCGCGTCCGGGCGGGGTGGGACGGGGGTCCGCCCCGCCCGGTGGCTCAGCCTTCAGCGCGGCACGCGGGCCCCGGCCGCGGCCGCGCGGCGGAACTCGGTGGGGCTGAGCGCGTACGCGGCGCGGAACGCGCGGCTGAAGGCCGGGGCGTTGGTGAAGCACCAGCGGGCCGCGATCTCGTGGACGGGCCGGCCGGCCAGATCGGCGCGGGCCAGATCGGCGCGGGCGCGCTCCAGGCGCCGTCGCCGGACGGCGGCCGAGACGCTCTCCTCCCGCCCGCGGAAGAGCGCGTGCAGGCTCCGTACGGAGATGCCGTGCGCGGCGGCGATCAAGCCGGGGGCGAGCTGCGGATCCCCGAGGTTGTGCTCGATGAACGCGTCGATCCGCTCGCGCAGGGCCCGCTCGCGGGCCTCGGCGGGGAGCTCACCGTAGGCGTCGAGGCGGTGGGCGAGGCAGGCGGCAGCCAGATCGACCGCCACCGAGCCCAGTCGGCGCAGCTCCTGCGGTGCGCACGCGGAGCCGTGTTCGCCGAGCGAGGAGATGAACTGCGCCAGGACGGCCGCCATGCCGCTGTCCGTGGCGATGCGCCGGCCGAGCAGCCGGTCCACCCGGTCCGGCCGCAGCGGCAGGGCGTCCTTCGGCAGATGGAGGATGATCGACCGGTTCGGGCCGTCCCCGGGGTGGGCGACGGTCTCCTGGGGGCGCGAGGTGTCCCAGAGGATCATGTCGCCGACGCCGAACTCCTCGTCCCCGCCCCGGTGGGACATCCACCACCGGCCGCCGGTGATCAGCGCCAGCTGGTACTGCTCGGGGTCCCCGCGCCGGATCAGGGCGGGCGTGCGGCGCGAGCTCAGGGGCGAGTGCGCGAAGGTGGACACCTGGAGGGCGCCGAGGTCCAGCAGCGCCGCCTCGGCCTGGAAGTCGGCGGACCGCTCGCTCTTGATCGCCGTCGGTATCAGGGCGGAGGCGACGAGGTCGTTGAACCACTCGAACCTGTCCGCCACGGGCACGGCGGCGGCGGACACACGGGTCCACATGCGGGCTGATCCTCCTCCGGCCGTGCCGTCGACCGCCGACGGCGGGGCCTACTGTGACCCGTGCCCCGACGTCTCCGGAAGGGGACACGCGCGGGGGACCCGCTCCGGTTGCGGGGCCGGATCCGGGTGCCCGGCCTGCGGCGCGGGGATCACGGCGCGGCCGCCGGCGGCTTCGCGGGACAGGGCCCGGCCGCGCAGCCGGAGGATCTGGGTGATGCCGAGCGCCTCCACGGCGAACACCGTGGAGAACGCGATGCGGTAGTTGTCGCCGGTGGCGTCCAGGAGGACGCCCACCGCCAGCAGGGTGGTCATCGAGGCGATGAATCCGCCCATGTTCGTGATCCCGGAGGCGGTGCCCTGGCGCTCCGCCGGGTTGGCCGGGCGGGCGAAGTCGAAGCCGATCATCGACGCCGGCCCGCAGGAGCCCAGCACCAGGCACAGGGTGATCAGCAGCCACATCGGGGCCCGGTCACCCGGGTGGACGAGGACCGCCGCCCACAGCAGGGCCGTCAGGCCCACCGTGCCCAGGGCGAGGGGTATCCGCGCGGACTGGCGGCGGCCGACGATCTGCCCGTAGACCAGGCCGAGCGCCATGTTGGAGGCGACGACCAGGGTCAGCAGGCCGCCCGCGGTGGTCCGGGACAGGCCCTGCGCCTCGACCAGGAACGGCATGCCCCACAGCAGCAGGAACACCATCGCCGGGAACTGCGTGGTGAAGTGCACCCACAGGCCCAGCCGGGTGCCCGGCTCGCTCCAGGACTCGCGGATCTGGCGGCGGACGAAGCCTCCGCCCGCGCCGCGCGCCACCGGTGGCGGCGCGTGCCCCTCCGGGTGGTCGCGAAGGAACAGCACCAGCGGGACCAGGACGACCAGCCCCGCCGCCGCGCTCCCCGCGAACGCCGGCACCCAGCCGACCCCGTGCAGAACCGGCGCCAGCACCAGCGTGGAGACCAGGTTGCCGGCCATCCCGACCAGCCCGGCCAGCTGCGCCATCAGCGGCCCCCGCCGGGCCGGGAACCACCGGGTGCCGAGCCGCAGCACCGAAATGAAGGTCATGGCGTCGCCGCAGCCCAGCAGGGCGCGGGCGGCCAGCGCCATCTCGTACGAGGGGGCCAGCGCGAAGCCGAGCTGACCGGCGGTGAACAGGACGGCCCCGAGGGTCAGCACCCGCTTGGTGCCGAGCCGGTCCACCATCAGCCCCACCGGTATCTGCATCCCCGCGTACACCAGCAGCTGGAGCAGCGAGAAGGTCGCCAGCGCCGAGGCGTTGACGTGGAAGCGGTCGGCGGCGTCGAGTCCGGCCACGCCCAGGCTGGTCCGGAAGATCACCGCCACGAAGTAGACGGCGACGCCGATGGACCAGACGGCGACGGCCTTGCGCCCGCCGGGAGGGTCGAGGGCGCTCACCGGGCGTCACCGCGCATCAGGGTGCCGACCCGGCCCAGGTGCGCCCGTACGCAGGCCGCCGCCCGGTCCGCGTCGCCCGCCCGCAGCGCCGCCAGGACCTCGCGGTGTTCGACGAGGTTCTGCGCGACCCGGTCCGGGTGGGCGTGCATCACGGCGACGCCCATCCGCAGTTGCCGGTCGCGCAGTTGGTCGTAGAGGCGGGACAGGATCTGGTTGCCGGCGTGCCGGACGATCTCGGCGTGGAAGCAGCGGTCCTCGACCGCGAAGGCCGCCAGATCGCCGCTGTCCGCGTGCCGCTCCTGCGCGCGCAGCAGTTCCTCCAGCCGCTCGAGCAGCGCGGGCGGGGCCGGGACGGCCCGCCGTACGGTGAACTCCTCCACCAGCAGCCGGGTTTCGACCACGTCCGCGATCTCCTGCGCCGACACGGGCAGGACCAGCGCGCCCTTCTTGGGGTAGAGCCGGATCAGCCCCTCGGTCTCCAGGCGCAGCAGCGCCTCGCGCACCGGGGTGCGGGACACGCCCACGGCGTCGGCGACCTCGCCCTCGGTGAGGAGCGTGCCGCCCTCGTACCGGCGGTCGAGAACGCCCTGCTTGATGTGCCGGTAGACGCGGTCGGCGGCAGGTGCGGGCGCGGCGGGGGACGGCATGGCCACAGCATAGATACATGTCGTGTACAGCCTCGTCGCGTCTCAGCATCCAAGACTTCCTCGGGGACTGCATCGAAGGATGTACCGCCGGTTCGTCCACCGGCACGACGTACGGAGCCCCGCGCGCCGGGACGCTGAACTCATGGCCGACACCCTGACCACCGTCCCGGTGAGCCGGACGACCGCCCGGCTCCCCCTCCTCGACGTCCTGCGCGGCGCCGCGATCCTCGGCACGCTCATGACCAATGTCTGGATCTTCGCCTCGCCCGGCTCGGAGTGGGGCGTGCTCACCGGCGGGCTCACCACCCCCGACCCCGTCGCCGACCCCTCCACCGCGAACATCGCCGAGAGCGTCTTCCGCTTCCTCGCGGACGGCAAGTTCCTGGCGCTGCTGACGGTCCTGTTCGGGGTGGGCCTGGCCATCCAGTACGACTCCGCCGCCCGCCGCGGCGAACCGTGGCCCGGCCGCTACCCGCGGCGCGCCGCCTTCCTGTTCATCGAGGGCACCGTCCACTTCGTCCTCGTCTTCGCCTGGGACGTGCTGATGGGCTACGCCGTCACCGCCCTCCTCGTCGCCTGGCTGCTCGCCCGCTCCGAGAAGGTCCGCCGGCGCGCGATGTGGACGGCCGCCTCCGTGCACCTGGCCCTGGTCTGCCTGCTGACGCTCGCCGCCCTGGGCAGCGCGGACGGCACGCAGGAGGGGCCGGATCCGGCTGCCGTCGAGCTGTATGCGCAGCGGGGCTACGGCGACCAGATCGCCTTCCGGCTGGAGAACGTCCTCGCCCTGCGCATCGAGCCCGTCTTCTCCTTCGGGCTGCTGGTGTTCCTCTTCCTGCTCGGCGTCCGGCTGCACCGGGCCGGTGCCTTCGCCGCCACCCCCGAAGGCCGCCGCATCCGGACCCGGACGGCCGCCTGGGGCCTCGGCCTCGGACTGCCCCTGAACGCCGCGACCGCGCTGGGCGGCGACGCCTTCTTCCTCCTGGGCCGCTACGGGGCCGCGCCGCTCGTCGCCGTCGGCTACATCGGCCTGATCGGCATCGCCCTGGACCGGCTGTGGATCCCGCGGCCCGTCACCACCGCCCTCGGCTCGATCGGCCGCACCGCCCTGACCTGCTACGTCGCCCAGAACCTGCTGTGCATGCTGCTCTGCTACGGCTTCGGACTGGGCCTGGCCGAGCGGTTCGCCGGGACCGGCCCCTGGTGGGTCATGGGCCTGTGGGCGGCCGTCGGGCTCGCGCTGGCCGCCGGGTCGTGGCTGTGGCTGCGCCGGTTCGACCGGGGCCCGCTGGAGTCCGTACAGCGGTGGGCGCTCAGGTGACCTCGACGTCCAGGACGAACTCGTCGTACGGGGCCTCGTCCGGGTAGGGCGGCCGGATCTGCGCGAACCGGATCCGGGCCCGGCCGCCGCCCGGGGGACGGCCCCGTACGACGTACGTGCGCTCCACCGCCGCCCCCGGGGGGCCGGCCGCGGCTTCCCCGGCTTCCCCCGCTTCCGCTCCTTCCCCGGAGACCGTCGGGCCCTGCGACACCGCCACCACGTCCGCATCCCCGGTGACCTGCCAGGTCCACACGTACCCGCGCGCCCCGCGCCCGGTCAGCCGCAGCTCGTACGGCTCACCGGGGCTCAGCACGACGCTCCGTACCTCCACCCGCATCGGTCCTCTCAGCCCGGGCCGATGACCGGCCCCTCGTGCCAGCCGGCCCCGTCCCGCCAGTAGTGCTGGAGCAGGCGGTCGGTGCGCAAGGCGATCACTTCCAGGTTGAACCCGAAACTGCCCTGGAGCATCCCCGTGACCGCGCGCACGTCGTGCCCGAAGACCGCGCTGCGGCTCCAGGCCGAGCCGCGCGCGTTGCCCCGCCACCAGTGCTCGACGCGGCCGTCGGCAACGGCCACGCACAGCTCGTAGTTCCCCGCGGTGTCCTCGTCCACGGCCCCGTACTGCCCCTCGATCAGGCAGGGCGCGGAGACCGCGCCGGCGCCGAAGACCTCCCCGGCCCGCCACACGAAGCCGTTCGCGTCGTCGCGCCACCACAGCTGCATCCGGCCGTCGGCGCGGGCGGCGACGAGGTCGAGGCGGCGGGAGCGGGTCTGGACGAGGGCGGGGCCGTAGTGGGCGATGCCCGAGGCGAAGCGGCCGCCGTCGTTCCAGGTCCAGGGGGCGCCGTTGATCCGCCACCAGTGGTTCAGGCGGCCGTCCGCGGTCCGCACGACCACCTCGAAGTTGCCCGGCTTGCCGTAGTCGCTCTGGATGAAGGCCGGGGTCGAACCGACGGACGCGTCGCCCGGGCCGAAGGCCCCGCCGTCGCGCCAGACGCCGGCGGACTGCTCGTAGTACCAGTGGCGCAGCCGGCCGCCCGTGGTCACGTGCAGGGACTCCATGTTCCGGTTGTAGGTGGTGCCGGTGAAGGCGGGCGGGCCCGAGGCGTCGTTCGCGAAGGTGCCCGCGCGGGCCCACGCGTACGGCGCGTCGCCCTCGCGCCACCAGTGCTGGAGGCGGCCGCCGCCGGCCCGCGCGAGCAGCTCGAAATTGCGGTGGGCGCGGCCGTTGCCGCTCTCGTAGACGCTGCCGGTGTGCAGGCGGCGCTTGCTCCACGGGTCGATGTTGGTGCCGCGCAGGCCGCACTTGGCCCAGTAGTCGATGTTGACCTCGCCGTAGGCGATCCGGCCGTAGCCGCCGACGTGATAGCCCGGGCCCCAGGAGTTCTTGAACAGCCAGCAGCCCGCCGCGTCGTCGTACCCGGTGATCAGCACGCAGTGGCCGCCCGCGAGCCGGTCACCGGTGCGGTGGTAGACCCCGGCGCCGAGGGCGAAGAAGTCGTCGTACACGTCGAAGCAGGCGGTCAGCGGGCCGACGGTGTCCAGCCACACCTTCTGCTGCTCGACGTCGCCGAGGCGGACGTAGTCGCTGATCCGGACGGTCCGCCCCGAACGGTCCCAGCTGGGCGTGTACTCGGCCCGCCAGGCGTCGCGCCGGGCGGCGGGCAGACCGGCGGGCGGGGTGCTGTACGGCCAGCAGTCCGGGTCGGCGAGCCCGCCGTTGGTCCTGATCCAGTCGAGGGCGGTCTCGGGGTTGCTGCCCTGCCCGCAGCTGAACCTGAGCCCGTCGTGGACGTCCCCCTCGGAGCGCTCCGCCCACACGCAGTGCTCTATGCGGGCCATGGACTCCACCAGCCCGGCGGCGCCGAAGGCCCAGCAGGAGCCGCACGGGTTCTGGTCCTTCACCTTGGTGATCCAGGACGTGCCCCAGCGGCTGCGCCAGTCGACGGAGGCGGGCCGGGCGCCCGCGCGGGTGCCGGGGAGCAGCCCGTGGGCGGCCCGGCGCCGGGTGAGGTGCGGATTGCCGCTCTCGTGCCCGATGAGCGCCCGCAGGTCGGCGCCGCGGACCGCCTCGGCGGGGGTCAGGTTCGACCCGGGCTCCAGTCCGAGCGAGGGCCGCGGCACCGGCTCCTCGTCGGCCAGGTGCTCGAGGACCGACCACCGCGCCCCGCGCGCCGCGAGCCGTGCCCGCAACTCCCCCGCTGTCTGGACAGATTCCTCCGGCATGGCGGCCCCCCAGCTGCACCCGTTCGGATCCCCGACGTGGGAGCGTCTCCCCGCGCCCGGGCCGAGTCAAGGGGGTCCGCGAGGTCGCGCGGTGGCACGAGGGGGCTCCACACGGCGCTCGGCAGGGGGCCGTGATGAGGCCGTGCCGGTGGGCTCGGGAGCACTCCGCCGGCCGTCGCCACGTGGCGGGGTGCGGGTCCCGGCATCATCCGGAGCGCATCGCCGTCACGACCTGCTCTCGACCTGGCCGTCACCCTGACCCGCCCGCACGGGCTGCCGGTCACGGGCGCTTCCCCATCAATGGTCGCGGCGCGGCGACCGAGACGTAGCCGCTCCCCGACTTCGTGTAGTCGGGGAGCGGAAACGGACACCGCCAACTAGCGTGACGGCCATGACTGTTGAGCTGAACGAGACCGTGCGCGGGCTGCTGGACGCGCCGCATCCCGCCGTCCTGTCGACCATCAACCCCGACGGAAGCCCGCAGAGTTCCGTGGTCTGGGTGTCGCGCGAGGGCGGCGATCTGCTGATCTCCACCGAGCAGGGGCGGCGCAAGGAGCGCAACATCGTCCGCGACGGCCGGGTCGGCCTGACCGTCTTCGACCTGGCCAACCCCTTCCTCTACGCCGAGATCCGCGGCACGGCCACCGTCGCCGAGGACGCCGGCCGGGCCGTGGCCGTCCGCATCGCCGAGGAGTACCTCGGCCCGGGCGCCGGCAAGGAGTACCAGGACGCCCCGGCCGACAACGTCCGCGTGGTCGTGCGCATCACCCCGACCAGGGTCCTCGGCAACGCGGCGCGCGCCGAGGGCTGAGGACCGGGTCCCGGACAGCCGGGAGCCCCGGCCTCCGCACGGTGCGCGGGGGCCGGGGCTCGTCAGTCCGGCGTCAGCCCTGTGTGAAGTGACCGAGCAGGTCGGTGATCACGTGGTTGCTGCCGCCCCAGCTGTTGAAGACGCTGACCTTGCCGTCCCCGACCGGGGTCGTGACGTGGTTCGGGACGGTGAGGCCGGGCAGGGTGTTGAGGCTGCTCGCGTCCGTGCGCGGCGTCCCGTACCCGTGGACGGTCAGGAAGCCGGGACCGGTGGTCTCGGTCGCGGTCACGTTCAGCACCGCGCCGACCGCGTTCGCCGGCAGGCCGGCCACGGTCGTGGTCGCGCCCGGGGCGACCTTGCCCGTGGTGCGGGTGTCGGCCAGGCGCTTGGGCACGGCCGGGGTGAAGAGGGCCTTGCCGTCCTCGCCGTAGTAGCCGACCGCGTCGACGATCAGGTGCGTGGAACCGGAGTTGTTGTAGAGGGTGATCGTGCCGTCGGGGCCCACCGGGACGATGGCCTGGTTGGACTTGTCCTTGCCCGGCTCCGGGTTCAGGTTCGACGTCACGGGCCGCTTCGCCGGGTCCGGGTAGGCGATCACGTGGGTGTCGGCCGTCGTGCCGGTGCTGGTCAGGTTCAGCGCGACCGCCGTGGCGTCGGCCGGGATCCCGGCCACACCGGCGACCTTGACGGTACGCGTCTGGCCGCCGGCCACCGCGCCGCCCGACGTACGGGTGTCGGCGAGCCGGGTCGGGGTGACCGGGCTGAAACGCTGCCCGATGTTGGGCTGGTAGTAGCCGACGAAGTCGACGACGAGTGAAGCGCGGCCCGAGTTGAGCTGGGCGGAGACCTTGCCGTCGGCGCCCACGGGGACGGTCACGGTGTTGGAGGAAGTGCCGCCCGCCTTGACGTTGACGTTCGAGGTGACCGGGCGGGGCTGACCGGCGGGCCAGACGCTGACGTGGGTGTCTTCGGTGGCCCCGGTGGCGGTCACATTGAGTACGACCGAGGCCATGCCACCGGAGAGGACGTGATCCGGCACCGTGATGCCGACCGGCAGGATCACGGAACGGGCGACGCCGCCCTGGAGGGGACTGTCAGTGGTCCGGGTGTCCATGAGCCGGAAGGGTGTGGTGGCGACGTAGCCGGACGCCGCGTAGTCGACCCGAACGGTCCGGCTCACCGTGGACGTGCCGCCCTTGGTGTCCTGGAGCTTGAGCGTCACCTTGTACTCGCCCGGCGTGCTGTAGGTGTGCCGGACGGTGGACAGGCCCTCGCTGCGCTCGGAGAAGCCGTCGCCGAAGTCCACCTCCATGTACTCCACCGGCCACGGCGCCACCGTGGCCGCCGGGTCGACCGAAAGGGTCAGCGGTGCGACGCGCCCGATCGGGTTGTCCGAGGTCGGCAGGACCGGCACGGCGGTGAAGCCCCCGGTCAGCGGGCCGGCCGGGGTCACCTTGACCGGCTTCTCCGTGGTGACCTTCAGGCCGACCCCGTTGACCGCCGTCACCTTGACCACGTAGTCGCCCGGCTTGCCGTAGACGTGCGAGGCGAGGGCGTGCATTCCGTCGCCCTGCCGGGTGACGACCGGCGCCGTGCCGTCGCCGAAGTCGACGTGGTAGCTCATCGCGGTGGGCCAGCCGCTGTCCGAGACGGCCTGCACCTGCACCTCGGTCCCGACCGGCGCCCAGGTCTGGTCGATGTACATCCAGACCGCGCTCAGGCCGTCATCGGTCTCGTAGGCACCGCGGTCGAGGTACCCGCCGTTCTTCCCGGTGTTGGGGACGCGCGGGTCGTCCGCGGTCGGGTACCCGTTGATGTCGGTGGGCAGCACGCCCGGAGCCGTCGGGTCGGCGGAGTCGATGGTGGGGGAGCCGTCCCTGGGTTCGACGCCTTCCGACGACGGGGTCTGGATGTCGTGCGCGCCCTGGCCGGTGGCCGACTGGAAGGCGGCCGGGTCCTTGTAGGTCGTGCCGGACCAGCTGTAGGGCACGAGCGGGACCGCGGGGTTGAGGGCGATCAGGTTGTAGTCGGCGAGGGTTCCCGCCGCGGCACTCGTGGACACCGCGATGCCGTGGCGCGGTTCGGTCGATCTGCACAAGGAGTGGGCCCCGGTGTGGAGCACGTTGTTGAACAGCCCGGAGGCGGTCGAGCCGCCACTGACCGAGACGGCCGCCGCGCAGCCGCCTTGGACCGTGTTGTTGGTGAGGACGGTGCCCGGCGCGTCCACCACCGTGACCGACGGCCCGGCGGTACCCGCGATGTCGTTGCGGCTGAGCACGGTGCCCTGCGAGCCGCCCTCGATACGGACCCCCGTCAGCGTGCTCCGGCTGACGCGCACGTCCTTGCTCGCCCCGTCGACCACGAGGGAGTCGAGCGCGCCCTTCCTGGTTTCGATCCCGTCCAGCTCCACACCGGTGGAACCGCTGACCCGCATGCCGCTGTAGCTCCGCAGCTGGCGCAGCACCACGTGGGAGGCACCGCTGACGGTCAGACCCTTGCCGTAGGCCAGGTCCGCCCTGGTGGCGCCCACCCGCCCGTCGGCCACGAAGCTGATCGGCTTGCCCGGCTCCCCGGAGCGGTCGACGACGACGTTTTCGTCGTACGCCTTGCCCGTCTGGATCCGCACGGTCTGACCCGGCGCCACGACCTTGGCCGCGGCCGAGATCGTGCAGTACGGGACGGCCTGCGTGCCGGAGCCGGCGTCTGAGCAGTTGGAGCCGTCATGGTTGCTGACGTACAGGGAACTCGGGACATCGGCGGCCGCGGCGCCCGGAATGCCGAGAAGAGTGACGAGACCTGCGGTCAGCAGGACCGTCGCACGAGTGGGACGCACCAGAAGGGTTCCTTCGACGAAGCAAATGGCGTGGAGTCACGACGGGTGCTGCGGCGCCGCACGACTGGCAGACGTCCTGTTCCCCCAGCGACAGTCGGGCGCACGCGAACCCGTGAAGACTTCGATCATCATCCAATGGCCGGAAGCCGATGTCACTCCCTCGGCCTACGGCAATCGCGGCCGCACCGCCGACCACGCGTCGACCGCCTCCGCCAGGGGCTCGCCGTCCGGCAGGTACGGGCGTACGAGGGCCAGCCACGGGAGCAGGTTCTTGATGCGGCGCAGGTGCAGGATGCGCGGGCGCGGCAGGTCGCGCCAGCTGTCGGCCTCCGCGGCCGCTTCCTGCGGGGTCAGGTCGATCAGCGCCAGCAGCTCCCGGCACAGGGCCGCCGGGTCGCCGCCGCGTTCCGGGCCGAACTCCCGGATCAGGTAGCCCCGTACGGCCGCCAGCTCGGCCCCGCGGGCCAGCTCGCCCGTCTCCTCGGCCTCCGCGCAGCGGTAGGTCGCGGCCAGCGCCACCCGGCCCCAGCGGAGCCGGATCCCGTCCGGGACCGCGTCGTCCTGCATCCACCCGACCGCCAGGATGCGCAGCGTCCGCGGAAGGGGCTCGTCCCCCAGCGGCGGGCCGGTGGCCAGCCACTCCTCCAGCTCCTCCAGCGAGTGTCCGTCGGGCGGCACCGAGGTCAGCACCTGCCCGCGGCTGAGCAGCGCGACCACGGCTCCCGTGAGGTGGACCTTGGCGACGTGCCCGGCGTCGAAGAAGCCGACGGTGCGCCCGTACCGCTCGATGCGGCGCAGCCCGAGCCGCAACTCCCCCACGGCGTAGACCTGTCCGGCCCGCGCCACCCCGCCGACGCAGCGGACCACGCACACGCCGCCCGTGACGTCGGCCTCCTCCACGGAGTACACCTGCAACTCGGCTATGGGCACGCCGGGAGGCTACCCGGTCCACCCCTTCAGCGTGACGGGCCTTCCATGACGAGGCGGATCTCCGTCACCTCGTATCCGGCCCGGTCGAAGGCGGCCGCCATCGGGATGTTGACGGTGTCCGTGGTCGCGGTGATGCGCTCGGCGCCCGCCGCCGCGTGGAAGCGGGTGATCTCCGCCAGGATCTCGTCGATCAGGCCCCGGCCGCGCTGTTCCGGTACGACGCCCAGGTATCCCACGTTGCGGTGGTACGGGGTCGCCGAGGGGATGGCCATGCCGGCGAGGGCGCCGTCCGGCAGCTCGGCGAGGCGCCACCACGCGCGCTCGCCGGGGCAGTCGCGGTAGAACTCGATGTCCTCGCGGGCCAGTTGTTCCGCGTCCATCGACCGGAGCTCGGCCTGCGTGTGCAGGTCGAGGCTGCCGGCCGACAGGCGTACGAAGGCGTCCAGGAACTCCTCGTCGGTGCCCTCCCGGAAGACCAGCCGCCCGGTGGGCTCGGCGGGGGTCCCGGCGGCTGGGGTCCACTCGTAGCGCAGGCGCTCGATCTCGCTGGTCAGGCCGGCCTCGTACGCCGCCTTCCGCCGCCAGGCGACCGCGTCGGCCACGGCCGGGTCGGCCCGCCAGCCGCGGGGCAGCGAGACGTTGTAGACCGGCAGGATCCCGAAGGCGGCGTGCCCGGCGGCGAGCAGCCCGGCGGCCAGCGCGGCCGGGTCGGCCACCGAGGACCGCACCTGCAGGCAGTCGAGCGCGATGGGCCGCTCGCTGTCGCCGCGCCCCCACCACAGGGCCCGGGCCAGAACCTGCCCGTCCCCGTCCTCGGCGAACCAGATCCACTCGGGCCGGAACCGGTTCCCGTCGAGCTCCTCCCGGATCCGCTCGGCGGTCAGGGCGGGGACGGGGCCGTCGGCCGGGTAGGCGAGGGCGCGGTCCAGGTCGGCGGGGTCTGCGGTGGCAGCGCGAAAGAACATCCGGCGATGATCACACGCGGTCACTACCCTGGCCAGGGGATTTCCCCCCGTCAGCGCCCGGGATACGGCCGACGGCCGGCCTCCTCGTGGGAGACCGGCCGTCGGGTGGGGCGTTTTACGTGCCCGCTACGCCCAGGTGATCAGGCGGCGGGGGTGTTCCAGGACCGCCGCGATGTCGGCGAGGAACTTGGAGCCGAGTTCGCCGTCGATCAGGCGGTGGTCGAACGACAGGGCCAGGGTGGTGACCTGGCGCGGCTTCACCTTGCCCTTGTGGACCCACGGCTGGAGCTTGATCGCGCCGACCGCGAGGATCGCGGACTCGCCCGGGTTCAGGATGGGCGTACCGGTGTCGACGCCGAAGACGCCGACGTTGGTGATGGTGATGGTGCCGTTCTGCATGTCGGCCGGGGAGGTCTTGCCCTCGCGGGCCGTGGCGACCAGCGAGGAGAGGGACTCCGAGAGCTCGCCGAGCGTCTTGGCGTGGGCGTCCTTGATGTTCGGGACGATCAGCCCGCGCGGAGTGGCCGCCGCGATGCCCAGGTTGACGTAGTGCTTGAGCACGATCTCCTGGGCCGCCTCGTCCCAGGACGCGTTGACGTCCGGGTTGCGGCGGATGGCCACCAGGACGGCCTTGGCGATGAGGAGCAGCGGGTTGATCCGCAGCCCCGCCAGGTCCGGGTCCTCCTTGAGCTCCTGGACCAGCTTCATCGTGCGGGTCACGTCGAACGTGACGAACTCGGTGACGTGCGGCGCGGTGAAGGCGGAGCCGACCATGGCCTGGGCGGTGACCTTGCGGACGCCCTTGACCGGGATACGGGTCTCCCGTGCCGGGGCGGCCTCGGCCGCAGCCGCGGCCTGGACGGGCGCGGGGGCCGGCGCCGCGGCCGGGGCCGGCGCGGCCTGCGGGGCGAGCGCCGCGGCGGCCGCCGCGTGGACGTCCTCCCGGGTCACGACCCCGCCGTCGCCGGTGGCGACGACCGAGGCCAGGTCGATGCCGAGGTCCTTGGCGAGCTTGCGCACCGGCGGCTTGGCCAGCGGGCGCTCGCCGGCCGGCTGGGCCGGGACCGCGGGAAGCACCGGGGCGGCCGGAGCCGCGGGGGCCGCCGGAGCCGACGTGCCGTTCTGCGCCGCCACGGCGGACGCCGGGGCGGCCTTGCGCGGGCGGCGCTTGGTGGAGGCCTCGGAGACGCCGTAGCCCACCAGGACCGGCTGGCGGGCCGCCGGGGCCGCTTCCTCGGCGGCGGCCGGGGCCGCCTCCTGGACCGGGGCCCCGGCGGCCTCGCCGGAGCCGGTCTGCACCGAGATGATCACCTGGCCGACGTCGACCGTGGTGCCCTCCTCGAAGAGGAGCGCGTGCACGACACCGTCGAACGGGATCGGCAGTTCCACGGCGGCCTTGGCCGTCTCGACCTCGCAGACGACCTGGCCGTCGGTGACCGTGTCACCCGGCTGGACGTACCACTTGAGGATCTCGGCCTCGGTGAGGCCCTCGCCCACGTCGGGCATCTTGAATTCGCGGATGGTCATGAACGTGGCTCCTCAGAACGCCAGCGAGCGGTCGACGGCGTCGAGCACCCGGTCCAGGCCCGGCAGGTACTCGTCCTCCAGGCGGGCCGGCGGGTAGGGGGCGTGGAAGCCGCCCACGCGCAGGACCGGCGCCTCCAGGTGGTAGAAGCACCGCTCCGTGATGCGGGCGGCGACCTCCGAGCCCACGCCCAGGAACACCGGCGCCTCGTGGACGACCACGAGCCGGCGGGTCTTCTCCACCGACGCCTGGATCCCGTCGAAGTCGACCGGGGACATCGACCGCAGGTCGACGACCTCCACCGACTTGCCCTCCTCGGCGGCCGCGGCCGCCGCCTCGAGGCAGACCTTCACCATCGGACCGTAAGCGGCCAGGGTGATGTCGGAGCCCTCCCGCGCCACGCGCGCCTTGTGCAGCTGGTAGGGGATGGCCTCGACGTCGACCTCGCCCTTGTCCCAGTAGCGGCGCTTCGGCTCGAAGAAGATCACCGGGTCGTCGCTGAGGATCGCCTGCTGGAGCATCCAGTAGGCGTCGCTCGCGTTGGACGGGGAGACCACCTTCAGGCCCGGCACGTGCGCGAAGAGCGCCTCGGGGGACTCGCTGTGGTGCTCGACCGCGCCGATGCCGCCCGCGTACGGGATGCGCACGACGACCGGCATCTTGATCTTGCCCAGGGCGCGCGCGTGCATCTTCGCGAGCTGCGTGACGATCTGGTCGTACGCGGGGAAGACGAACCCGTCGAACTGGATCTCCACGACCGGCCGGTAGCCGCGCAGCGCGAGGCCGATGGCCGTGCCGACGATGCCCGACTCGGCGAGCGGGGTGTCGATGACCCGCTCCTCGCCGAAGTCCTTCTGCAGTCCGTCGGTGATCCGGAAGACGCCGCCCAGCTTGCCGACGTCCTCACCCATGATCAGGACCTTGGGGTCCGTGTCCAGGGCCTTGCGCAGCGACTCGTTGAGCGCCTTCGCGATAGACATCTTCTCGATGGCCATGGTGGTCACTCCCCACCCTCGAAGGACGCGAGGTAGGCGGCGAACTGCGCGCGCTCCTCGTCGACGAGCGCGTGCCCGTCCGCGTAGACGTTCTCGAAGATCGCCATGGTGTCGGGGTCGGGCATGGCGCGTACGGCCTCGCGCACGCGCTTGCCCATCGCCTCGCTCTCCGTCTCCAGTTCGGCGAAGAAGGCCTCGTCGGCGCCGCCGGAGGCGAGCAGGTGGGCCTTCAGGCGCAGGATCGGGTCCTTGGCCTCCCACGCCGCCGTCTCCTCGTCCCGCCGGTACTTCGTCGGGTCGTCGGAGGTGGTGTGCGCGCCCATCCGGTACGTGAACGCCTCGACCAGGGTCGGGCCCTCGCCGCGGCGCGCCCGGTCCAGGGCCCAGCGGGTCACGGCCAGGCAGGCCAGCACGTCGTTGCCGTCGACGCGGACGCCCGGGAAGCCGAAGCCCTGGGCGCGCTGGTAGAGCGGCACGCGCATCTGGCGCTCGGTCGGCTCGGAGATCGCCCACTGGTTGTTCTGGCAGAAGAACACCACGGGCGAGTTGTAGACGGCGGAGAAGTTGAAGGCCTCCATCACGTCGCCCTGGCTGGACGCGCCGTCGCCGAAGTAGGCGATGACCGCGGAGTCCGCGCCGTCCTTGGCCACGCCCATCGCGTAACCGGTCGCGTGGAGCGTCTGCGAGCCGATGACGATCGTGTAGAGGTGGAAGTTGTTGGTGTTGGGGTCCCAGCCACCGTGGTTCACACCGCGGAACATGCCGAGCAGGTTGGTCGGGTCGACCCCGCGGCACCAGGCCACTCCGTGCTCGCGGTAGGTCGGGAAGACGTAGTCCTCGTCGTTCAGGGCCCGGCCGGAGCCGATCTGGGCGGCCTCCTGCCCGAGCAGCGAGGCCCACAGGCCCAGCTCGCCCTGGCGCTGCAGGGCGGTCGCCTCCCCGTCGAAGCGGCGGGTCAGGACCATGTCGCGGTACAGCCCGCGCAGGTCCTCGGTGGTGATGTCGGCGACGAAGGGGGCGAACTCCGCGTTCTCCGCGTTGTCGACCCGGTCCCCTTCGGGCGTCAGCAGCTGTACGAGCTGAGGTTCGGCGTTCTGCGTCTGCGCGGTGGCAGCGGTGGGCTTGGCGGCGTTGGCCGCGCCTGCCGCCCGCTTGGTGCCGCTGCTGCGTCGCGGCTTGCGCGCGGCAGTGCTCTCCACGGTCACGTGTGCTCCTCCGTCGGTCCGGCACCCGGGTTCTCCGGGGTCCAGTGCGGCTCACCTGAACCTGTACCCGCGCACGGGGTGGGTGCGCGCTGTGTACGGGATTCAGGCGTGACAGGTGCCCCGGCGAGTGCCCTGCGCAATGCACGTTACCCAGTGCGCCGCATATCTGCGAAACCCCGTTTGACCTGGGATTTTGCTTGGATTTCCAAGTAAATCCGCCGGCGCGGGAACAACCACTGGTCACAGCCTTGCAGGGGCCGGGAACAACGGCACGTTATCCCGGGTAACTCCGGCAGGGAAGGGGTGAGTGTGTGAAACTGACTTCGTGCGCGAAGACGGAAAAATCAAGGTATTCCTCCTGGACGACCACGAAGTGGTACGTCGGGGCGTTCACGAGCTGTTGTCGGTCGAAGAGGACATCGAGATCGTCGGCGAGGCGGGTACGGCGGCCGACGCCCTGGTCCGCATCCCCGCCACCCGCCCCGACGTCGCCGTCCTCGACGTGCGCCTGCCGGACGGCAGCGGTGTGGAGGTGTGCCGCGAGGTGCGCTCCGGGAACGAGGACATCAAGTGCCTGATGCTGACCTCGTTCGCCGACGACGAGGCGCTGTTCGACGCGATCATGGCCGGCGCCTCCGGCTACGTGCTCAAGGCGATCCGCGGCAATGAGCTCCTCAGCGCCGTACGGGACGTGGCGGCGGGCAGGTCCCTGCTGGACCCGGTGGCCACCGCGCGGGTGCTGGAGCGGCTGCGCGACGGCAAGAACGGCAAGGGCGACGACCGGCTCTCGAACCTCACCGATCAGGAGCGGAAGATCCTCGACCTGATCGGCGAGGGCCTGACCAACCGCGTCATCGGCGAGCGGCTGCACCTGGCCGAGAAGACGATCAAGAACTACGTGTCGAGCCTGCTCTCCAAGCTGGGCATGGAGCGCCGCTCGCAGGCCGCCGCCTATGTGGCCCGCCTGCAGGCCGAGAAGCGCCACTGACGGTTTCATTCGGGACCAACGTCCCCGATCATCGGGGCGGGCTCCTCTTTTCCGCCGCTTGCCGGTGACGGAGAGTGGACGGCATGTCCCCAGAGGAACTCCACGCCCTCGAACTGCTGCGCCGGGTGCCGTACGGCCGGGTGGCCACCAGCATGCGCGCGCTGCCCTTCCTCGCGCTCGCCCGCCACATCGTGGTGGACGGCAAGGTCGTCCTGAGAATGCACTCCGGCTTCGGCTACCACCGGGCGTGCAACGGCAGCGTGGTCGCCTACGGGGCCGACAACTTCAATTCGCGCGACCCCGGGCTGTGGTCCGTCCAGTTCACCGGAACCGCACGGATCGTCGAACCGGCCGACGCCGAACTGGAGCTTTTCGGACCCGGTCCGCATTTCGTCGACGGAGCTGTCTTCGACCCGGTCTACATGCGGATCGAACCGCAGTTCGTCACCGTGCACTCCCTCGCCGGGAATCCGGACCCGATACGGGAACGGGCCCGGCGGAATTGATTCCGCCGGGCCCGTCCGCGCGTTCGCGGGTCACTCCTCGAAGAGGCCGCCGCCCGTCTCCACGGGCTTCGACGGCGTCGCCGACGGGGTCTTCGACGGCGTGGAGGACGGGGACTTGGACGTCGAGGGGGAGGTCGACGGGGACGTCGAGGGCGTCGTCGACGGCGTGGGCGACTGGCTGAAGGTCGGCGTCCGGCTGCGGCTCGGCGTGAACGAGGGCTCGCTGTGCGAGGGGGTGTGCTCCGGTGTCTGCTGCGACGGCGTGTTCTCCGGAGTGCCGGACGTGCTCGGCTGGCTGGAGGAACTCGTGATCGGCGCGGTCGGACCGTTGTCGTCGTTCTTCTTGCCCACGGAGTTGACGGCGTACGCCACGCCGCCCGCCACCGCGATGACCGCGAGCACCGCGAACAGCCACATCTTCCAGCGGCTGCCGCCGCGGTCCTCGTACCCGTCGTAGCCGCCGCCGTGGCCGCCCTGGCCGTGGCCGCCGCCGCCCGGGAAGGCCGAGCCGTCGTCCGGGTTCAGCGGCGGCACCATCGGCTGCTGGAACTGCGAGGTCGAGGCGTGCGCGGGGTACTGCTGCTGCCCGCCGCTCCCGCCCATGGGCATGGCCGTGGTGGCCGCCGCCCCGCCGCGCCCGTGCGGCAGCGCCATGGTGACCGGGCCGGTGTTCCAGGTACCGGTGTTCGGCCCCTGGTCGTGCAGCATCCGGAGCGCGTACTGGACCAGCCCGCGCATCTCCTCGGCGCTCTGGAACCGGTCGTCCGGGTCCTTGGCCAGCGACCGCATGACCAGCCCGTCGAGCTCCTGCGGGATGTGGCGGCCCTCCGGCAGCTGCGAGGGGGGCACGGGTGCGTCCTGCACGTGCTGGTAGACCACCGACAGCGGCGTCTCGCCGGTGAACGGGGGCCTCAGCGCGAGCAGTTCGTACAGCAGGCAGCCGGTGGCGTACAGGTCGGAGCGGTGGTCCACGGCCTTGCCGAGGGCCTGCTCGGGCGACAGGTACTGCGGGGTGCCCATGACCATGCCGGTCTGGGTCATCGTCGACTGGACGCCGTGCAGGGCGCGGGCGATGCCGAAGTCCATCACCTTCACCGCGCCGGTGTCCGTGATGATGACGTTCGCCGGTTTGATGTCGCGGTGCACGATGCCGTGCTGGTGCGAGTACGCGAGCGCCTCGAGCACGCCCGAGGTGATGATGAGCGCCTGCTCGGGGCCCGGGGCCTCGGCGCTCATCAGGAGGTCGCGGATGGTGCGGCCCTCGACCAGCTCCATCACGATGTACGGGACGGTGTTCGGTCCGACCCGGTCCTCGCCCGAGTCGTACACCGCTACGACGGCGTGGTGGTTGAGCCCGGCGACGGACTGCGCCTCGCGGGTGAAACGGGCCTTGGACACCGGGTCCTCGGCCAGGTCGGCGCGGAGCAGCTTCACCGCCACGGTGCGGCCCAGGCGCACGTCCTCGGCGGCGAACACCTCGGCCATGCCGCCGCGTCCGAGCCGGTGTGTCAGCCGGTAGCGGCCGTCTCCCACCAGGCCGCCGGCGCCCCAGTGCTCAGGACCATCGGCCATCCCGGCGCCGTTTCCCTCGGGTTCGGGTGCCATCAGTCCTCGCCGTCGTCTCTCTCGGCCGCCGCTCAGCGGTGTCCTCTGCTCTGGTGCTCCGATGAACGCTACAGCCTCGGAACCGGTCACCGTTCGGACAAGGGCGAGCGTGGCCGTGTGGTCACAGAACGGGCACCCGGCTTGACGTGTGCTTGCCCTCCGGCAGACTGGGCGCGACATCAGCAGCTCGAGGGGAAGCAACAGTCATGAGCCAGGACGGCACTCAGGGCCGGTACGCAGGCGGTTCCCTGGCCCGTGGCCGTTACCAGCTACGGGATTTGCTCGGCGAGGGCGGCATGGCCGCCGTGTACCTCGCGTACGACACCGCGCTCGACCGGCAGGTGGCGATCAAAACCCTGCACACGGAGCTGGGGCGCGAGCAGAGCTTCCGCGAGCGGTTCCGCCGTGAGGCCCAGGCTGTAGCCAAACTGTCGCACACCAACATCGTCTCGGTGTTCGATACGGGTGAAGACGAGTTCGACGGCGCCGTCATGCCGTACATCGTGATGGAGTTCGTGGAGGGCCAGCCGCTCGGCGACGTGCTCCGGGCGGACATCGCGCAGTACGGGGCGATGCCGGCGGACAAGGCGCTGAAGGTGACGGCCGATGTACTGGCCGCGCTGGAGACCAGCCACGACATGGGGCTCGTCCACCGCGACATCAAGCCCGGCAACGTGATGATGACCAAGCGCGGCGTGGTCAAGGTCATGGACTTCGGCATCGCGCGCGCCATGCAGTCGGGCGTCACCTCGATGACGCAGACCGGCATGGTCGTCGGCACCCCGCAGTACCTCTCGCCCGAGCAGGCGCTGGGGCGCGGGGTCGACGCCCGCTCCGACCTGTACTCGGTCGGCATCATGCTGTTCCAGCTGCTGACCGGGCGGATTCCGTTCGACGCCGACTCGCCGCTGGCCATCGCGTACGCGCACGTGCAGGAGGAGCCGGTCGCCCCCTCCTCCGTCAACCGGTCGCTGACCCCGGCGATGGACGCGCTGGTGGCGCGGGCGCTGAAGAAGAACCCGAACGAGCGTTTCCCCTCGGCCGCGGCCATGCGCGACGAGGTCGCCCGGGTGATGTCCGCCGGGCAGACCGGGGCTCCGGCCATCGTGCAGGGACACGGGCCGCTGAGCAGCGGTGCGGGCGTGGCCTCGGCCGTGTTCCCGCCGGTGGACTCCGGGTTCCAGGCGCCGCCGCAGTCCGTGCAGCACCCGTACCAGGCGCCGCACACGCCGGCGCCGTCCCCGTACGCGCCGACGCCCGCCCCGCAGCCGCAGGCGCACGCCCAGGGCGGCTACGCCTACCCGCACACGCCCCCGCCGCAGCAGCAGTACGCGCCGCAGACCCCGCCGCCGTACACGATCTCCCCGGCGAGCACCCCGGCCCAGGCCGGCAGCGGCGGCAAGCGGAACATGCCGGTGGTCGCGGGCGCGATCGCGGTGGCCCTGCTGGCGGTCGGCGGTCTGATCACCGCGATCGTGATGAACGGTGACGACGACAAGAAGGACGACCAGGCCACTCCGGGCGCCTCGACGGCCGCGTCGGGCTCGGCCAAGCCCGGGTTCAAGGGGCCGGACCCCACGCGCACGATCGACCCGAAGAAGTGCAAGGAGCCGACCAAGCACTACAGCGAAGCGGGCAAGTACCAGGCGCCGGACCTGCGCTACAAGAACCTGCTCTCGGTGAAGGAGTGCATCCAGGCCTCGGGCGGCAAGTACAAGATCGTCGAGAAGGACGAGGCCGTGTACGGCAAGGACATGGTGCTGGAGCAGAACCCCGCGCCCGACGACAAGATCAACAAGGAGGGCACGGAGTACACGCTGACCGTGTCCACCGGCAATCCGGGATAGCGCAGCCGGCTCCCCGACGCGACACACCTGCACCCCGGGCACCCTGATGAGGGGCCCGGGGTGCCGGTTTTGCCCCACTATGTAAACCTGAGCGAGCGAGACATCCTGGCAGCTCGGGACGGGAGGGGCACTCCGTGATCCAAGGCTTCCGCCCGCCGCGCTGGCTCGCCTGTGCCGCGCTGGCCGCCGCCGCGCTCGGCGCCGCCGCCCCCGCGCACGCCGCCCCGGCGCCGCGCGCCTGGGGCCCCCATCCGGCGGAAGCCGCGGCCACGCCGGAAGGCCCGCGCGACGGGCTGGCCGGCAGCGCCGCCGGGGCCGGGCGGCCGCGTCCGGGCAGGCCGGTCGGCGAGCCCGCCAATCCGGAGATGATGGTGGCCTCCCGCCCCCTGCCCGTACGGCCGCGCCCCGAGCCTCCCGAGCCTCCCGAGCCGCCGCCGGGGGCGGCCGCGACCCCGCCGTCGACGGTCGGCGCCCTCGGCACCGAACGGAACGAGCGGGCCGCCGACCTGGCCGCGCACATACTGCCGCTGGGCACCGGATTCGCCCTGATGGGAGTGGGCCTGGGCTACCTGGGCATGCGGCTGCGCAAGGGCCTCTAGCCCGGCGGCCGCACGGGCGTCCCCCTTCCGGCGTACGACCCGAGGCGGTTGCCGAGAGTGAACATACTCGGTATACATACTCGGTATGTCGATCCGTCACGGGCTACTCGCCCTGCTGGAACGGGGTCCTCGGTACGGCTCCCAGCTGCGCACCGAGTTCGAATCCCGCACCGGCTCCACCTGGCCGCTCAACGTCGGGCAGGTGTACACCACCCTCGCCCGCCTGGAACGCGACGGACTGGTCGCCCCCGGCGGCGAGGACGCCGCCGGGCACACCCTCTACGCCATCACCGACGACGGCCGCACCGAACTGCGCCAGTGGTACGAGCGCCCCGTCGACCGCGCCAACCCGCCCCGTGACGAGCTGTCCATCAAGCTCGCCATGGCCGTGGGCGCCCCCGGCGTGGACATCCGCGCCGTCATCCAGTCCCAGCGGCACGCCACGATCAAGGCGATGCAGGACTACACCCGGCTCAAGGCCACGGCGCTCGCCGCGGTCGAGGGCGGGCGGTCCCGCGAACGCGACGACGTGGCCTGGCTGCTGGTGCTGGAACAGCTGATCTTCCAGACCGAGGCCGAGGCCCGCTGGCTCGACCACTGCGAATCCCGGCTCGTCCGGCTCTCCCGGCCGGCCGGCGGGGGAGCCGCCGAGCCCGTACCGCCCCCGGCCGCCGCCGGAGCCGAAGCTCCCGCCCCGACCACCACCGACCGGCCCCGCACCGCCCGCACGCGGCGGAGCTGAACGACCGTCCCAGGGGGGACCCTTCATGCCTGACCAGCACCAGCGCCAACAGCCCGTACTGCAGTTGGACCAGCTCGTACGCACCCACGGCAGCGGCGCCACCGAGGTGCACGCCCTGCGCGGCATCAACCTCTCCGTCTACCCCGGCGAACTCGTCGCCGTCATGGGCCCGTCCGGCTCCGGCAAGTCCACGCTGCTCACACTGGCCGGCGGACTCGACACCCCGAGCAGCGGCCGGGTCGTCGTCGAGGGCACCGACATCACCACGGCGAGCCGGGGGCAGCTGGCCGCGCTGCGCCGCCGCAGCATCGGGTACGTCTTCCAGGACTACAACCTGATCCCGGCCCTCACCGCCGCCGAGAACGTGGCCCTGCCCCGTGAACTCGACGGTGTCTCCGCCCGCAAGGCCCGGACCTCCGCCCTCGCCGCGCTGGAGGAGATGGGGCTGGGCGAGCTCGCCGACCGCTTCCCCGACGAGATGTCCGGCGGCCAGCAGCAGCGCGTGGCCATAGCCCGCGCCCTCGTCGGCGACCGCCGCCTGGTCCTCGCCGACGAACCCACGGGCGCCCTCGACTCCGAGACCGGCGAGTCCGTCCTGGCCCTGCTGCGCTCCCGCTGCGACGCGGGCGCGGCCGGGATCCTGGTCACCCACGAACCGCGGTTCGCCGCCTGGGCGGACCGCGTGGTCTTCCTGCGCGACGGCAGCGTGGTCGACGAGACCCTGCGCAGCCACGCCGACTCCCTCCTCTCGGGGCAGGCGGCCGGCCAGTGATCTCCTCGCTCCAAGGCCGTTACCACTCCTGGGTCGCGGCCCTGCGCATCGCGCGCCGCGACGCCTGGCGCGCCAAGGGCCGCAGCGCCCTCGTCCTGTCGATGATCGCCCTGCCCATCATCGGAGTGAGCGCCGCCGACCTGACTTTCCGCAGCGGCCAGCTGACCGTGGAACAGCAGCTGACCCGGAAACTGGGCAGCGCCGACGCCCGGCTGGAATCCGCCCACCTGGGCACGGCCATCTACCAGGAGCCCGCGGGCAGCGGCTACGCGCCCGTCGGCGGCTACGACGCCTACACCCCGCCCAGGGAGAAGGACGCGGACCAGCAGGCCCTCACCTCGGCGATCCCGCAGGGCGGTCGGTCCGTCAAGGACAGCCAGACCTACGCCAAGGTCCACACCGCCCACGGGGTGCTCGGCATCGAGTTCCGCGAACTCGACGTGCACAGCCCGCTGACGGAGGGCCTGATCACCCTCGACCGCGGCCGGCTCCCCGAGGGCGCGGGCGAGGTCATCGCCACCAACGCCTTCCTGAAGCACTCCGGGCGGTTCGTCGGCTCCTCGGTCACCCCGCGCGGCGGCACCGCCTCCTACAAGATCGTCGGCGCCTACGAGCTGCCCTCCGACCTCAAGAAGGACGAGCTCATCGCCCCGCCGGGGACCCTGCTCGGCCCGCTCGACACGGCCCTGCAGGCCGCCGGCGCGAACGGGCTGCGGATCCAGGACTCCTACCTCGTCAAGGTCGGGGGCGGCGACGGTTTCACGTGGAACATGGTCAAGGAGGCCAACACCAAGGGCGTGACGGTCCTCTCCCGCGCCGTGATGCTCGACCCGCCGGCCGACTCCGAGGTGCCGCTCTACCAGCAGCAGCCCAAGGAGCAGTTCAACTTCTCCGACTCCCCCCGGGCCACAGAACTGGCCGTGCTGGCCACCGTCGTGGGCCTCGCCATGCTGGAGATCTGCCTGCTCGCCGGGCCGGCCTTCGCCGTGGGCGCCCGCCGCTCGCGCCGCCAGCTCGGCCTGGTCGGGGCCAACGGCGGCGACCGGCGGCACATCCGCGCCATCGTGCTCTCCGGCGGCCTGGTCATCGGCGCCGCGGCCGCCGTCATCGGCACCGCCGTCGGCCTGGCCCTCACCGTCGCGCTGCGGCCGCTGCTGGAGCAGTTCCTCGGCGAGCGCTTCGGCGGCTTCGAGGTCCGGCCGCTGGAACTGGCCGCCATCGCCCTGCTCGCCGTCCTGACCGGCCTGCTCTCCGCGATCGTCCCGGCGGTCACCGCGTCCCGGCAGACCGTGCTGGCCTCGCTGACCGGCCGCCGCGGGGTCCGCCGCGCCAACCGGGTCCTGCCCGTCCTCGGCCTGCTCGCCGTCGCGGCCGGCGCCGCGATCGCCCTGTACGGCAGCACCTCGGGCATGGGGTCCGCCGTCGTGGCGGGCGGCAGCGCCATCGCCGAGCTCGGCATCGTCGCCCTCACCCCGGTCCTGGTCGGCCTGTTCGGGCGGCTCGGGCGGTGGCTCCCGCTGTCGCCGCGGCTCGCGCTGCGCGACGCCGTGCGCAACCGGGGGCGTACGGCACCGGCCGTGGCCGCCGTACTGGCCGCCGTCGCCGGCACCGTCGCGGTGGCCACGTACGAGCACAGCCGGGACGTCCAGAACCGGCACGAGTACGTCTCCTCCTACCCGTTCGGCTCCGGGCTGGTGACGGTCAACGAGAGCGCCGGCCACAAGGACGTGCCCGCGGTACGCGACGCGCTCGCCAAGGAGCTCCCGTTGAGCGTGCGGGCGGACGTGGACCGGCTCGTGGTCGGCAGGCCCGGCTGCGACGGCTACTCCCTGGAGCAGGGCTGCGGACGGGCCGAGCTCATCACGCCCAAGGAACACCGCTGCCCGCTCTACGAGGCCCCCAACGGGCCCGCGTCCTTCACCGTGGACCAGGCCAGGGAGCTGCGCGGCGACTGGCGGTGCGCGGAGGCCCGGTTCGGCAAGGCGCACGAGACGGTCGTCGCCGACGAGAAGCTGCTGACCGCGCTGGCGGTCACCGACCCGGGCGCTGTATCCGCCCTCAGGGCGGGCAAGGCGGTCTCCTTCGACAAGCGCAACGTCAAGGACGACAAGGTCACCGTCCGCCTGGTCACCGACCGGGAGAAGGCCGAGAGCGCGGAGGCGCGCAACCAGGAGCTGCCGGGCGAGGACAGGGTCCTCGCCGCCTACCAGGTGCCCGACGGCGTCAACGGCTACGGCCTCGAGCTGGTGCTGCCGCCCGAGACGGCCCGGAAGGCCGGGCTGACGGCCGTACCGTTCGGCTCGTACTTCACCCTCGACGGGACGGCCTCGACGGAGCAGCGGCAGCGGCTGGACGGCACGCTCGACCGGATGGGGGTGGACGCCTCCGTCGAGATCGAGGCGGGCTACCAGGGGAACAACGACCTCGTCCTGCTCCTCCTGACCGTCTTCGCGGGTCTGGTCACCGTCGGTGCGGCCGGGATCGCCACCGGCCTCGCCCAGGCCGACGCCGAGGCCGATCTGAAGACCCTGGCGGCGGTCGGCGCGGCCCCGCGGGTCCGGCGGACGCTCAGCGGCTTCCAGTGCGCGGTCGTGGCCCTCATGGGGGTCGTGCTGGGCTCGGCGGCCGGAGTGCTGCCCGCGGTGGGCCTGCGGCTCCTCGAACGGCAGGATCTGGAGCGCCTCTACGCGAACGGCATCGCCAACGGCCACATCGCCTCGGACGCGGCCGGGGCCTACGTCCCGATCTCCGTGCCGTGGGAGACCCTGGGCGCGCTGATCGTCCTCGTCCCGCTGGGCGCGGGGCTGCTGGCCGCGCTGGTGACCCGCTCGGGCGGGGCGCTCGCGCGGCGCGCCGCCGGGTAGCGCACGCGGAGTGACAAGGTGCCTCCGTACAGGGTGGATCACGCCTGTACGGGGGCACACCGTGTGAGTACGAAAGTGTGCGAGAGAATGACGGCATGGAGATGCCGAGGAGTGAACGGTCGCAGGACAGTCCCCCGCACGTCCTGATCGTGGGACAGGACGGGATGGCGGTCGGCGGCGCCGATGACGAGTCGCGCGAGGTCCCGGTGACGGAGATGGTCGAACAGCCCGCCAAGGTCATGCGGATCGGCAGCATGATCAAGCAACTCCTGGAAGAGGTACGCGCCGCGCCTCTCGACGAGGCGAGCCGGGTCCGGCTCAAGGACATCCATGCCGCCTCGGTGAAGGAGCTGGAGGACGGTCTGGCCCCGGAGCTCGTGGAGGAACTGGAGCGCCTGTCCCTCCCGTTCACCGAGGAGGCCATCCCCTCGGAGGCCGAACTGCGCATCGCCCAGGCGCAGTTGGTGGGCTGGCTGGAGGGCCTCTTCCACGGCATCCAGACGGCCCTGTTCGCGCAGCAGATGGCGGCGCGGGCCCAGCTCGAGCAGATGCGCCGCGCGCTCCCGCCGGGCGCGCCGACGGACGACGAAGACGGCCACGGCCCGGTCCGCTCGGGCCCCTACCTCTAGCCTCCGGCGGTCAGCATCCACACGGCGGGTCCGGCTGTCCGGACCCGCCTTCACCATGCGCGGCGCCACAGGGGACACGGGCGACGCATACTCAGGGGCATGAGTTACGACGCGATCGTGCTGGCGGGCGGCGCCGCGAGGCGCCTCGGCGGGGCGGACAAGCCCGCGCTGAGCGTCGGCGGCCGCCCCCTCCTCGACCGCGTCCTCGACGCGTGCGCCGACGCCCGCACCACCATCGTGGTCGGCGGCCGCCGCCCCACCGCCCGCCCGGTGCGCTGGGCCAGGGAGGATCCGCCCGGCGGCGGCCCCGTGGCCGCGCTGGACGCCGGACTGCGGCAGACCGCCGCCGAGCTCGTGCTCGTCCTCTCAGCGGACCTGCCCTTCCTGGACCGGGAGACCGTACGGACCCTGCTGAGCTCATCCGGCGGACCCGGCGGGCACGGCGCCCCCGGGCACGAGGGCGCCCTGCTTCGCGACCCGGACGGCCGGGACCAGCCGCTCATCGCCGCCTACCGCGGCGAGCCGCTCCGCCGCGAGCTGGCCCTCCTCGCCGCCGAACACGGCAGTCTCGCCGGGCTCCCGCTGCGCGCACTCACCGCCGAACTCGACCTCGCCCGTGTCCCGGCGCCGCCGTTCGCCTCGTTCGACTGCGACACCTGGGACGATCTCGCCGCCGCCCGCGCCCGGATCAGGGAGCATGGAACCGTGCTGGACCAATGGATCACCGCCGTCAAGACCGAGCTGGGCATCGACCTCCCCGTCGACGTCAAGGCCCTGCTCGACCTCGCCCGTGACGCCGCCCACGGCGTCGACCGGCCCGCCGCACCGCTGACCACCTTCCTGGTCGGCTACGCGGCGGCGCGGGCCGAGGCCGCCGGGGCCGACCCCGCCCAGGCCGTCGCCGAGGCCTCCCGCAAGGCCGCCGGCCTGGCGCTGCGCTGGGCCGCCGAGGCGAAGGCCGCCGACTCCCCCGACGCCTCCCACGAGAACGGCTCCGGATGATCCCCGCGAACCCCGCCGAACAGGCCCTCGACGAGGCCCTGGCCCTGGTCAGCCGCACCCCGGACGGTGCCGGCTCCGGCGGCGGGGCCGGCGGCGGCCGCCGCGCCTGCGCCTGGCCGCGGGCCCGGGACACGGCCGCCCGGGCCGGGGACGGGGTGCGGGCCCGCACCCACCGGGTCCCCCTCGCGGACGCCCTCGGCGAGGTGCTGGCCGCGCCCCTGGACGCCCTGACCGACCTGCCGTCCTTCGACACCTCGGCCATGGACGGCTGGGCCGTCGCCGGCCCCGGCCCGTGGAGCGTCCGCGCCGGTGCCGGGGTGCTGGCCGGCTCCGGCCGGCCCGAGCCCCTCGCGGACGGCGAGGCCGTACGGATCGCCACCGGCGCCCGGATCCCCGCCGAGACCACCGCCGTCATCCGCAGCGAGCACTGCCGCGAGAGCGGCACCCAGCTCTTCGCCGACCGGCCCGTCCTCACCGGCCAGGACATCCGCCCGCGCGGCCAGGAGTGCCGCTCCGGCGACCTGCTGCTGCCCGCCGGATCACTGGTCACCCCCGCCGTACTGGGCCTGGCCGCGGCCGCCGGGTACGACGAGCTGACCACCCGGCCCCGCCCCCGCGTGGAGATCCTGGTGCTCGGCGACGAGCTCCTCACGGAAGGCCGCCCGCACGACGGGCTGATCCGGGACGCGCTGAGCCCCATGCTCGGCCCCTGGCTCACCCGCCTCGGTGCCGAGGTCATCGGCACGCGGCGGCTCGGCGACGACCCCGCCGGAGCCGAAGCCCTCCACCAGGCCGTCACCACCTCCGCCGCCGATGTCGTCCTCACCACCGGCGGCACCGCCTCCGGGCCCGTCGACCACGTGCACCCCGTACTGCGCCGGGCCGGAGCCGAACTCCTGGTCGACGGCGTCGCGGTACGCCCCGGCCACCCGATGCTGCTGGCCAGGATCGGGAACCGGGCCGAGGGCCGGCACCTGGTCGGGCTGCCCGGGAACCCGCTCGCCGCCGTCTCCGGGCTGCTGACGCTGGCCGAACCTCTGCTGCGCGCCCTCGCCGGCCGCCGCCCGCGCCCCCGCTACACGGCGACGGTCCAGGGCGACGTACCGGGCCACCCGCACGACACCCGGCTGGTCCCGGTCCTGCTGAGCGGCGAGCACGCGCAGCCGCTGCGCTACAACGGTCCCGCGATGCTGCGCGGCGTGGCCGCCGCCGACGCGCTGGCCGTCGTACCGCCGAACGGCGCGCGGGCCGGGCAGGAGTTGGAGATCCTCGATCTGCCCTGGGCCTCCGGAGGATGTTTCACGTGAAACTGCACGGCCACGACGCCATGGCCCGGGACGCCGACGAGAAGCTGGTGTCCCGGCGCATCAAACTGCCCAGACGGATCGTCGAGAAGCCCCTGCAGCAGGTCACCAAACGCCTGCTGATGGCCCTGTTCGTGCTGTTCCTGACGGTCCTGATCGTGTGGCTGGACCGCGAGGGCTACCACGACAACGCCAACGACCGGGTCGACCTCCTCGACTGCGTCTACTACGCGACCGTGACGCTGTCGACGACCGGCTACGGCGACATCGTCCCGCACAGCGACAGCGCGCGGCTGACCAACGTCCTGCTCATCACGCCCCTGCGCGTCCTGTTCCTGATCATCCTGGTCGGAACCACCCTGGAAGTCCTCACGGAGCGGACGAGGGAAGAATGGCGGCTGCGCCGCTGGAGGAAGAACTTGCGCGAACACACGGTCGTCGTCGGCTTCGGCACCAAGGGCCGCTCTGCCCTGCAGACGCTGCTGTCCACCGGCCTGGGCCGGGACCAGGTCGTCGTCGTCGATCCGAGCGCCAAGGTGGTCGACATGGCCAACGCGGAGGGCTTCACCGGCGTGGTCGGCGACGCCACCCGCTCCGACGTCCTGCTGCGGGCAGAGCTCCAGAAGGCGCGTCAGATCATCATCGCCACCCAGCGCGACGACACGGCGGTCCTGGTCACGCTGACGGCGCGGCAGCTCAACCGCGGCGCGAAGATCGTCGCGGCGGTGCGCGAGGAGGAGAACGCACCCCTGCTGCGCCAGTCGGGCGCGGACGCGGTCATCACGAGCGCGAGCGCGGCGGGCCGGCTGCTGGGCCTCTCCGTCCTCAGCCCGAGCGCGGGCACCGTGATGGAGGACCTGATCCAGTCGGGCAGCGGCCTCGACCTCATCGAACGGCCCGCCAACCGGTCCGAGGTCGGCAAGTCGGTGCGCGAGACGGACGACCTGGTCGTGAGCGTGCTGCGCGGGCACCGGCTGCTGGCGTACGACGATCCGCACGCGAGCCCGATCCAGCTGACGGACCGTCTCATCACCATCGTCCGCGCGGCTCCGCCGACTTCGCCGCCGGTGACGCTGCCGTCCCGCGACTAGATCGCGTAGCCTCCGGGCCATGCATGCGATCACCATCGAACAGCCCGGCGGTCCTGAGGCCCTCGTCTGGACCGAGGCACCCGATCCGGTGCCGGCCGAGGGCGAGGTCCTCGTCGAGGTCGCGGCGAGCGCCGTGAACCGTGCCGACGTCCTGCAGCGGCAGGGTTTCTACGATCCGCCGCCCGGCGCCTCGCTCCACCCCGGGCTGGAGTGCTCCGGGCGGATCTCGGCGATGGGTCCGGGGGTGTCCGGATGGTCGGTGGGCGACGAGGTGTGCGCCCTCCTGGCGGGCGGCGGGTACGCGCAGAAGGCGGTCGTCCCGGTGGGCCAGCTGCTGCCGGTCCCGGCGGGCGTGGACCTGGTGACGGCGGCCGCGCTGCCCGAGGTCGTCGCGACCGTGTGGTCCAACGTGTTCATGGTGGCGGGCCTGCGGCCCGGCGAGACCCTGCTGGTGCACGGCGGGGCCAGCGGGATCGGGACGATGGCCGTCCAGCTGGCGAAAGCCGTGGGCGCGACCGTCGCGGTGACGGCCGGCGGCCCGGAGAAGCTGGCCCGCTGCAAGGAGCTGGGCGCCGACATCCTGATCGACTACCGCGAGCAGGACTTCGTGGCCGAGCTGCGGGCGGCGACGGGCGGAGCCGGGGCGGACGTGATCCTGGACATCATGGGCGCCAAGTACCTGTCCCGGAACGTGGACGCCCTCGCCGTGAACGGCCGCCTGGCGGTCATCGGCCTCCAGGGCGGCGTGAAGGCCGAACTGAACCTGGCCGCCCTGCTGTCCAAGCGGGCGGCGATCACCGCCACCTCGCTGCGGACGCGTCCGCTGGAGGAGAAGGCGGCGATCATCGCGGCGGTACGGGAGCACGTGTGGCCGCTGGTGGCGGCGGGCCGCGTACGCCCGGTGGTCCACGCGACGTTCCCGATGGCGGAGGCCGCCGAGGCCCACCGGGTGTTGGAGTCGGGCAGCCACGTGGGCAAACTCCTGCTCACGGTCTGAGCGCCCCCGCCTCAAACGCCGGCGGGGCCGGATCGCCCTGTGGGCACATCCGGCCCCGCGGGACGGCTACAGGCTGCGCAGCAGCACCGCCGGGGATTCCACGCAGTCGGCGACGTAGCGCAGGAACCCGCCGGCCGTGCCGCCGTCGCAGACCCGGTGGTCGAACGTCAGGGACAGCTGCACGACCTGCCGCACCGCCAGCTCACCGCCGTGCACCCACGGCTTGGCGATGATCCGCCCGACACCGAGCATCGCCGCCTCGGGGTGGTTGATGATCGGCGTGGAGCCGTCGACCCCGAACACCCCGTAGTTGTTCAGGGTGAACGTCCCGCCCGTCAGGTCCGCCGGCGACAGCTTCCCGGCCCGCGCCAGCTCCGTCAGCCGGGCGAACTCCGCCGACAGCGACTCCGGGTTGCGGTTCTGCGCGTCGCGGACCACCGGGACCATCAGGCCCCGCTCGGTCTGCGCGGCGAAGGACAGGTGCACGGACGGCAGCCGGACGATCTCGCCCGCCGCCAGGTCCACGGTGGAGTTGAGCTCCGGATACCGGGCCAGCGCGGCCGTGCAGATCCGCGCCAGCAGCGCGAGCACCGAGATCTTGGGCCCGCCCACGGCGTTCATCGCCGCCCGCGCCGCCATCAGCTCGGTGGCGTCCGCGTCGACCCAGCAGGTCGCGTCCGGGATCTCCCGCCGGCTGCGCGACAGCTTCTCGGCGACCGCCCCGCGCACTCCCTTGAGCGGGATCCGCTCGCCCTGCGCCGCCACGGCGACAGGGGCCGCGACGGGCGCCGCGGCGGGCTGCGGCGCGCGCAGCGCCGACAGCGCCGCCTCGACGTCCGCGCGCAGGATCAGCCCCTCGGGGCCCGACCCGCGCAGCGCGCGCAGGTCGACCCCGTGGTCCTTGGCCAGCTTCCGTACCAGCGGCGAGATCACCGGTACGGGCCCGGCAACCTGGGCCACCGGCGCCGAGACCTCGGCGGTGACGGGTCGCACCCGCCGCCGACGGGCCGGACGCGAATGGTCCGTGCCGTAGCCGACCAGGACGTTCCCGGAGCCCGAGGCCTCCGCCGCGGGAGCCGCGGGAGCCTCGGCGGAAGCCGCCTCCGCCCCCACCGCCACGGTGATCAGCGGGGCGCCGACCGGAAGCTCCTGCCCCTCCTCCCCGAAGCGGGCGGTGACCACTCCGCCGTACGGGCAGGGCACCTCGACCATCGCCTTGGCCGTCTCGACCTCGACGACCGGCTGGTCGATGGCGACGACATCGCCCACCGCGACCAGCCAGCGCACGATCTCGGCCTCCGTCAGGCCCTCACCGAGGTCCGGCAGCTTGAATTCCATGACCTGCGGCATCAGATCTCCCACTGCAGGCGGGCCACGGTGTCCAGGATCCGGTCCACACCGGGCAGGTGGTGCTTCTCCAGCATCGGCGGCGGATACGGGATGTCGAAGCCCGTCACCCGCAGCACCGGCGCCTCCAGGTGGTGGAAGCAGCGCTCGGTCACCCGGGCGGCGATCTCCGCCCCCGGTCCGCCGAAGCCGGCGGCCTCGTGGACCACCACCGCGCGCCCGGTGCGGCGTACGGATTCCACGACCGTGTCCTCGTCGAAGGGGACCAGCGAGCGCAGGTCCACGACCTCCAGGTCCCAGCCCTCCTCGCGCGCCGCCTCGGCCGCCTCCAGGCACACCGGCAGCGAAGGCCCGTACGTGATCAGCGTCGCGCTCGTGCCCGTCCGCCGGACCAGGGCCTTGCCGATCCCCGGCACCGCGGCCGGAGCCTGCGGCGACCAGTCGGACTTCGACCAGTAGAGCCGCTTCGGCTCCAGGAAGACCACCGGGTCGTCGCTCGCGATGGACGCGCGCAGCAGCCCGTACGCGTCCTCGACCGTCGCCGGGGTCACCACGTGCAGGCCGGGCGTGGCCAGGTAGTACGCCTCGGAGGAGTCGCAGTGGTGCTCCACCCCGCCGATCCCGCCGCCGTACGGCACCCGGATGGTGATCGGCAGCGGCATCGCGCCCCGCGTGCGGTTGCGCATCTTGGCCACGTGCGAGATCAGCTGCTCGAAGGCCGGGTACGCGAACGCGTCGAACTGCATCTCCACGACCGGCCGCAGCCCGTACATGGCCATGCCGACCGCCGCGCCCAGGATGCCGGCCTCCGCGAGCGGGGTGTCCGTGCAGCGGTCCTCGCCGAACTCCTTCGCGAGCCCGTCCGTGATCCGGAAGACCCCGCCCAGCGTCCCGACGTCCTCGCCCATGACGTGGACCGTGGGGTCCTCGGCCATCGCGTCGCGCATCGCGCGCGTCAGGGCCTGGGCCATCGTCGCGGGCTTGGCCCCCGACTTCGCCGCCTTCGCAGCCACCGTGGTCATGCGTCTCCCTCCGCGTCCAGCTCGGCGCGCAGCTGTGCCGCCTGCTCGCGCAGCCGGCCGGTCTGCTCCGCGTAGACGTGCGCGAAGAGGTCCATCGGGTCCAGCACCGGATCCGCGTTCATCCCCTCGCGCAGCGAGGCGGCCATGGTCTCGGCCGCGTCGCGCGCCTCCTGGATGCCCGCCTCGTCGAGGATCCCGCGCGCGGTCAGCTCGCGCTCCAGCAGCTCGACCGGGTCGTGCGCCTTCCAGGCCTCGACCTCGGCGTCGCCGCGGTAGCGGGTGGCGTCGTCGGCGTTCGTGTGGGCCTCCATCCGGTACGTGACGGCCTCGATCAGGGTCGGACCGCCGCCGGCCCGGGCCCGCCGGACGGCCTCGGTCAGCACCTCGTGCATCGCGGCCACGTCGTTGCCGTCGACCAGCCGGCCGGGCATCCCGTAGCCCACGGCCTTGTGGGCCAGCGTCGGGGCGGCGGTCTGCTTGGCGAGCGGAACGGATATCGCGAAGCCGTTGTTCTGCACGAGGAAGACCACCGGTGCCTGCCAGACGGCGGCGAAGTTCAGGGCCTCGTGGAAGTCGCCCTCGCTGGTGCCGCCGTCGCCGACCATGGCCAGGGCCACGACGTCGTCGCCGCGCAGCCGGGCCGCGTGGGCCAGGCCCACGGCGTGCGGCAGCTGGGTGGCGAGCGGGGTGCTCAGCGGGGCTATCCGGTGCTCGCGCGGGTCGTATCCGGTGTGCCAGTCGCCGCGCAGCAGGGTCAGTGCCTGTACGGGGTCCAGTCCGCGCGCCACGGCCGCGAGCGTGTCGCGGTAGCTCGGGAACAGCCAGTCCTGGTCCTCGAGGACCATCGCCGCCGCGATCTCGCAGGCCTCCTGGCCGACGGTGGACGGGTAGACGGCGAGCCGCCCCTGCTTGGTCAGCGCGGTGGCCTGCGCGTTGTAGCGGCGGCCGCGCACCAGCTCGGCGTAGCAGCGGCGCATCAGCGCGGGGTCGAGCCGGTCCGCCGCGGGCGTACCGAGGACCCGGTAGGGCTCGGCGTCCGGGAGCAGCGGAGCGGCGTCCGTACGGGGCCTCCAGGCGGGCGGCGGGGTGGGTCGGTGGGACGCACCGGCACCGGGCAGCTCTTGGACCGTCATGGCGGCGTACACCTCCTCGTGGGAAGCGGGCTGGGGGCACCCCCAGCGGTAGCCGGGGGAGGCGACGGCTCGGATGTGAGGCGCCTCACCTACCGATTGTTCGGTTGTCCGCGCAATTTGGCTACAGGCGGCTCCAGGCTGTGGACAAACTGGCGTCTGGGCCCTGGGATGGATGCAGGACGTCCAGGAGAGGGAGGCATCGGGCAATGCCGGATGAACAAATGGCCGGAGCGGGTTCCGCACCGGTCCCGCCGGGGGTCGCCCCCGGGACCCCGTCGGTGTCTTCCGTCCCACCCCGCCCCCTGGACCCGATCGACCGGTCGATCATGCGGCTGCTCCAGGCGGACGGCCGCGCGTCGATACGCTCGGTCGCCGAACAGGTCCACGTGTCGCGCGCCAACGCCTACGCCCGCATCAACCGGCTCATCGACGACGGCGTGATCCGGGGCTTCACGGCCCGCGTCAACCACGAACGGGCAGGCCAGGGCGCCTCCGCCTACATCACCCTGAAGATCGTCCAGAACTCCTGGCGGACGGTCCGCGAGAAGCTCCGCGAGCTCCCCGGCGCCGCGCACATCGCCCTGGTCAGCGGCGACTTCGACGTCCTGCTGCTGGTCCACACACCGGACAACCGCACCCTGCGCGAGCTGGTCCTGACCCGCCTCCAGTCCATTCCGGAGGTGCTCTCCACGCGCACCCTGCTGGTGTTCGAGGAAACGGATCTCCTGGCCCCGGGCCCGGGCCCGTCCGGGCCTCCGTCGCTCACCGAAGAATAGCCCGTACGCGCGACAGCGCCCCGGGAAGGGCCTGGCGGACCACCCCGGGGCGCTGTGCGCGGAACCTACGGGTGAACCGGGTGCTCGTAGTAGCCGAAGATGTCGACCACGAGGTCGGCCTTCTCCCAGCCCTGGTTCCAGAAGTCGACGACGGCGTGGGGGCCCGAGGTCGCCTGGACCAGGTTCGGGACGGTCTTTCCCTTCGTCCAGTTCAGGGTCGAGGCGCTGGGCCGCGCCGGCGTGACCTGGGTCCCGTTCTTGTACTGCTCGGCCGAGTTCGGGTCGGGAGCGACCGAGAGGAAGCCCGCGCCGGCCGTGTTGGTGACCGTGGTGTTCAGCACGTACGCGGTGACGGCGAAGCCCTCCTCGTAGAAGAACGGCACGGGGACGTAGCCGCGGCCGGCGATCGGGCCGTGGATCTCGCTGATCGCGCCCTCGGGGTTGCGCGTGTCGAGCCAGCGCATCGGCGAGAGCACCATGAAGGCACCCTGGCCTTCGGGGCTGTAGTAGCCGACGACGTCCACCACGACGTCGGCCCCGGCCCAGGAGCTGTTGCGGATGTTGATGCTTCCGTCGGGCCCGACCGGCACGATCACCGAGTTGGCGACGGTCTGGCCGGCGGTGAAGTTCACGTTGGACGCGAGCGGGATCCGCCCGCCGCTCGGGTAGACGGTCAGGTGGCCGGCCTCCTTCGGGCCGGTCACCGTCACGTTGAGCGCCACCGCCTTGATCCCCTGGGGCACCCCGCGCAGACCGCTGATCTGCGTGCCGAAGCTCGTCTGGCCGGGGACCTGGCCCTTGAGGGTGCCGAGGCCCTCGCGGGTGTCGACGAAGCGGGCCGGGGCGATCGGGGTGTAGCCGTTGGATGCCTTCTGCGCGAAGTAGCCGGTGATGTCGGCGATCAGGTCGACCGACTCCCAACCGCCGTTGTAGAGCTCCACGGAGCCGTCCTGGCCGACCGGTACGACGACCAGGTTCGGGACCGTCTGGCCGGCCTCGAAGTTGATGTTCGACGCGTTCGGCCGCATGTTGCCCGAGTCGTAGGCCGTGATGTGCCCGCCGCTGGTGGTGTTGGTGACGGTGACGTTGAGGACCACGGCCTGCGCGTCGGCCGGGATCGTGCCGTAGCCGGCGACCTTCACGCGGGCGGAGGCGTACGGGGCGATCTTGGCCTTCGGCGCGCGGAACCCCTCCCGGGTGTCCAGCAGGCGCAGGGGCTCGTGCGGCGTGAACTCGTTGCCCGAGGTCACGGCCGCGACCTCGTTCTCGACGTACACCTTGTTGGCGACGTCGTTCACACCGACCTTGATCGTGTAGTGGCCGACCTCCGCGTAGGTGTGCGTCGGCATCAGCAGGGTGGAGCCGGAGGCGGCGAGCCGGTCCACCGTGCCGTCACCCCAGGAGACGCTGACTTCGAGCGAGGCGTCGGCACTCGTGACGTCCGCCTCCAGCTGGAGGGAGTGGGCGCCGGTGTTCGTGACGCCCAGGGCGACCTTCAGGTCCGGGTTCCCCGTGGCGGCTCCTTCCGCCAGAGCGGCGGCGGAAGCCTCCTTCCGGACGGTCTTCTCGGCGCCGCTGGTGAAGGTCCTGAAGCTGGACGCTCCGGCCTTCCCCGGGTCGGAGGGCTTGGTGACGTGGTGGGCGCCCGGCGCGGACGGACCCGCGGCCTGGGCCGTGCCCGGCAGAAAACCCACGACGGCCGCGACGATTGCGGCAGCTGGAACTACGAGACGGCGACTGCGCACCGGTTCCCCCATTTTCGTTCGGTGCGAGGGCCCTGGACGCGAAGTTTTGAACGCGCTCAAGACCGAAATCCCGCTCAGGGTACAGAACCGCCCGGCAGCCTTCCGGAGGGGGGTGGCAGCCGCTGGTCAGCGGACCGTCCGCAGGCCGTCGAGGGCCATGTGCACCACCGCGTCGGCCAGTTGGTCGGGTCCCGTGCCCGGGTGCGGGCGGTACCACTCGACCAGGGAGTTGACCATGCCGAAGAGGAGGCGGGTGGCGAGCCGGATGTCCACGTCGGCCCGCAGGTCCCCGTCGGCGGCGGCCGCCTTGAGCAGGTCCGCGACCTGGTGGTCGAACTCGCGGCGGCGTTCCAGGGCCCAGCGCTCGGTCCGGGTGTTGCCGCGCACGCGCAGCAGCAGGGTCACGTACGGCAGCTCGCCGACGAGCACCTCCACCGTGCGGCGCGTGACGTACTCGACGCGCTCGACGGCCCGCCCCCGTACGGCGCCGGGCTCCTCCAGGACGGCGAAGAGCCCGTCGAGGGCGCGGCTCACGGCTCGGCGCAGCAGCTCCTCCTTGCTCGTCACGTGGTGGTAGATCGAGGACTTCGAGATGCCCGCGGCCTTGGAGAGGTGCTCCATTGAGGTGCCGTCGTAGCCGCGTTCGTTGAAGACCTCGACGGCGACCGAGAGCAGTGTCTCGGGGGTGTAGGTGTCCCGCTTCGCCGTCGTCACGCGCTCTCCCCCGTCTCGTCGCCGTCCCCTGCGGCGTAGCCCAGCCGGAACAGCGCCAGCGAGGGCGCGTACCGCCCGCCGGGACAGCGCTCGTCGAGGTGGTGCAGCAGGTCGTAGGCCCAGTCCCGGCCCAGCCGGTCGTGCCACTCGGCGGGGCCCAGCGGGTAGTTGACGCCGAGCCGCATCGCCGTGTCGATGTCCTCGGCGGTGGCCGCGCCGCGCGCGACGGCATCGGCCGTCAGGTCGATCAGCATCGCGACCGTCCGGGCGACGATCATGCCGGGGACGTCTCCGATGACGGAGACCTTCTTGCCCAGCTTCTGGAACAGGCCGACGGCCTCCGCGAGGGTCCGCTCGCTCGTGTCCTCGCTGGCGGAGAGCGCGATCCGGGTGGCCCCCCGGTAGTCGAGCGCGAGGTCGAAGTAGACGACGTCCGCGAACTCGACCGAGGTCTTGCCGTCCGCGAGCACCAGCTGGCCCTCGCCGGGCAGCTGGATGTACGGGCCCCCGTGCCCCGTGGAGGCGACCGCGATCCCGGCCTCTTCCAGCAGGTCGGCCAGCTCGGCCGCGGGCCCGAGGTCGCCGACCACGGTGACCTTGGCCGGGGCCTCCTCGGGGGCGGCGGTGTGCGGCTCCGGGGCGATGGCGTCCGGGCCGTACGGGAACCAGCCGTGGCCCGACTTCCGGCCGAGGCGGCCCGACTGGACCAGCCGGCGCTGCGCGAGGGACGGGGTGAACTTGGGGCTGCGGAAGAAGGACTCCCACACCGAGCGGGTCACGGCCTCGTTGACGTCCTGGCCGATCAGGTCGGTCAGCTGGAACGGGCCCATCTTGAAGCCGCCGCTCTCGCGGAGCACGGCGTCGATGGTGGCCGGGTCGGCGCCCTGCTCCTCGTACACCGAGAAGGCCTCGGCGTAGAAGGGGCGGGCGATCCGGTTGACGATGAAGCCGGGGGTGTCGGCGCAGCGGACCGGCGTCTTCCCCCAGCCGAGGACGGTGCGGTAGGCGCGCTCGGCGGCGGCCGGGTCGGTCGCGAAACCGCTGATCACCTCGACGAGGGGGAGCAGCGGGGCCGGGTTGAAGAAGTGCAGGCCGAGGAAGCGGCCGGGGTGCGCGAGACCCGCGGCGAGCTCGGTGACGGAGAGCGAAGAGGTGTTCGTGGCCAGCAGCGCGTCCGGCGAAACCACCCCTTCGAGTGCGGCGAAGAGCGTCTGCTTGACGGTGACGTTCTCGACGACCGCCTCGATGACCAGGGCGGCTGCGGCCAGGTCCGCGAGGGCGCCCGCCGAAGCGATTCGGCCGATCGCGTCCTCGGCCTCGGCGCGATCCAGGCGGCCCTTGGCGGTCATCCGCTCGATGCGGTCCTGCACGATGCCGACGCCGTCGGCGGCGAGGGCCGCGTCGATGTCGTAGATCAGCACGCGGTGACCTGCGAGAAGGGCGACCTGGGCGATCCCCTGGCCCATGGTGCCCGCGCCGATGACCGCCACAGTGCGGGACCGCTCGATTGCTGTCATGTCCTGATCCTCCCGCACCGACTTATCCACAGGGCCGCCGGGCCCTCTTGTCCCGACCGATCGTTCGGTTACTCTAACTCCAGTCTGCTCTCCTTCGCCCGGCTCAACGAGGAGTTGGTCCCTGATGGCCGCCGAGCTCACCGTCCCCCAGCTGTCCGCCAAGCACCGGCCCACCCTGGACCAGGCCCTGTCGGCGATCCACAGCCGCGCCTACTGGTCCCCGCATCCCGAACACCCCAAGGCCTACGGCGAAACCGCCCCGGCCGACGGGCTCGCCGCCTTCGAGGCCGTCCGCGGCACCCGGCTGGACCTGGGACAGCCCGGCACCGACGGCTGGGCGGGCGGCGAGGTCTCCCCGTACGGCCCGGAGCTGGGTGTCGAGTACCCGCACGTGGACCCGGACGTCCTGCTGCCCGCGATGAAGGCCGGCATGGCCGCCTGGCGCGACGCGGGCCCCGAGGCGCGCGCCCTGGTCTGCATCGAGATCCTGGCCCGGATCGGTGCCCGCACGCACGAGTTCGCGCACGCGGTCATGCACACCAGCGGCCAGGCGTTCATGATGGCGTTCCAGGCGGGCGGCCCGCACGCGCAGGACCGCGGCCTGGAGGCCGTGGCCTACGCGTACGAGGAGCAGACGCGGGTCCCGGGGCAGGCCGACTGGTCCAAGCCCCAGGGCAAGCGCGACCCGCTCGACCTCGGCAAGACCTTCACGGCGGTCCCGCGCGGCGTCTCCCTGATGATCGGCTGCAACACCTTCCCGACGTGGAACGGCTACCCGGGCCTGTTCGCCTCCCTGGCCACCGGCAACGCGGTGCTGGTCAAGCCGCACCCGCGGGCCGTCCTCCCGCTGGCGCTGACGGTCCAGGCGGCCCGCGAGGTCCTCGCCGAGGCCGGCTTCGACCCGAACCTGGTGGCGCTGGCGGTGGAGCGGCCGGGCGAGGGCATCGCCAAGACCCTCGCGCTGCGCCCCGAGGTCAAGCTGATCGACTACACCGGCTCCACCGAGTTCGGCGACTGGCTGGAGGCCAACGCCCGCCAGGCCCAGGTCTACACGGAGAAGGCCGGCGTCAACACGGTGGTCGTGGACTCCACGGACAACTACAAGGGCATGCTGGCGAACCTCGCGTTCTCCCTCTCCCTCTACAGCGGCCAGATGTGCACCACCCCGCAGAACCTGCTGATCCCGCGCGACGGCATCGCCACGGACGCCGGGCACAAGACGTACGACGAGGTCGTCGCCGACCTCGCCGCCTCGGTCGGCGGCCTGCTGGGCGACGACGCGCGGGCCAACGCCCTGCTCGGCGCCCTGGTCAACCCGGGCGTCAAGGAGCGGCTGGAGGCGGCGGCCGGACTGGGCGAGGTCGCGCTGGCCTCCCGCGAGGTCGTCAACCCGGAGTTCCCGGACGCGGTGGTCCGCACCCCGGTGATGGTCAAGCTGGACGCGTCCAAGCCCGACCCGGAGGCGGCGTACCTCTCGGAGTGCTTCGGCCCGGTCTCCTTCGCGGTGGCCGTGGACTCCACGGCGGACGCGCTGGAGCTGCTGCGCCGCACGGTGCGCGAGAAGGGCGCGATGACGGTGGGCGCCTACACGACGTCCGCCGACACCGAGCGGGCGATCGAGGAGGTCTGCCTGGAGGAGTCCGCGCAGCTCTCGCTGAACCTGACCGGCGGGGTGTACGTGAACCAGACCGCCGCGTTCTCCGACTTCCACGGCTCGGGCGGCAACCCGGCGGCCAACGCGGCGCTGTGCGACGGCGCGTTCGTCTCCAACCGCTTCCGCGTGGTGGAGGTCCGCCGCCAGGCCTAAGCGGTGTCCCCGGGCCCGCCCCAGTGGAACAGGGCCATGGCCACGCTGGTGGCTAGGTTGTAGCTGGAGACCTGCGGCCGCATCGGGAGTGCGACCAGGTGGTCGGCCCGTTCCCGCAGCTCGGGTGAGATGCCGTGGCGCTCGGAGCCGAAGGCGAGCAGCGCGTCGTCCGGGAGGGTGAGGGCACGGATGTCCTCGCCCTCCGGGTCGAGCGCGTACAGCGGCCCGGGCGGCAGCGTGTCGAGGGTGATCCGCTCGACGGTGGTGGCGTAGTGCAGCCCGGCCCCGGCCCGGACCACGTTCGGATGCCAGGGGTCGAGGTCGCCGCGGGTGACCACGCCGGTGGCGCCGAAGCCCGCGGCGAGGCGGACGACGGCTCCGACGTTGCCGAGGTTGCGGGGGTTGTCGAGCACGACGACGGGCGCGGGGCGCGGCAGCCGCCCCAGGGCCGCCAGGCCCGCCGCCCGGTCGGGCCGCACCGCCAGGGCCGCGACTCCGGTGGGGTGCACCCGGGCCAGCAGCCCCTTCAGCGGCGCCGCCCGCGTCAGGCGGGCCACCTCGGCCTCGACGTCCGGAGCCAGCTCGGCGGCGAGCGCCCGTACGGCGTCGGGGTCCTCGGCGAGGACCGTCCGCACCTCGGCCCCGAACCGCAGCGCGTGCTTCAGCGCGTGAAACCCGTCCAGCAGGACGAGCCCCTGCCCGACGCCGTCCCGCCACTGCCGCTCAACATCGTCGGCACTCTGCCCTTTGCTCATGCCCCGACCCTACGGTCCGCCTCTGCCCGGACCCGCAGGGGCGGTCAGCGGGGGAGGGCCGGGCTCGGCTCCGCCGGGGCCAGGGCAGGGGCCTGCTCACGACGCCCGGGCCGCAGCGCAGCGGCCCTGGCTCCCAGCCAGACCAGGAACACCGTCGGCAGGAACACCGCGTCGGCGGCGATCATCGCCAAAGAGAAGAACGGCAGGCCCAGCAGCACGGCGATCCCGGCGTGCTCCAGCACCATCACGGCCAGCAGCGCGTTCTTGATCCGCCGGTTGAACACCGTGAACGGAAACGCCACCTGGACGGCCACCGTCCCGTACGACAGCAGCATCACCAGCGTCCCACTGCCCGCCAGCAGCGCGGACAGCCCCGGCCACGGCGTGAAGTAGTCCAGGCCGAGGGGGTAGTACAGGGCCGTCCCGTCCTGCCACCGCGATCCCTGGATCTTGTACCAGCCCGCCGTCGCGTAGATCAGGCACACCTCCGCCATGATCACCAGCATCCCGGCGTTGTGCAGCACGTTGGCCAGCACGTCCAGCGTCGCCCGGCCCTCCCCGCCCGGCTCGTGCCGGTCCACCAGCCACCACAGCCCGCAGACCACCCACACCGCCGCGAAGGCCGCCAGCCAGCCGTTGCCGAACCGCCCGGTCACCGCCCCGTACGCGAGCACCGCGCCCAGCACGCCCCACAGCACCGGCCCGGCGGCACCCGCCGAGGCCGAACCGCGCAGCCGGGCCCGCCGCGCGTCCAGGGACCAGACCTGCGCGCACCGGGTCAGCACCAGGTACACGGCCATCAGGTGGATGACGTTGTCCCCGCCGTCGCCCATGAACACGCTGCGGTTCTGCAGCGCGAGCACCCCGACCATGAACAGCACGGACGTGGCCCGCGTCCGCCAGCCCAGCAGCAGCCCGGCGCTCGCCAGCACGGCCACCGCGTAGACGATCTCGAACCACACCGTCGAGTCCGACCACATCAGGACCGTGAAGGCCCCGTTCGACTCGATCAGCCGCTCCGCCAGCGCCCAGCTCCACGGCCCGTCCGGCCCGTACAGCTCGTGGCGGTGCGGGAACTCGCGCAGCAGGAAGAAGAGCCAGGTCCCGGCGAAGCCGATGCGGATCACGGCGCTCTGGTACGGGCCCATGGCCTGCCCGGTGACCTTCGCCAGCGCGGTCGCCAGGCCGGTTCTCACACCGTCCACCACGGCAGCTCCCGGTAGTACGTCTCGGTGTCGGTCGTCTCGTCGCTCCACTTCGGCGCGGGCACGGCCGTCGTCGCCGAGCGCAGCTGGATCCGCAGGATGTGGCCGCCGGGGTGGTGCGGGGCGAGCCGGTTCACCGCGATCCGCCGCAGGTACTGCTCGGACAGCTCGCCGCGCTCGCCGTTCGGCTTGTTCTGCTCGTCGTGGGAGCCGGTGAAGAAGTCCCAGGCCCGGCGGAGCTCGTTCTGCTCCGTGTGGCTGGGCAGCAGGCTGCGGCGGATGGCCGCGCCGTCCTCGGCGCTCAGGTTCCGCCAGTCCGTGGTGACGAGCTCGCCGCCGGCCGTCCGTACCTGCGCGCGCACCTCCACCGCGATGTTCTGCTGGAGCGGATTGGGCGCGAAGAGCTTCCAGTTCTGTTCGAACTCGGGGTAGATCCAGTCGTCGACCGTCCGCGCGTGCTGCTTGCTGACCGTATTGGGCGGGGCGACGTGCAGGAACACCAGGGCGAGATGCGTACAGGCAGCCACGGCGACGGCGCCGAGGGCCAGGGCGACGACCACCCGGTAGGGGGAGGACAGACCGGCGATTCCGGGCGCCGGCGGGGGCGGCGGATCGGCCGCTGCGGCGGGTTCCCGCTCGTTCGAATCCATCCCGCCCCGATCGTCCGGCATCCACAGGGTTGACCTCAGAGGTTGACACCCTACGGGCCGCCGACCCACCATTGAAGAGGATGAACCGAACGATCGGTCGGTCGGGTGGACAGACGGCCGGCCGACACACGCTGACAGGGGACCGGGATGGTGGCAGTGACCCCGGAGACGGGGCCGGAGACGGCCCTCGGGACAGACCGGACGGACGGCACAGGCATGGCTGCTGACCTGGGCGCACAGCTCGCGGCGGCCTTCGACGCGGCGGTCGCGGCGGAGGAGCGCGTGGAGCCGCGCGACTGGATGCCCGAGGAATACCGCGCCTCCCTCGTGCGCCAGATGGCCCAGCACGCCCACTCCGAGATCATCGGCATGCAGCCCGAGGCGAACTGGATCACGCGTGCGCCCTCGCTGCGCCGCAAGGCGATCCTGATGGCCAAGGTGCAGGACGAGGCCGGCCACGGGCTGTACCTCTACAGCGCGGCCGAGACCCTGGGCACCAGCCGCGACGAGCTGCTCGACAAGCTCCACGCGGGCAAGCAGAAGTACTCCTCGATCTTCAACTACCCCACCCTGACCTGGGCCGACGTCGGCGCCATCGGCTGGCTGGTGGACGGCGCGGCGATCACCAACCAGGTGCCGATCTGCCGCTGCTCCTACGGGCCGTACGCGCGCGCCATGGTCCGGATCTGCAAGGAGGAGTCCTTCCACCAGCGCCAGGGCTTCGAGCTCCTCATGACCCTGTCCAAGGGCACCGAGGCACAGCACGCCATGGCCCAGGACGCGGTCGACCGCTGGTGGTGGCCCTCGCTGATGATGTTCGGCCCGCCCGACGACGAGTCGGCGCACTCGGCCCAGTCGATGGCCTGGCGGATCAAGCGGCACTCGAACGACGAGCTGCGCCAGCGGTTCGTGGACATCGCCGTCCCGCAGGCGGAGGCCCTCGGCCTGACCCTGCCCGACCCGGACCTGAAGTGGAACGAGGAGCGCGGCCACCACGACTTCGGCGCCATCGACTGGGCGGAGTTCTGGAACGTGCTCAAGGGCAACGGCCCGTGCAACGAGCAGCGCCTGAGCCAGCGGCGCACGGCGCACGAGGAAGGCGCCTGGGTGCGCGACGCGGCCGCGGCGTACGCGGAGAAGCAGGCGGCACGCGCCGCACAGAACGAGGAGGCACGGGTATGACGCAGAACTGGCCCCTGTGGGAGGTGTTCGTGCGCTCGCGCCGCGGCCTCTCGCACACGCACGCGGGAAGCCTGCACGCCCCCGACGCGGAGATGGCCCTGCGCAACGCCCGCGACCTCTACACCCGGCGGAGCGAGGGCGTCTCGATCTGGGTGGTGCCCTCCACCGAGATCACCGCCTCCTCGCCGGACGAGCGCGACCCCTTCTTCGCCCCGTCCGCCGACAAGCCCTACCGCCACCCGACCTTCTACGACATCCCGGAGGGGGTGAGCCACCTGTGACCGGCACCGACACCGCCGCCGACACGACCACCGCGGCAGTCCACCGGGCGGCCCTCGCCCTCGGCGACGACGCCCTGATCCTCTCCCACCGCCTCGGCGAGTGGGCGGGCCACGCCCCCGTGCTGGAGGAGGAGGTCGCGCTCGCCAACATCGCCCTCGACCTGCTCGGCCAGGCCCGCATCCTGCTGACCATGGCCGGCGACGAGGACGAGCTGGCGTTCCTGCGCGAGGAGCGCTCCTTCCGCAACCTCCAGCTGGTCGAGCAACCCAATGGCGACTTCGCCCACACCATCGCCCGCCAGCTCTTCTTCTCCCTCTACCAGCACGAGCTCTACGGGGAACTGGCCTGCGGGGACGGCCCGTTCGCGCCGCTCGCGGCCAAGGCCGTCAAGGAGACCGCCTACCACCGCGACCACGCCGAGCAGTGGACCCTGCGGCTCGGCGACGGCACCGAGGAGAGCCGGGGCCGCATGCGCGCCGCCCTGGACGCCCTGTGGAAGTACACCGGCGAGATGTTCCAGCCGGTGGACGGCCTCGAGGGCCTGGACTGGCCCGCCCTGGAAGGGCGTTGGCTGGCCGCGGTGACCGGCGTACTGGAGCGGGCCGGGCTCGCGCTGCCCGAGGGGCCGCGCACCGGCGCCTGGGCGGCCGGAGCCGGGCGCCAGGGACTGCACACCGAGTCCTTCGGCCGCCTGCTCGCCGAGATGCAGCACCTGCACCGCAGCCACCCGGGGGCGTCATGGTGACCGCCCACGCCGGCACGACCCGCCTGGAGGCGGAGCTGGCCGAGCTGGCCGGCTCCGTCCCGGACCCCGAGCTGCCCGTGCTCACCCTCGGCGAGCTCGGCGTGGTGCGCGGCGTGAAGATGCGCGAGAACGGCGGCGCCGAGGTCGTCCTCACCCCCACCTACACCGGCTGCCCGGCCATCGAGGCCATGTCCGCCGACATCGAGCGGGTCCTCACCGACCACGGCATACCCGAGGTACGGGTGACCACCGTGCTCGCCCCCGCCTGGTCCACCGACGACATCAGCGCCGAAGGCCGCCGCAAGCTGGCCGAGTTCGGCATCGCCCCGCCGCGCCCGCACGCGGCCGGCGGGCCGGTCCCGCTGACCCTGTCGGTCCGCTGCCCGAACTGTGGGTCCACCGACACCGAGCTGCTCAGCCGGTTCTCCTCCACCGCCTGCAAGGCGCTGCGCCGCTGCACCGCCTGCCGCGAACCGTTCGACCACTTCAAGGAGCTGTAGATGGCCGCACCCCGCCACGGCGCGTTCCACCCGCTGACGGTGGCTGCGGTCGACCGGCTCACCGACGACTCGGTGGCCCTGACCCTCCGGGTTCCGCAGGAACTGCGCGAGGAGTACCGGCACGCCCCCGGCCAGCACCTGACGCTGCGCCGCGCCGCCCCCGAGGGCGGCACGGAGATCCGCCGCACCTACTCGATCTGCTCCCCCGCCCCGACGCCGGACGGCCCGGGCCCCGCGGAGCTGCGGGTCGGCGTGCGGCTGGTGGAGGGCGGGGAGTTCTCCACCTTCGCCCACAAGCAGATCGCCGCCGGGGACGTGCTGGACGTGATGGTCCCGGCCGGCCGGTTCGTCCTGGACCCGGCCGCCGCCCCGGCCGCCGGGCACTACGCGGCGATCGTCGGCGGCAGCGGGATCACCCCCGTGCTGTCGATCGCCGCGAGCCTGCTGGCCGCCCGCCCCGACGCCCGGTTCTGCCTCGTGCGCAGCGACCGCACGGCGGCGTCGACGATGTTCCTGGAGGAGGTCGCCGACCTCAAGGACCGGTATCCGGCACGCTTCCAGCTGGTCACGGTCCTGTCCCGGGAGGAGCAGGAGTCCGGACTGCCCTCCGGGCGCCTGGACGGGGAGCGGCTGGCCGAGCTGCTGCCCGCGCTGCTGCCGGTGGCGGACGTGACGGGCTGGTTCCTGTGCGGCCCGTACGGCCTGGTGCAGAGTGCGGAGCGCACCCTGGGCGCGCTCGGCGTCGCCCGGAGCCGGGTGCACGAGGAGATCTTCCACGTCGAGGACAGCACGGCGCCGGTTCGCGCCGGCGCCGCCCCGGCCCCCTCCCACGGCCGGGTCACCGCGCGCCTGGACGGCCGTTCCGGCACCTGGCCGGTCCGCGACGGGGAATCCCTGCTGGACGCGGTGCTCCGCAACCGCGCGGACGCCCCGTACGCCTGCAAGGGCGGGGTGTGCGGCACCTGCCGGGCGTTCCTGGTGACGGGCGAGGTCCGGATGGACCGGAACTTCGCGCTGGAGGCCGAGGAGACGGACGCCGGATTCGTACTGGCCTGCCAGTCCCACCCGGTGACGGAGGAAGTGGAGATCGACTTCGACCGGTGACCGGGGCCCTGCCCCCGTTCGGGGTCCCTGTCCCAGGCCCTGTCCTTTTCCCAGAGCCTGTTCTATCTTGACGCACCGTCAGATCAGAACGGGAGGACCGGCAGTGGACTTCACCTTCACCGAGGAGCAGCAGGCGGCCGTCGAAGCGGCGAAGGCCGTCTTCGCGGACGTCGCGCCCGACGGGGTGCCCAGCCCCGCGCTCACCCCCGGGGCCGTCGCCGACGACTTCGACCGCCCGCTGTGGGCCAGGCTCGCCGGATCCGACCTGCTGAGCCTGGTCCTCGCCGAGGAGCACGGCGGCGCCGGCCTCGACACCATCGCCCTGTGCCTGGTGCTGCGCGAGGCGGCGAGGGTACTGGCCCGGGTACCGCTGCTGGAACACTGCGCCACCGCCATGGCCGTACAGGCCCACGGCAGCCCCGAACTCGCCGCCGCCCTGCTGCCCGGCGCCGGGCGCGGCACCCTCGTCCTGACCGCCGCCGCCCACGGCCGCTCCGGCCACGACCCGGCCGAACTCGCCGTCACCGCCCGCCGGGAGGGGGACGGCTGGATCCTGGACGGCACGCAGACCGCCGTCCCCTGGGCGCAGAGCGCCGACTGGATCGCCGTACCGGCCCACACCGGCGAGGCCGAGGCCGTCCTCGCGCTCGTCCCGCGCACCGCCGAGGGCCTGGCCCTCGCCGAACAGGTCTCCACCAGCGGGGAACGGCTCGCCGAACTCGCCCTGGACGGCGTACGGGTGGCCCCGACCCACCTCATCGACGTCCCGGACGCCTGGGAGCGGCTGCGCCAGCTCCTCGCCACCGGAACCTGCGCCCTCGCCCTCGGCCTCGGCGAGGGCGTCCTCACCATGACCAGCCAGTACACGAGCAAGCGCGAGCAGTTCGGCTTCCCGGTGGCCACCTTCCAGGCCGTCGCCGTGCAGGCCGCCGACCGCTACATCGACCTGCGCGCCATGGAGGCCACCCTCTGGCAGGCCGCCTGGCGGCTCGACGCCGCGACCGGCGGCGCCGGCGGCCCGCTGCCGAGCTCGGGGGACGTCGCGGTCGCCAAGATCTGGGCCTCGGAGGGCGTACGCCGGGTCGTGCAGACCGCCCAGCACCTGCACGGCGGCTTCGGCGCCGACACCGACTACCCGCTGCACCGGTACCACGCCTGGGCCAAGCAGCTGGAACTCCAGCTCGGCCCCGCCGCCGCGCACGAGGAGGCCCTGGGCGACCTGCTGGCCGCCCACCCCCTCGCCTGAGGGCTCCCCGGGGCTACAGCACGAAGGCCGGGTTCCCGCTGTCCGCCACCATCGGGCGCCCGGCACGTTCCCAGGCCTGCATCCCGCCGTCGACGTTCACCGCGTCGATCTCCTGGCGCACCAGGTACTGGGTCACCTGCGCGGAGCGCCCGCCGACCCGGCACATCACGTGCACCCGGCGACCGTCCTCGACGGCCTCGGTCAGCTCGCCGAAACGGGCCACGAAGTCACTCATCGGAATGTGCAGAGCCCCCTCGACGTGCCCGGCAGCCCACTCGTCGTCCTCCCGGACGTCCAGCACAAAGCCTTCGGAGGGCACCGCGGCGGCGTCCACCGAGGGAAGCGGTCCGAAGTTCATACGTCGCCTTCTCTCATCACAGATCCGAAGTCCAACCTATCCGACGGCCCCGCCCGGCCAGGCGCCCGTCCAGCCCCTGCCTCACCCCGCGGCGAGCGCCTGGGCCAGCTCCGCCTCGCGTTCGGCGACCCGCGCCAGCAGCTGCTCCGCGATCTCCTCCAGCAGCCGGTCCGGGTCCTCGGGAGCCATCCTCAGCATCGACCCGATCGCGCTGTCCTCCAGCTCCTTGGCCACGAGCGACAGCAGCTCCTTGCGGCGCGCCAGCCACTCCAGCCGGGCGTACAGCTCCCCGCTCTCCTCCGGCTCGGCCCGCTCCGGCGCGGGACCGGCCGCCCACTCCTCGGCCAGCTCGCGCAGCAACCCCTCCTCGCCCCGCCCGTACGCGCCGTTGACCCGCGCGATGAACGCGTCACGGCGCGCCCGCTCGGCCTCGTCCTGCGCGAGGTCGGGGTGGGCCCGGCGGACCAGCTCGCGGTAGAGGCGGCGCACCTCCTCCGAGGGCCGCACCCGCTCCGGCGGCCGCACGGGCCGCTCGGTGAGCATCGCGCCCGCGTCGTCGGAGATCCCGTCCGAGTCCATCCAGTCGTGGAACAGCTCGTCCACCCCGGGCATCGGCATGACCAGCGAGCGCGCCTCGCGCGCCCGCCGCAGGTCCTCCGGGTCCCCGGTACGGGCCGCCTTCGCCTCGGCGATCAGCGCCTCGAGTTCGTCGAGCCGCGCATACATCGGGCCGAGCTTCTGGTGGTGCAGGCGGGAGAAGTTCTCCACCTCGACCCGGAAGGTCTCCACCGCGATCTCGAACTCGATCAGTGCCTGCTCGGCGACCCGCACGGCCCGTTCCAGGCGCGCCTCGGGACGTTCGTCGTCGGGAACCGTGTGTTCGGTCTGCTCGCTCACCCGGCCAGCCTACGGCCCGCCGCCCCGGGCACCCCGCGCAGGCCGGACCGCGCCGGCCGAACCGCTCAGACCCCGGACTCCGCCGCGATCCGCCCGGCCCGCACCGCCGCCACCAGATCGGCGTGGTCGGCCTCGGTCCGGTCCGCGTAGGCCACCGCGAACGCGGCCATCGCCTCGTCCAGCTCCTCGTTCTTCCCGCAGTACCCGGCCAGCAGCCGCGGATCGACGCTGTGCGCGTGCGCCCGGGCCAGCAGGGCCCCGGTCATCCGCCCGTAGTCGTCGAGCTGGCCGGCGGTCAGCGCCGCCGGATCCACACTGCCCTTGCGGTTGCGGAACTGGCGCACCTGGAAGGGCCGCCCCTCCACGGTGGTCCAGCCCAGCATGATGTCCGACACCACCTGCATCCGCTTCTGCCCGGCCACCACCCGGCGCCCCTCGTGCTCCTCCGGCGGCGAGACGAAGCCCAGCGCGGGCAGGTGCGGCAGCAGCACCGAAGGCCGGGCCTCCTTCACCTGCAGCACCAGCGGCTCGCCCCGGTGGTCCAGCAGCAGCACCACGTACGACCGCGTGCCGACGCTCCCCGTCCCCACCACGCGGAAGGCCACGTCGTGGATCGCGTACCGGGCCATCAGCGGCAGCCGGTCGGCCTGCAGGGTCTCCAGGTACGGGCCCAGCGAGGCCGCCACGGCCGCGGCCTCCCCGTCCCCGACCCGGCGCAGCACGGGCAGCGCGTCCACGAAGCGTCGCTGAACGGCTCCGCCGCGGGGCCGGCTGCCGTCCGGTACGGCCTCGGTCGACCGCGCGGCGAACCGCGCGGAGGTGTTGTTGCGGGCCTTCTCCGCGACCCGCTCCAGCGTGCCCAGCAGATCCCGGGCATCGGTGTGCGAGACCAGCTCCTCGTCGGCGATGGCGTTCCACGCGTCCATGGCGGGCAGCCGCGACAGCAGCCGCATGGTCCGCCGGTAGGCGCCCACCGCATCCAGCGCGGCCGCCCGGCTGGCGTCCTCGCCCGCGCCCGACACCCGCCCGGCCAGCACCAGCGAGGTCGCCAGCCGCTTCACGTCCCACTCCCACGGGCCGAAGACGGTCTCGTCGAAGTCGTTCAGGTCGATGACCAGCCGGCCCTGCGCGTCCCCGTACAGCCCGAAGTTCGCCGCGTGCGCGTCGCCGCAGATCTGCGCGCCGACCCCGGTCACCGGCCCGCCGGACAGGTCGTGGGCCATCAGCCCTGCCGCCCCCCGCAGGAACGCGAAGGGGTTCGCCGCCATCCGGCCCACCCGTATCGGCGTCAGCTCGGCGACCCGGCCCGCGTTGGACTCCTCCACCGCCCGCACCGCGTCCGGGCGGTCGCCGGGCGCCGCGAAGGCGGCGTGCGCCGCCCGCGGCACGCGCAGGCGCAGCGCCCGGCCCTCCTGCTTGGGCGATCCGTCCGCCACCCGCGGCGCGAACCCCGCCACCTCCGGGATCCGCTGCCCCACTACCGCCGCCATGCGCGCCGCCCCCCACCCGTACGTTGATCGCCTTCGGACGGGCTGACCGTATCTACAGCCCGGCGTCCCTGGCCAGCAAGGCCGCCTGCACCCGGTTCTCGCAGCCCAGCTTCGCCAGGATCCGGCTCACGTACGTCTTCACGGTCGCCTCGCTCATGTGCAGCCGCCGCCCCGCGTCGGCGTTCGAGAGCCCCTCCCCCAGCAACGCCAGGACCCCGCGCTCGCGTTCGCTCAGCTCGGCGACCTGCCGCCGGGCCTCCTCGCCCCGCACCGCGGCCTTCCCCGACGCCAGCTGGTCGACCACGTGCCGGGTCGCCGACGGCGAGAGGTACGCGTCGCCCGCCGCGGCCGCCCGTACGGCACCGATGAGCTCACTCGGCGCCGAGTCCTTCAGCAGGAACCCCGCACCGCCCTCGCCCAGCGCCCGCAGCACGTTCTCCTTCTCCCCGAAGGTGGTCAGGATCAGCGCCCGCACCTCCGGCGCGGCCCGCCCCAGCTCGCCCAGCGCCGTCAGCCCGTCCATCACCGGCATCTGGATGTCCAGCAGCACCACGTCCGGCGCGTGCGCCCGGGCCAGGTCCACCGCCTCCCGGCCGTTCGCCGCCTCCGCCACGACCTCGATGTCCGGTGCCGAGGTCAGGATCATCCTGATCCCCGCCCGGATCAGCGGCTCGTCGTCGGCGATCACCACGCGGATCACTTCGGCTGTCACCCGTGCTCCTACTGCTTGACCTCGTAAGCCTGCTTGTCCACGAGCTGCCCGTCCTTGAAGCAGAACCGGTAGATCAGGTCCGTCCCCAGCGCCTCCGGCTGATCCTGCGCCAGCACTGCCAGGCAGTTCGAACCCTCCGGCCGCGGCGGGCCCTTGTGCTCCGCCCCGGCCGTCAGGAAATTGTCGCCGCTCGGCAGCCGCTCCCGGACGACCCGCTCCGACTCTCCCACCCGCACCGCGTCGAACTGGTCCTGGTCCAGCATCGAGTCGCCCATCGAACCCATCACCATCAGCGCCCCCGCCCCCAGCACGATCACCATCAGCACCACCGCCGCGAAGGCGATCCCGCAGCCCAGCGCCAACCCGCCGGTCCGGCTGCGCGCCCGGACGGCCAGCTCCCGGTCCACCGCCGCCCAGTCCATCGGCGGCGCCCCCGGCAGCCCCCGCGCCCGCGCCTGCTGCCCGAAGTCGTCCGCCACGTCCGCCACCCCGGCCGGCTCCGCCCCGTACGGCAGCACCCCCGCCACCCGGAAGCCGCCGCCCTCGGTCCCGCCCGCGTGCACCATCCCGCCGACCAGCCGCGCCCGCTCGCGCAGCCCCGTCAGCCCCTGCCCGCCCGACACCACCTCGCCGGCCCCCGGACCGGCCGCCGGCCCGTTGGCGATCTCCACCACCAGCGAGTCGTCCTCGTAGCGCAGTTCCACCGTGATCGGCGCCCCCGGAGCGTGCTTGTACGCGTTCGTCAGCGCCTCCTGCACGATCCGGTACGCCGCGTGATCGCAGGCCGCGACCAGCGGCCGCGGCTGACCCGAGGTGGACAGCCGTACGTCGGTCCCCGCGCCCTGCGCCGCCTCCACCACCCCGGCGATCCCCGCCACCCCGCGCGCCGCCGGCTCCTCCACCGGTACGGGCGCCTCGACCCCGTCCCGCAGGATCCCGACGACCTCGCGCAGCTCGTGCATCGCCGCGACCGAGGCCTGCCGCAGCACACCGACCGCCTCGCGCTGACGGTCGGTGAGCTTCGGATCCACCTCCAGCGCGCCGGTGTGCACCGAGATCAGCGCCAACTGGTGGCCGAGGCTGTCGTGCATGTCCTGGGCGATCCGCTGCCGCTCGCGCAGCCTCGCCTGCCCGGCGACCATCGCCCGCTCCCGCATCAGCTGCCCGTTGCGCTCCTGGAGCGCGCGCAGCAGCGTGTGGCGCTGCGACCAGTACCGGCTGGCCAGACCCGGCATCACGGTCATCGCCAGGAACATCAGCGTGGAGAACACGATCACCAGCAGCGGCCGCATCTGCGACCACTCGTGCATCACGCCGAGCCCGAGCGCCGCGACGAAGGCCAGCGTGAACGCGGCCCCCGCCCGTCCCACCCCGATGATCCGGTGCCCCGCCGACCAGCCCAGCAGGCTGGTGACCAGGAACGAACCGGGCAGGAACACGCTCACCGCCGAACCCGCGACCAGCGTCGCCGCCGGCAGCCTGCGCCGCAGCAGGGTGAGCAGGACCACGGCCACGGCGCTCGCGGCCATCCGGCGCCCGGACCCGTTGTCGAGCTCCTCGACGCCCAGGCCGAGCAGCGCCAGCACCCCGGCGATCGCCACATCACCCGCGAGCATCCGCCGGGTCCAGGGCTCCGGACCCCTCAGCCAGTCCCAGCCCGCACGCGTCATCGCCTTCGCATCCACGCGACCGACCCTAGACACCCCGCCGCGCCGCCGGCCGCTCTCTTTCGTCTCGCCCCGCGCGACGAAAGTCGGACGACCGAACGCGAACGACGTGTCCTGGATCACTCCTTGGCGGTCCCTGGGCCGCACGGGCCTCCCCGCGCACGGCAGTTGATCTCCGGAAAGCCGGAAACACGAAACGGCCGCCACCGCTTTCGCGATGACGACCGTTTCGTCGATGTGGGCGAGGGGGGATTTGAACCCCCACGTCCCGAAGGACACTGGCACCTGAAGCCAGCGCGTCTGCCGTTCCGCCACTCGCCCGAGCAGCGTCCCAGTGGTTCTTCCCTTTCGGGCCGTTCCCCTGGCGACGTCGAAACATTAGCACGTCGGACGGGGTGGAATCACATCGCTTTCCCCGCACCCCGGACCCCCGCCGCGGACAGCCACTCCCGCACTCCGCTCCCGGTGCGGGACACTGTCCCTGAGGCCCCCCTACGATCCCTGTGAGGACCAACACTCGTCCTCACAGGACCGATGGGGAACCACCCGAATCCGCCACGCGTGGATACGATCAGTAAGCAGTACAGGGCGACAACGACGGAGGAGGTGCCCCATGGGAGTTCTGAAGCGGTTCGAGCAGCGACTCGAAGGTCTGGTGAACGGCACCTTCGCCAAGGTGTTCAAGTCCGAGGTCCAGCCGGTGGAGATCGCCGGAGCCCTCCAGCGGGAGTGCGACAACAACGCCACCATCTGGAACCGCGAGCGGACCGTCGTCCCCAACGACTTCATCGTCGAGCTCAGCGCCGGCGACTACGACCGCCTGAGCCCCTACTCCGGGCAGCTCGGCGACGAGCTCGCGGGCCTCGTCCGCGACTACGCCAAGCAGCAGCGCTACAGCTTCATGGGCCCCATCAAGGTCCACCTGGAGAAGGCCGACGACCTCGACACCGGGCTCTACCGGGTCCGCAGCCGCACCCTCGCCGCCAGCACCTCCCAGCCGCAGGCCCCCCAGGGCCGGCCGCAGGGCGGTCCGGCAGGCCAGGGCGGCTACGGCTACCCGCCGGTCGCCGCCCCGCCCATGCCCAGCGCCCCGCCCCCCGGCGGACCCGGCGCCAGGCGGCACGCGGGCGGACCCGGCCCGGCCGCACCCGTACCGGCCTCCGGCGCCCCCCGGCGCCACTGGATCGAGATCAACGGCACCCGCCACCAGATCTCGCGCCCCACGCTCGTACTCGGCCGAAGCACCGAAGCCGACGTGCGGATCGACGACCCCGGCGTCTCGCGCCGGCACTGTGAGATCCGGACCGGAACGCCCTCGACGATCCAGGATCTCGGGTCCACCAACGGCATCGTGGTGGACGGGCAGCACACCACCCGCGCTACGCTCCGCGACGGCTCGCGGATCGTCGTGGGCAGCACGACCATCATTTACCGGCAAGCCGAAGGGTGAAGCGGGGGCAATGTCAGAGCTGACCCTGACGGTCATGCGGCTGGGTTTCCTAGCCGTTCTGTGGCTGTTCGTCATCGTGGCCGTCCAGGTCATCCGCAGCGACCTCTTCGGAACGAGAGTCACGCAGCGCGGCTCCCGCCGCGGCGGCGCGGGCACCGCCCCGCAGCAGGCCGGCCGGCAGGCCGCGCCTCCGCAGCAGCGCCAGCGCCGCGGTGCGCCCACCAAGCTCGTCGTCTCCGAGGGCACCCTCACAGGAACCACGGTGGCCCTCGCGGGCCAGACGATCACCCTGGGCCGCGCCCACGACTCCACGATCGTGCTGGACGACGACTACGCGTCCAGCCGCCATGCCAGGATCTATCCCGACCGTGACGGCCAGTGGATCGTCGAGGATCTCGGGTCCACCAACGGCACGTATCTCGACCGGACCCGGCTGACCACCCCGACGCCCATTCCGCCGGGCGCCCCGATCCGCATCGGCAAGACCGTCATCGAGCTGCGGAAGTAGTACGAGAATGAGCGAGCGGAGCGAGCACGCAGCGGCGATCCGTCCTACCGAGGACACGGACACGCGCGCGCTCCCGACCGGAGGGTGGGCAGTGTGGCTCGAGACCGGTTGTACCCGGAGCCGACCGGCGAGGTGCGCATGAGTCTGTCCCTGCGGTTCGCCGCCGGATCGCACAAAGGCATGATCCGCGAGGGCAACGAGGATTCCGGCTACGCCGGGCCCCGCCTCCTCGCGATCGCCGACGGCATGGGAGGCCAGGCCGCCGGCGAGGTCGCCAGCTCCGAGGTGATCTCCACCCTCGTGCAGCTCGACGACGACGTCCCGGGCTCCGACATCCTCACCTCCCTCGCCACCGCCGTGCAGCGCGCCAACGACCAGCTGCGCGTCATGGTCGAGGAGGACCCCCAGCTCGAGGGCATGGGCACCACGCTCACCGCCCTGCTGTGGACCGGACAGCGCCTCGGCCTCGTCCACGTCGGCGACTCCCGCGCCTACCTGCTCCGCGACGGCGTCCTCACGCAGATCACCCAGGACCACACCTGGGTGCAGCGCCTCGTCGACGAGGGCCGCATCACCGAAGAGGAAGCCACCACCCACCCGCAGCGCTCCCTGCTGATGCGGGCGCTCGGCAGCGGCGACATCGTCGAACCCGACCTCTCCATCCGCGAGGTCCGCGCCGGCGACCGCTACCTCATCTGCTCCGACGGACTCTCCGGCGTGGTCTCCCACCAGACCCTCGAAGAGACCCTCGCCGACTACCACGGCCCCCGCGAGACCGTGCAGTCGCTCATCCAGCTCGCCCTGCGTGGCGGCGGACCCGACAACATCACCTGCATCGTCGCCGACGTCCTCGACACCGACAGCGGAGACACCCTCGCCGCCCAGGTCAACGACACCCCGGTCGTCGTCGGCGCGGTCGCCGAGAACCAGCACCAGCTCTTCGACGGCGGCAACGCCATGCAGACCCCGGCCGGCCGCGCCTCGGGCCTCGGCCGCCAGGCAGCCCCGCCCGCCGGCGCCTTCGGCCCCCCCGGCAGCGGCGAGGCCGCCGGCTACGGGTACGCCGAGCAGGGCCAGGGCGGCGGCGCCTACGGAAGCTTCGGCGAAGCCGAGGCCTACGACGGCGACTCCGAGTACGAGGACACGTACGACCACCCCCGCAGGCACCGCGGCAAAGGGCGCAAGTGGGCCACCCGCACGCTGACCCTGCTCCTGGTCGCCGGCGTCGTCGGCGGCGGCCTCTACGCGGGCTGGCGCTGGACCCAGACCCAGTACTACGTCGGCGTCAAGGGCGAGCACGTCGCGCTCTTCCGCGGCATCAGCCAGAAGCTCGGGCCGCTGGAGCTCTCCAAGGTGGAGACCGACCGCCCCGACATCGAACTGAAGTACCTCCCGCCCTTCAAGCGCAAGCAGGTCGAGGCCACCATCAGCGAAGGCAGCCTCGACGGCGCCCGCGCGAAGCTCGACGACCTCGGCGTCCAGGTCTCCGCCTGCAAGAAGGACGAGGAACGCCGCAACGCCGAGGCGCAGAACCAGACACCCGGCTCCACTCTGACTCCCGCGGAGCAGCAAGTGGTCAGCCTGTGCGGAAAGCAGTAGACACCCGCGGGCACAGGGGGCCTGCCACACCATGAGCGTTGTCACCAACACGACCACCATCGGCGCCATCGAGCTGCCGAGCCGGCGCAACACCGAGCTGATGCTGCTCGGCTTCGCCGTGGTCATCCCGATGTTCGCCTACGCCAACGTGGGCCTCGCGATCAACGGCAGCCTGCCCCCCGGCATGCTGCTCTACGGCCTGGGCCTGGGCGCCCTCGCCGGGATCGCGCACCTCGTCGTACGCCGGTACGCCAAGTACGCCGACCCGCTGCTGCTGCCGCTGGCCACCCTCCTCAACGGCCTCGGCCTCGTACTGATCTGGCGGCTCGACCAGTCCGAGCGGCTGCAGAACCTCGCCAAGCGCTCCTTCGGTGCCTTCACCCCCTCCGCACCCCGCCAGATGATGTACACGGCGCTCGCCATCGCCCTGTTCGCCGCGGTCCTGCTCGTCCTCAAGGACCACCGCGTCCTGCAGCGCTTCACGTACATCTCCATGGCCGGCGCCCTGGTCCTGCTGATCCTGCCCGTCATCCCGGGCCTCGGCGCCGACGTCTTCGGCGCCAAGATCTGGATCAGCGTCGGCGGCTTCTCCATCCAGCCAGGCGAGTTCGCGAAGATCGTCATCGCCATCTTCTTCGCCGGCTACCTCATGGTGAAACGTGACGCCCTGGCCCTGGCCAGCCGCCGCTTCATGGGCCTCTACCTGCCGCGCGGCCGCGACCTGGGCCCGATCCTGATGATCTGGGCGATGAGCCTGCTCGTCCTCGTCTTCGAGAACGACCTCGGCACCTCGCTGCTCTTCTTCGGCATGTTCGTGATCATGCTGTACGTCGCCACCGAGCGGACCAGCTGGATCGTCATCGGCCTGCTCATGTCGGTCGGCGGCGCCGTCGTCGTGGCCAGCTTCGCCAGCCACGTCAAGGCCCGCGTCACCGCCTGGCTCGACCCCTTCGCCTGCTACACCACCTCGGGCGCCTGCGAGCAGGTCGGCCAGTCGATCATGAGCTTCGGCTCCGGCGGCGTCCTCGGCGCCGGATGGGGCCAGGGCAACTCCGACCTCATCGGCTTCGCCGCCAACTCCGACTTCATCTTCTCCACCGTCGGCGAGGAACTCGGCCTCACCGGCGTGATGGCCTTCCTCCTGCTCTACGGCCTCATCATCGAGCGGGGCGTCCGCACCGCCCTCGCCGCCCGCGACCCCTTCGGCAAGCTCTTCGCCATCGGCCTCTCCGGCGCCTTCGCCCTCCAGATCTTCGTCGTCGCCGGCGGAGTCATGGGCCTCATCCCCCTCACCGGCATGACGATGCCCTTCCTCGCGTCCGGCGGCTCCTCCGTCCTCGCGAACTGGATCCTCATCGCCATCCTCATCCGGATCAGCGACACCGCACGCCGACCTGCCCCGGCCCCCGCCCCGTCCCCCGACTCCGAGATGACCCAGGTGGTCCGCCCGTCATGAACAAGCCCCTGCGCCGCATCTCGCTGTTCTGCGGGCTGCTCGTCCTCGCGCTGCTGATCCGGACCAACTGGCTGCAGTACGTCCAGGCCGAGGAACTCAGCACCCGCAAGGAGAACCGCCGGGTCCAGATCGCCCAGTACGCCACCGAACGCGGCAACATCATCGTCGCGGGCGAGCCGATCACCGGCTCCGCGGTCACCAACGGCAGCGACTACAAGTACAAGCGCACCTACCTGGACGGCCCCCTCTGGGCCCCCGTCACCGGCTACGCCTCGCAGGCCTTCGGCTCCACCCAGCTCGAATCGCTCGAGGACGGCATCCTCACCGGCAACGACGACCGGCTGTTCTTCGACCGCACCATCGGCATGTTCACCGGGGAGAAGAAGCAGGGCGGCAACGTCGTCACCACGCTCAACCCCGACGCCCAGAGGGCCGCCTTCAAGGCGCTCGGCAACAACAAGGGCGCGGCCGCCGCCATCGACCCGCGCACCGGCGCCGTCCTCGCCCTCGTCTCCACCCCCTCGTACGACCCCTCCCGCTTCGCCGGCAACTCCAAGGACGACGAGAAGGCCTGGGTCGAGCTCAAGGACAGCGAGGACAAGAACCTCGTCAACCGCGCCCTGCGCGAGACCTACCCGCCCGGCTCCACCTTCAAGGTGGTCACCGCCGCGGCCGCCCTGGAGCACAACGTCGTCCAGGACATCAACGCCCCGACGGACACCCCGGACCCGTACTTCCTGCCCGGCACCCGGACCGAGATGGTCAACCACGCCAAGGGCTGCAAGGAAGCGAGCCTCAACGACGCCCTGAAGGTCTCCTGCAACTCCGTCTTCGCGAACCTGGGCGACAAGGTCACCCGCGACAAGATGGTGGAGACCGCGGAGAAGTTCGGCTTCAACAACGACAAGATCGACATCCCGGTCCGCGCCTTCGCCAGCGTCTACGACAAGAAGATGGGCAAGGACGGCAACGCCCAGAGCGCCATCGGGCAGTTCAACACCGCCGCCACCCCGCTGCAGATGGCCATGGTCACCGCCGCCATCGCCAACGACGGCAAGCTGATGAAGCCCTACATGGTCGACCAGCTCACCGCGCCCAACCTCGACATCATCGAGAAGCACTCGCCGCAGGAAATGAGCCGGCCCCTCTCCGCCGCCAACGCGCAGAAGGTGCAGGAGATGATGGTCAACGTCGTCGAGAACGGCACCGGCACCAAGGCGAAGATCCAGGGCACGAAGGTCGGCGGCAAGACCGGCACCGCCCAGCACGGCGAGGGCAACAAGAAGCGCCCGTACGCCTGGTTCATCTCCTACGCCGAGAACCCGGACGGCACCTCGCCCGTCGCCGTCGCCGTCGTCATCGAGGACAGCCAGGCGGACCGCGAGGACATCAGCGGCGGCGGCCTCGCCGCCCCCGTCGCGAAGGCCGTCATGGAAGCCGTACTGAAGAGCCAGGGATGAGCCGGGGATGCCGGGCCGCCGGAACCACGTGATCCACGTCACTGATCCCGCCCGGGTCGGAGCGTACGGTACCGGTCCTGTATCAGCCTGTGGCCGCGAACCGATCACAGACGATCGGCCGGTAGCCTTTGCGCGAACAGCACACCGCCGGACCACACACAGGTGCGGTCGGGACTGACGGAGAGGGCTGCAACGTTATGGAAGAGCCGCGTCGCCTCGGCGGCCGGTACGAGCTGAGCCACGTGCTCGGCCGCGGTGGCATGGCCGAGGTCTACCTCGCCCACGACACCCGGCTCGGCCGTACCGTCGCCGTCAAGACCCTGCGCGCCGATCTCGCCCGCGACCCGTCCTTCCAGGCCCGGTTCCGGCGCGAGGCCCAGTCGGCCGCGTCGCTGAACCATCCGGCGATCGTCGCCGTCTACGACACCGGCGAGGACTACGTCGACAACATCTCCATCCCGTACATCGTGATGGAGTACGTCGACGGATCCACCCTGCGCGAGCTGCTGCACTCCGGGCGCAAGCTGCTGCCCGAACGCACCCTGGAAATGTGCATCGGCATCCTCCAGGCCCTCGAGTACTCGCACCGCGCCGGCATCGTGCACCGCGACATCAAGCCCGCCAACGTGATGCTGACCCGCACCGGCCAGGTCAAGGTCATGGACTTCGGCATCGCCCGCGCCATGGGCGACTCCGGCATGACCATGACGCAGACGGCCGCCGTCATCGGCACCGCCCAGTACCTCTCCCCCGAGCAGGCCAAGGGCGAGCAGGTCGACGCGCGCTCCGACCTCTACTCCGCCGGCTGCCTGCTCTACGAGCTCCTCAGCGTGCGGCCCCCGTTCGTCGGCGACTCCCCCGTGGCCGTCGCCTACCAGCACGTACGGGAAGAACCGCAGCCGCCGTCGAACTTCGACCCCGAGATCACGCCCGAAATGGACGCGATCGTGTTGAAGGCGCTGGTCAAGGACCCCGACTACCGCTACCAGTCCGCCGACGAGATGCGCGCCGACATCGAGGCCTGCCTCGACGGCCAGCCCGTCGCCGCCACCGCCGCCATGGGCGCGGCCGGCTACGGCTACCCGCACGACCAGGGCGGCTACGGACACCAGGGCTACGACCAGCCCACCACCGCCCTGCGCACCGCCGACGCCGGCCAGACCTCGATGATGCCGCCGATGCCCCCGGGCGAGGGCGGCTACGGCTACGGCGACCAGGGCCACGGCGGCTACGACCAGGGACCGCACCGCCGCCAGAAGAAGAGCAAGGCGTCCACGATCCTGCTCGTGGCGGCCGGCATCCTCGTCCTGGTCGGCGCGATCCTGATCGGCCGCTCCCTCTTCAGCAGCACCGCCGACAACCGGCCCAGCGTGCCCAAGCTCATCGGCTCGACCTTCGAGCAGGCGCAGAAGAGCGGGGAGAACGTCGGCATCAAGGTCGTGAAGGGAGCCGACGAGCCCTGCGCCGACCAGCCCAAGGGCAACGTCTGCAAGCAGGACCCGGCGCCCGACACCAAGGTCGCGAAGGACTCCACGGTCACGGTGACGGTCTCCACGGGCGCGCCCAAGGTGGCGATCCCCAGCGTGGTCAACCTCACCTACGAACAGGCCGAGGCGGCGCTGAAGGAGAAGGGTTTCCAGGTCGACCGCAAGCCCCAGGAGTCCGAGCGCCCCGCCGGAACGGTCCTCGAGCAGAACCCGAAGGCGGGCGGCGAGGCGGAGAAGAACTCCCTGGTCACGCTGACGGTCGCCAAGGAACAGTCCAAGGCGATCGTCCCGGACCTCAAGGGCAAGACCAAGGACGACGCGGAGAAGGCCCTCAAGGCCGTCAACCTCAAGCTCGGCAGCGTGACGGAGGTCGACTTCCCCGGGGCCGCGCCCAAGACGGTCATCGACCAGCAGCCCCAGGCGGGCTCGCAGCTCGAGGTCGGCAAGACGGTCAACGTGACCATCGCCAAGGCCGCGCAGCAGGTCCAGGTCCCGAACCTGATGGGCAAGACGGTCGCCCAGGCCAAGGCGGAACTCGCCTCCAAGGGCCTGGTCTTCGGCGCCGTACTCTCCGGCCCGACGGACGACAACGCCCGCGTCCTGTCCTCGGATCCGGGCGCCGGGCGCCCCGTCCCGACGGGCACGGTGATCAACGTGATGACCATGGACGGCGGCGGCAACAACGGCGGAAACAACAACGGCGGCGGCGGCTTCTTCGGAGGCCTCGGCGGCTGACCACCGCCCGCAGCCATGGGTCCGGCCCTCCTCCCCCTGGGAGAAGGGCCGGACCCATTTCGTACGTGTCTTCATATGTACGAAATCCGTTAACCCGGACGGGGGTGGGGTATGGGGCTCCGCCCGGGAGGGACGGATCATGATCAACGAATCGGTACTGCTGGAATCCCGGACCCTGCGCACGAGCGTCCTCGAACGGACGCACGTCCTGGACAAGGTCAAGGCACTGTCGCTGCTGCCGGACGGGCTGCATGTGACTACGGCGATGGTGGCGGCGTACTACGAGGTCGGCATCAAGGCCATTGAGTCTTTGGTGATCGATCACCGAGACGAACTCAACGCCGGCGGCTATAGGGTTTTGACAGGTACAGAACTGACCTCCTTTAAGGAGGTCAGTTCTCTCAACAGGCACGCAGCGGCCATCGCCGTGTACTCGCGACGGGCCGTTCTCAACGTCGGGATGCTGCTTCGGGACAGCAAAGTCGCACGTCAGGTGCGTACGTACCTTCTCGATGCCGAGTACGAGGTCCGCACGCGCCCTGTGGATAACTTTGTCCACAGCCCTGGCTGGGACGAGCTAGACGAGCGGATCGACAGGCGGATCACCGATGTTCTCGGCAAGACCGTCGTGCCCATGCTGAACGTCCTCATCGAGAGCTCGGGCCTGGAAGGAGTTCGAGCTGCACGTCGCCGGCCTGCTGCGCCGGGACGGGTGCACCGACGTCGAGGTGTTCGGCGGGCACGGCGGCGACCGCGGGGTCGACATCACCGCCCGCACCGCCGACGGCCGCTCGGTCGCCGTGCAGTGCAAGAACTTCGCGCCCTTCCGGCACGTGCTCAGCGGCGAGATGCAGAAGTTCCTCGGCGCCTCGAAGGTCCTCCACCAGGCCGACGTGGCCCTCTACGTGGCCACCTGCGCCTTCACCCGCGAAGCCCTGGCCATCGCCGCCCAGGGAGGCGTCACAGCCGTCCACAGGGGCCTTCTGGAGGCTTGGAGCGCGGGAGTGCAGCTCCAGGTGCTGCGCTCTTTCTAAGCTGCAAGATGCAGCCTAGAAAAAACACGGTCAGCGCAGCTCCGCCGGCGGCGTCCGCTTGCCGTCCACCTTCTCCGTCCGGACCAGCTCGCCCCACACGATGTACCGGTACTTCGACGTGTACACCGGCGTGCACGTCGTCAGCGTGATGTAGCGCCCCGGGGCCGCCTTGCCCGACTCCTTGGGCACTGGGCTGATCACGTCCACGTTGTACTTCGACGTCTGGCGCAGCTCCGCGAAGACCTTGTACACGTACCAGGTGTCCTTGGTCTCGAAGACGATCGCGTCGCCGTTCTTCAGCTTGTCGATGTTGTGGAACTTCGCGCCGTGGCCGTCGCGGTGCGCGGCGAGCGAGAAGTTGCCCTTCTCGTCCCACGGCAGGGCCGACTTCACCGGCTCCGTGTAGTAGCCCGCGACCCCGTCGTTCAGCGTCTCGGGGTCCGTGCCCCGCTTGACCAGCACCTCGCCGTTCTTCATCGCCGGCACGTGCAGGAAGCCGACGCCGTCCTTGGTGTCCAGCGCCCCCGGCTCCGCGGGCTTCGACTGCGACGTGCCCGGCGTCTGCCACTGCTGGCGGATCTGGTCGCCACGCGCCGACGCCTGCCGGTCCGCGAGCACGTTCGTCCACCACAGCGAGTACGCCACGAACAGGCCCAGCACCAGCCCCAGCGTGATCAGGAGCTCGCCCAGCAGGCTCAGGAACCCGGCGAGCACACTGCGGCTGCCGGCGGGCGGTGCCGCGGCGCGGCGGCGGGCACGAGACACTGCTGATTCGTCCTTAACTGGTCAGCGCGGGCGGAGCACCCTGGCTGCGGGGGCGTTCGTCGACCATCCTGCCCCATACGATCATCCGGTAGGTGCTGGTGAACTCCGGCGTGCAGGTCGTCAGCGTGATGTAGCGGCCGGGTGCGGTGAATCCCGAGCCCTCCGGCACCGGTTTGATCACCGCCACGTTCGTCGGCGGGGTCTGCGCCAGCGACGAGGTCATCTCGTACGTGTAGTACGCGTCCCGCGTCTCGACCACCACGGGATCCCCCGGCACCAGCCGGTTGATGAAGCGGAAGGGCTCCCCGTGGGTGTTGCGGTGGCCGGCCACCGCGAAGTTCCCCTGCTTGTCCGCCGGCATCGCCGTCTTCAGCGCGCCCTCGCCGTAGTGCCCGACCATCCCCCGGTCCAGCACCTTCGGCTTGCTGATCCCCTCCGCCACCGGAACCTTCACGTCCAGCTTCGGGATGTGCAGGATCGCGAAACCCTGGCCGGGCTCGAACGCCGTCACGGGCGGCGCGGCCGCCCCGCCCGCGTCCGTGCCCGCGTCCCGCTGCCACGTCTGCTGGAGCGTGCCCGCGGCCCCGTCGGCCGTCCGCTCCGCGACGATGTTCGTGTACCAGAGCTGGTAGGCGACGAACAGCAGCATCACCAGGCCAGCCGTGATGAACAGCTCCCCGCCCAGCCGGCTCGCGACGACCAGCGGTCCGCCCGACGCCGGCCGCCTGCGCCGCCGCCCGCCCCGCCTCCGGGAGGTGCGGGCGGCCCGCTTCGCGGCCTCCTGTGCTGCCCTGCGCCGCGCGGCCCGGCCCCCGGTGGGCGCGGACGGCGCGAGCGCGGTCACGCGACGGCCTTGCCCACCACCGGGGCCAGCCCCACCGAGCGCTCCACGGCACCCGCGTCACCGCACCGCACCAGCCAGTTCGCGAGCATCCGGTGGCCCCACTCGGTCAGCACCGACTCGGGGTGGAACTGCACGCCCTCGACGTCGTGCTCCCGGTGGCGCAGGCCCATGATGATCCCGTCCTGCGTGCGCGCCGTGACCTCCAGCGCCTCGGGCAGGGTCTGGGGCTCGGCGGCCAGGGAGTGGTACCGGGTCGCGGTGAAGGGGGAGGGCAGGCCCTCGAAGACGCCCAGGCCCTCGTGGACCACCGGCGAGGTCTTGCCGTGCAGCAGCTCGGGCGCCCGGCCCACGACCCCTCCGTACGCGACCGCCATCGACTGCATGCCGAGGCACACCCCGAAGACGGGCACGCCCGTCTCGGCGCAGTGCCGGACCATGTCGACGCAGACCCCCGCCTCCTCCGGAGTCCCGGGCCCCGGGGAGAGCAGCACGCCGTCGAAGCCGTCCTGCGCGTGCGAGAGCTCGACCTCGTCGTTGCGCAGCACTTCGCACTCGGCGCCGAGCTGGTAGAGGTACTGGACCAGGTTGAAGACAAAGCTGTCGTAGTTGTCCACAACCAGAATGCGCGCGCTCACGGAGTGGCTCCCGATCCCTCGTCCACGGTCACATCGTTGAACGGCAGGAGCGGCTCGGCCCACGGGAAGACGTACTGGAACAGCACGAACACCACCGCGAGGGCCAGTACGAGTGAGATCAGCGCGCGTACCCACGCGTTGCCCGGCAGATGCCGCCAGATCCAGCCGTACATGCCGCCTGTTTCCTTTTCGTCCACGTTCGTCCACGCACCGCAAGGGCGGTACGCCAACAGACTAAAGGCAGCGGCCGGGCCGGGTGGGTCAGCTCGGCAAACCCTCCGGCCCGCCCTGCCCCACGGCACGCGTGCCGGTCAGTTCCGCCCAGACGACCAGCCGGTGGCTGTGGCCCCACTCGGGGTCGCAGGTCGTCAGGGTCAGATACCGGCCGGGCGTGGTGAACGGCGACTTCCGGGGCACCGGGTCGACCACCCCGATGTCCGTGGGCAGGGTGCGCAGCGGCCCGCCGCGCACCGTGTACGTGTACCAGGCGGTCGCGTCCTTGAGGATCACGGCGTCGCCGGGACGCAGCTCGGGGAAGTCCTTGAAGGGGTCTCCGTACGTGCGCCGGTGGCCCGCCACCGAGAAGTTCCCGGTGGCGCCGAGGACGGCCGTGCCGGGGTAGTGGCCCAGTCCCTTCTTCAGCAGCTCGGTGCCGGTGCCCTCCAGGACGGGCTTGTTCCAGTCCTTGCCGAAGCGCGGGACGTACATCTCGGCGAAGGCCTGTCCCGCGGGGTAGCCGACCGGCTCGGCGGGCGCCGGCGCCGCCGCCGGGGCGGATTCCGCGGCCGCGGCGGCCGCCCAGTCGTCGCGCAGCCGGGTCATCTCGCCGTCCATGGCCCGGTCGGCCTTGACCCCGGTCCACAGCAGGACGTAGGCCACGAAGAGCACGATGAGGGTTCCCGCCGTCAGGCACACCTCGCTGAACGTCCGTACCACCAGGCGCAGTACGACGTCGGGCCGCAATGCCTCAGGACGAGGGCTCCACCGGCTTCGCATAGTGGAGGTCCACTGTGCCGGAGTAGCCGGGAAGTGTCAGCGCCCTGTGCTCGTCCACTTTCCAGCCGAGCCCGTACGCGTTCACGTACAGCTGGTAGTTCTGCAGGGCCGGGGAGGCGGCGAGGGCCTTGCGCAACGCGCCCGGGTCGCCGACCGCCGAGACCTTGTACGGCGGCGAGTAGACCCGGCCCTGGAGGATCAGGGTGTTGCCGACGCACCGGACCGCGCTGGTGGAGATGAGCCGCTGGTCCATGACCTGGATGCCGTGGGCCCCGCCCTGCCAGAGGGCGTTCACCACGGCCTGCAGGTCCTGCTGGTGGATCACCAGGTCGTTGGGCTGCGGCTCGGGGACGTTGGGGATGCGGGCGGTTGCGTTCGGCGGGGCGTCGTTGAGGGTGACGCTCAGGCCCTTGCCGGACAGCTCCTCGGTGCCCGACGCCACCCGCAGGGCGGCCAGCTTGGCGTCCTCGGCCTTGGTGCTGCCGTCGTCGCGTTCGGCGAGCGCCCCGACACGGCGGCGCACCGGTCCGAGGCTCTCCTCCAGCGCCGCGTTGCTCTGACTGCGTTCCTCGATGAGGTCCGACAGTTTCAGGAGCGATGCGTCGGTCCGGATGTTCGTACCCTTGGAGGTGTTGAAACTGGTGACGAAGAGCAGCCCGGCCAGGGCGAAGACGGCGGCTGTCAGCAGCCGGACCGGTCTGGCCCGGCGACGGGGACCCGCGGAGGAGTCGTCGGAATTGCTCAACGTACCCTTCTCCTTCAACGCCACAGGTCCACTACGCTAACGGACGCCCGGGGCAGGCAAGGTCCCCAGCGCATCGACAGGAGAGCCCCTCGTGCCGAAGTCACGTATCCGCAAGAAGGACGACTACACGCCGCCGCCCACGCGGCAGCCGCAGGCCATCAGGCTGACCAATCGCAGCTGGGTCGCCCCGGTCATGCTGGCACTTTTCCTGATCGGACTCGCGTGGATCGTCGTTTTCTACGTGACCGAGACCCAGCTGCCGATCGAGTCGCTGGGCAATTGGAACATTGTGGTCGGTTTCGGCTTCATCGCGGCGGGATTCGGCGTCTCCACGCAGTGGAAGTAGCACTAAACCTTCCCTGAGGAAAGCTCTCCCCATGAGTTATCCACAGCGTCATCCACACCTGAGGAAAAGACAGAAGATCTGTGGATAACTCTGTGGAGAGTTGACGCCGGTGTGATCAGGTGAGTTCCGCGGTCCGGATCAGGATCACCGCTGCCGCCAGCAGGAACACCACCGCGCAGGTCCCCCACTGGACGAGTGCGCGGTTCCTGCCGGCGGCGGGCCTGAGCATGCCCGCGCCCGCCAGCGCGCCGGTGACCAGGCCGCCCACGTGCGCCTGCCAGGACACGTTGAGGCTGCCGCCGAGCGGTACGAAGGTCAGGAACAGCATCAGTACGACCATCACGATCACCGGCCGCATCTCGTAGCGCAGCCGGCGCGCCAGGACGACGGTGGCACCGAGCAGGCCGAAGACGGCGCCGGACGCGCCGAGGGTCGGGGTGTTCGGCGCGGTCAGCAGATAGACCAGGGCGCTGCCGCCGAGCCCCGAGAGCAGGTAGACGGCGAGATACCGGGAGCGGCCCAGCGCCGCTTCCAGCGGGCCGCCGATCACCCACAGGCCGATCATGTTGCCGATGATGTGCCACCACTCGACGTGCAGGAACACCGAGGTCAGCAGGCGGTAGTACTGGCCCGTGGAGACTCCTTCGACGGGTGCGCCGAAGAATTCCACGTACCGGCCGAGCAGCTCCAGCTGCACCACGAGCGCCGGCGCCGCAAGACCCGCGAGGAACACGGCGGCGTTGACGCCGATCAGGATCTTGGTGACCAGCTGGGGGTCGGCGGCCACCACCCCGCCCGCGAGGGTGCGCGGCGCGTTCGCGGTCGGCCGGTGGCCGGTGCCTGAGCCCTCGCGTACGCACTCGGGGCACTGGAAGCCGACCGAGGCGCTGATCATGCACTCGGGGCAGATGGGGCGCTCGCAGCGGGTGCAGCTGATCCCCGTGTCGCGGTCCGGGTGGCGGTAGCAGCCCGGCAGGCGGTCGGTGTCCATCGGTCCCCTCGATCGGCGGCGGGGCAGGATGACGCCCCGCCGGTCCGTATGACTCCGCGATGCGTACGCATGCAGGACGGACGGGCGGGGCGGAAAGGTTCCCGGAGACCCCGCGCACGGGATCGGGCGGTCGGCGTCAGCGCTTCTCGATGACGACCGACTTGATGATCACGTCGTCCAGCGGGCGCTCGGTGCGCGCGTTGGTCGGGAGCGAGGCGATCTTGTCCACGACCGTCTGGCTGGCCTTGTCGGCGACCTCGCCGAAGATGGTGTGCTTGCGGGTCAGCCAGGCGGTGGGGGCGACCGTGATGAAGAACTGCGAGCCGTTGGTGCCCGGGCCGGCGTTGGCCATGGCGAGCACGTAGGGCTTGGTGAAGGCCAGGTCGGGGTGGAACTCGTCGGCGAACTGGTAGCCCGGACCGCCGGTGCCGTTCCCCAGCGGGTCACCGCCCTGGATCATGAAGCCACTGATGACGCGGTGGAAGACGGTGCCGTCGTACAGCGGGTCCGTGGTCTTCTGGCCGTCGGTGGGACGGGTCCACTCACGGGCGCCGGTGGCGAGCTCGACGAAGTTCCGTACGGTCTTCGGGGCGAAGTTCGGCAGCAGCTCGATCTCGATGTCGCCGTGGCTGGTCTTCAGGGTGGCGTAGAGCTTCTCGGCCACAGATCTGCCTTCCATAGTCATCACTGTCGGTTCCGATCCTCCCACGGAGGGAAGCAGGGCAGAGAAATGCTCCACCCGTATGCCCTGTCGCGCATGCCCGGCGGCGTCATGCCAGGCATGATCCGACAAAGGGTGGAAAGGTGAACTGTGTCCGCCACCGAGAAGGAGGAATCCTGTGACCCGCAAGGACAGCGTGCGCGCGGCAGCGGAAAGCGCCAAGGAGACCGCGCGGCACGCGTCGGAAGTGGTGGCACCGTACGCAGGGACCGCCAAAGACGCCGTGGCGCACTACGCGCATGAGGCGAACCAGGTACTCGCGCCGAAGGTCTCGTACGCGGCCCAGGAGGCCGCGCGGCAGGCGCGTACGACGTACGACGCCCATCTGCACCCGCGGATGAGGGCGGCGCGTGCCCACGTGCCGCCGAACGTGGACCGGATGGCGACGAAGGCGGCGAAGCAGACGCGCCGGGCGGCGCGCCAGGCTGCCGACTACACGCAGCCGCGCATCGAGAGCGCGATCGCGGCTGCCACGCCGGTGGCCGAGGAGGCCGCCTCGCGGTCGGTGGCCGCCTTCGCGGCGCTGCGCGGCCAGGTGAGGCCGCAGGAGATCGCGCGGCTCGCCCGGCGCCACGAGCGGCGGGCGCGCTTCGGCCGGGCACTGCGCGGGGTCGCCGTGGTCGGTGTCCTGGCGGGCGCCGCCTTCGCGGCGTGGCGGTGGTGGGACCAGCAGTCGAACCCGGACTGGCTCGTCGAGCCGCCGGCGGCCACGGAGGTGCCGGCGGGCGATGCCGAGCCGGCGAGCTTCGACGACGAGCTGGCGGCGAAGGAGCAGGAGACCGGGTCGGCAGCCGACGACAAGCAGGTCTGACGGCCGGCGGAAGGGCCCGGATCCAGGTTGGTGGATCCGGGCCCTTCCGCGTCTGCGCCGGTCTGTCCGCCGGTGTCAGTGGGGGAGCGTCAGCACCATGCCCGGGCGGATGAGGTCGGGGTTGGAGCCGATGACCCCCTGGTTCACGGCGTAGAGCTCGCGCCAGCGGGCCTCGTTGCCCAGCTCTCGGCGGGCGATCTCGGAGAGCGAGTCGCCGGGCTTGACCGTGTAGGTGCGCTTCTGGGCGGTGGGCGCCGGCTCGGGCGCCGCCGGAACCGCCTTGTGCGCGGCCGAAGCGGGGGTCGGGGTGTGCGCGGCGCGCGGCGCGGCCGCGGCCGCCGTCCCGGGCTTGGGCATCGCTGCGGGCTTGGGGGGCGCGGGAACGGCCTTGTGCGCGGCCGAGGCGGGGGTCGGGGTCGCGGGGGCGGGCTTGGGCGGTGCGGCGGCGGCCATCCGCTCGGCGGCCGCCCGGGTGGCCGATGCGGCGTCCGCCGCCCGGCTCGTGGCGGGTGCTGCCGGCGCCTGCTGCTGTACCTGCTCCTTCGCCTTCTCGGCGGCCTCGTGCGCCTTCTTCTTGTCGGACTTCAGGAAGTCGAAGAGTCCCATGTGTGTACGCCTCCGGCGTGGTGTTTCCCCCTGGGCGGCGCCTTGGGGCGCGGCGCCTTCCCCCACTGTCGGCCACGGGGCGCCGGGCGGCCCTGCGACGGGGCCGTCCGGGGGACCGGGCCGGGCCGCCGGCCTGCCGTCACTGGCGGGCGCGGCGCGCCGGGCGGGGGCTTTCCGAGGGGGCGGCCAGGTCGCCTTCGACGAGGAGGCCGAGGATCCGCAGCAGAGACGTGCGGTCCGCGTCGGCCAGGGAGCCCAGGGCGTCCGCGTGGACCTGGTCGACGATCCGCTGGCTGTCCACGGCGACGGCCGCGCCCTTCCCGGTGACGGCGATGATCCGGGCCCGGCGGTCCTTGGTGGACGGGCGGCGCTCGGCCAGCCCGGCCTTCTCCAGGGCGTCCACCGTGACGACCATCGTCGTCTTGTCCATGTCGCCGATCTCGGCGAGCTGGATCTGGGTCCGCTCCTCCTCCAGGGCGTGGACCAGGACGCAGTGCATCCGGGGGGTGAGCCCGATCTCGCCGAGGGCGGCCGCCATGCGGGTGCGCAGCACGTGGCTGGTGTGGTCCAGGAGGAAGGAGAGGTCGGGCTCGGTCCGGGTGGGTGCCATCGCAGTCATGTTCTCCAGCCTAACAATTCGATCCGAAGAAAATAGTCTGCAACGAAATCATCTGTTACGGTCTTACCAGTAGCCCGCCGCCCTCCCCGACTGGAGAGACCGATGCCTGCCGCTTCCCCGTCCGCCTCCGCCCCTTCGCCGACGACCGGCCCGACGGGCGCAGCCGCCCCCCGCGGCCTGCGCTCCCGCTGGACCGCCCTGACCGTGCTCTCGACCGGCATGCTGATGACGATCCTCGACGGCAGCATCGTCACCGTGGCGATGCCCGCCATCCAGAACGACCTCGGCTTCTCCCCCGCGAGCCTCAGCTGGGTCGTGAACGCCTACCTGATCGCCTTCGGCAGCCTGCTGCTTCTCGCCGGACGCCTCGGAGACCTGCTCGGCCGCAAGCGCCTGTTCCTGGCCGGCACCGCCGTGTTCACCGGCGCCTCGGTGCTCGCCGGTTTCGCCTCCTCCCCGGCGGCGCTGATAGGCGCCCGCTTCCTCCAGGGGGTCGGCAGTGCGATGGCCTCCGCCGTCGGTCTCGGCATCCTGGTCACCCTGTTCACCGAGCCCCGTGAACGCGCCAGGGCGATCGCCGTGTTCTCCTTCACCGGCGCGGCCGGCGCCTCCCTGGGCCAGGTGCTCGGCGGTGTCCTCACCGAGGCGCTCGACTGGCACTGGATCTTCTTCATCAACCTGCCGATCGGGCTCGCCGCACTGCTCCTGGCCCTGCCCGCGCTCCCCGCCGACCGCACCCATGGCGGGCCGGGGCTGGGCGCGGGTGCCGACGTACTCGGTGCCGTCCTCGTCACGAGCGGGCTGATGACCGGGATCTACGCCGTGGTCAAGGTGGAGCGGTACGGCTGGGCCTCCGCGCACACCCTCGGCCTCGGGGCGCTCTCCCTGGCCCTGCTCGCCGCCTTCACCCTGCGCCAGGCGAAGGCCCGTACTCCGCTGGTGCCCCTGCGGATCTTCCGGTCGCGGACCGTGGTCGGCGCGAACCTGGTCCAGATGCTGATGGTGGCCGCGCTGTTCTCCTTCCAGGTCCTGGTCGCCCTCTACCTGCAGAAGGTCCTGGGCTACGGAGCCGCCGCCACCGGCCTGGCCATGCTGCCCGCGGCCCTGGTGATCGGGGCCGTCTCCCTCGGCGTCTCGGCCCGGCTCAACGCCCGCTTCGGGGAGCGCGCCGTACTGCTGGCCGGACTCGCCCTGCTCGTCGCGGCCCTGGGGCTGCTGACCCGGCTGCCCGTGCGCGCCGACTACGCCACCGACCTGCTGCCGGTGATGCTGCTGGCCGCGGGCTTCGGCCTGGCCCTGCCGGCCCTCACCACCCTGGGCATGTCCGGCGCCGACGACCGCGACGCGGGGCTGGCCTCGGGGCTGTTCAACACGACCGCGCAGATCGGCATGGCCCTGGGTGTGGCCGTCCTCTCCACCATGGCGGCCTCCCGTACGGAGTCCTCGGCACGGTCCGGCAGCACCCCGGCCGAGGCCCTCACCAGCGGATACCACCTGGCCTTCGCCCTGGGCGCCGGGCTGCTGCTGGCCGCGACCGCCCTCGCGGCGACGCTCCTGCGGCCCGGTGCCCCCCGGCTACCGCGGTGAGGGGCCCCGGTGGAAATCGGCCGGCCGTTGACGAACGGCCCGGCTGGTAGCGTCCGGAACATGTTCGAGCTGATCCGGCCCACCCCCCGACTGCACTCCTCCTGGCTCGCCGCCCGTGCGGAGTGGGGCGACGACGCCCACATGGACGGGGCCGGCCTCGGCTCGGACGACGACGTGGACAGCCCCGGGGGCTTCGCCGCCTGGGTCGAGACGCTGCACCGCCACGCGGACCGTACGGTGCCGGTCGAGCAGGGCCGGGTGCACGCGACGTACTGGTGGATCGCCGACGGCGACACCTACCTGGGCGCCATCGACCTGCGCCACCACCTGAACGCGTTCCTCCTCGATGCCGGCGGCCACATCGGCTACAGCGTGCGCCCCTCGGCGCGGGGGCGCGGACTGGCCGGGCGGGCCCTGGAATCGGTGCTCCACGAGGCGCGGGTGATGGGCATGGACCGGGTCCTGCTGACCTGCGACCCCGGCAACACCGCGTCGGTGCGCACGATCGAGCGGGGCGGCGGCGTCCTCGAAGACGTCCGCGAGACCTTGATCGGCCCCAAGCGCCGCTACTGGATCGACCTCTAGCCGAACAGCGCAGGGTGGCGGGGGGCGTCCGGGACTCCCGGGCGGCGGATGGAATCCATCTCCTTGCGCAGCACCGGCACGACCTCCGTGCCGAGGATCTCGATCTGCTCCAGGGCCGCCTTCAGCGGCAGGCCCGCGTGGTCCACGTGGAAGAGCTGGCGGTGGTAGTCGCCGTAGATCTCGCGGAAGGCCAGCGTCTTCTCGATCGCCTGCTGCGGGCTGCCGACCGTCAGCGGGGTCTGCGCGGCGACGTCCTCCAGGGAGGCGCCGCCGCCGTAGACGGGCGAGCGGTCGAAGTACGGGCGGAAGCCCCGGAAGGCGTCCTGGGAACGCGCCTTCAGGAAGGTCTGCCCGCCCAGGCCGACGACGGCCTGTTCCGGAGTCCCGTGCCCGTGGTGGGCGTACCGCTCGCGGTAGAACTCCACCAGCTGCCGGTAGTGGCCCGTCGGCGCGAAGATGTTGTTGGCGAAGAACCCGTCGCCGTAGAACGCGGCCAGTTCCGCCACCTCGGCGGAACGGACCGAGCCGTGCCAGACGAAGGGCGCTACGCCGTCCAGCGGGCGCGGCGTGGAGGTGAACTGCTGCAGCGGGGTGCGGAACTTCCCCTCCCAGGTCACCCGCTCCTTCCTCCACAGGGTGTGGAGGAGTTCGTAGTTCTCGACGGCGAGGGGTATGGCCCGGCGCTGGTCCTTGCCGAACCACGGGTAGACGGCAGGCGTGTTGCCCCGGCCCAGCATCAGGTCCGTCCGGCCGTCGGCCAGGTGCTGGAGCATCGCGTAGTCCTCCGCGATCTTCACCGGGTCGTTGGTGGTGATCAGCGTGGTGGACGTGGAGAGGATCAACCGCTCGGTGCGCGCCGCGATCCAGGCGAGCAGCGTCGTCGGGGACGAGGGAACGAACGGCGGATTGTGGTGCTCGCCGGTGGCGAAGACGTCCAGGCCGACCTCCTCCGCCTTGACGGCCATGGCGGTCATCGCCTTGATCCGCTCGTGCTCGGTCGGCGCCCGCCCGGTGGCCGGATCGGGCGTGACGTCTCCGATCGTGAAGATCCCGAACTGCACTGCGCTCATCTGTCCTCCAAGGTGTGTGTGTTCGCGCGCCCGGGCGTGGACGCGTGCCGCCGCGGGCCTGTCGTCATGCGACTGCCGCGGCCAGCGCCGCCGCGCCCGCCGCGCGCATCGCCGCGAGCGGGGCCCGGCGATGACCCGTCATCAGCTCGACCTGGCGTGCCGCCTGGTGGACCAGCAGGTCAAGACCGCCGAGTACCGCTCCGCCGCGGCCCGCCCAGGCCGCCGCGAGGGCTGTGGGCCACGGGTCGTACACCACGTCGAACAGGACCCCGGGGGCGGCGGGCACGGCTCCCGCGAGGCCGTCCGCGGCCCCCTTGGGGGTGGAGGCGATCACGAGCGGGGCGGACAGGGCGTGCTCGGCGTGCTCCCACCTCGCCGTCCGGACGTCCACGCCGAGGCGCTCGCCCCAGCCGCGCAGCTCGGCGGCGCGCCCGGGGACCCGGGCGAAGACCGTGACCGGTCCGGAGCAGATCTGGGCGAGGGCGGCGATCGCGGAGGCCGCGGTCGCCCCCGCACCGAGGACGGTGGCGGACTCGACGCGGGTCACGCCCCTGGCCCGCAGCGCCTCGACCATGCCCGGGATATCGGTGTTGTCGCCGGTCAACCGTCCGTCGGGGGCCCGGATCACGGTGTTGACCGCCTCGACGGAGGCTGCCCTGGCGGTGAGCTCGTCCAGCAGGGGGATGACGGCACGCTTGAGCGGCATGGTCAGCGACAGGCCGGCCCACTCGGAGCCGGACGGGCCGCCGAGCCGGGCCACGAAGCCCGGCAGGCCCCGCTCGTCCACTTCGAAGCGGCCGTAGGACCAGCGGTCCAGGCCCAGAGCGCAGTACGCGGCGCTGTGCAGCAGCGGCGAGAGCGAATGGGCGACGGGGGAGCCCAGCACGGCGGCCCTGCGCCGTCCTTCGCCCGCGGCAGCCCGGTCAGACGGCACGGGACTCACCCGCCCCGCCGTTCTGCCCGGCGAGTGCGCGCAGCGCGAGCCGGTAGGACTCGATGCCCAGCCCGGCGATGGTGCCGCTCGCGACAGGAGCGGTCACCGAGAGGTGCCGGAAGTCCTCACGGGCCTGCGGATGGGACAGGTGCACTTCGATGAGCGGGGCGGTGCGCTGTGCGGCCGCGTCCCGCACCGCGTAGGAGTAGTGGGTGAAGGCCGCCGGGTTGAGGACGACGGGCAGCGCGAAGTCGGCGGATTCGTGCAGCCAGTGGACCAGTTCGGCCTCGTCGTCGGTCTGGCGGACCTCGACGTCGAGTCCGAGTTCCCCGCCGAGGGTCCGGCAGGCCTCGACGAGCCCGGCGTAGGAGGTGGTGCCGTAGATGCCGGGTTCGCGGCAGCCGAGCCGGCCCAGATTGGGGCCGTTGAGGACCAGCACCCGACGGGGGGCCGGGGTGCTCGCCGGCAGGGGGGCGGCGATCTTCGCGAAAGCGGCGGCCAAGGTGTCCGGGCTGGGGCCCGCCAGCACTTCGGGGCGGCCGATCGCGTCGAGGACGATGAAACGGAGCAGGTCGCCGCGGGCCTTCTTGTCCACCCGCATGGCGTCCAGCAGTGCGCTCCAGCGATCGCCGCGGTAGCCGGTCGGCAGGCCCACGCAGGCCAGTACGGCGCGGTGGCGCCGCACGTCGGCCTCGGACAGCCGGCCGTCGAGGCGGGCGAGCTCGGCCGCGTAGACCATGCCGACGGCGACGGCCTCGCCGTGCCGCCAGGTGTAGTCCTCGCTCTTCTCGATGGCGTGCGCGAGCGTGTGCCCGTAGTTGAGGACCTCCCGGCGGCCGGCTTCCCGCAGATCGCCGGAGACCACCTCGGCCTTGACCCGGATGGCGCGCTCGATCAGCTCGGGCAGGTGCGGGCCGCCGGGGGTGCGGGCGGCGTCCGGGTCCTGCTCGATGAGGTCGAGGATCACCGGGTCGGCGATGAAGCCTGCCTTGATGATCTCGGCCAGCCCGCTGACGTGCTCCACCTGCGGCAGGGTGTCCAGGGCCGCCAGGTCGCAGAGCACCCCGGCGGGCGGGTGGAAGGCGCCGACCAGGTTCTTGCCCTCGGCCGTGTTGATGCCCGTCTTCCCGCCGACGGCGGCGTCCACCATGGCGAGAACGGTGGTGGGAACGGCGATCCAGCGCACTCCGCGCAGCCAGCTCGCCGCAACGAAGCCGGCCAGGTCGGTGGTGGCGCCGCCGCCGACGCCGATCACCACATCGGTGCGGGTGAACCCGGCCCGGCCCAGCGACTGCCAGCAGTCCGCCGCCACCTCGGCGCTCTTCGCCGCCTCCGCGTCCGGCACGTGCAGGGCGACCGTCTCGTAGCCGAGCTCCTCGGCCCGGGCCCGCAGCGCGTCGGCCGTGGCGGTCAGCGCCTTCGGGTGGATCACGGCGACCCGCTGGGCGGCCGGCCCGATCAGCCGGTGCAGCTCGGCCTGATCGCCCAGGACGCCCCGCCCGACCAGGACTTCGTACGGTTCCGTGCCGGCTCCCGCACCGACCCGGATCCGTGTCACAGACTGCCCGGTCATGCTTGTGTCAGCTCCAATGCCTCTATGACCGCCTCCGCCACCCTCTCGGGCGTGCGGCCGTGCGTCGGTACGACGACCCGTGCGACACCGAGGTACACGTGGCGTCGCTCTTCCAGCAGTTCCTGCCAGCGCCGCTCGGGGTCCGCGGCGAGCAGCGGCCGCCCGGTCCCCTCCCCGACCCGCATCACGGCCTCGCCGGCCGGGACGTCGAGAAAGGCCACGGGGAGCCCGCCCAGCAACGCCCGGGTGCCCGCGTGCAGGACCGCGCCCCCGCCGAGGGCGAGGACGGCGCCGTCCTCGCGGACCGCGCGCGCCACCGCCAGGTGCTCCAGTTCGCGGAAACTCCGCTCCCCGTCACCGGTGATGATCTCCCTGACCGTCCGGCCGGTGCCGCTCTCCACGTCCTGGTCGGTGTCACGGAAGGGGGCTCCGAGCCGTTCGGCCACCAGCGCGCCCACCGTGGACTTGCCGGCGCCCATCGGGCCCACCAGGACGGTCAGCGGTCCGCCGGTCACCGGATGTGCAGGTGGTCGAGGTACGAGCGGACGTTGCGGCGGGTCTCGGGGACCGAGTCGCCGCCGAACTTCTCGATGACGGCGTCCGCGAGGACCAGGGCCACCATCGCCTCGGCGACGATGCCGGCCGCGGGGACGGCGCACACGTCGGAGCGCTGGTGGTGCGCGACGGCCGCCTCGCCGGTCGCCACGTCGACGGTGGCGAGAGCGCGCGGCACGGTCGCGATCGGCTTCATCGCGGCGCGCACGCGCAGCAGTTCACCGGTGGTCAGACCGCCTTCGGTCCCTCCGGAGCGATCCGAGGTGCGGCGGATGCCGTCGCCGGTCGCCGCGATCTCGTCGTGGGCCTTCGACCCGGGCACACGGGCCAGCGCGAAGCCGTCGCCGACCTCGACGCCCTTGATCGCCTGGATGCCCATCAGCGCAGCGGCCAGACGTGCGTCCAGGCGGCGGTCCCAGTGCACGTGCGAGCCGAGTCCGACCGGAACTCCGTAGGCGAGGACCTCGACCACACCCCCCAGGGTGTCGCCGCCCTTCTGAGCCTGCTCGATCTCCGCCACCATCGCCTTCGAGGCGTCGGCGTCGAGGCAGCGCACCGGATCCGCATCCAGCTTCTCCACATCCGCGGGGGTCGGGTAGACGCCGTGCGGGGCCTTGGCCGCGGCCAGTTCGACCACGTGCGAGACGATCTCGATGCCGGCGACCTCCTTGATGAAGGACCGGGCGACCGCGCCCAGGGCGACGCGGGCGGCGGTCTCCCGGGCGCTGGCGCGCTCCAGGATCGGCCGTGCCTCGTCGAAGCCGTACTTCTGCATGCCGGCGAGGTCGGCGTGCCCGGGCCGGGGCCGGGTCAGCGGCGCGTTGCGGCCGGTGTCCTTCAGCAGCGAGGGGTCGACCGGGTCGGCCGACATCACGGTCTGCCACTTCGGCCATTCGCTGTTGCCGATCATGACGGCGACGGGGGAACCCAGCGACAGCCCGTGCCGGACACCGCCGAGGAACGTCACCTCGTCCTGCTCGAACGTCATCCGGGCACCGCGCCCGTGCCCGAGCCGACGCCGGGCCAGGTGGTCCGCGACCATCGCGGTGTCGACCGGAACGCCTGCCGGAAGCCCCTCCAGGGTGGCCACCAGCGCGGGTCCGTGGGACTCGCCTGCGGTCAGCCAGCGCAACCTGCTCAGCACTCTCTCACTGCTCCTTGTCGCAAATCCGGACTGTGGACTCAGACCACGGTCTTCTTGTCGAGCACCAGGTCGTGGCCGACGACGAAGGAGGCCTCGTCCGAACACAGCCACACCACCGTCTCGGCTACCTCCTCGGCGGTGGCGCCGTCGGCTTCGGCGGATCCCGCCTCGTGCGCGGGCCCCGGGCTGATCGCGTTGATCCTGATGCCCTTGCCGATGTACTCGTGGGCGGCGGTGCGCGTCAGCGTGCTCAGGGCGGCTTTGGAGGCGGCGTACGCCCCCATGCCGAGCAGCCGCCCGGTGCTCGCCATGTTGCAGGCGGTGTTGACGATCACACCGCCGCCGTGCGGCTCCATCTGGGCCAGCTCGTGCTTCATCGCCATCCACACACCGGTGAGGTTCGCGGCGAGGGTCTCCGCCCAGACGACCTCGCAGATGTCGGCCACGTTGCGGTGGGGTCCGGTGACGGTCGCGTTGTTGAACGCGATGTCCAGGGCGCCGTACCGCTCCACCGTCGCCGCCACCATGCGAACGGCCGCGTCCGAACCGCCCCGGGTCATGTCCGCCACGACCGAGTCGGCCTCCCCACCCGCGTCACGGATCAGCTTGACCGTGCCCGCCAGCTCCTCGGGGTCCGGCCCCGCGACCATGACGGTGGCGCCCTCGCGGGCGAACGCAACGGCCGTCGCCCGGCAGACGCCGTCGCCCGCTCCGGCGACGAGGGCGACCCTTCCAGCGAATCGTGCGGACATCGTCCAAGCCTCTCTCTCTAGCTTTCTCGGTGAATCGTGTCGAGCAGTTCGTCGGCCCAGGCCCGGCTGTAGTCGTCCAGCCGGGGGAGGCCGCCCTCGTAGGGGGAGCCCGTCCACGTGAACGCGGCACCGGGGTTGTGGGCCGCGTAGCCCCCGCCGGCGAACAGGTGCGGGCTGCCCTGGACGTCCGGCCCCTCGGCCGTACGCCACTGCGCGTAGACCTCGGCGCGTCCGGTTCCCCGGGCCAGTGCCTCCGCCAGCGCCCCGGCGTCGACGTGCTCGCACTGCCGGGCGATGTCGAGGATCACGGCGTGGACGCTGATGCACCTGCTGTCGGCGTAGAACGCCCGGCGCAACGCCTCGTCCAGCTCGTCGCTTCCCCGCAGCCCGCCTATCGCCGGGTCCTTCGCGGCCTGGACCGCTTCGAGCGCCGGCAGGGTCGTCACCGGGTAGGCGGACGCCGGGCCGTTCCACAGCCGCCAGCCGAGCTCGGGCAGCCGGGCGGCGATCGCCATGACCTCGGGGTCCACGATGAACTTCGGGGTGGGCTCGCCGTTGAACAGCTCCAGCGGGAAGGCCCGGTGGTCGATGAGCAGCGGCAGGGCCCGGCGCCTCGCCGCGGCGCGCAAGGTGTGCAGGGCGAGACTCGCCCAGGGGCACCCGATGTCCGACCAGACGGTCACCGTCGGGATGCCGGATTGTGTCACCATGTCCGATCCTCCTGGGGTGGGACGAACGCGCCCGGCCGCCGCCGGGCGGCCGGGCACACCTCGATCAGAGCTCGACGCGGACGTCGTACTCGGTGACCCACGTGTTGAACTCGATGAGCCGCTCCAGCACCGCGCGGGCACTCCACGGGCCGCCGACGCCGTACGAGCCCTCCGGCACGTCGAGCAGCTTGCGGATGTCCGCCTCGGAGACCAGCTGGAAGACCGGGGCGCCCTCGGTGAGGATGCCCTCGACCTGCTCGCGCAGGGCCAGTTCGTACTTGCGGTCCTGGGTGGAGGGGTACGGGTTCTTCTTGCGGTCGAGGACCGAGTCGGGCAGCAGACCCCGCATGGAGGCGCGCAGCAGGCTCTTCTCCCGGCCGTCGAAGGTCTTCATCGCCCACGGGGTGTTGTAGACGTACTCGACGAGGCGGTGGTCGGTGAAGGGGACGCGCACCTCGAGGCTCACCGCCATGCTGATCCGGTCCTTGCGGTCCAGCAGGAAGTTCTCCCAGCGGGTCAGGTTGAGGTACGTGACCTCGCGCATCCGCGCCTCCAGGCCGGTCTCGCCGTCCAGCCGGGGGACCTCGTCCAGGGCCTCGGTGTAGCGCTCCTTGACGTACTCGGTGAGGCCGAGCTTGTCCCACAGGCCGACCGTGCGCAGCGCGCCGATGCCGCCGGCCTTCTCGAAGGGGTGGTGCCAGGGGAAGTTGTCCGACTCGACGGCTTCCTTGTCGTGGAACCAGGTGTAGCCGCCGAACAGCTCGTCGGCCGCCTCCCCGGAGAGCGCGACGGTCATCTGCTCCTTCAGCGCCCGGCACAGGATGAGCAGCGAGTACTCCATGTCGCCGGTGGAGACCGGCAGGTCCTGGGCCCGCAGAACGGTGCTGCGCACCTCGGGGTCGAGGATGTCCTCGTTGTCGAGCTCGACGATGATGTGCTCGGCGCCGACCAGCTCTGCGACCTCGACCGCGAACGGGGTGTCGGGGTCGGCCCACTGGACGTTGGCCTCGAAACGCTCGTCGTGGCCGGTGAAGTCCACCGAGAAGGCGCGGATGGGCTCCGTCACGCCCTGCTTGGTGAGCGCCTTGGCGGCGAGCGCGGTGACCGCGCTGGAGTCCAGGCCGCCGGAGAGCAGGGTGCCGACGGTGACGTCGGCGACGAGCTGGCGCTCCACGATGTCCTCGAGGAGGCCGCGCACGGTGGCGATCGTCGAGTCGAGGTCGTCGGTGTGCGGCTTCGCCTCGAGCTGCCAGTACTTCGTCTCGGTCCGGCCCTCGCGGGTGAAGCGGACGATCGTGGCGGGGCGGACCTCGTGCATGCCCTTGTAGACGGCGTGCCCGGGGGTCTTGACGATGCTGAAGATCTCCTTGAGGCCGTCGGCGTCGACGACGGCCTCGGCGTCGTCGTGCGCGAGGATCGCCTTCGGCTCGGAGCCGAAGAGCACGCCGTCGGCGGTCGGGTAGTAGTAGAGCGGCTTCACACCCATCCGGTCGCGGATGAGGAGGAGTTCCTCGCTGCGCGGGTCCCAGATCGCGAAGGCGTAGATGCCGTTGAGGCGGTCCGCGAAGTCCGCGCCCCACTCCAGGTAGGAGCGCAGGACGACCTCGGTGTCGCTGGAGGTGCGGAACTCGTGGCCGAGTCCGCGCAGCTCCTCGCGCAGCTCCTGGAAGTTGTAGACCTCGCCGGTGTAGGTGATGACGGGCTGCGTGTCGTCGTTCTCGACGGCGGCCATGGGCTGCCGGCCGCCCTCGAGGTCGATGATCGCCAGTCGGCGGTGTCCGAGGATCGCTCGGGGCGAGGTCCACAGCCCACCCGCGTCCGGGCCGCGGCACTCCATGGTGCCCGTCATGGCCGACGCGATGTCCGTGTGCGCCGTCAGATCGCGCTGAAAGCTAACCCATCCGGCAAGGCCGCACATAGGTGATCGATTCCTCTCGATAAGGGGGATGACCAGGTGACCAGGTGTCCTTGGCCGACTTCCCAGAGTGTTGGCCCCGCCCGAATCCCCGGTCCATCGGCGCCGGTTCACTTCGTCAGGTGACGGTGACTTCTTGAGGTCGCACGCCGCCGGGACCGGGCCCGCGAACCTGACACAGTGCGCCCTCGGGCCATTGCCGCGGCCCGTGCCCGGACGCACATTCCCTCTGGTGACATCAACATCTCTCGACACCGATCCCCGGGCCGCGAGGCCTCCCGTACGCGCGCCCGGACGCCTGCCTGCCCTCCTGGTGACCGCCGGCTACGAGTTCGCGCTCACCACCGGCACCCTGTTCACCGTGGTGACGGCCGTCCGCTGGATGGCGGCGCCCGACTCCCCCCTCTCGGACCTGCTGCCGACCCCGCGCGGCCAACTGGTGGCGATGGGGCTGCTGGTCGGCGCCATCGTCACCGCCGTGCTCGGGCCCTCCATGCGGCGGGGGACCGCCGGCCACCTCAACCCGGCGGTCACCATCGGGCTGTGGCTCCTGCGCGTCTTCCCCGGGAACGCGGTGGTGCCCTTCGTCGCCGCACAGCTGGCCGGTTCCCTGTGCGGCGTGGCACTGGCACGGCTGGTGTGGGGCGACGCTGCCGCCGCGGTCGGCGACGCCGCGCTGGCCGCCGCCCCCGGCTGGAGCGCCGCCGCCGTGTTCGCGGCCGAGGCGGCGGCCATGGCCGCCATCATGCTGATCACGGCCTTCTTCGGGAGCCGCCCGCCGCTGCTGCGGTACCTTCCGCCGGTCGTCGGCTCCTGTGTCGCCGCCGTCATCGTCTTCCTCGGGCCGCTCTCCGGCGGCGGCGCGAACCCGGCGCGCCAGTTCGGGCCGGCCCTCGTCTCCGGTACGACCGGCCTGCTGTGGGTCTACCTGCTCGCCCCGGTCGCCGGATCGCTGGCCGCGGGCGCGGCGGCCGCGCTGCCGCGGTGGCGCTCCACTGCCCGGCGGGAGGCCTGAGCGCCGGGACGTACGACGGGGCGGTACCCGGATCCGGTCCGGGTACCGCCCCTCGGCCGTGCCTGCGGTTCTGCCGTGCCTGCGGTCAGTGCGGGGCCGGCCGGGAGGAGACGCCCACCCTGCCCACCTGCAGCTGGACGCCCTGGCCCCACAGCCGGTTTGCGGGGCTGCCCGCGTCGTCCAGGAAGCCCTGCTCGTGCGGTGCGCCGAGGTCCGGGTCGAAGTAGTAGTCGGGGCGGTCGCTGAGCCTCACCAGGCCACGGCCGTCCGCGCCCTCGGCGTCGAGGAGCGTGAACGTCCCGATGCCGCAGGACAGCTGCCGCGGCGAGACCGTCTCCTGCGTGCCTCCGTGGTCGAGGATCAGATGCCCGCGGTCCGCCGGGAGGCGGCCGACGCGGTCGATGCTCAGCACCTCGCGCCCGTCCAGCCGCCACACGGCCTTCCCGGCCGACTTGTCGAAGGAGATCGCGAGGTCGTGCTCCTGGCCCGGTCTGCGGGTCGCGACCGGGAGGGCGTAGGAGAACGCGGCGTAGGAGGCTCCCGGCTTCGGCAGCCGCTCGTAGAAGGCGTAGACGCGCTCGTTGGTGACGAAGAAGTCGAAGACTACATTTGTCTCGAAGTCGATGACGGACAGGGCACCCGCGCCCAGTCTCAGGTCCGTCCCGGGGTCGGCGACCGCGGCACCGAAGGGATGGTGCTCGGTACCGAAGGTCCGGGCGGCCATCCGGGTCTCACAGGTCAGCGTCTGCCCCGGCACCGCGTCGAAGCCGGTGACGCCCGTCGAGGCCTTGTGGTTGGCGACGGCGTACCACTTGAGGTGGTCCCAGTCGCCGCCCCCGCCGCCGGCCTCCTGGCCCGTCGTGAAGGCGAACGCCGGTTCGCCGGTGGCCGCGTTGGTGCCGGTGGGCACGACGCTCAGCCCGTTCGCCGAGGTCGAGGGCTTCCCGTCACCGTAGGGAAGGTCCCCGGTGGCGCTCAGGGTCCACTTCGCGTCGTCACCGGTGTGGTCGAAACCCGACCGGAAGTCGTCCCACGTGATGTCGTACCCGTACCCGTGCCCGGTGCCGGGGCCGCCGGCCGGCCCCGCGGCGCTCGCGGGTGCGGCCATCGCCGTGATGGCCACCGTGAGCGCGAGCGCGTGGCGCATGGATGTCCGTCTCATGTCCGTCCTCTGCCGCATGTCGAAAGTGCCGGGGAAACGTGTCAGGGGACCGGGGCGGTGCGCCCCGGTCCCCTGACACCGCTGTGCCGAGCCGGTCAGGCGGCCAGGAATCCGCGCCCGAGCGCGGCCGCGATCTCCACGGCGCGACGAGCCTGGAACTCGACGGAGCCGAGGTTCACATCGGCCACGTTGTCGGGGGTGTTGCCGGAGACGCTGCTCGCCCCGTACGGGTTGCCGTTGGCCGGGTCGAACTGGACCGGGTCGGCGAAACCGGGCGGGACGATGATCGAGCCCCAGTGGTAGAAGGTGTTGTTCAGCGCCAGCAGGGTGCTCTCCTGGCCGCCGTGGGCGGTCGAGGTGGAGGTGAACGAGGAGACGACCTTGTTCACCAGCTTGCCCTGGAACCACAGCCCGCCCGTGGTGTCGATGAACTGCTTGAGCTGAGCGGCGGGCAGCCCGTAGCGGGTCGGGGTGCCGAAGAGGATCACGTCGGCCCACTCCAGGTCGGCCAGGGTCGCCTCGGCCACGTCCGCGGTGGCCGCGGCGTGGTCCGCCCACGCCTGGTTGCCGGCGATGACCGACGCCGGGGCGAGCTCGGCGACCTTGAGCAGGCGCACCTCGGCGCCGGCCTTCGCGGCCGACTCTGCGGCCGCCCTGGCCATCGTGTGGACGTTCCCGGTGGAGGAATAGTAGATAACGGCAACATTGGTCATGCGGATGCAACTCCCTTGTCATTTCTGTGGATCGACTGGCCGGCGAAGCGGTCCAGACGGACGAGCACGGTGCGGCGCGCCCGCGCCGTCAGCCTGCGCAGCCTCCTCAACGGAGCTCCGCCCCGTGCAGCCAGGCGACCTTGTCGTACATGTCGTCGGCCGAGAGGCCCGAGAGCATCGCGTTGCGCTCGCGCGCCGCGTCGCCCACCGGGTGGTACAGCTGCCGCCCCAGCTCGCGGGCGACCAACTGGATCCGGGCCGTACGTTCCCGCCGCTCAGCGCCGTACTTCTCCAGGCGCTGCACGACGGCGTCCTCGGTGCAGTCCAGCAACTCGGCGATGACCACGGCGTCCTCGAGCGCCTGGCAGGCGCCCTGGGCGGCGTACTGCAGCATCGGGTGCGCCGCATCGCCCAGCAGCGCCACGCGCCCGTCCGTCCACCGGTCGACCGGGTCGCGGTCGCACAGCACCCACGCCTTCCAGTCCAGGCCGAGTTCCAGCAGCCGGCGCGCGGTCTCGCCCAGGTCCGGGAACTCGTTCAGCACGTGGTCGCGCGCGGTCGGCTTCCCGACCACGGCTTCCCGCGCGGCGTCGTCCCGGGTCGCGGCCAGGTTCAGGAACGCACCGCCGCCGATCGGGTAGTGGACGAAGTGCCACTTGGGGCCGGCCCACAGCGTCACGGTGTTCCACCGCAGCTCCTCGGGCACCTGCTCCATGGGAATCACCGAGCGGTAGATCGTGTGCCCGGAAACCCGCGGATCCCCGTCCCCGACCAGCTGGCGCCGTACCGCCGATCGGATGCCGTCGGCCCCGATGAGCGCGGTGCCGCTGAGCCACTCGCCGCTGCTCAGCACGGCGGTCACCTCGCCCGAGCCCTGGCCGCCCTGCTCGTACGACACGACGCCGCTGCTGCCGCGCAGCTCGATCAGGGGGTGGTTCAGGCAGCCCTCCAGCAGCGGCTCGTACAGGTCGGAGCGCTGCACGACCGCGTACGGGTTCCCGAAGCGCGCGCGGTAGTCACCGGTCAGCGGCATCGAGGCGACCCGCTCGCCCGTGGTGCCGTCCATGAACCGCAGCTCGTCGATGTAGACCGCCCGGTCGCGGACCTGCCCGCCCACCCCGAGCAGGTCGAGTGCGTGGAAGGCGTTGGGGCCGAGCTGGATGCCGGCGCCGAGTTCGGCGAAGGTGTCCCTGCGCTCCAGAACGGTCACCCGGTGCCCGCGGCCCGCGATGCCGAGCGCTGCGGCGAGTCCGCCGATGCCTCCGCCGGCGATGAGTATGTTCGCCATCTGTGGTTCAAGTCCCTTGTGGTGTCGGATGATCGAGGAAGAGTCGGCGCAGTTCGTCGTGGAACCCGGGGAAGGTCTTGCCGACACAGGCCGGAGCGTCGAGCGTGATGCCGCCGACGCGCAGTCCGAGGACGGAGAAGGCCATCGCGATCCGGTGGTCGCGGTAGCAGGCGATCTCGGCGCCGCTCGGCCTGCCCGGGTGGATCGTGATCCGGTCCGGGCCTTCGTCCGTGCGGATCCCGAGGGCCCGCAGGTTCCCGGCGACCGCCTCGATCCGGTCGGACTCCTTGAGCCGTGCGTGCGCGATCCCGTGAACCGTGATCGGGGCGTCGGCGAGCGGCGCGATGGCCGCCAGGGTCATGAAGGTGTCCGAGATGTCGCCCATGTCGACCTCGAACCCCCCCGTGAGCGCGCCGTCCCCACGACCGGTCACCGTGGTCCCGGAATCGGTGACCTCCACGTGCGCCCCCGTGCGGCGCAATACCTCGACGAAGCCGAGGTCTCCCTGGGAGCTGCGGCTGCCCAGGCCCGGCACGGTGACGCTGCGCCCGGTCACGGCGGCCGCCGCGAAGACGTACGACGCGGTGGAGGCGTCCGGTTCGATCGTCAGGTCCGCCGCGGTGTATCCGCCGGGCAGCACCGTGATCGTGCCGTCGCCGTCCTGCCGGGTGCGTGCCCCGAAGTGGTGCATCAGCGCCCGGGTCATGTCGATGTACGGACGGCTGACCAGGCTCGTCGCCCGGATGGTCAGCGGCCCGCGCATCAGGGGGGCCGACAGCAGCAGCCCGGTGAGGTACTGGCTGCTGAAGGAGGAGTCGAGGGTGATCTCCCCGCCGTCCAGACCGCTCGCGGTGACGGCCAGCGGCAGCGCTCCCCCGGGCCCTGAGCCCACCTTCGAGCCCAGGGCGGTGAGGGCGTCCACGAGCGGACGCAGCGGGCGGGCACGGAGCTGGTCGCTCCCGTCGAAGACGAACTCCCCCCGGCCGGCGGCGGCGAAGGGCGGCAGGAAACGCGCGGCGGTTCCCGCGTCGGCACACCACACGCGGGCGGCGCCGACGGGCCCGGCTCCCGCACCGGTGACCTCCCAGACCTCGTCCGTGCCCGAGATGCGGACGCCCAGGTCGGTGAGCGCGGTACGGAAGGCAAGGGTGTCGTCACTGGTCAGCGGTGCGCGCAGGCGCGTCACACCGGTCGCGGCGGCGGCCAGCAGCAGGGCCCGGTTGGTGATGCTCTTGGAACCGGGGACCCGGGCGGTCAGCGGAGCCGGCCGGGTCGTCATGACCAGCTCCTGGCCCGGGCCACGCTGGACCGGGCAGCGGCCGCCACGCGCTCGGCCGTCAGACCGTACTGCTCGTACAGCGCCTGGTACGGGGCCGAGGCGCCGAACCCGTCCAGGCCCACCGCCTGCCCGGCGTCGCCGACCAGCGCGTGCCAGCCGAGGGCGGAACCGGCCTCCACCGACACCCGGGCCCGCACCTGCGGCGGCAGCACCAGGTCCCGGTACTCCTGGCTCTGCTCGCCGAACCACTCCAGGCACGGCATGGACACCACCCGGGTGGGGATGCCGTCGCGCTGGAGTATCCGCCGGGCGTCGAGGGCGATGTGCACCTCGCTGCCGGTGGCGAGCAGCACGGCCTCGGGGGCGCCGCCCGCGGCCTCCGCCAGGATGTAGCCGCCCCGCGCGGCGCCCTGCGCGGACTCGATGTCCGACTGCGGTGAGCGGTCCAGGACGGGCAGGTTCTGCCGGGACAGGCACAGACCCGCGGGCCGGTCGGTGCGCCGCAGGACGGAGGCCCAGACGGCGGCCGTCTCATTGGCGTCGGCGGGGCGTACGACGTCGAGGCCGGGGATGAGGCGCAGCGCCCAGAGGTGCTCCACCGGCTGGTGGGTGGGGCCGTCCTCGCCGAGACCGATCGAGTCGTGCGTCCAGACGTAGGTCACGGGCAGCCGCATCATCGCGGCGAGCCGCACCGCGGGCCGCATGTAGTCGGAGAAGACCAGGAAGGTGCCGCCGTACGGACGGGTGCCGCCGTGCAGGGCGATCCCGTTGAGGATCGCTCCCATGGCGTGCTCACGGATGCCGAAGTGCAGCGTGCGGCCGTAGCGGTGGCCGGTGAACGCGCCGGTCGACAGCTCCTCGGGGATGAAGGACGGCTCGCCCCGCATGGTGGTGTTGTTGCTCTCCGCCAGATCGGCGGATCCGCCCCACAGTTCGGGCAGGGCCGCCGCGAGGGCGTTCAGGACCTCGCCCGATGCCTTGCGGGTGGCGACCGCCTGGCCCGGCTCGAAGACCGGGAGCGCCTCCTCCCAGCCCTCGGGGAGTTCGCGCGCCGAGATCCGGTCGAACTCGGCGGCGCGCTCCGGGGAGCCGGCACGCCAGTCCCGCTCGCGCTTGTCCCACTCCGCCCGGTCCCGGCGCGCCCGCTCGCCCACCCGGCGGGCGTGTGCGAGGACCTCGGCCGGCACCTGGAAGCGCAGCTCGGGGTCCAGCCCCATCGCTTCCTTGGTGGCGGCGGCCTCCTCCGCGCCCAGCGCGGCGCCGTGGATCTTTCCGCTGTTCTGCTTGCCGGGCGAGGGCCAGCCGATGACGGTGCGCAGTGCGACGAGGGAAGGCCGGTCGGTCTCCTCGCGGGCGGCGCTCAGCGCGGCGTACAGCGCGGGCACGTCTTCCACGTAGGAACCGGTCGCGGTCCAGTCGATCCGCTGCACGTGCCAGCCGTAGGCCCGGTAGCGCGCCGCCACGTCCTCGGACTGGGCGATCTGGGTGTCGTCCTCGATGGAGATGTGGTTGTCGTCGTAGAGGACGACCAGGTTGCCGAGCTTCTGGTGGCCGGCCAGGGAGCTCGCCTCGTGGCTGATGCCCTCCTCCAGGTCGCCGTCGGAGGCGATGACCCAGACGGTGTGGTCGAAGGGGCTCTCGCCCGGGGCGGCCTGCGGGTCGAACAGACCGCGCTCACGGCGGGCGGCCATGGCCATGCCCACGGCGTTGGCGAGGCCCTGGCCGAGCGGACCGGTGGTGGTCTCCACGCCCGGGGTGTGCCCGTACTCGGGGTGCGCGGGGGTCAGGCTGCCGGCCGTCCGCAGCGCCTTGATGTCGTCGAGCTCCAGGCCGTAGCCGGAGAGGTAGAGCTGGTTGTACAGGGTGAGACTGGAGTGACCGCAGGACAGCACGAAGCGGTCGCGGCCCGTCCACCGCGGGTCGGCGGGGTCGTGCCGCAGCAGCCGCTGGAAGAGCAGGTACGCGGCCGGAGCCAGGCTCATCGCGGTGCCCGGGTGGCCGTGGCCGGCCTCTTCGACGGCGTCGACGGCCAGGGCACGGGCGACGTCCACGGCACGCCGGTCCAGTTCGCTCCATTCGAAGCGTCCGGTCGCACTCTTCGGTGGGGTCCTCACGGTTCTGCTCAGGGCTCCTTGGCTGATGTTCGGAACGGGTGGAAAGAGCCGCTCCCACGGCCACCTTGCAGGGGCCGGAGCGGGCGGGCGCAGGATGCCGGGAGCACTTCGTCAGGTGGCCCGGACTACGTCACAAGTCCCGCGGTACGGCGCTCCCCGGAGTCGTCCGGGACAGCGCCGTACCGCGGCTGGGCCGGTCATCCGCCCAACTGGCGCTCCAGGGCCAGGCCCAGACCGGACAGCCCCGGAACGGAGTACAGCCCCTCCACCGTCGCCTCGACGTCGAACAGCGTGCGCTGCACGGGCGGGCGTCCGATGAGCTCGGCCGCCCGCGCGGGCAGCGGCGCCGCGGCGGCCTCGGCGGACTCCCAGAGCAGCACCGCGCCCCACCGTTCGGTCTGCGGATCCGAGATCCAGAACTTCAGGCGCAGGCCCTCGATCCCGGCGAACCGGTCGACGGCCTCATCGCGAAGGAAGTCGCGCAGCGACTCGATGGACCGCCCGGAACCGGCCAGGTCCCACCACACGACGGCGGCCTTCATACGATCCCCTCCTCGAGCAGCGCGGAGAGGGCCTCTCCCACGATGCGCACTCCGTCCTCGGTGAGCACCGACTCGGGGTGGAACTGCATGGACCGGAAACCGGGGCCGCGCAGCGCGTGGACCTCACCGGTCCGCGGATCCCTGCTCACCTCGAAGACACCGACATCGGGGCACTCCCCCTTGTCCTCGGTGCTGTGGGCGGCGAACGTGTTGTAGAAGCCGACCCGTTCCGTCCTCCCGAACAGGTCGATCCGGCGCTGCACACCCTGGTTGGGCCGTTCCCTGCGCAGCAGGCCGAGGCCGAGCCGGGCACTGAGCACCTGGTGGCTCAGGCACACCGCGAGGAACGGCCTGCCCTGGGTCAGCAGGGTGTCGATCGCCCCCCGCAGATGGGCGATCTTCGGGTCGCCGGCATCCTGCGGGTCGCCGGGGCCCGGTCCCATCACGACGAGGTCGTACGGGGCGAAGGAGTACGGCTCGTCGAACCGGCGCACCGTCACCTGCGCGCCTGCGGCACGCAGTTGGAGGGCGATCATCGCCGTGAAGGTGTCCTCGGCGTCGATCACCAGCACGCTGCGGCCCGCGAGCCCGGGGATCGGGCGGACCCGGCCGGCGTCGTCCGCCAGCCAGAAGGCGGAGATGCCCTCGTTGCGGCGGGCCAGCGCGGCACGCACGCCGGGATGGCCGGCGAAGCGGGCCGGGCCGCTCTCGCCGAGGACGGCCAGCAGCCCCGCGGCCTTGGCCCGGGTCTCGGCTACCTCGGAGAGCGGGTCGGAGTGGCGGACCAGCGTGGCACCGACCCCCAGCCGCATCCGGCCGGCCCCGTCGATGTCCGCGGTCCGGATGAGGATCGCGGAATCCAGGGTGCGCGCACCCTGCCCGTCCTGGCCGATGACCGCGAGCACGCCGCTGTAGTAGCCGCGCCCCTGAGGTTCGTACCGCTTGATCACCCGGCCGGCGCTCTCCAGCGGAGACCCGGTGACGGTGGGCGCGAACAGCGTCTCGTGCAGGATCTCGCGCGGGTCCCGGGTGGTCTCGCCCTCGATGAAGTACTCGGTGTGCGCGAGCCGGGCCATCTCCTTGAGGTAGGGGCCGACGACGCGTCCGCCCCCGTCGCACACCCGGGCCATCATCTTGAGCTCCTCGTCGACGACCATGTAGAGCTCGTCGGACTCCTTGCTGTCGGCGAGGAAATCCATGACGCCGGCGAGGGAGGGACCGGAGGCGGGATAGCGGTAGGTGCCGCTGATGGGGTTCATCACGGCCCGGCCGCCCGCGACGCTCACGTGCCGCTCGGGGGAGGCGCCGACCAGGGTCCGGTCGCCCGTGTGCACCACGAACGTCCAGTACGCACCGGTCTCGCGCTCCAGGAGGCGGCGGAAGAAGCGCAGCGCGGACCCGATGTCGTAGTCGGTGATGTCCGCGACGAAGGAACGCTTGATGACGAAGTTCGCGCCCGCGCCCGTGCCGATCTCGTCCGTGATGACCTGCCGGACGGTCGCCGCGTAGGCGTCGTCGTCGATGTCGAAGCCGCCGCCCTGCGCCAGCCGGACGGGCGCGTCCGGGATGCGGCGCAGCACCTCCTCCAGCGGCACGGTTGCCTGCTCGGCGATGGTCATGGCGAGCAGCGGCGCACCGTCGTCGGGAGCCTCGTAGCCGCGTTCGGCGATCTGCCGGTACGGCACCAGTGCCAGCACGTCCTGGCGCGGGACCGCCGATCCGGTGGGGCCGGGGAGCGCGATGTCGGCCAGGGCCGCCACCTCGGTCATCTCGCCGGCGAACAGGTCGACCCGGTCGGCCCCGGTGGTCTCGGGCCGGTGCACGAGCGCGAAGGCGGGGGCCCGTCCGGCCAGCACCGCGCCCAGCAGGTCCTCGGTCATGACGCGTCCTCCCCCGTGCCCGCGACCGCCCGGGGCAGCGGCAGGTCTTCGAGGAGCGCCTTGGTGCCGGCGACGCGGGCACAGCGGGCCGCTGCGTACTCCAGGGCCATCCGGTGGTCCGTCCAGCTGAAGTCGGCGATGGCATCGCCGACGAGGAAGGGCTGGATGTCGTGGCTGAAGGCGTCGACGGCCGTCATCAGGACGCCGACATGGGCGTACACACCGCAGATGATCAGCTGATCGCGGCCCGCGGCCCGCATGCGCTCCAGCAGGTCGGTGTGGTGGAAGGCGCTGTAGCGCCACTTGGTGAACACCCAGTCGCCCTCGTCGGGTGCCACCGCCTCCACGACCTGCCGGTGCTCGGGGCTCGGCGTCATGCCGGGACCCCAGAAATCCCTCAGCAGGCCCCGCTGGCGCGGTGTCATGCCGCCGGGCTGCGCGGTGTACGCGACCGGTATGCCGAGCTCCGCGCAGCGCTCGCGCAGCTGCGCGGCGTGGTCCACCAGGGTGGTGACGGGCTGTTCGCCGGCCGGGAAGGGCGCCAGGAAGAACTTCTGCATGTCGTGCAGGAGCAGGACCGCGCGGTCGGGATCGACCTGCCACTGGGCGGGACCGGCGGGCAGATCACCGGCCGCGGGCATCGGATACGCGCTGATGGCGGGAATGGACCTAGACACCGAGCGCCGCACCCCCGTCCACGGTGAGGTCGTGCATGGTGATGTGCGACGCCTGGTCGGAGAGCAGGAACACCACCGCGTCGGCGACGTCCTGGGGCCGGGCCAGCTTCCCCAGGGGGATGCCCACCCGGTACGCGTCGGGGTTGCCGTCGATCGAGACCTGGGCGCTGGAGCTGCTCTGCCACATCGAGGTGAGCATCGGCGTGTCGGTGGAGCCCGGCGCCACGAGGTTGGCCCGGATGCCGTACTTGGCGACCTCCAGCCCGAGGCACTTGGTGAACATGGTCGCGGCGGCCTTGGAGGCGGCGTACGCGGACATCTCGGTGCGGGCCGTACCGGCGGCGTTGGAGGCCACGGTGACGATCGCACCGCGCTGCCGCGGAACCATGCGGTTCACGACGGCGCGCGAGACGAAGAAGACGCCCGTCGTGTTGACGGCGAAGGTGGTGGCCCATTCCTCGTCGGTGAGGGCCCGTGCCTCCGCCAGGCGCAGCACACCGGCGGCGTTGACGAGGAAGTCGAGCGGCCCGAAGGTCGATTCGATCTCGGCCACCAGCTCGTCGACGTCGGAGCTCAGGGTGACATCGGCGGGGAACGCGGCGACATCGAGGCCCTCCTCCACGGCGGACTTCACGGTTTCGCGCAGTCGGCCGGCGTCGCGGTCGACGGCCGCGACCCGCACACCCTTGGCCGCCAGCGCACGCGCGACGGCCTCCCCGATGCCGCCGGCAGCGCCGGTGACCAGAGCGGTCTTTCCTTGCATGATCGATGAACTCCTCTCTCAGCCGCGCCAGGCGGAGGCGACTTCGATCGCCTGCTGAGGATTGAGCCTGGGGTCGCAGAAGCTCGTGTACTTCTCGCCCAATTCCCCGACCCGCGATGCGTCGGCAACACATTCGGACACGTTTTCCGGGGTGGTTTCCAAATGCAGACCCGCCGCGACTCCACCGTTGTCGGAAACCGCGTTCTGGAATTCCTCGACCTCCCGCACGACCGTTTCCATGTAGCGGGTCTTGAATCCGCCCGGCGCGTTCACGGTGTTTCCGTGCATCGGGTCGCACAGCCAGATGACGGGGAATCCGGCCGCGCGCACGGCACGGACCAGCTCCGGCAGCCTTTCGGCGGCGGTGCCGGCACCCATCCGGGAGATCAGCGTCAGCCGGCCCGGCTCGCGCCGGGGATCCAGCAGTTCGCACAGTTCCAGCAGCTGGGCCGGGGTGGTCTTCGGACCGACCTTGGTGGCGACCGGGTTGGCCAGCGAGGCGAAGAACGCGACGTGGGCTCCGTCGATCTGCCGCGTCCGCTCGCCGATCCACGGCCAGTGCGTCGAGGTGAGCAGGGACGAGCCGTCCGGCTCCGTCCGCAGCATCGGGCCTTCGTAGTCGAGCAGCAGGGCCTCGTGGCTCGTCCACACCGGCGCCTCGGCCGCGCTGGGCTGCCGCTCGCCGTGCCAGCCGAGCAGCTCCATGACCTCGGCTGCCGCCCGGTAGCCCGAGAGCAGCCGGTGCGGGTCGGGGCGGCGCAGCATCGGGTCGGGTTCCGGGCTGTTGACCATGTGGCCGCGGTACGAGGCGAGTTCGACACCGTTGATGATCTCGGTGGAGCTCGAGCGCGGCTTGCCGAACTGCCCGGCGAGCCGGCCCACGCGCAGGACCGGCTTGTGCGAGCGCGTCTTCATGACGCCCGCCAGCATGTCCAGGAGAGCCGCCTTGCGCGCCACGTGCCCGCGGGTGGACTCGGCCGGGTCCTCAGCACAGTCCCCGCTCTGCACCACCTGGATCTCTCCGGCCGCGACCCTTGCCAGCAGGGCGCGCAATGCGCGTACGTCCTCACCGCGCACCAGAGCGGGCGCGTTCGACAGTTCCTCACGCACCGTGCCGAGAACCGTCTGATCCGGCCAGTCCGGCTGTTGGCCTGCGTCTAGCGATTTCCAGGGTGCAATCTCACGCACGCGGTACCTCCCAGTGCTCAACCTGCTGACATGGCGATGCACGAGGATTCTGTGAACAATGAACGCGGGCCACCAATAAGGGAGTCCCACTTCGTCAGGTGGCCGACACTTGGTCAAGTCCGTTCCTTTGCGGAACAAATCGACGAGGCTGCCGTAATGCGCGCATTGGAATCGGACCTGCATCATCCGAATACGTCTGCGGCGCAGAGCCGCGGGGGGAGGGCACCCGGCCGGGTGCCCCAGCCGGCGGACTTGACAATGCCGCAGGCCGCTGGTGTTACCCGCCGGTCCGATCGGCCTAGGGTCGGACCATGTTGAGCCAACCGGCTATCGCGCTGCTGAGGCAGTTGGCGTCCGAGGGCGTATCGCCCTGGCTGGCCGCCACGAGCGAGGAGGAGTTCCTCCCCGGCCCGCTGTCCCGTGCCGCACGCAGCGGTCTCGTGCACGGCGTGGTGGCGCCGGCCCTCGGTCCGGCCGTCGTCCGCCGGGCATGTGACGCCTTGTGGGACGCCTTCCTGACCAGCGAGAGCCGGTACGGACGGGTCTCGGTACCGGTGGATCCGAGGATCGCCCATGACGCGGAGGCCCTGGTGGCCGCGGCCCGCCGGGTGCACGCCGACGTGGGGCGGCCGAACCTGCTGGCACGCATCCCGGCGACCCCGGCCGGCCTCGCCGCGCTCGAGGACTGCCTCGCCCTGGGCATCAGTGTCGACGTGGACCTGGTCTTCTCGGCCGAGAGGTACGACGAGGTACTGGGCGCCTACCTCGCCGGGACGGAACGTGCGCTCGCGGCCGGACTGGAGCTCCAGCAGGTCACGGCCACGGCCTCGGTGCCCGTGGACGTGCTCGACGCGGAGGTCAACACCCGGCTGGCGGCGCTGTCCGAACCCGCCCTCCCCGTTTCCCGGGCCCGTGACACGGCGGCCGTGGCGGTCGCACGCGAGATGTACCGGGTGCGGGAGCGGCGGCTCGGCAGTGGGTGGTGGAGGGTGCTGCGGGCGGCCGGGGCCGTGCCTCCGGCGCTGGTGTGGACGACGGTCGAGCCCCGCCACGTCAGCGCGCTCATCGGCTGGAACACCGCCCAGGCGACCTCCTTGGAGGTGCTGGAGTCGGCGGCGCTGCACGAGGAGCTGTGCGGAGACACCCTGCTGGGCGCGCACGAGGAAGGGCGCCGTGCGCTGGACCTCCTCGAACGGCTCGGGATCCGTATGCCTGATGTCGCGGGGGCGCTGGAGACGGGTCAGCTCACCCGTCTCCAGCGTGCCTGGACGCTCAGGTGCTGAGCTTCTCCCCGCGTCTGCCCGGGAATCGGGCCTCGGCGAGTAACAGCAGCGGAGTGGCCTTGACCGCCGTCTCCTCGAACTCGGCCTCGGGGTCGGAGAGTGCGATGACGGCCCCGCCCACGCCGTAGCGGACGCGGTCCTCGGTGACGAGTGCGGTACGGATCACGATGCTCAGATCGGCGGCGCCGGAGAGCGAGAAGTAGCCGATGGCACCGGAGTACACACCGCGCGGGCCTCCTTCGAGACGGTCGATGATCTTCATCGTCCGCACCTTGGGCGCTCCGGTCATCGAGCCCCCGGGGAAGGCCGCGCGGACGCAGTCCACGGCGCTGGTGCCGGACCGCAGCCGCGCCCGCACGGTGCTCACCAGCTGGTGGACGCCGGCGTAGCTCTCGACCCGGAAGATCTCGTCGGCCTCCACGGAGCCCGGCTCGGCGCAGCGCCCCAGATCGTTGCGGACCAGGTCCACGATCATCAGGTTCTCGGCGCGGTCCTTCTCGTTGTTCAGCAGGTCCGCCACCAACTCGGCGTCCTCGGCGGGGGTGGCGCCCCGGGGACGGGTGCCCTTGATCGGCTTCGATTCGACCACGCCGTCCCGGGAGATCCGCAGGAACCGCTCGGGTGAGGCGCTCAGCACGCTGAGGCCGTCGAACTGGAGTAGTGCGCCGAACGGTGCCGGGCTGGCGCGGCGCAGCCGCAGGTAACCGGACCACGGGTCGAGGGAGCCGCTCAGTTCCGCCATGTTGGTCAGGCAGACCTCGTAGGTCTCGCCGGCCGCTATCTGCTCCTGGCAGTCGGCGATCAGGTCCAGATAGGCGTCGCGGTCGTGGCGCAGCCGGATCTCGCCCAGCCGTGCGGGGGCGGGCGCCGGGCCGGGCCTTCCCGGGGGCAGCTCCGCAAGCCGCTGCGCCATGTCGGCCAGCCGGCTCCGCGCGACGGCCTCCGCCCCCTCCACGCCCTCCTCCGTCAGCGTCAGCAGGTGGGTGCTGCCGGTGACGTGGTCGAGAACCAGCGCCCTGTCGACGAAGACCATCGTCGCGTCGGGATCCTCCGACTGGTGCGCGAGATCGCCGCCGCACTCGGCCTTGAGCTCGTAGCCGAGGTAGCCGGCCCACCCGAGGGCGAAGTCGAAGGGCAGCTCCGGGATGTCCGTGGTGATGCCGCGCAGATCCTGGTCGATCCAGTCCAGGAAGGGGCCCGCCATGATGTCGCTGCCCGCCGCGGAGTCCACGCGGACCGTGCCGCTCCACACATCGGCGCGGGCCACCCGTGCCAGCGGCCCGGAGGCGTCGCCCATCACCGAGAAGCGGCCGGCGCCGGCATCGGGACTGCTGCTGTCCAGCCAGAAGGCATACGGATTGCCCCGGAAGAGCCGGTCGTAGGCCGTCTCGGCGGCCCAGCCGGTGGGCAGCTCCTCGGTGAGCACCCGCAGCCTGCGTGTGGCGCGGGGGCCGGGCCCGGCAGCGGCCGGCCGTACCGGAGCGGCCCGGGACCGGCGCCGCGGTGTGCTCAACTCGGCGAAATTACGCAGGAGTTCGATGCCGTATTCGGCGCAGATCGATTCGGGGTGGAACTGTACGCCCCACATCGGCCGGTCCCGGTGCCGCAGCCCCATCAGGACTCCGTCCGCCGTCCAGGCCGTGGCCTCCAGCACGGGCGGCAGATCGGTCACCGCGAGCGAGTGGTAGCGCACGACCTCCATCGGTGAGGGGATCGAGGTGAACAGGCCCTCGCCGTCGTGCAGTACGGAGGAGACCCGCCCGTGCCTGGGTTCCGGCGCCCGGCCCACCGTGGCACCGTGCAGCAGCCCGATCGCCTGATGGCCGAGGCAGATGCCGAGCAGCGGCAGAGTGCCCTGCTCGATGATCCCGCGGGAGACGCCGAGGTCGGCCGCCCGATGAGGGGTTCCGGGCCCGGGAGAGATGACGACGTTGTCGAATGCCGCGAGCCTGCCGGGCCGCCAGTTCGGGTCGTCGTTGCGTACCACCTCCGGCTCCCGGCCGTTGACCTCGGTGATCTGGTGGAAGAGGTTGTAAGTGAACGAGTCGTGGTTGTCGATCAGGAGTGTCCGCACGTCGGCCTCTCGTCACTTCGCCCCGGACGGCACGATCTCGAGCAGCATGTGCTCGACCACGTCGTCGCCGTACTCGCCCTCGCGCACCCGGATGGTGCGCAGCGTGCGCAGCTCCCGGCCGCACTCCTGCGCGATCCGGCGCAGGGCCGGCACATCGCCCCGGTCGCTGAAGTGCAGCAGCGCCGATCCGCCCGGGGCGAGCCAGCGCGGCGCCTGCTCCAGATAGCGGCGATGGGCCCGGTAGCCGGTGTCGACGTACGCACGCTCGTGGACCGACTTGTACTCGTAGGACTCCGGCGCCAGCACGTAGTTGGAACTCCAGAAGACGGTGTCGAACCGCCCGCTCTCCGTCAGACCGGAGAACAGGTCGCTGTGCACGGCGCTCAACCGCGCCGTCACCCCGTGCCGTTCGGCGTTGACCGCCGCGTTCTCCACCGCGCGCGGGCTGATGTCCGAGGCGACGACGCGCTCGTGACCGGCGAGGGCGGCCATGACCGCCGTCACTCCGGCGCCGCATCCCACTTCGAGGAAGGACCCGGTGCGCGGGGGCAACGGCGACCCGTTCAGGCCCAGGAAGTCCAGCGCGATATCGGTCGACGGGGAGAACACGGGCGCGAACACCTCGTCCAGCAGGTCCCACTCCCTTCCGCACATGGAGAAGACCTTCGGCCTGTCGTCCCTCGTCAACGACATGCGACTGCGGTGAAGCGAGCGCTCGAAACTCTGGACCTGTGACATAGGACCCCCTCGTGAGCAACCTGGAACCGCGGCGCCCGGTCATGGCGCCGGGTAAAGGTTTACTCAAGCCGAGGCCTTGTCAGAAGGTGGCCAGGCAACCACATCGTTCACGAAGAGTGGTGGCCCAGCCACACTCCGCCCCCCTGACCTGGCACTATTACTTCAACAAAACGTTGACCGCATGCGGTCGACCGCACTACGTTCGCCACGGGGTACGCGCCGAGCCGCGGGGCGAGGGGGGGACGAAAGTGACGCCGGAAAGACGCGAGCCGCACGCGGACGCAGCCGAGATGCTGGAGCTGCTGGCCCGGGAGGCGCCCACCGACGAGTTCGAGCGGATCGTGCGCACCGCCCGCGACACCGGGGCCTCCGAGGAGGACCTCACCCGGCTGACCCGGGCCAAGGACCTCTCCTTGAGCATCCGGGGCCTGTTCGCCCGCCGCCAGCAGCGCGAAGCGGGGCTGAGCGCACTCGTCGACACCGCCCGGGACCTGACGCTCCCGTACAACCTGGACACGCTGCTCAAGGTCATCACCCGGCGGGCCCGGCTGCTCCTGGGACTCGACATGTCCTGGGTGACGTTCCACGCCTTCGACGAAGGCCGCTCCTACGTGCGCGCCGCGGACGGCCACACCTCGGCGATCACCGTGGGCTTCGCCGTCCCGATGACCGGAGGCGTCGGCCGCCAGGCACGGCAGCGATCCGCCCCCTTCTGGACGGCCGACTACCTCCAGGACACCTCCTTCACCCATTCCGACGTGATCGACAACGTCGTGCGGGCCGAAGGCCTCCACGCCCTGATGGCGGTCCCGCTCCGCCACGAGGACTGCGACCTGGGAAACCTGTACGTCGCGGGCCGGCGCATCCGCCACTTCGACCCGGACGAGATCTCGCTCATGAGCTCGCTCGCCGACCTCGCCGCGGTGGCCATCGAGAAGACCCGGCTCCTGGACCGGGTCAGGGACGAAGTCGCGGGACTGGAGCTCAACACCTCGCGCGCCCTGGACTCCTCCGCCGCCGCCAACCGCCTGCGGGACACCCACAGCCGCCTGATCGAACTGGTGCTGGGGGGCGGCAGCCTGCACACCCTGGCCTCCGAGGCGTCCACGCTGCTCGGCGGCACCCTGCTCATCCGCGACCAGGCCGGACGGGACCTCCACGCCCCCGGGGACCTTCCGGAGCTGGACGAGAGCGAGGTCCGCGCGGCCTCCCTGGACGCCCACACCGAGCGCCGGCCCGTCCGGTCGCCGAGCGGCATCTGGATCGCCCCCGCCGTCGCGGGCCAGGAGATGCTCGGCACGCTCCTGCTGGTCCCGTACGCGCGAACGGAGGAGGAGGTCTCCGACACGGCCCACCGGATCCAGCTCCTCGCCCTCGTGGCCCAGGTCACCGCCCTCCTGCTGATGATGCAGCGCAGCGCCGCCGCGGCCGAGGGCCAGGTCCGCGACGAACTGTTCAACGACCTGCTCAAGGGAGGAGAGCTCCAGACCGCCAAGCTCGCCGAACGCGCCCGGCGCCTCGGAGTCGACCTGGACGGCCCCCACGTCGTCGTGGTCGCCCGCCCCGAAGGCGGCTCCCTGAGCAGAGCGGTCATCTGGGCGTCCTCGTACGCCCACCAGCTCTCCGGACTCAAGAGCGTCGACGAGGGCTCCATCATCCTGATGCTGCCCGGAACCGACCCGGCCGGCGCGGCACGGGCCGTGTCGCAGGAGCTCTCCTCTGCACTCAACCACCCGGTGACCGTGGGCACGTCAGGGCCGGTCACCGAGCTGTCGGCCATCAGCCCCACCTACCAGGAGGCCCGGTGCTGCCTGGACGCCCTGACGGCGCTGGGCGGCTCCGGCGGCACCGCATCACTGCGCGAGCTGGGCTTCCTGGGCCTGCTGCTCTCCGACAGCCCCAACACCGGCGACTTCGTCAACAACACCATCGGCCCCGTCCTGGACTACGACGCCCAGCAGCGCACCGACCTGGCCCGAACCCTGGAGGCGTACTTCGCCTCCGCCGGCAGCCCGACGCGTGCCGCGGAAACCCTGCACGTCCACCCCAACACCGTCTCCCGCCGCCTGGAGCGCATCAGCGAACTGCTCGGTCCCGACTGGCTGGAGCCCCGGCAGGCGCTGGAAGTCCAGCTGGCCCTCCAGATGCAGCGCACCCGGCAGGCACTGATGCGGGGACGCCGCGATCAGGCGGGCCGGGCCACCGGCTGAGGCCGGTGACCGGCGGTCAGGGCCTGCACGGCATGCGCGGCCGAGGCGAGCGTCGTGTGCCGGTGCCAGCCGCCGAAGGACCTGCCCTCGAAATCCACCATCCCCACCTCCGTGGAGATCTCGGAGAAGTCGGTGGCGACGCGGCCCGTCAGCTTCGCCAGGCGCAGCAGCGCGCCCCAGGGCACGTCGGCCATGTCGGTGAGCCAGCACTGCTCCGGCCAGCCACCCGGGCCGCTCCACTCGCCCAGCAGCAGCAGGGTCCGGTGCGTTCCCGGCAGCCGCACCGGGACGGCGGCCACCAGGCTCGTACGGGGTCCCCCGCCCACCGGATCCGTCCAGGCCACGGGCCGCCGCAGCGTACGGACCATCCGCAGGAGCTGGTGCGCGGGCATCTCCTGCCCGTCATGGCCCAACAGGGCCGGAGCCATGGGAGCGACCCGCGCGGAGCCTCGGACCCCCGCCACGAAGGGCATGCCCGCGGCGGCGAAGCGCCGCGCGACCGCCGCCGGATCGCTGTCCGGGAGGTCGAGCACGACCGGGCGCGCCCTGCCCCCCGCCCAGGACTGCGCTTCGAACGCGGCTCCGGCCACACACTCCAGCGAGGTCTCGGCCAGGCTCGACTCCGGCAGCCGCGGGTGCCCCAGCCTGGGCATGTCCCGCCAGTCGTCGCAGAGCGCGAGCCGCCAGTTCACCGGGCTGCTCGTCTCCTCGCCGGCCGCCCAGATGCCGTACGCCTCCTGGCTGTTGACCACGTGACCGAGGCGGGGCACGAACCGGCGGCCGACCCCCACCGAGTGGCGCCCCGCCTTGGGGATGATCACCGGGTGGGCCACCCAGGCACGGGGGCGCAGAGACCGCTCCAGGTACCGCGACAGCGCCGCGCGCACCGGCTCCCACTCCCAGGTGGAGGAGGAGATGAAGTGGTGCAGGCTCTGCTCGGCCGCCCGGTCGCCCACGCAGGCCGCGATGTTCCGGATCGACTTGCGGCCGCCGGCCGACAGCAGCCCGCGCAGGTACATCTCGCCCTTGCGGCGCTGATCGCTGCGCGACAGCGGCGCGAAGATCTCCGCGCACAGTTCACCCAGGGCGCTGTCCGGCACCCGATGACTGCTCTGTTCTTCCCAAACGAGGTGCATCCCCACGTCTCCCCAACCTCGGCAGCCCGCTGCTCTCCGCGGGACCACCACCGTGCGGCCCGGGGAGAGGGCTTGCCCAGGTGCGCCCGCCACACACCTGGGGCCGCGGGTGCGCGCCCGGCTACCCGTCCCCGGGCCGGCCTGCGGTACAGGAGGAAGGGAGGGGCGCCGGGACGGCCCGGCGGCGGGACCGCCCGCCCGTCGGCCGTGCGGAGAGGCCCCGCCGCCCGCCTCCGGTGTGGGCGGCCCACCGGCGGGACCGCGCCCACGGTGCCCCCGTCACCGCCGCACACCCGCCGGGGAACACGAAAAAGACCCCCTTGACCACGTTTCCGCAGGTCAAGGGGGTCCTGAGTGTGGAGCCTAGGAGATTCGAACTCCTGACATCTGCCTTGCAAAGGCAGCGCTCTACCAACTGAGCTAAGGCCCCATGGGTCGGGGCACGCCTCTCCCCTTGCGGGGAGTGGGTGTTCCGCAGAACAGAGTACCGGGTGTACCCCCTCATCTCGCAAAATGATAGGGACTCCCGCCCTGCGACCACGCTCCGTAAGATGCTCGCGAGGTTCGCACCAGCGAAGGGGAGTAAGAAGAGTGGACGCAGTACAGCAAGAGGCCACGGCCAGAGCCAGAGAGCTTCAGCGCAGTTGGTACGGGGAGCCGCTCGGAGCGCTCTTCCGCCGGCTCATAGATGACCTCGGACTGAACCAGGCTCGCCTCGCTGCCGTCCTCGGACTGTCGGCGCCCATGCTGTCCCAGCTGATGAGCGGCCAGCGCGCCAAGATCGGTAACCCTGCCGTGGTGCAGCGCGTCCAGGCCCTCCAGGATCTCGCCGGCCAGGTGGCCGACGGGAGCGTCAGTGCGGCCGAGGCCACCGACCGGATGGACGAGATCAAGAAGACCCAGGGAGGCTCCGTCCTCAGCAACAGCGGCCAGACGGCCGTCAGTTCGGGTGCACCCACCGTCAAGCGCGTCGTCCGTGAGATCCAGTCGCTGCTGCGCTCGGTCTCCGCGGCGGGGGACATCATCGACGCCGCGGACACACTCGCGCCCAGCCACCCGGAACTGGCAGAGTTCCTCCGGGTGTACGGCGCGGGCCGCACCGCCGACGCGGTGGCCCACTACGAGGCCCACCAGAACTGACCCGCACGCGGGCGGGCCAGGGCGACTACGGGTGACGGGGGACGGGCGCAGCGATGGGTGAGGTCTTCGCCGGTCGGTACGAGTTGATCGATCCGATCGGGCGCGGCGGCGCGGGCGCCGTGTGGCGCGCCTGGGACCACCGGCGCCGCCGGTACGTCGCCGCGAAGGTCCTCCTTCAGAGCGACGCCCACACGCTCCTGCGGTTCGTACGGGAACAGGCGCTGCGGATCGATCACCCGCACGTACTGGCCCCGGCCAGCTGGGCGGCCGACGACGACAAGGTCCTCTTCACGATGGACCTGGTCAGCGGCGGCTCGCTCGGCCATGTGATCGGGGACTACGGTCCCCTCCCGCCCCGGTTCGTCTGCACCCTGCTCGACCAGCTCCTGTCGGGGCTGGCCGCGGTGCACGCGGAAGGCGTCGTCCACCGCGACATCAAACCGGCCAACATCCTGATGGAGGCCACCGGAACCGGGCGGCCGCACCTGCGGCTGTCCGACTTCGGCATCTCCATGCGCAAGGGCGAGCCCCGGCTGACCGAGACCGACTACGTGGTCGGCACCCCGGGTTACTTCGCCCCCGAACAACTGATGGGCGCCGAGCCGGACTTCCCCGCCGACCTCTTCGCGGTCGGCCTGGTCGCCCTCTACTTGCTCCAGGGACGCAAGCCCGACTCCCAGGCCCTGGTGGAGCACTTCCTCGCGCACGGCACCCCCGGCGCGCCGGAGGGCGTTCCCGCGCCGCTGTGGGACGTCATCGCCAATCTGTGCGCGCCGGACCCGCACAGCCGGTTCAAGACGGCCACAGGGGCGCGCAAGGCCCTTGCCGAGGCCGTGGAACTGCTCGCGCCGCCCGCGCCGGACGAGGTTCCGGTGGAGGTGTTCGACCAAATCGGCCCGCTCCCGGCCGGTTTCGGACCCCAGGGGCCGCCGGCCGCGGCGGCCGGCCGGACCGGCGGCACGCAGACACCCACGGCGCCCACGGCCGTGGCGGGCCCGGCCGGCGCCGCCGCGGGGCCCGCGACGCCGCACGCGACGCCCGCCTCTCCGTACGGGCCCCCGCAGGCCTCCCCGTACACGCCTGCGGCCTCGGTCACGCAGGCCGCCCGCACCGATCCCCGCGGTACCTCACAGAGCGCCCCCACGGCCGCGTACGGTCCGCTGGAGACCGGCAGTTTCCACCTCGCGCCGCCGACGCCCCAGGCGCCGCCCGCGCGGACCGGCGGCAAGATCGCCCCGCCCCCGGCCGGGGTGAAGGCCGGGATCCTCGCCGCGGCCCTGCTCTGCTTCGCCGTCGGAGCGTGGGCCCTCACCCGGCTGTAGCGGCGCCCCGGCCCCGCCGGGCGAGCAGGATCCAGCCGCCCAGTACGAGCAGCAGCAGGGTCCCGGTACCGAACCCGGCGCCCGCCACCACCCGCATCACCGAGCCGTTCCTTGCGGCGTCGGCGGCCTCCGGTGCGGTGAGCCCCTCCCTGGCCGCGGCCCGGTCCTCGGCCCCGACCCCGAATCCGCCGGCGGCCGGGCTCTGCGTGTAGGCGGGTCCCTTCGCCGGGGTGCCGGACACCTCGGTGCGCAGGGTCAGCGGCACGGGCGTCGCGTCCTCGGTGAAGTCGGCGACCTTCGCGCCCATGGTCACGGCGATGTAGTACCAGCCGGCGATCCCCACGCGCTGGACGTCCTTGTCGCCGGCGTAGCGGTTCTCGTAGACGACGGGAGGGGTCTTCGCCAGCGTGGCCCCGGCCTGCTTGCCGTCGTAGGAGACGTCCTCGTACGAGACCAGGGCGCGGTAGGGGTTGTAGAGCGAGACGGTGAGCCCGTTGGAGGCGGAGCCGTACTGCTTGGTCAGCTTGGCGGCGGCCAGTTCGGCGCTGAGGCCCAGCTGCTGCCCCCAGTCCAGCGGCACCCGGTAGAAGCGGGTCTGCCCGGGCCGCAGTTCGTCGCGCCACACCCCGCCGCCCAGCGCACGGGCGTCGTTGAAGCCGGTGCCGCCGGTGCGGGGGACCGCCCCGGTGCCCGGCAGGGACGGGGCGCCCGAGGGCCAGCTGCCGGGCGCGGTGGTGGGTGCCCCGGCACCGCCCCGGCCGGGCTCGCGCTGCACCTTGAGCTCCACCGGCCAGGGGCTCTGGTCGGAGCCCTTGGCGGACGTGCGGGTGACCTTGACGTAGTAGACGCCGCCCGGCGCGCAGTCGTGGTCCTCCCTGCCCCAGCGGACGCCGGCGGCACTGATGGGCACGGGGTCGTAGCCGAAGCCCGCCCGGCCGGTGCTGTCGGGGCAGGACGCGCCGGCGGTGGTCATGATCTCCACCTCGATGCCGTCGCTGCCCGTGACCTTGGCGGTCGGCCCGGGGCGGACCACGGCGGAGACGTAGACGTTCGACCGGTCCTTCTCCAGGACGAGCCGGTAGACGCGCTCTCCGGGGGAGATCTCGTCCTTGTAGACGCTTCCCGCCTCCAGGAGCGGGGCGTCCGCCGTGGAGGGCTTGCCCGCCACGGCCTTGGCGCCGTCCGCCGCGCGGTACGTCGGGACGGGCTGCGGCGCCGTCCCCTCCGCGTGGGCGGCCCCCGGCAGGCCCGCCGCCACGGCCAGGGCCGCCGCACCCGCCACGGCTCCCGTCCGCACTGTCGTCCGTACCCGACCCATCACGCCCACCCCGAGTTTGCTAGCGCAAGCCAAATCTTTGCATAACGTAACTTTTTGTCACAGAACAGCACAAAGCCCCGGCCGCAGCGGCAGCCGGGGCTTCATGAGATCAGCTTTCGGTCTCACACACCGGAACCAGAGGGCACGGAGTCAGTTGCCTCCGTCCACAGGTCCTGCTCGGCGCGGTCCGCCTGGATCTGGCGGTACACGAGGAGCCCGCCGATGGCGGCCAGTGCGACCAGGAGCAGCTTCTTCACCGCGCGACCTCGTCTTTCGTTGACGTAGGGGACTTCTGGCAGCCAACAATACACACCGACCGATACCGATCGGTTATCTCGGAACCCGCCAACTACCGCTATGACAAAGACCCCCAGGCCTTGGGCCTGGGGGTCTTCGACACTGTGGGGCTAACAGGATTTGAACCTGTGGCCTCATCCTTATCAGGGATGCGCTCTAACCAACTGAGCTATAGCCCCATCCGCGCTGCGCGCTGACTCCTGAAGGTTAGCGCACGGAGGCGGTAGCTCCAAAATCCCCGGGGCGAAGCCCCTGAGGGCACCACGCGCAGGCGTCTGCGCAGGTCACTCGTCCTCGGCGAGGGTGAGCTCCACACCGCCGACGAAGCCCGCCGACAGGTTGTAGATGAACGCGCCGAGCGTCGCCAGGGCCGTCGCCAGCACCACGTCGATCACCGCGATCACCGAGGTGAAGATCAGTACGCGCGGCAGCGACATGAACGCCTGGAGGTCGAAGCCGTTGCTCTCGTTCGAGCCGGTCGCCTCGCTGATCGTGCTGCCGACGGTCGAGAAGACGCCCATCGCGTCCATGACCATCCACAGCACCGCCGCCGCCACGACCGTGCAGATGCCCAGCGCGATGGACAGCAGGAAGCTGACCTTCATCACCGACCACGGGTCGGCCTTGGCCACCCGCAGCCGCGCCTTGCGCGTCCTGGGCGCCATACGGGCCCCCGTACGCGGCTTGCGCTGCGCGGTGCCCGCACCGCCGGTCCGCGGCGCACCCGGGCCCGCGGGCGCCGTGTAGGCCTGCGGCGGGTGGTACGGCTGCGCGGGGGCCGCGCCGGCCTGCGGCTGCGGCTGCGGCTGCGATCCTCGGGTATCCGTCACAGTCCCCCCTTGGGAGTCCGCGGCAGGGCCACGGGCACCGTTCTCTCCAGTCATGGCCGGTCCGGCGCCCGTGGCTCCACTCACGACTTACTCCTCGTGCTCCCCAGCCGAGGGCTGCGTGCCCTCGGCGGCCTCGGCGGCCTGTCCGTCGGCTGCCTCGGTCTCGGTCTCGATATCGGTCTCGATCTCGTCGCCCACGACCTCGTCAGCTTCCTGACCGGCCTCGGCGTTGCGGGCGATGCCCACCACGGCATCGCGCTTGCCCAGGTTGATCAGCTGGACGCCCATGGTGTCACGGCCGGTCTCCCTGACTTCGTTGACGCGCGTACGAATCACACCACCGCCGAGCGTGATGGCGAGAATCTCGTCCGTTTCGTGCACCACGAGCGCCCCGACGAGCGACCCGCGGTCCTCCACGATCTTCGCGGCCTTGATGCCCAGACCGCCACGACCCTGGACGCGGTACTCGTCGACCGGCGTCCGCTTGGCGTAGCCGCCGTCGGTCGCGGTGAAGACGAACGTACCCGGCCTCACCACGCTCATGGAAAGCAGTTCGTCACCTTCGCGGAAACTCATGCCCTTCACGCCCGACGTGGCACGGCCCATCGGGCGCAGCGCGTCATCGGTCGCCGTGAAGCGGATCGACTGCGCCTTCTTGCTGATCAACAGCAGGTCGTCCTCGGCGGACACCAGCTCCGCGCCGATCAGCTCGTCGGAAGCGCCGTCGGCGCCGTCGGCGCCCGTCTCCCGGAGGTTGATCGCGATGACACCACCCGAACGGGGCGAGTCGTAGTCCTTCAGCGCCGTCTTCTTCACCAGGCCGCCCTTGGTGGCCAGGATCAGGTACGGCGCCGCCTCGTAGTCGCGGATGGCGAGGATCTGCGCGATCTTCTCGTCCGGCTGGAAGGCCAGCAGGTTCGCCACGTGCTGCCCGCGCGCGTCACGCCCGGCGTCCGGGAGCTCGTACGCCTTGGACCGGTAGACCCGGCCCTTGTTCGTGAAGAACAGCAGCCAGTGGTGCGTCGTGGAGACGAAGAAGTGGTCGACCAGGTCGTCCTGCTTCAGCTTCGTACCGCGCACGCCCTTGCCGCCCCGCTTCTGCGAGCGGTAGTCCTCGGTCTTGGTGCGCTTGACGTAGCCGCCGTGCGTGATCGTGACGACGATGTCCTCTTCGGCGATCAGGTCCTCCATGGACATGTCGCCGTCGAAGGGCACCAGCTTGGACCGCCGGTCGTCGCCGAACTTCTCCACGATCGCCGCCAGCTCCTCGCTGACGATCGAACGCTGCTTCTCCGGCGAGGCCAGGATCGCGTTGTACTCGTTGATCTTGGCCTGGAGCTCGTCGTGCTCGGCGACGATCTTCTGCCGCTCCAGCGCCGCCAGGCGCCGCAGCTGCATCTCCAGGATCGCGTTCGCCTGGATCTCGTCGATCTCCAGCAGGCCCATCAGGCCCTCGCGCGCGATCTCGACCGTGTTGCTGCGCCGGATCAGCGCGATGACCTCGTCGATCGCGTCCAGCGCCTTGAGCAGACCGCGCAGGATGTGCGCGCGCTCCTCCGCCTTGCGCAGGCGGAAGCGCGTACGGCGGACGATGACCTCGATCTGGTGCTGCACCCAGTGGCGGATGAACGCGTCGATCGACAGCGTGCGCGGCACGCCGTCCACCAGCGCCAGCATGTTCGCGCCGAAGTTCGTCTGCAGGTCGGTGTGCTTGTACAGGTTGTTCAGCACGACCTTGGCGACGGCGTCGCGCTTCAGGACGATCACCAGGCGCTGGCCGGTCCGCGACGAGGTCTCGTCACGGACGTCGGCGATGCCGCCGATCTTCCCGTCCTTCACCAGGTCCGCGATCTTCTGCGCGAGGTTGTCGGGGTTGGTCTGGTACGGAAGCTCCGTCACCACCAGGCACTGGCGGTTCTGGATCTCCTCGACCTCCACCACCGCGCGCATCGTGATGGAGCCGCGACCGGTCCGGTACGCCTCCTCGATGCCCTTGCGGCCCACGACCAGGGCGCCCGACGGGAAGTCCGGGCCCTTGATCCGCTCGAGGAGCGCGTCCAGCAGCTCCTCGTGCGTGGCCTCCGGGTGCTCCAGCGCCCACTGCGCACCGGCCGCGACCTCGCGCAGGTTGTGCGGCGGGATGTTGGTGGCCATACCGACCGCGATACCGGCGCTGCCGTTGACCAGCAGGTTCGGGAAGCGCGCCGGCAGGACCGTCGGCTCCTGGTTGCGGCCGTCGTAGTTGTCCGTGAAGTCGACGGTCTCCTCGTCGATGTCCCGGAGCATCTCCATGGCCAGCGGCATCAGCTTGCACTCGGTGTAGCGCATCGCGGCCGCCGGGTCGTTGCCCGGAGAACCGAAGTTGCCGTTGCTGTCCACCAGCGGCATGCGCATCGACCACGGCTGGGCCAGGCGGACCAGGGCGTCGTAGATCGAGGAGTCACCGTGCGGGTGGTACGTACCCATGACGTCACCGACGACACGGGCGCACTTGTAGAAGCCCTTCTCGGGCCGGTAGCCGCCGTCGTACATCGCGTACAGCACACGGCGGTGGACCGGCTTGAGGCCGTCCCGTACGTCGGGCAGCGCACGCGAGACGATGACGGACATCGCGTAGTCGAGGTAGGAGCGCTGCATCTCCGTCTCGAGCCCGACGGGCTCGATCCGCAGCACAGGCTGGTCCTCCGCGGGCATCTCTGCGGTGGGGGTGGTTTCGTCGGCCATTGCTGGTCAGAAGTCCTTTCAGGCGGTCAGCTGAGACCGACTCAGATGTCGAGGAACCGAACGTCCTTGGCGTTGCGCTGGATGAAGGAGCGCCGGGCCTCGACGTCCTCACCCATCAGCACCGAGAACAGGTCGTCGGCCTGCGCCGCGTCGTCCAGGGTGACCTGGCCGAGCACGCGGTGGTCCACGTCCATGGTGGTGACGCGCAGCTCCTCGGCGTTCATCTCGCCCAGACCCTTGAAGCGCTGGATCGAGTCTTCCTTGATCCGCTTGCCGTTCTGCTTGCCGAGCTCGACCAGGGCGTCGCGCTCACGGTCCGAGTACGCGTACTCGAAGTCGTCCCGACCCCACTTGATCTTGTACAGCGGCGGGCGCGACAGGTACACGTGGCCCGCCTCGACCAGCGGCCGCATGAAGCGGAACAGGAAGGTCAGCAGCAGGGTGTTGATGTGCTGGCCGTCGACGTCGGCGTCCGCCATCAGGATGATCTTGTGATAGCGGAGCTTCTCGATGTCGAAGTCCTCGTGCACACCCGTGCCGAAGGCACTGATCAGCGCCTGGACCTCGGTGTTCTGCAGGATCTTGTCGATCCGCGCCTTCTCGACGTTCAGGATCTTGCCGCGGATCGGCAGGATGGCCTGGTACATCGGATTGCGGCCGGACTTCGCCGAACCACCGGCGGAGTCACCCTCGACGATGAAGATCTCGCACTTCGTCGGGTCGTTCGACTGGCAGTCGGACAGCTTGCCCGGCAGCGAGGCGCTCTCCAGCAGACCCTTGCGACGGGTCAGGTCACGGGCCTTGCGGGCCGCGACGCGCGCCGTGGCCGCGTTGATCGACTTGCGGACGATGTCCGCCGCCTCGACCGGGTTCCGGTCGAACCAGTCGTTCAGGTGCTCGTGCACGACCTTCTGCACGAAGGTCTTCGCCTCCGTGTTGCCCAGCTTGGTCTTCGTCTGGCCCTCGAACTGCGGCTCGCCCAGCTTGATCGAGATGATCGCCGTCAGACCCTCGCGGATGTCCTCGCCGGCGAGGTTGTCGTCCTTCTCGCGCAGCAGCTTCTTGTCGCGCGCGTACCGGTTGACCAGACCCGTCAGAGCCGCACGGAAGCCCTCCTCGTGCGTACCGCCCTCGTGCGTGTGGATCGTGTTCGCGAAGGAGTAGACACCCTCCGTGTACTGCGAGTTCCACTGCATCGCGATCTCGACCGAGAGCATCCGCTCCTTGTCCTCGGCCTCGACGTCGATGACGGTCGGGTGGATCATCTCGCCCTTGCGCGAGTTGAGGTACTTCACGAAGTCGACGATGCCGCCCTCGTAGTGGTACTTCACCGTGCGCGCCGCGGGCTCCGCCGCCTCCGCGTCCGGGTCGTCGGCGCCGACCGTGGCCTTCGCCGACTCGCGCTCGTCGGTCAGCGTCAGGGTCAGGCCCTTGTTCAGGAAGGCCATCTCCTGGAAGCGCCGCGAGAGCGTCTCGAAGGAGTAGTCGGTCGTCTCGAAGATGTCGGGGTCGGCCCAGAACGTCACCGACGTGCCGTGCTCGCCGGTCTCCTCGTTCCTGGCCAGCGGGGCCGTCGGCACGCCCAGCTTGTAGTCCTGGGTCCAGCGGTAGCCGTCCGTCTTGACCTCGACCGCGACCTTGGTCGACAGGGCGTTCACGACGGACACGCCCACGCCGTGCAGACCGCCGGAGACCGCGTAGCCGCCGCCGCCGAACTTGCCGCCCGCGTGCAGCACCGTGAGGACGACCTCGACCGCCGGCTTGCCCTCGGACGGCACGATGCCGACCGGGATGCCTCGGCCGTTGTCGACCACGCGCACGCCGCCGTCGGCCAGGATCGTCACGTCGATCGTGTCCGCGTGCCCGGCCATGGCCTCGTCGACGGAGTTGTCCACGACCTCCTGCACGAGGTGGTGCAGGCCGCGCTCACCGGTCGAGCCGATGTACATACCGGGCCGCTTGCGGACCGCATCCAGGCCCTCGAGGACCTGGATGGCACTGGCGTCGTAATTCTTCTCGTTGGAGTCGCCGGAATCGGCCACGAAGCGCCCTTTCTGGCACAGCGCAGCCCGTACTCCGGACCAGCGTGTGCGCCGGAGGAGCGGCCGCGTCGATCTGCGTTGTCTGCGTGATCCCGCGATCGGGCGGGATTTCCTTCAGTCTACCGGTACCACCGACATGAATGGGGGTTTGCCGGTACCTGAGTCCGCATGTGCCGCCCTGAACCTCCACCTTCCGACTCCCCATATCCGGGACGGGGCTCAAAGAGGCTCACACGGGCATCCAGCGCTTCGGCCTGTCAACCTCCCACTACCGTGAGGGACACCACCCGTTCCCGCCCCCGCCGGCCTTCGGGACGACTCCCAGCCGCGCCGGGCACGATCCGGCCCCGCCGGCGTTTGAGGCGCGGGGTCCGGGGCGGAGCCCCAGGCCAGGCGCAGCCGGACTACCCGTACGTGTCCCCGGGCCCGGTACTCCCCGGCGCCCGCCACGGCCCGTAGCCCTTCGGCCGCCCGGTCCCGGGCCCCCGCACCTGGATCATCCGCACGGTCCCCTGCCCGAGATCCCCGTTCAGCCGCGCCACGAGCTGCGGAGCCAGCAGCTTCAGCTGCGCCGCCCACGCCGAGGAATCACAGCGGACCAGCAGCTCACGGTCCTCGTACCGCTCCGGCACGCAGTGCGCCGCGATCTCCGGACCCACGATCTCCGGCCAGCGCTCCATCACGCCCGCCACCGCCATCGGCATCTCCCAGCCGCGCTCCGTGCGCAACCGGTCCAGCGCCGCCATCAACGGCATCGGATCCCGGCCGTCCGCACGCGCGCCCGACCGCAGCCCCGGACCCTGCTGCCGCTTCTTCCCGCCCGCCGCGTTCCCCCGGGCCCGCGCCTGCTCCCGCGCCGCGGCCAGCGCCTGCCGCGCCAGATCCACCCCGGAGGGCTCCGGCGCCCTGCGGGCATCGGCCCGCGCCTCCTTGCCCCGCTCGCCGTCCTGATCGCTCACAGCCGGGTCACCTCACCACCGGACACCCCGAACCGCGCCCCCGCCAGCACACCCGGAACGTCATCGTCCACCGCCGCCGTCACCAGCACCTGCTCACCCGGCGCCACCAGCTCGGCCAGCCGCTCCCGCCGCCGCGCGTCCAGCTCCGCGAACACGTCGTCCAGGATCAGCACCGGCTCCGCGCCCTCCGAGCGCAGCAGCTCGTACGAGGCCAGCCGCAGGGCCAGCGCGTACGACCACGACTCCCCGTGGCTCGCGTACCCCTTCGCCGGCAGCTCCCCCAGCCGCAGCAGCAGGTCGTCGCGGTGCGGACCCACCAGCGTCACACCCCGCTCGATCTCCTGCTTGCGCACCTCCGCCAGGGCCGCCAGCAGCACCTCGCAGACCGCCTCGCGACTGCGCGCCGACCCGCTGTCCACCGGCTCGCCCGCCGAGGACTTGTACGAGAGCCCCAGCGGCCCGCCGCCGGGCGCGAGCTGCTCGTACGCCTTGTCCGCCAGCGGCAGCAGCGTCGCGATGAGATCCAGCCGCTGCGCCACCAACTCCGCGCCCGCGCGCGCCAGATGCTGGTCCCACACGTCCAGGGTCGACAGGTCCATGGACCGGCCGCCGTGCCGACGGGCCATCGCCGCCGACTTCAGCAGGGTGTTGCGCTGCTTCAGCACCCGCTCGTAGTCCGAGCGGACCGCCGCCATCCGCGGCGAGCGCGCGGTGACCAGCTCGTCCAGGAACCGGCGCCGCTCACCCGGGTCGCCCTTCACCAGGGCCAGGTCCTCCGGCGCGAACAGCACCGTCCGTACGATCCCCAGCACGTCCCGCGGCCTGACCTGCGAGGACCGGTTGATCCGGGCCCGGTTCGCCCGGCCCGGGTTCAGCTCCAGCTCGACCAGCTGCTGACGCTCGCCCTGGGTGACGGCCGCGCGGATGATCGCCCGGTCCGCGCCCATCCGCACCAGCGGCGCGTCCGAGGAGACCCGGTGGCTGCCCAGCGTCGACAGGTAGCCGATCGCCTCGACGAGGTTCGTCTTCCCCTGGCCGTTGGGACCCACGAAAGCCGTGACGCCCGGGTCGAGGGGAACCTCGGCCCGGGCGTACGAGCGGAAGTCGGCCAGCGAGAGATGCGAAACATGCATACGGCGCCGACCTCCCCCGGCTTCCTACTGCTCTGTGTGGTGCTGTGCAGCCGCTCTGAGCTGCGTGGTGTCTCTTCCCGACTACTTCTTCTCGACCGCGTGGCCGCCGAACTGGTTGCGCAGCGCGGCGATCATCTTCATCTGCGGGGAGTCGTCCTGGCGCGACGCGAACCGCGCGAACAGCGAAGCGGTGATCGCCGGCAGCGGAACCGCGTTGTCGATCGCCGCCTCCACCGTCCAGCGGCCCTCGCCCGAGTCCTGCGCGAAGCCGCGCAGCCGCTCGAGGTGCTCGTCCTCGTCGAGGGCGTTCACGGCCAGGTCCAGCAGCCAGGAACGGATGACCGTGCCCTCCTGCCAGGAGCGGAAGACCTCGCGGACGTCGGTGACCGAGTCCACCTTCTCCAGGAGCTCCCAGCCCTCGGCATAGGCCTGCATCATGGCGTACTCGATGCCGTTGTGGACCATCTTCGCGAAGTGGCCCGCACCGACCTTGCCGGCGTGCACGGCGCCGAAGTCGCCCTCGGGCTTGAGGGCGTCGAAGATCGGCTGGACCCGTGCCACGTGGTCCTTCTCGCCGCCGTACATCAGCGCGTAGCCGTTCTCCAGGCCCCACACACCGCCCGAGACACCGCAGTCGACGAAGCCGATGCCCTTGGCCGCCAGCTCCCCGGCGTGCTTCTCGTCGTCGGTCCAGCGGGAGTTGCCGCCGTCGACGACGATGTCGCCGATCGAGAGCAGCTCGGCGAGCTCGTCGACGGTGGACTGGGTGGCGGCACCGGCCGGGACCATCACCCACACCACGCGGGGGGCCTGCAGGCTGTCCACAAGTTCCCGCAGGCTGTGGACATCCGCGAGGTCCGGGTTGCGGTCGTATCCGATGACGGTGTGGCCTGCGCGGCGGATGCGCTCGCGCATGTTGCCGCCCATCTTGCCGAGACCGACGAGACCAAGCTCCATCAGGTGGTTCCTTAAGCGTTGTGGCCGTCTTTGCCGGGGCCTCCTGCTTCCCGGAGGACATCCCAGGCCCCGAGCCTACGCCCGGCCGGGCCGCCGGGCTCCACGGGGCGCGCACGGCCCCGGGCTGCGGGGGAAACGCGGTCAGGCCCGGTCTCGCGTGCCGCGAAACCGGGCCTGACCTGCGAAGAATCAGCCGGAGAGGCGTACCGGCATGATCAGGTACTTGTACGCCTCGTCGGCCTCGGCGTCGACCGCCGGGCGGCCGCTGAGCAGAGCCGGCTTGGTCGACGTGGTGAAGCTGAGCTGCGCGGCGGGCGAGTCGATCGCGCTCAGGCCGTCGAGCAGGAAGGTCGGGTTGAAGGCGATCGAGATGTCGTCGCCCTCGAGCTTGGCGTCGACGCGCTCCACAGCCTGTGCATCGTCGGAGGAACCCGCCTCGAGGATCAGCACGCCCTGCTCGAAGCTCAGCCGGACCGGGGTGTTGCGCTCGGCGACGAGGGCCACGCGCTTGACGGCCTCGACGAACGGGGCGGTCTCGATCACGGCGATGGAGTTGAACTCCGTCGGGAAGAGAGTCCGGTACTTCGGCAGGTCGCCCTCGAGGAGGCGGGTGGTGGTGCGGCGGCCGGCGCCCTCGAAACCGATCAGGCCCTCACCGGCACCGGAGCCGGACAGCGCCAGAGTGACGGTGTCGCCGCTGGTCAGGGACTTGGCGGTGTCCAGGAGCGTCTTCGCGGGCACCAGGGCCACGGCGGAGGCGTCCGGGTTCTCCGGCTTCCACAGGAACTCGCGGACCGCGAAGCGGTAGCGGTCGGTGGAGGCCAGGGTGACGCGGTCGCCCTCGATCTCGATGCGGACACCGGTCAGCACGGGCAGCGTGTCGTCGCGGCCGGCGGCGATGGCGACCTGTGCGGCGGCGGAGGCGAAGACCTCGCCGGGCACGGTGCCGGTCGCGGTCGGCATCACGGGCAGCGCCGGGTACTCGTCCACAGGCAGGGTGTGGAGGGTGAACCGTGAGGAGCCGCAGACCACGGTCGCCCGTACACCGTCTGTGGAAATCTCCACCGGGCGGTTGGGGAGAGCGCGGCAGATGTCGGCGAGGAGCCGGCCGGAGACCAGGACGGTGCCGTCCTCCTCGACGTCCGCCTCGACGGAGACGCGGGCCGAGACCTCGTAGTCGAAGCCGGAGAGGCTGAGGGTGCCCTCTTCGGCCTTCAGCAGCAGGCCCGCGAGAACGGGCACCGGCGGCCGGGCCGGGAGGCTACGGGCCGCCCAGGCCACCGCCTCCGCGAGTACGTCGCGCTCCACCCGGATCTTCACCGGAACCGCCTCCTGCTGTTGCTCGCTCGTCTGCCGGCCTTCGTCGTCGGCTCGTCGATGGCTCGAGTGCCGGGGACCAGTCTGACGTACGGCGCCGACAGTCGGTGCGGCTGGCGGTCAAGTCGGGAGCGAGGCGTCGGGGCGGCCGTCCGCCGAGTTGTGCACAGGACCTGCTTGAAAACCGAAACCGGGCTAACTCTCTATGGGGGTAGTAGTAGGGCCTGTGGAAACGGTGGATAACCCCGTTTTGGCTGGTCAGGCCGCGTTTTTTATCCCCACACCCTGTGGGTGGCACCGGTGGACAACACGGTGTTGCTGTGGAGAACGAAAACTTCTGCACAGGCCGTCCCCAGACGACCTCGACTACTCCACAGGTGTGTCCCCAGCTTTTCCCCAGTACTCCACAGCCCAAACGTCCACCTCCGTGTGACGGCTTTCACTCGGGTCGGTGAGAAGGGGTGGCATGTTGCCGAACAGTGGACAACGGTGTGGAGAAGACCGCAGAACCTGTGCACAGGATCGGCGAACCTGTGGGTTGGTGGTGGACAACGTCGTGGACAGCGTTGTGGACGAAAAAATTGTCCACAGGCTGTGGACGACGCTTGCGCACAATTCCACAGCCTGCTGACCTGGGCTGATGGGGGCTCAACCGGCATCCCTGTGGACAGATTGTGGGCGACCGGGGCCGTCCCCAGGGTGTGGACGGCAGAAACTCGGCGAATCTGTGGATGAGTTGCTCCCGCGGGGGCGTATTCGAACAGGTCAGGGGCGCGCGGACGAAAAAGGGCGCCCCCGCTGTGGTCCGGGAGCGCCCTCTGGCGGCGTGTGAAGGACGTGCCGAGGAGCTCGGCCGAGGCTCGTCTCAGGCGTTCTTGATGCGGTTGGTGAGCTCCGTGACCTGGTTGTAGATGGAGCGGCGCTCCGCCATCAGGGCACGGATCTTGCGGTCCGCGTGCATGACCGTGGTGTGGTCGCGGCCGCCGAACTGGGCCCCGATCTTGGGCAGGGACAGGTCGGTGAGCTCCCGGCACAGGTACATGGCGATCTGCCGGGCGGTGACCAGGACCCGGCTGCGCGAGGAGCCGCACAGGTCGTCCACGGTGAGCCCGAAGTAGTCGGCGGTGGCCGCCATGATGTCGGTCGCCGTGATCTCCGGCGCACTGTCCTCGCCGCCCGGGATCAGGTTCTTGAGGACGTCCTCGGTCAGGCCCAGGTCGACCGGCTGCCGGTTGAGGCTCGCGAAGGCCGTGACCCGGATCAGCGCCCCCTCCAGCTCGCGGATGTTGCGCGAGATGCGGGAGGCGATGAACTCCAGTACCTCCGGCGGGGCGTTGAGCTGCTCCTGGACGGCCTTCTTGCGCAGGATCGCGATGCGGGTCTCCAGCTCGGGCGGCTGGACGTCGGTGATCAGGCCCCACTCGAAGCGGTTGCGGAGCCGGTCCTCCAGGGTGACGAGCTGCTTGGGCGGCCGGTCGGAGGAGAGCACGATCTGCTTGTTGGCGTTGTGGAGCGTGTTGAAGGTGTGGAAGAACTCCTCCTGCGTCGACTCCTTGCTCGCCAGGAACTGGATGTCGTCGACGAGCAGGATGTCCATCTCGCGGTAGCGCTTGCGGAACGCGTCGCCCTTGCCGTCGCGGATGGAGTTGATGAACTCGTTGGTGAACTCCTCGGAGCTCACGTACCGCACCCGGGTGCCGGGGTAGAGGCTCCGCGCGTAGTGCCCGATGGCGTGCAGCAGGTGCGTCTTGCCGAGGCCCGACTCCCCGTAGATGAAGAGGGGGTTGTACGCCTTCGCGGGTGCCTCGGCGACGGCCACCGCGGCGGCGTGCGCGAAGCGGTTGGAGGCGCCGATGACGAAGGTGTCGAAGAGGTACTTGGGGTTCAGCCGGGCGGTCGGTTCGAGCGGGCCGGAGGTGGAGCCGCCGGACGGGGCCGGGGCGGCCGAGGGCCGGCCGGGTGCCTGGCGCGGCGCGGGCTGCTCGTACTGCTGCTGCTCGTACTGGCGTGACGGGTGGTTCTTGTGCTGCTGCTGGGACTCGTACGGGGACTGCTCGTACTGCTGCTGCTCGTAAGAGCCCTGGTCATAGGCCGGGGGTTCGGACTGCTGGAGGTACCCCGGCTGCGGGGAGGCGTACGGGTCGCGCTCGGGGAAGCCGCCGAGGCGGGGCTGCTGCCAGCCGTAGTCGTCCTGCTGGCCGCCGCGGGGCCAGGCGCCGGGCTCGGGGCGCGGCTGCTGGTAGTCCGGGTAGGCGGGGCGGGCGGTGGGCAGCTGGTCGTCCGAGGGGCCGCCCGGACCGCCGGGGCGCTGGCCGGGGTACGGCTCGTACGCGCCCTGCTGCTGGGTGGTCGGGGCGGGGGCGGGCTCGCCGGCGGAGTCGTCCACGGTGATGGCGATCCGGATGGGGCGGCCGCACTCGCGGCTGAGCGCGTCGCTGATCAGCGGCGCGAGGCGGCCTTCGAGGACGCGCTTGCCCCATTCGTTGGGGACGGCGAGCAGTGCGGTGTCGGCGACGAGTGCCAGGGGCTGGCAGCGCTCGACCCACTGCTTGTCCTTGGGCTCGATCCCCGGCTGTCCCTCCCCGAGGAGCTTTTCGAGCACCCTTGGCCACACTGCGGCAAGATCGGCAGGTACGTCAGCCACAGAGCACGCTCTCTCACAGGGGGTCCCACGAATGTGTGGTTCTTTGGGACGGTCGGGACAAAAAATCCGGGGTCAGGCAACGGTAGTCAGGCCAGCGGGTACGGTTCAAGTCGTTGTCCACAGCCTGTGCACAGTGTGGGGCAGCGTCGCCTCGGTTTGACCGGATGGCGTAGCCGCGCGTACCGTAACGAGGTCGAGTTGTCGATGGCTGCTGCCGCCTGCCTACCGATGGGCGAAGATCACTGGTTTGTGATCGTTTAGCGGTGCCACTCGGGCGAACACGCGAGTTTCCTCGTGGGCGCACGGTGACAGCCAGGCGATGTCCCGCCACAACGATTCATTATCTGGAGCCCCCGAGTGAGCAAGCGCACCTTCCAGCCGAACAACCGCCGTCGTGCCAAGACCCACGGCTTCCGCCTGCGGATGCGTACCCGTGCCGGTCGCGCGATCCTGGCGAACCGCCGTGGCAAGGGCCGCGCAGCCCTTTCCGCGTAACAACACGCAGGTCGTGACGTCGTGCTGTCTCCCGAGAATCGGCTGAGGCGGCGCGAGGACTTCGCGAGCGCGGTACGTCGAGGGCGTCGGGCCGGTCGCCCGCTCCTCGTCGTCCACCTACGTACAAGCGGTGCAACGGACCCGCACGAGCGGGGGGAGATCGATCCCTCGACGCGTGCGGGTTTCGTCGTCAGCAAAGCTGTCGGCAACGCCGTCATACGTAACCGGGTGAAGCGCCGTCTGCGCCATCTGGTCCGGGAGCGGCTGCCCCAGCTGCCCGCCGGTAGCCTGGTGGTGGTACGTGCGTTGCCCGGAGCGGGTGATGCCGGCCCCGACGAACTGGCCCGGGACCTGGATGCCGCTCTGGTGCGGCTCCTGGGAGGCGTGGCTCGATGAAGTACCCGCTGCTCGCTTTGATCAAGCTGTACCAGTGGACGATCAGTCCGCTGCTCGGGCCGGTGTGCCGCTACTACCCCTCGTGTTCGCACTACGGGTACACGGCCATCGACCGGCATGGTGCGGTGAAGGGGACGGTTCTGACCGCCTGGCGGATCCTGCGGTGCAATCCGTGGTCCCCGGGTGGTGTGGACCATGTCCCACCTCGTAAACGCCCGCGTTGGCACGAGCAGCTGCGCAGTGCGTTGCGTAGATCTCGCAATGCTCAAGGAGCCTGATTAGTGGACACGATTGCCAGTTTGTTCAGCTTTATCACCACACCCGTTTCGTGGATCATCGTCCAGTTCCACAAGCTGTACGGGGCGATCTTCGGTGCGGACAGTGGGTGGGCCTGGGGCCTGTCCATCGTGTCCCTGGTGATCTTGATTCGTATCTGCCTGATCCCGCTCTTCGTGAAGCAGATCAAGGCGACGCGCGGCATGCAGGCGCTCCAGCCGAAGATGAAGGCGATCCAGGAGCGCTACAAGAACGACAAGCAGCGTCAGTCCGAAGAGATGATGAAGCTGTACAAGGAGACGGGTACCAACCCGCTCTCCTCGTGCCTTCCCATCCTGGCGCAGTCTCCGTTCTTCTTCGCGCTGTACCACGTGCTGGCCAACATCGCCGACGGCAAGAAGATCGGCGCGATGGACCAGCAGCTGGTCGACAGCGCCCGTGAGGCCAAGATCTTCGGTGCGCCCATCGCCGCCAAGTTCATGGACAGTCCGGAGAAGGTCGAGGCGCTGGGCGCCTCCCTGACGGACGTCCGGATCGTGACCGCGGTCATGATCGTCCTGATGTCGCTGTCGCAGTTCTACACCCAGCGCCAGCTGATGCAGAAGAACGTCGACCTGTCGGTCAAGACGCCGTTCATGCAGCAGCAGAAGATGCTGATGTACATCTTCCCCGTGATCTTCGCGGTGATGGGCATCAACTTCCCCGTCGGTGTCCTCGTCTACTGGATGACCACGAACGTGTGGACCATGGGTCAGCAGATGTACGTGATCAACCAGAACCCGACGCCGGGCAGCAAGGCCCAGGACCAGTACCTGACCCGCCTGCTGAAGCACGTCAGCTCGCATGGTGACGTCAAGAGCCGTGGCAAGAAGAAGGTCGTCGCGGCGATCGTGGCCAAGGGCCCGGACCGCAACGACAACGAGCGCAAGTTCATCTCCGCGCTGACCAAGCAGGGCATGGCCGCTCAGGCGGACGGCTCGGTGATCAAGAGTTCTGAAGCGACCGCCGACTCGGACGCGGCGAGCGGTGGTGTCGCCACGAAGCGGCAGCAGCCCAAGCGGCAGTCGAAGTCGAAGCGTCAGACGCCCCCCAGCAAGCCCTCCAAGAAGTAAGAAGGAGTCCCTCCCGTGACGGAAGGCACCACCACCGCCGCCGCTGAGAGTGGCGACACCCTGACCCGCCTCGAGCAGGAGGGTGAGATCGCGGCCGACTACCTTGAGGGTCTGCTGGACATCGCCGACCTGGACGGCGACATCGACATGGACGTCGAGGCCGACCGGGCCGCGGTGTCGATCGTCAGTGACTCGGCCAGCCGTGATCTGCAGAAGCTCGTGGGCCGTGACGGTGAGGTCCTGGAGGCTCTGCAGGAGCTGACCCGCCTCGCCGTGCACCGCGAGACCGGGGACCGCAGCCGGCTGATGCTGGACATCGCCGGGTTCCGCGCGAAGAAGCGTGAGGAACTGGCGGCGCTGGGCGCTCAGGCCGCGGCGGACGTGAAGGCGTCCGGCGAGCCCCTGAAGCTGGCCCCGATGACCCCGTTCGAGCGCAAGGTCGTCCACGACGCCGTGGCGGCGGCCGGTCTGCGGAGCGAGTCCGAGGGCGAGGAGCCGCAGCGCTTCGTCGTTGTGCTCCCGGCCTGACCGGTAGCGAGAGTGTTCGGCCCCGTCTGTGTCGCAGACGGGGCCGAAGTTTGTCAGCCTGGCATGTGAACGACGCGCCATCTTGAAGACGTGGTTCTTCAGAACCATGCGGTACGGAAGGGACGGTCCCCGTGACGGAGGCAGCAGCTGAGCTTCCCCCGGCGCCTGAAGAGGCGCGCGCGGTGTTCGGTGAGTATTTCCCGGAAGCTGTGCGCTACGCGGAGCTGCTGGCCGATGCGGGAGTGCAGCGGGGCCTGATCGGGCCGCGTGAGGTGCCGCGGCTGTGGGAGCGGCATCTGCTGAACTGCGCTGTGCTGTCGGAGGTGGTTCCCCAGGGAGTCACCGTGTGCGACGTGGGCTCGGGTGCGGGTCTGCCCGGCATCCCGCTGGCGCTGGTGCGGCGTGATCTGAAGATCACGCTGCTCGAGCCGCTGCTGCGGCGGACGAACTTCCTCCAGGAGGCCGTGGAGCTGCTGGGCCTGGACCACGTCACGGTGGTGCGCGGGCGGGCCGAGGAGGTTCTCGGGAAGGTGCAGCCGGTGCACGTGGTGACGGCGCGGGCGGTGGCTCCGCTGGACCGGCTGGCCGGGTGGGGTGTGCCCCTGCTGCGTCCGTACGGGGAGATGCTGGCGCTCAAGGGCGATACCGCCGAGGAGGAGCTGGTGTCGGCCAAGTCCGCCCTGGCGAAGCTCGGTGTGGTGAAGACCTCGGTGCTGCACGTGGGTGAGGGTGTGGTGGACCCTCTGTCGACGGTGGTGCGTGTGGAGGTCGGCGAGAGCCCCGGTGGGGTGAGGTTCGCGGCCAAGCGGGCTAAGGCGGCCCGTGTGGGACGCACGCGTCGGCGTCGCTGAGTCTCCGGTCTTGGGGTTCTGCGGGAGATTTCGCCTGTGTTGGGCCCTATAGGTATGGATTTCGGAGTGTCGTAGCAGTCTGAAGTCTTCGCCCGGGCATCGTGTTTCACGTGAAACGTCGCTCTCTGCTGCACGGAATCATCAGCCGCGGTCGTGCGGCTGCGTCCCCCCGCCCTCGCAAGGACGCGAGGGGGACGGAGTTGTCCACATCGGTGGATTCATCCACAGGAGTACGGGCCCCGCTGGTTCGCGACCCCGGTGACATGGCAGGCTCTGTTCATCGCGAGCCTGATGTCGAGGAGAGTGACACCGTGCGGTCCGACGCCAACCTCGCGGGGCCGATGGCCGATCCGGTCCCCGGTCCCCGCTCTGAATCGGCGGGAGACGATGTTTCACGTGAAACATCGCCTCCGCCCCTTGTAGACAACGACACCCCGATCGGCCGAGCTGCCCAGCTGGCGGTCGAGGCACTGGGGCGCGCCGGCGAGGGCCTGCCCCGCCCGGAGCAGACCCGGGTCATCGTGGTCGCCAACCAGAAGGGCGGCGTGGGCAAGACCACGACGACCGTGAATCTGGCGGCCTCACTGGCACTGCACGGAGCGCGGGTCCTGGTGGTCGACCTCGACCCGCAGGGCAATGCCTCCACGGCCCTGGGAATCGACCACCACGCGGATGTGCCGTCGATCTACGACGTGCTGGTGGACAGCAGGCCGCTGCTGGAGGTCGTCCAGCCCGTGGTGGACGTGGAGGGGCTCTTCTGCGCTCCGGCCACGATCGACCTGGCGGGCGCGGAGATCGAGCTGGTGTCGCTGGTGGCCCGTGAGAGCCGGCTGCAGCGAGCGATCCAGGCGTACGAGCAGCCGCTCGACTACATCCTGATCGACTGCCCGCCGTCGCTGGGGCTGCTGACGGTCAACGCCTTGGTGGCGGGCGCGGAGGTGCTGATCCCGATCCAGTGCGAGTACTACGCGCTGGAGGGGCTGGGGCAGCTGCTGCGCAATGTCGATCTGGTGCGGGCCCACCTGAACCCGACCCTGCACGTGTCGACGATCCTGCTGACGATGTACGACGGCAGGACCCGGTTGGCCTCGCAGGTGGCGGACGAGGTGCGCAGTCACTTCGGCAAGGAGGTGCTGCGGACGAGCATCCCGCGGTCGGTGCGTATCTCCGAGGCGCCGAGCTATGGGCAGACGGTGCTCACGTACGACCCGGGTTCCAGCGGTTCGCTCTCCTATCTGGAGGCGGCGCGGGAGATCGCGTTTCGTGGGGTTGGAATGCAGTACGACGCCCAGCAGGCCCATCTGGGCGCGGGTGTGAACAGCACGCAGAGTGTGGCGGAGGGGATCCAGTGAGCGAGCGGCGTAGAGGTTTGGGGCGGGGGCTCGGTGCGCTGATTCCGGCGGCTCCGCAGGAGAAGACGCCGGTGGTCGGCGGCGGGTCGATGTCTCCGTCGGCGGTGCCGGTGATCACCTCGGAGCGGGGGATCGCGGCGGCGAAGCTGGCTTCGCTGGCGCAGGCCGATGTTTCACGTGAAACATTCGCGGCCGAGCCGGTGAGCGAGCCGGTGCCGGCGGCGCCGGAGGCCAATGTGGTGGCCGGGGCGACGTTCGCGGAGCTTCCGATGGACGCGATCACGCCGAACCCGCGGCAGCCCCGTGAGGTGTTCGACGAGGACGCGCTGGCCGAGCTGGTGACCTCCATCCAGGAGGTGGGTCTGCTGCAGCCGGTGGTCGTGAGGCAGGCGACTCCTGGCCGCTATGAGCTGATCATGGGTGAGCGGCGGTGGCGGGCCTGCCGGGAGGCCGGTCTGGAGGCCATTCCGGCGATCATCCGGGCGACGGATGACGAAAAGCTGCTGCTGGACGCGCTGCTGGAGAACCTGCACCGGGCTCAGCTGAATCCGTTGGAGGAGGCTGCGGCGTACGACCAGCTGCTCCGGGACTTCAACTGCACGCACGATCAGCTGGCCGACCGGATCGGCCGTTCGCGTCCTCAGGTGTCGAACACGCTTCGGCTGCTGAAGCTGTCGCCGTCGGTGCAGCGCCGGGTGGCGGCGGGTGTGCTGTCGGCGGGTCATGCGCGGGCGCTGCTGTCGGTGGAGGACTCCGAGGAGCAGGACCGCCTGGCGCACCGGATCGTGGCCGAGGGGCTGTCGGTGCGTGCGGTGGAGGAGATCGTGACGCTGATGGCGTCGGAGCCCTCCAGTGCGGTGAAGCCGAAGGGTCCGCGTGCGGGTGCCCGGGTGGCTCCGGCGCTCAGTGAGCTGGCGACGCGGCTGTCGGACCGGTTCGAGACGCGGGTGAAGGTCGACCTGGGCCAGAAGAAGGGCAAGATCACCGTCGAGTTCGCGTCGATGGAGGATCTGGAGCGGATTCTGGGGACGCTGGCGCCGGGCGAGGGCCGGGTGCTGGAGCAGGGTCTGTCCGGGGAGTGACCCCCCGGCCGCCGAGGGGCGGACCGTGCCGGTGAGATCCGGCGCGGTCCGCCCCTTTGTCGTCCTGTCGCAGCTGTGCCTGTCGCAGCTGTGCCTGTCGAAGCTGTGCCTGTCGAAAGAACGGGAGCCAGTGGCTACGATGCGTTCATGGGTCGTCGGCTGGTACCGCTCACGCTGGACAACCTCCAGGACCTGCCTCGTCGTTGCCGGTCCTGCGTGTTCTGGGAGCTCGATCCGGTCAGCGGTGAGGCCGCCGTGAAGGCGGGTACGCCGGCACTGGAGAAGGAGGCCTGGATCTCCGCCGTCCTCCTGGAGTGGGGATCGTGCGGCCGGGTGGTCTACGTGGACGAGGTTCCCGTCGGCTTCGTGCTGTACGCGCCGCCGGCGTACGTACCGCGGGCCACCGCGTTCCCGACCAGTCCCGTGTCACCCGACGCCGTGCAGCTGATCACTGCGTGGATCACGCCGGGATACCAGGGACAGGGGCTCGGCCGGGTGATGGTCCAGACGGTGGCGAAGGACCTGTTGCGGCGGGGCTTCCGGGCGATCGAGGCGTTCGGGGACGCCCGGTGGGAGGGTCCGGCGTGTCTGCTCCCGGCGGACCACCTGCTCGCGGTCGGCTTCAAGACGGTGCGGCCCCACCCGGCGCATCCGCGGCTGAGGCTGGAGTTGCGTTCCACGCTGTCGTGGAAGGAAGACGTGGAGCTGGCGCTGGACCGGCTGCTGGGTGCGGCGCGCAAGGAACCGGCGCTGCGCCCGCTGTGAGCCGGATACGCGAAACGGGGCCGCCCCCGAAGGGGCGGCCCCGTCGCAACGTGTGGATCGTCAGGCGGTCTTGACCTGGACGAAGCCCTCGAGGTCGCGCAGGATGGCGGCCTTCGGCTTGGCACCCACGATGGTCTTGGCCACCTCGCCGCCCTGGTACACGTTCAGGGTCGGGATGGACATGACGCCGTACTTGGCGGCCGTGGCCGGGTTCTCGTCGATGTTCAGCTTGACGATCTCGATCTGGTCGCCGTACTCGGCGGCGATGGCCTCGAGGGACGGCGCGATCTGGCGGCACGGTCCGCACCAGGCGGCCCAGAAGTCCACCAGTACGGGCTTGTCGCTCCTGAGGACCTCGGCGTCGAAGTCAGCGTCGGTCACGTTCTTGAGGGTGCCGGCCACAGCGGCCTCCTTCTTCCTGCGGGGTGTGGGTGGGGCTGGTACGGGGTCAGACGGTCGCGTGGGCCTTCTCGGCGTCCGCGAGGGCGGCGAGGAAGCGTTCGGCGTCGAGTGCGGCGGAGCAACCGGTGCCCGCGGCGGTGATGGCCTGACGGTAGGTGTGGTCCACGACGTCGCCGGCGCCGAACACGCCGGTCACGCTGGTCCGGGTCGAGGGGGCCTCTACCTTGAGGTATCCCTCTTCGTCGAGCTCCAGCTGGTCCTTGAACAGCTCGGTGCGCGGGTCGTGGCCGACGGCGATGAAGAGGCCGGTCACGGGCAGCGCGGAGGTCTCGCCGGTCTTGGTGTTGCGCAGGGTCAGACCGGAGAGCTTCTGCTCGCCGTGGATCTCGGCGACTTCGCTGTCCCAGGCGAACTTGATCTTCGGGTCGGCGAAGGCGCGGTCCTGCATGGCCTTCGAGGCGCGCAGGCTGTCGCGACGGTGGACGATCGTGACGGACTTGGCGAACCGGGAGAGGAAGGTCGCTTCCTCGATCGCGGTGTCGCCGCCGCCGACGACGGCGATGTCGTGGTCCTTGAAGAAGAACCCGTCGCAGGTGGCGCACCAGGAGACACCGCGGCCGGAGAGGGCGTCCTCGTTCGGCAGGCCGAGCTTGCGGTGCTGGGAGCCGGTGGTGACGATGACGGCCTTGGCGCGGTGGACGGTGCCGGCGGTGTCGGTGACGGTCTTGATGTCACCGGTGAGGTCCACGGAGACGACGTCGTCGGGGACCAGCTCGGCGCCGAAGCGCTCGGCCTGGCCGCGCATGTTGTCCATGAGGTCCGGGCCCATGATGCCGTCCTGGAACCCGGGGAAGTTCTCCACCTCGGTGGTGTTCATCAGCGCGCCGCCGGCGGTGACGGCACCTTCGAATACCAGCGGCTTGAGCGAAGCACGTGCGGTGTACAGGGCGGCGGTATAGCCGGCCGGTCCGGATCCGATGATGATCACGTTTCGGACGTCGCTCACTGGTTTCTTCCTCGTCTCTGCGGACTGCGTGCTGCCTACCGGGGCCGGTGCGGACTCTCACCCCACCCAACGGATCCTACGGCGCATGCATTCCCAGCTGTCCCGGTGCGGGCCCCGACGTGTCAACTGCGGGCGTAGGTGTGCGTGAGCAACACCCGTCCGGTGGCGGCCGGGGCGGTTTCGCAGCCGCTGTCCACGAGGTAGGCGTCCACGCGGGAGGTGTCGCCCGGGTGGGGCAGGACGAGCAGGAAGACGGGAGTGCCCTGGTAGCTGCCGCGTTCGGCGGCGATCGGCGGGTCGGAGCGGCCGGTGGCCTTCTGGACGCAGGCCGGGACGGGGGCAGCCCGACGGTCGTCGGGCGCGATCCCCGGGGCCTGAGGGCTGTTCTCCAGCCCGTACGTGTTGTTCTGCTCCTCCGGGACCGTACCGGCGGCCTTCCCGGAGGCGAGGAGGTCCCTGACGGTGTTCTGGAGGCCCTGGGCGGTGTAGGAGCCGTCGGTGGCACGGGGCTGGGCAGCGGAGCTCGCCGCGTCGCGGGCCGTCTGTGCGGGCGGGCCGGAGGGGTCGCTGAACAGGAAGATCCCGAGGGCGCAGGCGGCGGCTCCGGTCAGTCCCGCGAGTACGGCGATCCGGCGGCGGGCGCGGCGGCGGCCGGGGCCGGTTGGGCCGGTCGGGTGACCGGTGGGCTGGAGGCGCCGCCCAGCGGCAGCCCGGGGCGTTTCACGTGAAACATCGCGGTCGTCGGAGCGCGGACGGGCCGTCTCGGCGGGCCGGCGGCTGTTGCCGGACGCCTGGGCCGTGGTGGCGTCGAGGAGGGCCTCGGCGGCGAGGGCGGCGTCGATGCGGCCCGCGATGTCGGCGGGCATCCGGGCCGGTCCGGGGAGGGTGCCCAGCAGGGCGCGGATCTCCTCCAGGGAGGCGCGGACATCGGCGCACAGCGCGCAGTCGCCGAGGTGGCGGCGGACTTCGGCGCTGCGGGTCGGCGAGAGCAGTCCTTCGGTCAGGTCGGAGATCTCCGAGACGTCCGGGTGCCGGATCGTGCCGGTCGTGCCGGTGGTGGGGCTCACGGTCGTCCACCTCCGCCCTTCACTGCGTCGGGGTCTGGATGCCTGGGTTCTGCCGCTGGTGGGACGGCTGTGCCCGGCGTCCGGTTCCTTCCCCGCTCGGCGGCGGTGTTATCCCCGGCATTCGTGCGCAGATGAGTGACCATCGGGAGCAATTTCGCCCGGCCGCGTGCGCACCGGCTCTTCACGGTGCCGGTGGGGACGTCGAGGATCTCAGCGGCTTCGGCGACGGGGTATCCCTGCATGTCGACCAGGACGAGTGCGGCCCGCTGATCGGCCGGGAGGGTGCTGAGGGCGGCCAGGAGCTGGCGGTGGAGGTCCTGGCGTTCCGCGGGGGCTTCGGCGGACTCGTGGGGCTCCAGGAGGCGCTCCAGGCGCTCGGTGTCGTCGAGGGGCGAGGTCTTGCGGGAGGCGGCCTTGCGGGCCCGGTCGAGGCAGGCGTTGACGGTGATGCGGTGCAGCCAGGTGGTGACGGCGGAGTCCCCGCGGAAGGTGTGGGCTGCCCGGTAGGCGGAGACGAGGGCGTCCTGTACCGCGTCGGCGGCCTCTTCCCGGTCTCCGAGTGTCCGCAGGGCCACGGCCCAGAGCCGGTCGCGGTGGCGCCGCACGAGCTCTCCGAAGGCCTCCGGATCTCCTGCGACGTGCCGGGCCAGCAACTCCTGGTCTTGGACCGGGTCGGGATCGTCAGCCGCAGGCCTCATGATTCCTCTCCTGGTTGGTTCCGTGCTGGTATTGAATCGGGTTTGCCTCTGAATGTAAATGAGGGCTATTTGGGCATTTCGGTCGCGGCGGGCCGCTTCGGCGATCCCGACAACCAAGATCATCTTGTGTTAGGGTCGGAGCTGTTTTTCGATTGGTATTCAGGTTGGGGAGACTGATGCGAAAGCTCGGTAAGTTTATTCCTGCTCTCGTTGCGGCGCCGCTGTTGGTGGCAGCAATTCCGGGAAACGCGCACGCTGCTTCGTACCCCCTGGACGGGCAGAACCCGTCGTCGGCTGGTTGTGCCGCTGACGCTACGACCAAGCAGTCGGCGTACATCGGCACGTCGAACTGGACCCTCGGGGTGGTCGAACTGCGATACAGCGTCAAGTGCCACACCGCGTGGGCTCGCATCAGGCTTTCCGAGAACGCCTGGGGCAAGGCGCAGATCGTGCGCAACAACGACGGCAAGGCCTACAACTGCTCGAATTTGAGCTACAGCGATTCCCTCGGCAGCTACACGTGCTACACGGCCATGGTGTACGACAAGGATCCGCTGAATTCGTTTGCTGAGGGCTGGTCGCAGTACTCGAACACGAGCCTGCACACGCGGACCGCTTCCTACTGACCGTACATTCTGCCTGTAGCAATGCGGTCTGTTCCGGGGCTGTGGGAGCTTTGCTCCCACAGCCCCGATTTTATCGGCGCGTCCGGTTCCGAGGAGTGCTACGGGGTCCGGACGAACGAGACGTTGGTGATGGCCTGCTTGTATCCGGGATCGCTGAAGTCGTCGAGTGGGGCATGTGGCATCGCGGTGATCCACAGCAGCACGTACCGCGTTTTCACGGGCTTCTCGGCGGCCAGCTGCAGCGCGGTCTCCGACGTCGTGGTTCCGGCAATCTTCGCCATGGAGCCGACGGAGCCCTTGGGGGACTTCGAGTCGGTGGCGTACAGCGTGAGGGTGGTGTGCGCGCCACCGTACCTCAGCGTTATCGAGGCTCCGTTGACTTCCTGCTCGGAGCCGAGATCGTAGACGATGCCGACGCCGTCCTTGATCTTCATCTCGGGGCCGTCGTAGTAGCTCTTGGTGCGCCAGAAGGTGGACGCGTCTCCGTCGTAGGTGTTCGAGACGTCCTCGGCGTTCTGCGGTTTCCCGTCCGGGAAGTATTCCTGTGCCCCCTTGATCTCAAGCGGGACGGGTTCCTGCTCCTGCTTCGGGTTGTCGTCCGACTCGGTCTGCGTGTGGTTCGGGCCGTTGGTGCCGCCGCTGTTGTGGTCCAGCAGGGTGTCGGCCAGCTGCCAGCTGCCGAGGCCGAGGGCGGCGATCAGCAGGGCTGCGACGCCCCACTTGAGGGCGCGGCCGGTGCGGCTCTGCAGCGGCGGCGGAGGGGCGACGACCGTGGGCTGCGTCGTGGACAGTCCTGGCTGCGCGGGGCGGCCGTAGCTGCCCTGCTGGTAGGTGGTGTGCTGGTACTCGGGCGGCGCGGTGAAGGCGGGCTCCGGCGGCCGGATGCGGGGCATCGCGGCGACGGCCTTGGCCAGCTCCTCGGGGGTGGTGCAGGCGGGTTCCTGACGGGAGGCGGTGGCCCCGTCGTTGGCGAGGGCGCGCATGGCGAGCTCGCCCAGGCCCCGGTGGACGCCGGCGCGGACCTGGTCGGGGGCGATCAGGCCGACGCCCTTGGGGAGGCCGGTGAGGCCGTAGGCGTCGCTCTCGTACGGCCAGCGCTGGGTGAGCGCGGCGTACAGGAGGGCGCCGATGGCCTCGGTGTCGGCGCGCTGCGGCGTCTCGCTGGTGATGCCGCGCAGGGCGGCGTTCACGGCGAGGCCGCGGATGCGGTACTGGCCGGTGGAGGTGCGCAGTATCGCGCTGGGCGTCAGCCGCAGGTGGGCGAGGCCCTCGCGGTGGGCCGCGGTCATGGCCTGGGAGACCTGGCTGACGAGCTGGTAGGCCTCGTGGGGCTCCAGGGGTCCTGCGGCGAGGAGCGCGGTGAGTTCGGTGGCGTCGGGCAGCCATTCGTGGACGACGTAGACGAGGTCGTTCTCCTCCACGGCGTCGAGGACCTGGACGAACCGGGGGTCGCCGAGCAGCGCGGAGGAGCGTGCGGCGGCCAGGACGGAACGGGCCCGCGGGTGGTCGGCGGGCAGCAGGTGGACGCCGACGGCCCGGCGCAGCTTCTCGTCCATCGCACGCCAGCTGCTGAATCCGTCCACACGGGTGACGCACTCTTCGAGCCGGTAGCGTCTGGCGAGCTTGTGGCCGCTGTGGAGTTCGGGTGCGGCCGCGGGGGCCGCGGTCGTGCGTTCGCTGTCCTTTTCGGTCATGGGTCCGTCCGCGGCTCGTCCGTTCTGGATGTCCACCCCGTCGGCCGTGGCCTTGTCCGCTTTCGCGGCCAGCGGCTTGTCGCCACTGTTGTCGGCCACGTCGACGGCAGCCGTGCTACGTTCCGCCACCGTCGTTCCCGCCTCCCCATCCGTTGCGCGCTGTCGGCCAGTCTGCGAAGCCATGCCAATTGTGCCCACAGTCCGACGCTATGCACGACACACGAAGGGGGGCGACGGTTGTGCGCATCAGCGCCCCAGTCGTCCGCGGACCATTCCGACCATCGAGTTGAGTTCTTCGATCCGCATCCGCTTGGCGGCGATGAGGAACACGGCCGCGAGGGCGATGCCTCCCGCTGCGAGGGAGGCGGCGGAGCCCGCGGCTCCGCTGCCCAGCCACTGGGTGACCCCGTAGGCGGCGGCGCCGGCCACGGCGGCCGCGGGCACGCAGGCGCCGGTGAGGCGGGCGTAGGTGCGCATCACGTGGGCGCCGTCGAGGTCGCCGCCGAGACGGGTCTTCAGGCGGCGCCAGGCCACGCCCACGCCGACGGCGTAGCCGAGGCCGTAGGCGGCGGCCATGCCGACGACGGCCCACCGGGAGGGGAGGACGAAGAAGGAGGCCGCGGAGCCCGCCGCGTTGACGGCGGCGACGATGACGGTGTTGTAGAAGGGCGTCCGGGTGTCCTCGTAGGCGTAGAAGCCGCGCAGGACCACGTACTGGACCGAGTACGGGATCAGTCCGAGGCCGAAGGCCATCAGGACGTAGCCGATGTTCTGGGCGCCGGCGCCGGAGCCGGCGTAGAGCAGGGTGGCCATCGGGACGCCGAGGGCGAGGAACGCGAAGGCGCAGGGCACGATCGCGACGGCGGAGGTGCGCAGTCCGTAGGAGATGTCGTCGCGCACGGCGGCCGCGTCTCCGTCGTGGGCGGACCGGGAGATGCGCGGCAGGACGGCCGTCATGACCGAGACGGTGATGATGGCCTGCGGCATCTGCCACAGCAGCAGCGCGTAGTTGTAGGCGGTGATGCCGGTGCCGGGGTGGCCCTGCTTCTCGGCGACGGATCCGGCCCAGGTGGCGAGCTGGGTGACGACGACGAGACCGATCTGGTTGGCGAGGACGAAGAAGAACGTCCACTTCGCCAGGCGGGCGGCCTTGCCGAGGCCGTGGCCCTTCCAGTCGAAGCGCAGGCGCGGCTTGAAGCCGGCGTCGCGCAGGTAGGGCAGCATGGCGAGGGCCTGGACGGTGAGGCCCAGCAGGGTGCCGAGGCCCAGGAGGCGTACCCCGTCGGCGGTGACGGTCGTGGCGTTGACGCCGGAGGTGGTGAAGCCGCCGAAGGCCCAGATGAAGGCGCCGAAGGTGGCGATGACGACGATGTTGTTGAGGACCGGGGTCCACATCATCGCGCCGAAGCGGCCGCGCGCGTTGAGGATCTGACCGAGGACCACGTGTACGCCCATGAAGAACATGGTGGGCAGGCAGTAGCGGGCGAAGGCGACCGCGACATCCATCTGCTGGGGGTCGGAGGCGATCTTCGGCGACATCATCGTGATGAACACCGGTGCGGCCAGGACGCAGACGGTGGTGATGGCGGCCAACAGGACCACGACGAGGGTCAGCAGCCGGTTGGCGTACGCCTGGCCGCCGTCACTGTCGTTCTTCATGGCCCGGACGAGCTGCGGGATGAAGACGGCGTTGAGGGCGCCGCCGCCGACCAGCACGTAGATCATCGTGGGCAGGGTGTTGGCGATCTGGTACGTGTCGTTGAAGGTGCCCACGCCGATGGCGCCGGCGATGACCAGGGTCCGCAGGAAGCCGGTGATGCGGGAGACGATCGTGCCGGCGGCCATGAGCGCGCTGGACTTCAGCAGGCTGGAGGCGCGTCCGGCGGGCTTGGCCGGTGCCGGGGCGGCGACGGGGGCGTCCTCGGCGGGGGTGCGGGGAGCCGCCTCCTGGTCCCGGTACAGGTGGGCGAAGGCATCGGGCTCGGGCTGTTCGTCCGACGCCTTGGTGACGAGGGAGTCCACGCCGACGAACTGCGTCGTGGTGGCGTGGTCGCCGTAGGGCAGGTGGCGGGAGGGGCCGTCCGGCTCCGGCGGTGGGGTCTGGGCCCAGACGCGCGGATCGGGGGCGTACGAGGGCGCGCTGGGCGCCGCGTAGAGCGGGCCGGCCTCCTGGTAGGTGCCGGGCGGCGGCGGGGGGTGCGCGGCTCTGTCGTAGAGGACCTCGGACACGGGGTCCTGTGCGGACAGGTCCTGCGACCGGTACGGGTCGTGGTCGTAGGCGTCCTGGACATACGGGTCGCGTTCCGGCGCGGGCGCAGGCGCGGGAACCTGCCCGGGCACCGGGGTGCCCGGGGCAGTGCCCTGGGAGGGCGCAGGCCCACCAGTGCCCTGCGCGCGGTCACCGTCGTACGGCGCGTTCATCGAAACCCCACCTCATCGTCCCCAGGCCGGCCGGCCACGGCATCGCTCAACGGTCCACTGTCTCACCCGTGCCGGACCCGTCGGTGCTTTGCGGTCCGGTGTCCGGGGACTCGTCACTCGGCTGCGTGCTCTCCTCGGCGGCCGCGCGTGCCGCGACGCGCTTGCGGCTGGCGTACATCTTGATGCCGGCCAGGACCAGGAGGAGCACACCGCCGGCGATGACGAGCATGACGGTGGGGGTGATCTCGGTGGCGTCGACGGTGAACTTTCGTTCCTTGCCGTAGGGGACGCCGTCCTTGGTGAAGAGCTGCGCGGTGACCTCGACGGGGCCGCTCGCGGTGGCGTTCGCGGTGAACTTTACGGTCTGGGTGTGGTCGCCCTGGACGGTGACCTGCTGTTCCGCCTCGCCGAACATCAGGCGGGTCGGGTTGGCGGACTTCACCCGCAGGACGAGGCCGCGCACGTCCTGGACGAGGCTGTTCTGGACACTCACCGGAATGGTGGCGCTGTGTCCGGACAGGGTGGCGTCGGACTTGGGGACGACCTTGACCTTCTCGGTGAGGCCGATCAGATAGTCCTGGACCTGGTCCCGGTAGAGGGCTGCCTCCGCAGGGTGGCCGCGCCAGGAGGTGGACATCTCCCGGTTGGTGGTGTTGCCGAAGGGGATCTCGACGCGGTCGGGTGCGGCGAGGATGACCTTGAAGTGGTCGAGGGTGTTCTGGGTGGTCCGGATCTTCTCGAAGGCGGCCACCGGTAGCTCCTGCTTGCGCAGGTCCTCGGGGTACTGCCCGGCGCCCGGCACCTGGGTGGCGGCAGAGGGGTCGGGTTTGGCCGCGGCCGCGGTCTCGAGGTCGACGGGCTGGATCCAGCGGCCGGCCTGGAGGGCGCGGACGGCGTCGGCCATCGTCTGCACCTGGCTGACACCGGGCATCCGCTGCGGGGTGACGACGAAGCTGCGCTGCTCGTCGGTCTTCTGCAGGTTCAGAGCGAGGCTGTGGGCGAGGAACCGCTGCACGGCGAGGGTGGAGTTCCCGGCGCTCAGCATGTCGCCCTCGAAGGCGGTGGAGAGTTCCGCGTCGGCGACGACGGCGGTGGCACCCGCGCCGATGGGGCGGGCGGCCGAGGGGGTGTACCCGAGGGCGCCGCTCTCGGAGAGGCTGTCGCTGCGGGTGAGGATGTTGTGGGCACCGGCCGAGGTGGCGACGTTGACGATCGACGGGTCGATGGCGCCGTCCACGGGCCAGGAGAAGTCGGTGGACGCGGGGACGTGCAGGACCGTCTCGACGGCCTGCTTCGCCTTGTCGGTGGCGGGGCGCAGCTGGCCCAGGGTTCCCGAGACGTCCTTGCCCCGGTGGGCGAGGGAGGCGAGGTCGGGGTCCGCGAAGGGCAGCGCCACGACCTTCTTGCCCTGGACGGCGGCTTCCAGAGAGCTGAGCCACTGTTCGGCGAGGGCCTTGTTCTTGCCCTGGACGGACTTTCCGCCCGGTACGCGGACCCGGTAGCCCTTGGTCATCGCGTCGACCGTGTACAGCAGGTCGGGATCGATGACCCAGGTGATGGGCAGGTCCTTGCCGAGCGCGACCATCCGCTCCAGCCGGCCGCCCGACCTGAGTTCCTCGGCGAGGGAGTCGTCGAGGAAGACGGGGGTCTGGGTTTCGTCCGAGCCGGTTTCCGCGGTCACGTGCGTGGTGGAGATCAGCGGCCACACGTAGGTGAGCTGGGCCCGCTTGGCCGCGGGATCCGGCTGCCAGGGCAGGAAGGTGCGCTTGATGCCGAGGACCTGCTCGGACGGGCGGCTCTCGGTCGCCCCGGACAGGGAGACGCCGAGCTGGTAGACGCCGTCCTTGTCCAGCTCCAGCTTGTTCACCGGGATGGTGAGCGTGAACGACTGGTTGACCTTCGAGGGCAACGAGGCGATCTTCACGGCGTGGGCCGGGTCGATCTCGCCGGGGTCGGTGCCGGCCCGGAAGCTGGTGCGTTCCGCCGCCTCGTCGATCGACGACCGGTCCGCGAGCAGCGGCCCGACCCGCAGGCCCACGTGTGCGTCGGTGATCGTCTCGGAGCCGTTGTTGACCACCGTGCCGGAGATGGTCAGGGTGTCGCCCTTGATCGGGGCGGCGGGGGTCATCGAGTTCAGCTGGACGTCTACGGTGGCCGCCTGGGCGGCCTGGGCCTCGGGGGCGGGAGAGTAGACGAGGGCGGCGAGGACGGGCGTCCCGGCGAGCAGGACCACCGTGCGCCGCAGCCATCGGCGCCGGACAGGAGTGGGGGACGTCCCCAGGATGTCTGCCGCCTCGGCCACGCGTTAGCCCGTCCCTCGAAGTGTCAGTGGTCGTCGTCTGTGCGTCCACGCATGGTAACGAGACCCGCTGTGCGCGGGTGCCGCCCCTTGCTCCACATGATCGGCTCAGCCCCGGGGCGGCCGTGTACCGGGGTCGCCATAAACGGGGGAGCCCGCGCCGGGCGGGACACGTACCCTTTTCTGTTGTGCCGAACGCCAACGAAGACAATCCCAGTGCCCTGAGTCAGGTGCAGCGCCGCGCGGTGAGTGAACTGCTGCGGGTCGCCCCTGTCGCCGACGAGCTCGGCCGCCGTTTCCAGGAGGCGGGATTCCGCCTCGCCCTGGTCGGCGGGTCCGTCCGCGACGCGCTGCTCGGGCGTCTCGGCAACGATCTCGACTTCACCACCGATGCCCGCCCCGAGGACGTTCTGAAGATCGTCCGGCCGTGGGCCGACTCGGTGTGGGACGTCGGCATCGCCTTCGGCACGGTCGGCGCGCACAAGAGTGCCCGCGTCGCAGACGCTGAGCGGAGCTTCCAGATCGAGGTGACGACGTACCGGTCGGAGGCCTACGACCGGACGTCGCGCAAGCCCGAGGTCTCCTACGGCGACTCGATCGAGGAGGACCTGGTCCGGCGCGACTTCACGGTCAACGCCATGGCGCTGGCCCTGCCGGAGCAGGAGTTCATCGATCCGTACGGCGGTCTGGAGGATCTGGCCGCCGGTGTGCTGCGCACTCCCGGCACCCCCGAGGACTCGTTCTCCGACGATCCGCTGCGCATGCTGCGGGCGGCGCGGTTCGCCGCGCAGCTGGACTTCGAGGTCGCTCCCGAGGTCGTCGCGGCCATGAAGGCCATGTCCGACCGGATCGAGATCGTCTCGGCGGAGCGGGTGCAGGGCGAGCTGAACAAGCTGATCCTCTCCGCCAACCCGCGCACGGGCCTGGGCCTGCTCGTGGACACCGGGCTGGCCGACCGGGTCCTGCCCGAGCTGCCCGCGCTGCGGCTGGAGAGCGACGAGCACCACCGCCACAAGGACGTCTACGACCACTCGCTGATCGTGCTGGAGCAGGCGATCGCGCTGGAGGAGGACGGCCCGGACCTGGTGCTGCGGCTCGCGGCCCTGCTGCACGACATCGGCAAGCCCCGTACCCGGCGCTTCGAGAGCGACGGCAGGGTCTCCTTCCACCACCACGAGGTGGTGGGCGCGAAGATGACCAAGAAGCGCCTGACGGCCCTGAAGTACTCCAACGACATCGTCAAGGACGTGTCCCGGCTGGTGGAGCTGCACCTGCGGTTCCACGGGTACGGCGACGGCGAGTGGACGGACTCCGCGGTACGGCGCTACGTCCGCGATGCCGGCCCGCTGCTGGAGCGGCTGCACAAGCTGACCCGGTCCGACTGCACCACGCGCAACAAGCGCAAGGCCAACGCGCTCTCCCGCACCTACGACGGGCTGGAGGAGCGCATCGCGCAGCTGAAGGAGCAGGAGGAGCTGGACGCGATCCGGCCCGACCTGGACGGCAACGAGATCATGCGGGTGCTGGACGTCGGCCCCGGTCCGGTGATCGGGAAGGCGTACGCGTTCCTGCTGGAGCTGCGGCTGGAGAACGGACCGATGGGGCAGGACGCGGCCGTCGCCGCCCTCAAGGAGTGGTGGGCCGCGCAGGCCTGAGGCGGGAGGCCGGGGTCGATGTTTCACGTGAAACAACGGCCCCGGCGCAGACGCGGGCGGCGATGTTTCACGTGAAACGTCGCTCCTGCCGGCCCAGCAGCGCCGCGGTGACGGCGTAGAGGGCGGTCACGCAGAGGATCAGTGGCACGGACCGCCCGTGGGCGGGGAGAATGAGGGAGGCCACCGCCGCGGCGCCCACGAAGGCGACGTTGAAGAGCACGTCGTAAACGGAGAAGACGCGGCCGCGATAGTCGTCGTCCACCCGGGACTGCACGACCGTGTCGGTGGAGATCTTGGCGCTCTGGGTGGCGAGGCCGAGGACGAACGCGGCGATCAGCATCGGACCGGGGGCGAAGGACAGTCCGAGCGCGGGCACCAGGACAGCTGCGGCCGCGGAGCAGGCGGTGATGCAGCCCAGCGGGCCCAGCCGGTCCACCAGCCAGGGAGTGACGACGGCGGCCGTGAAGAACCCGGCCCCCGAGACGCCGACCGCGACCCCCAGCAGAGCGAGCCCGTCGGACTCGTTGTCCGACCACGAGTAGCGGCAGAGCGTGAGCAGCATGACGAACAGCGCCCCGTAGCAGAACCGCATCATCGTCATCGCGGTGAGCGCACGGGCGGCCTCCCGCCGCGAGGCGAGATGGCGCAGACCCTCGGCCATGCCGCGGACGGTGAGGGCCACGCCCTCGGCGACGGACGGGCGGACCAGGCCAGGGGGGTGGTCGGGCCCCAGGAGGCCGATGGCCAGGCGCAGGGAGGCCAGGGCCGCGGTCAGGTACAGCCCTGCGCCGAGGAGCACGACGAGGGCGTCGGCGTCGGCGGCCAGCAGCCGGACGAGGAAGGCCAGTCCCCCGCCGGCGGTCGCCGCGAGGGTTCCGGCGGTCGGGGAGAGGGCGTTCGCGGTGACCAGCTGACCGGGGCCGACGACGTGGGGCAGGGATGCGGAGAGCCCGGCCAGGACGAAGCGGTTGACGGCGGTCACGGACAGCGCCGACGCGTAGAACAGCCAGTCGGGGACCTGGGCGACGATCAGCATGCCGGTGACGCAGGCGAGGAAGGCCCGCAGGAGGTTGCCGTAGAGGAAGACCTGGCGGCGGCGCCAGCGGTCGAGCAGCACCCCGGCGAACGGGCCGATCGCGGAATACGGCAGCAGGAGTACCGCCATGGCCGAGGCGATGGCCGCCGGCGAGGTCTGCTTCTCTGGGGAGAAGACGACGTAGGTGGCGAGCGCGACCTGGTAGACGCCGTCCGCCGCCTGGGAGAGCAGCCGTACGGCGAGCAGGTTGCGGAAGTCCCTCAGGCGCAGGAGTACGCGCAGATCACGTACGACAGGCATGAGGGAAAGGGTCACATACGCGGAGGGTCCCCGGGCATATTGCCCGGGGACCCTCCGCGGAAGAACAGCCGAAGTCCAGGTGTCCTCGCGGACCCTCGGGGCTCGACTAGCGCTCGACCTCGCCCTTGATGAACTTCTCGACGTTCGCGTAGGCCTCGTCGTCGAAGTACTGCACCGGCGGGGACTTCATGAAGTAGCTGGACGCCGACAGGATCGGGCCGCCGATACCGCGGTCCTTGGCGATCTTCGCGGCGCGCAGGGCGTCGATGATGACACCGGCGGAGTTCGGGGAGTCCCACACCTCGAGCTTGTACTCGAGGTTCAGCGGGACGTCGCCGAAGGCGCGGCCCTCGAGGCGGACGTAGGCCCACTTGCGGTCGTCGAGCCACGCGACGTAGTCGGACGGGCCGATGTGGACGTTCTTCTCGCCGAGCTCACGGTCGGGGATCTGCGAGGTGACGGCCTGCGTCTTGGAGATCTTCTTCGACTCGAGGCGGTCGCGCTCGAGCATGTTCTTGAAGTCCATGTTGCCGCCGACGTTGAGCTGCATGGTGCGCTCAAGACGGACACCGCGGTCCTCGAACAGCTTCGCCATCACGCGGTGCGTGATGGTGGCGCCGACCTGCGACTTGATGTCGTCGCCGACGATCGGGACACCGGCCTCGGTGAACTTGTCGGCCCACTCCTTGGTGCCGGCGATGAAGACCGGGAGGGCGTTGACGAAGGCGACCTTGGCGTCGATGGCGCACTGGGCGTAGAACTTCGCCGCGGCCTCGGAGCCGACCGGCAGGTAGCAGATCAGGACGTCGACCTGGCGGTCCTTGAGGATCTGCACCACGTCGACCGGAGCCTCGGCGGACTCCTCGATGGTCATGCGGTAGTACTTGCCCAGGCCGTCCAGGGTGTGGCCGCGCTGGACGGTCACACCGGTGTTCGGGACGTCGCAGATCTTGATGGTGTTGTTCTCGCTGGCGCCGATGGCGTCCGAAAGGTCGAGGCCGACCTTCTTCGCGTCGACGTCGAACGCGGCGACGAACTCGATGTCACGCACGTGGTACTCGCCGAACTGGACGTGCATCAGCCCGGGGACCTTGGACGCCGGGTCGGCGTCCTTGTAGTACTCGACGCCCTGCACCAGCGAGGCGGCGCAGTTGCCCACGCCTACGATGGCTACGCGAACCGAACCCATTCCGGTTGCTCCCTGTTTGTTCTCGGACGAGGTCTGCGAGATGCAGGCCTCATTTTTCAGTTTCGTCGGACGGTCCGGGTCGTCTGCGATCCCGTCCCGCCCGCTCGCTCTCGATGAGCTCGTTCAGCCAGCGCACTTCGCGCTCCACGGACTCCATGCCGTGCCGCTGCAGCTCGAGCGTGTAGTCGTCGAGGCGTTCCCGCGTGCGGGCCAGTGAGGCGCGCATCTTCTCCAGACGCTCCTCCAGCCGGCTGCGGCGGCCCTCCAGCACCCGCATGCGTACGTCTCGTTCGGTCTGGCCGAAGAAGGCGAAGCGGGCGGCGAAGGACTCGTCCTCCCAGGTGTCGGGTCCCGTGTGGGAGAGGAGCTCCTCGAAGTGCTCCTTGCCCGCGGCCGTCAACCGGTAGACGATCTTGGCACGCCGCCCTGCGAGTGAAGCGGCGAGCGCGTCTTCCGGGGCGTTGCCCGGTTCTTCGATCAACCAGCCGTTGGCGACGAGCGTCTTGAGGCAGGGATAGAGCGTCCCGTAGCTGAAGGCCCTGAACACCCCGAGCGAGGTGTTGAGCCGCTTGCGCAGCTCGTACCCGTGCATGGGGGATTCGCGAAGCAGGCCGAGGACGGCGAATTCGAGGATGCCTGAGCGCCTGCTCATCCGCCTGCCTCTCCTCTGACTCTGACTCCGAGCCCTCGCTCTGAGTCTTTATACCGAGCTGATGTATCGACTCGATACATCCAGACGATAGAACGGTGCGCGTCCGGCGACAAGGGGTGACGTGGTGACCGGCATCACATCACCAATTCGTACGATGCAGGTTGCCTGATTTGGGGTGAACTTCGGCACTGGTCGGGTTTTGGGCGTGCGTAGTCTGTGCGCCAGGACACCGGGGGAACCGGAATTCACCTGCCGCTTCCAGGCCACTCGCCTGCCCGAGGAGTAGTCGTTCGATGAGCGAGCACCGCCGCAAACCGTCGCAGCCCCAAGGTGGTGGGCGAGCCTCGGCCCGCCGGGCTGCCCAGCAGCGTCCCGGCCGGGGCGCCGGATCCGGACGTGACGTGCCCACCGCCTCGCCCAGCGGGCCGTATGCGGAACCGTCCGCCCACGGCAGCCGCGCCGAGGCCCGCCGGGCCGCCCAGAGAGGGTCCGCCGGCCGTGGCCGAGGCTCCGGCCGCGCCGCCCGTGGCACCGGACGCCCCGACAAGCGCCTCATCAACTACCCGCGGTCCGACCGGGACGGCTGGAAGCGCTTCGTGCCGTCCTGGAAGCTGGTGTCCGGCACGGCACTGGGCTTCTTCGCGATCATCACCGCCGGAGCGGGCATCGGCATCGCCATGGTGAGCACGCCCGACCCGCACAAGGCGGCCCAGGCCCAGAACAACGTCTTCTATTGGGCGGACGACACCCAGATGGTCGCGACCGGCGGTTCGATGAACCGGCAGATCGTGACCATCGACAAGATCCCCCGGGCGATGAGGGACGCCGTGATCGCGGCGGAGAACGAGTCGTTCGAGACGGACAAGGGCGTCGACCCCATGGGCATCGCCCGCGCCGTGTGGAACATGGCCACGGGCGGCTCCACGCAGGGCGGCTCGACCATCACCCAGCAGTACGTGAAGAACACCTACCTGGACTCCGACCAGACGCTCAAGCGCAAGGTCACCGAGCTCTTCATCGCGCTCAAGCTGGGTGTCTCCGAGGAGAAGGACACGGTCCTCGCCGGCTACCTCAACACCGCCTACTACGGGCGCGACGCCTACGGCATCCAGGCAGCGGCCCGCGCCTACTTCGGCAAGGACAGCCAGGACCTGAACCCCGCCGAGTGCGCCTTCCTGGCCTCCGTGCTCAAGGGCCCCAACCTGTACAACCCGGACGGCGGCATCGGCGCCGCGGCCACCCCCGCCCTCAACGAGCAGCGGGCCAGGAAGCGCTGGGCCTGGGTCCTGGACCGCGAGGTCGAGGTGGGCCGGATGCCCAAGGACGAGCGAGCCAAGTACAAGGACACGGACTTCCCCCCGCGCGTCGAGTCGGAGCAGGCCCGCGGCATGACCGGCCAGATCGGCTACCTGGTCGAGACGGCCAAGCAGTACGTGATGAAGACCAAGAACATCACGGTCGAGCAGATGGCCCTGGGCGGCTACCAGATCCACACCACCTTCCAGAAGCCGAAGGTGGACGCCCTGGCCAAGGCCGTCGAGGACACCCGCAACGACTTCCTCGACGAGAAGAAGCGCCCCGAGTACGACACCTTCGTACAGTTCGGCGCTGCCTCCGTCGATGTGAAGACCGGTGCCATCGTGGCCCTGTACGGCGGGCCCGGCATGGACCAGAAGCACTTCAGCAACAATGCCAACACCATGGGTGTCCCGGTCGGCTCGACGTGGAAGCCCTACGTCCTGGCCGCGGCGATGCAGCACGGCACCCAGAACTCCAACGGCCAGGGCATCTCGCCCGACAGCAAGTACATGGCCGACGACCTCACCGTGATCAAGAGCCGCCAGGGCAACCCGCTGGCGGGACCCGACGGCAAGCCGTTCCGGCAGAAGAACGAGAGCCCCACGGCCTACGGCTACGTGACCCTCACCGAGGCGATGGAGAAGTCCATCAACGTCCCCTTCGCCCAGCTCGTCTTCGACGTCGGCCACACCAAGGTGCGTGACGTGGCCAAGGCGACGGGGATCCTCGAGGAGTCGATGGACAAGGACAACACGGCCTCGTTCGCCCTGGGCACCTCGACCCCGAGCGCCATTCGCATGGCCGACTCGTACGCCACCTTCGCCGCCTCCGGTACCCACCGCGAGCCGTTCTCCGTGACCAAGGTCGAGAAGGACGGCGAGGCGCTGAGCGGGTTCGAAAAGCCCAAGGACGAGCGGGCCATGGACAACGCCATCGCCGACAACGTCACCAAGGTCCTGCAGAACGTGGTCCAGAACGGTACGGGTACCAAGGTCAAGAAGCTGGGCCGGCCCGCCGCGGGCAAGACCGGCACCACCGACCAGAACAAGTCGGCCTGGTTCGTCGGCTACACCCCGGAACTGTCCACCTCCGTGGCCCTCTTCCGGTCCGACCCCAACTCGCAGGGCAAGGAACTGCTCTCGATGAACAACGTGGGCGGGGTCGACTCCATCCACGGTGGTGACATCCCGGCCGTGATCTGGACCGAATACATGCGCGAAGCGCTCAAGGACACCCCGGTCACGCCGTTCCCGGAGGCCGAGGACATCGGTGTGAAGGCCGACTCGGCGGGCGCCCCCTCCCCGACCCCCTCGGCCCCCGCCTCGCCGTCCACCTCGCCCTCGCCCTCGCCGTCGAGCTCCCCGACGCCGTCCCCGACCCCGTCGAAGGGCGGCAGGCCCTCCTGCAAGCCCTGGGAGCTGTACTGCGAGCCGACGCCCACCGGGACCCCCACCGGGGGTTCGGACGGCGGGTTCATCGGCGGTCCCAGCGGATCGCAGTCCCCGACGAACACCGCCAAACCCGGCCGTCCGGGCGGCACCACGGGCTGGCCCACCGGAGCGGCGGCCGAATGACCGGGCCCGCCGACTGACCGGGCCGCCGACCGAATCGGGAAGGCCGTCGCACGGTGTGCGACGGCCTTCCCCCATGTCCGGCCCGGTACGGCAGGATGAGCCCATGACCAAGGTGCACGAGGACAGCCCCGTACTGCCCACCCAGCAGGACGAGGTCGCCGCAGCGGGCAGTGAGTTCCTCGGCGGCCCGCTCGGCCGCCACGCCCGGCTCGGCGGCCACTGGCTGGGGCCCGTCCGCGTGGTGGCCCTCATCGCCATCGGCATGTTCGCGCTGGGCATGGTGCAGAAGCTGCCCTGCTACGACTGGGCGTGGTTCCGGGGCGCGGCTTCCCAGTACACCCACGCCTGCTACTCCGACATCCCCCACCTGTACGCGGTACGCGGCTTCGCCGACAACCTGGCCCCGTACTTCGACCGGCTCCCCGGCGACATGGAGTACCTGGAGTACCCGGTGCTCACCGGGCTCTTCATGGAGATCGCCTCCTGGCTGACGCCCGGCAGCGGCTCCATGCAGCACCGCGAGCAGATGTACTGGATGGTCAACGCGGGCATGCTGATGGCCTGCACCGCCGTCATCGCCGTGTGCGTGGCCCGGACCCACCGCCGCCGCCCCTGGGACGCCCTGCTGTTCGCCCTCGCGCCGGCCTTCGCGCTCACCGCGACGATCAACTGGGACCTGCTGGCCATCGCCCTGACCGCCGCCGGAATGCTCATGTGGTCCCGCGGCCGGACCGTGCTCTTCGGTGTCCTCATCGGCCTGGCCACCGCGGCGAAGCTCTACCCGGTGCTGCTGCTCGGAGTGCTGTTCGTCCTCTGCTGGCGGGCCGGGAAGTGGCGCGCCTTCGGGGCCGCGACGCTCGGCGCGGCGGGATCCTGGCTCGTGGTGAACCTGCCCGTCATGCTCCTCGCCTGGGAGGGCTGGACGAAGTTCTACACCTTCAGCCAGGAACGGCCCATCGACTTCGGCTCCGTGTGGCTGCTGATCTCCCAGCGCTCGGGCAACCCCCTGGACGGCGCCAACACGTACGCGACCGGGCTGACGCTCCTGCTCTGCGGGGCCATCGGCCTGCTGACCCTGACCGCCCCGCGCCGGCCCCGCTTCGCCCAGCTGGCCTTCCTGGTCGTCGCCGCCTTCATCCTGTGCAACAAGGTCTACTCGCCGCAGTACGTGCTGTGGCTCATCCCGCTCGCGGCGCTGGCAAGGCCGCGCTGGCGGGACTTCCTGATCTGGCAGGCGACCGAGGTCGTGTACTTCTTCGGGATCTGGTTCTACCTGGCCTACACGAGCAGCGGGGACAAGCACCAGGGCCTGCCCACGGAGGGCTACCAGCTGGCGATCGCCGCCCACCTGCTGGGCACCCTCTACCTGTGCGCGGTCATCGTCCGCGACATCCTGATGCCCGAACGGGACGTCGTGCGCCGGGACGGCTCGGACGACCCCTCCGGCGGTGTCCTGGACGGGGCCGAGGACGTGTTCGTGCTGTCGGACGCGGCGCGGGCGCCGCGGTACGCGACGCCCTCGGAGGGCCAGCGGGTCGACTGGGGCAGGGTCCCCAAGGACTGACCCGGGCGTGCCGGCCGGTCACGGACCGGCCGGCGGCAGCCGGTCAGGCGTCGAGCACCCGGTCGAACTGCGTGGTGGTGTGCCGCAGGTGTGCCACGAGCTCGTCGCCGACCGTGGGCTCGGGCGCGTCCGACGGCACGAAAAGGATCGAGACCTGCATGTGCGGCGGCTCGGCGAACCAGCGCTGCTTGCCCGCCCACACGAAGGGCGACAGGTTGCGGTTGACCGTGGCCAGGCCCGCCCGGGCGACGCCCTTGGCACGCGGCATCACGCCGTGGAGGGCCTTGGGTGCCTCCAGCCCCACGCCGTGCGAGGTACCGCCGGCCACGACGACCAGCCAGCCGTCGGACGCGGCCTTCTGCTGGCGGTAGCCGAAGCGGTCGCCCTTGGCCACGCGCGTGACGTCGAGGACCGCGCCGCGGTACTCGGTCGCGTCGTGGTCGCCCAGCCACAGCCGGGTCCCGATCCGTGCGCGGAAGCGGGTCTGCGGGAACTGCTGCTGCAGCCGGGCCAGTTCCTCCGCCCGCAGGTGGCTGACGAACATGGTGTGCAGCGGCAGCCGGGCCGCTCGCAGCCGGTCCATCCAGCCGATGACCTCCTCGACGGCGTCCGAGCCGTCCGGGCGGTCCAGCGGCAGGTGCAGGGCGAAGCCCTCCAGCCGTACGTCGTCGATCGCCGCGTGCAGCTGTCCCAGGTCCTGATCGGAGATGCCGTGGCGGCGCATCGAGCTCATGCACTCGATGACCACACGGGCGCCGACCAGACCGCGGACCCCGTCCAGCGAGGACACCGAGCGGATGACCCGGTCGGGCAGCGGTACCGGGTCCTCGCCCCGCCGGAACGGGGTGAGGACGAGCAGGTCGCCGCCGAACCAGTCCTTGATGCTGGCGGCCTCGTACGTCGTTCCGACGGCCAGTACGTCGGCGCCCATCCGGGTCGCCTCCTCGCACAGGCGCTCGTGGCCGAAGCCGTACCCGTTGCCCTTGCAGACAGGGACCATTCCGGGGAACTGGTCCTGGATCTGCTTCTGGTGCGCACGCCAGCGCGCGGTGTCGACGTAGAGCGTGAGCGCCATGCCCGTCCGGAGCCTCTCGTGTGTGTGGTGGGGTGGAGTCAGCGACGCGACATGTAGATGTCGAGCGCCTTGTGCAGCACCTTGTTGAGCGGGAAGTCCCACTCGCCGACGTACTCGACGGCCTCGCCGCCCGTGCCGACCTTGAACTGGATCAGACCGAACAGGTGGTCGTTCTCGTCCAGCGTGTCAGAGATGCCGCGCAGGTCGTAGACGCTCGCGCCCAGCGCGTACGAGTCGCGCAGCATGCGCCACTGCATCGCGTTGGACGGGCGCACCTCGCGCTTGTGGTTGGCGGAGGCGCCGTACGAGTACCAGACGTGCTGGCCGACGGTGAGCATCGTGGCGGCGGCCAGCGGCTCCCCCTCGTGCGTGGCGATGTACAGCCGCATCCGGTTGGGGTCCTCGGAGTTGAGGGCCGTCCACTGGCGCTGGAAGTAGCTGAGCGGGCGCGGGCGGAACTTGTCGCGCTCGGCCGTGATCTCGTACAGGTGCTGCCAGGTCGGCAGGTCCTCGTAGCCGCCCTGGACGACCTCGACGCCGGCCTTCTCGGCCTTCTTGATGTTGCGGCGCCACAGCTGGTTGAAGCCCTTGAGGACATCGTCCAGCGAGCGGTTGGCCAGCGGCACCTGGAAGACGTAGCGCGGCTGGACGTCGCCGAATCCGGCGCCGCCGTCCTCGGCCTGCTGCCAGCCCATCCGGCGCAGCTTGTCGGACACCTCGAAGGCGCGCGGCTCGATGACCGAGGCCTCCACGTCGCGCAGGCGCTTGACGTCGGGGTCCTGGATGCCGGCCTTGATGGCGGCGGAGTTCCAGCGGCGGATGACGACGGGCGGACCCATCTTCACGGTGAAGGCGCCCTGGTTCTTGAGGTGGGCCAGCATCGGCTGGATCCACTCCTCCAGGTTCGGGGCGTACCAGTTGATGACCGGGCCCTCGGGGAGGTACGCCAGGTACCGCTTCACCTTGGGCAGCTGCCGGTACAACACCAGGGCCACACCGACGAGTTCACCGGACTTGTCGAACCAGCCGAGGTTCTCCGAACGCCACTCGTTCTTGACGTCGGCCCATGCCGGGACCTGGCAGTGGCTAGCCGAGGGCAGGCTCTGGAGGTAGGCCAGATGCTGCTCTCGGCTGATGGTGCTCAGGGACAGGCTCATGCGGGGTGTCTCCTCCGGCGGCTTCGCTGGCTATGGCGCGAAGCCTACTGCGACAGGGGCGCCACCCATCTGGGGGACGGGCCGCAGGCCCGGCCCGGTGTGGGCGGCCCCCTGCCGCGGAGGTACCCCGGTCAGCCCAGCCAGCCGCCGAAGAGGCCGCCGTGCGCCATGCCGAGGAAGAAGCCGATGCCCGCTGCGCCAAGGCCGATGATCAGTGCGAAGCGCTCGCGTGTCGTGACGGAGATGAACTGCCCGTACGCGCCGGTGAGGATCCCGAGCAGCCCGGTCCACGAGCTGAGCAGGTGCAGGTGGTGGAAGAACGCCGTGACGAACGCCACGGCGCCGAGGATCAGGGTGACCGCCATCAGGGTGTCCTGCAGCGGGTGGGGCTTGCCGTCGGTCGAGAAGAGCGAGATCGGCGGCGGTGAGGACTGGGGTCGCATGGCCTGTGCCATCGGAGGGCACCTCCTGGCTGAAGCAGAGCGGTGCGCGGGGCCGCCTCCGGCGGGGCCGGGGGGCATAGCACCGAGCACACCCGATGGATACAGATTGTGTCCCCCTGGCGCCGGATTTCAACCGGAAGGAGTCGAGGAGGTAGTCTGTACAGCTGCGCGGTGTCTGCTCTCGGACACCGTGCGCACGCATCACGACCCTCCTGCCACGGAACGACCGTGGCCGCTGAGTCCAAAGGAGGTGGGTTCCACATGCGTCACTACGAAGTGATGGTCATCCTCGACCCCGATCTCGAGGAGCGCGCTGTCTCCCCGCTGATCGAGAACTTCCTCTCCGTCGTCCGTGAGGGCAACGGAAAGGTCGAGAAGGTCGACACCTGGGGCCGTCGTCGTCTCGCTTACGAGATCAAGAAGAAGCCCGAGGGCATCTACTCGGTCATCGACCTTCAGGCCGAGCCTGCGGTCGTCAAGGAGCTTGACCGACAGATGAACCTGAACGAGTCGGTTCTCCGGACCAAGGTCCTTCGCCCCGAGACCCACTGAACTTCGGTTCAGCGGTAATCGGGATCGAGTAGCACAGCAGCCCAGCAGCAATCCCCGCCGAGAGGTTCATCCATGGCAGGCGAGACCGTCATCACGGTCGTCGGCAATCTCGTCGACGACCCCGAGCTGCGCTTCACCCCCTCGGGTGCGGCGGTCGCGAAGTTCCGTGTCGCGTCCACCCCCCGCACCTTCGACCGTCAGACCAATGAGTGGAAGGACGGCGAGAGCCTGTTCCTGACCTGCTCGGTGTGGCGGCAGGCGGCGGAGAACGTCGCCGAATCCCTCCAGCGGGGCATGCGCGTCATCGTGCAGGGCCGGCTGAGGCAGCGGTCGTACGAGGACCGTGAGGGTGTCAAGCGCACGGTCTACGAGCTGGACGTCGAGGAAGTCGGCCCCAGCCTGAAGAACGCCACGGCCAAGGTCGCCAAGACCACCGGTCGTGGTGGCCAGGGTGGATACGGCGGCGGACAGCAGCAGCAGGGCGGCGGCGGTGGCTGGGGCGGAGCCCCCAGCGGCGGCGCCCCGCAGGGCGGCGGAGCTCCCTCCGACGACCCGTGGGCGTCCAGCGCGCCGGCCGGCGGCCAGCAGCAGCAGGGCGGCGGCGCCGGTGGCGGCTGGGGCGGAAGCTCCGGCGGCTCCGGCGGTGGCTACTCGGACGAGCCGCCCTTCTAGGGCAGCTCGCATCCAAACTTCTTGATCACACAGGAGAGACACAATGGCGAAGCCGCCTGTGCGCAAGCCTAAGAAGAAGGTCTGCGCGTTCTGCAAGGACAAGACCGCTTACGTGGACTACAAGGACACGAACATGCTGCGGAAGTTCATTTCCGACCGCGGCAAGATCCGTGCCCGCCGCGTTACCGGCAACTGCACGCAGCACCAGCGTGACGTCGCCACGGCCGTGAAGAACAGCCGTGAGATGGCGCTGCTGCCCTACACGTCCACCGCGCGATAAGGAAAGGGTGACCGACTAATGAAGATCATCCTGACCCACGAGGTATCTGGCCTCGGTGCCGCCGGCGATGTCGTCGACGTCAAGGACGGTTACGCTCGCAACTACCTGGTCCCGCGTGGTTTCGCGATCCGCTGGACCAAGGGTGGCGAGAAGGACGTGGCGCAGATCCGCCGCGCCCGCAAGATCCACGAGATCGCGACCATCGAGCAGGCCAACGAGGTCAAGGCCAAGCTCGAGGGCGTGAAGGTCCGTCTGGCCACCCGCGCGGGTGACGCCGGTCGTCTCTTCGGTTCCGTGACCCCGGCCGACATCGCCACGGCGATCGAGTCCTCGGGCGGCCCGAAGGTCGACAAGCGCCGCGTCGAGCTGGGCTCCCCGATCAAGACCCTCGGTTCGTACCAGGTCTCCGTGCGTCTGCACGCCGACGTGGCCGCGAACGTGGGCGTCGAGGTCGTCGCCGCCTAAGGCTGCGCACACGAAGGGCCGCACCCCGCTGGGGTGCGGCCCTTCGTCGTTCCCGGATACGGCGGCGGGGGCGACGTTTCACGTGAAACATGCGCGGCGGGTGGCGATGTTTCACGTGAAACATGGCTAGCGCGTCGCCCCGACGACAAGCCACCGGCCCGAGCGGGCGCGCAGCTGGAGGGTGACCATCCGAACCAGCATCATCAGCGTCATGGCCCACCAGAGCGTCGTCAGGCCGCCTCCCATGGTCGGTACCAGGAGCGCCGCCGGGGTGAACACGGCCAGCGTCACCAGCATGGCCCGGGCCAGGTAGCGGCCGTCGCCCGCACCCATCAGGACGCCGTCGAGAACGAAGACGATGCCGGAGACGGGCTGGGAGAGCGCGACGACCAGCAGGGCGGGCAGCAGGGCGTCCTCGACCGCCGGATCGCTGGTGAACAGCGGGATGAACACGGGGCGGGCCAGGACGACCAGGAGGCCGAGCACGATCCCCGAGGCGATCCCCCACTGCACCATGCGGCGGCAGACGGCCTTGGCGCCGCTGGTGTCGCCCGCGCCCAGGTAGCGGCCGATGATCGCCTGCCCGGCGATCGCGATGGCGTCCAGGGCGAAGGCGAGCAGGCTCCACAGGGCGAGCAGGATCTGGTGGGCGGCGATGTCGGCGTCGCCCAGGCGGGCGGCCACGGCCGTCGCGATCATCAGGATGGCGCGCAGGGACAGGGTGCGGACCAGCAGGGGTGCGCCGGCCTGGGCGCACGCCCGGATCCCCGCGAGGTCCGGGCGCAGGGAGGCGTCGTGCCGCCGGGCTCCGCGGACGACGACGACGAGGTAGGCGGCGGCCATGGCGCACTGGGCGATGACCGTGCCCCAGGCGGAGCCGGCGATGCCGAGGTCCGCGCCGTAGACGAGGAGGGCGTTCAGGGCCGCGTTGAGGGCGAAGCCCGCGACGGCGACGTAGAGCGGCGTACGGGTGTCCTGGAGGCCGCGGAGCACACCGGTGGCGGCGAGGACCATGAGCATGGCCGGGATGCCGAGCGCGGAGATCCGCAGATAGGTGATCGCGTACGGGGCGACGGTGTCGGAGGCGCCGAAGACGGAGACCAGCCACGGGGCGGCGGGCAGGAACACGGCGATGACGGCCGCGCCGAGCAGGAGGGCGAGCCAGATGCCGTCCATGCCCTGCCGGATGGCTGCCTGCAGGTCGCCCGCTCCGACCCGGCGGGAGACGGCCGCGGTGGTGGCGTAGGCGAGGAAGACGAAGACGCTCACGGCGGTGGTGAGCAGTGCCGCCGCGATGCCGAGGCCGGCCAGCTGGGGCGTCCCGAGGTGCCCGACGATGGCGCTGTCGGCCATCACGAAGAGGGGCTCGGCGACGAGGGCGCCGAAGGCGGGGACGGCGAGCGCGAAGATCTCTCGGTCGTGCCGTCTGGGCACAGCCTTCGGTGCGGCGGGGGCCTGTGTCATGTGCTCAATCTAATCTTCCACAGGTAATGGATGCAATCCCATTTGGATCCTTACCAACGCGCTGACTTGCGCGTTCCTCCCCACCCGTTGGAGGCGATCTCGCAACCGCGGCCAAGATTTTTCCGCAGCAGGGTCGCCGATGCAGGAAATCGCAGGTCAGGTGGGGTGGAAGGGTGGGGCAGGTGATTTTGTCCACAGCGTCGTCCCCCGGTCCGTGCACAGCTTCCGCGGACTTACCCACAGCATTGGCGCCGTCGTCCACATCTCATCCACACAGCCTGTGGATAACAAGATTGGCTGACGCCGCCGTCGGCCCTACCGTGGTGCGTTGCCCGACTCGCCCCCAGCCGATTCGGGTGCCCCAAATGTCAGAGCCGTGTCGTAGAAAGAGTGGCACGGCAAGGTCCGCGTTGCGGACGTGAGGAGGCGGCCCGGTGAGCATGTCCGAGCCCATGGACGACCCCTGGGCCGACAGCGGTCCGGGTGACCGTCTGCCGCCCCGTCCCCGCCGCAACGGCGAGGGCCGCGGACGCGGGGACGAGCAGCACGACCGGGGCCGCGAGGGCGGCTCCTGGGACGGCGGCGGCGCCGGCGGCGGCTTCGAGCGCGTCCCCCCCCAGGACCTGGACGCCGAGCAGTCCGTGCTCGGCGGCATGCTGCTGTCCAAGGACGCGATCGCCGATGTGGTCGAGGTCCTCAAGGGCCACGACTTCTACCGGCCCTCGCACGAGACGATCTACCAGGCCATCCTCGACCTGTACGCCAAGGGGGAGCCGGCCGACCCGATCACCGTCGGGGCAGAGCTGACCCGGCGCGGGGAGATCAGCAAGGTCGGCGGGGCCTCGTACCTGCACACGCTGGTGCAGTCGGTCCCGACGGCGGCGAATGCCGAGTACTACGCGGAGATCGTCCACGAGCGTGCCGTCCTGCGCCGCCTGGTCGCGGCCGGTACGAAGATCACGCAGATGGGCTACGCGGCCGACGGGGACGTCGACGAGATCGTCAACAGCGCCCAGGCCGAGATCTACGCGGTGACCGAGCAGCGGACCTCCGAGGACTACCTGCCGCTGGGCGACATCATGGAGGGCGCCCTCGACGAGATCGAGGCGATCGGGTCGCGCAGCGGCCAGATGTCGGGCGTGCCGACCGGCTTCACGGACCTCGACTCGCTGACCAACGGCCTGCACCCCGGCCAGATGATCGTCATCGCGGCCCGTCCCGCCATGGGCAAGTCCACGCTCGCGCTGGACTTCGCGCGCGCCTGCTCCATCAAGAGCAACCTGCCGAGCGTGATCTTCTCCCTCGAAATGGGGCGCAACGAGATCGCGATGCGCTTGCTCTCGGCCGAGGCCCGGGTGGCTCTGCACCACATGCGCTCGGGCACGATGACCGACGACGACTGGACCCGGCTGGCCCGGCGGATGCCGGACGTGTCCGCGGCCCCGCTCTACATCGACGATTCGCCCAACCTGTCGATGATGGAGATCCGGGCCAAGTGCCGTCGGCTCAAGCAGCGCAACGACCTCTCCCTGGTGGTCATCGACTACCTCCAGCTGATGCAGTCGGGCGGCTCGCGCCGTCCCGAGAGCCGTCAGCAGGAGGTCTCGGACATGTCCCGAAACCTCAAGCTGCTGGCGAAGGAGCTCGAGGTCCCCGTGATCGCGCTGTCCCAGCTGAACCGTGGTCCGGAACAGCGCACCGACAAGAAGCCGATGGTCTCCGACCTGCGTGAGTCGGGCTCGATCGAGCAGGACGCGGACATGGTGATCCTGCTTCACCGCGAGGACGCGTACGAGAAGGAGTCCCCCCGCGCGGGTGAGGCGGACCTGATCGTGGCGAAGCACCGTAACGGCCCCACGGCGACGATCACGGTCGCCTTCCAGGGCCACTATTCGCGGTTCGTGGACATGGCCAACACGTAGCATCCCGATCATGGATGAGATCTCTGAGGACCTGGACGTTCTTCCTGGCACCCGGCGTGTGCTGAGGCACCGGATCGCCGTTGCGCAGAGCGAGGGACGGGCTCCGTCCGTGGTCGCGGCCGTGGTGCGGGGCGGGAAGGTGGTCTGGGAGGGCTCCAGGACCTCGGTGGAGGGTCACGGCCCGGACGGCAACGTCCAGTACCGGATCGGGTCGATCACCAAGACCTTCACCGCAGTTCTGGTGATGCGGCTGAGGGACGAGGGCCTGCTGGGACTCGGGGATCCGCTGGAGAAGCACCTGCCGGGTACCGGAGCCGGTGAGGTGACCATCGCCCAACTGCTGGCCCACACCGGTGGCCTGGCAGCGGAGACGCCCGGTGAGTGGTGGGAGCGCACTCCCGGTGCGCTGCGGCCCGAGCTCGCCGACGTGCTCGGGGACGAGCCGTTCCGGCACGCGCCGGGGAGCAGGCACCACTACTCCAACCCCGGGTACACCCTGCTGGGTTCGCTGATCGAGGCGCTGCGCGGGAAGCCGTGGGAAGAGGTGCTGAGGGCGGAGGTGCTGGAGCCGCTGGGGCTGGACCGGACGAGCGGGTCGCCGCAGGCGCCGCACGCGGGCGGCTGGGCGGTGCACCCGTGGGCGGACCTGATGATGCCCGAACCGCTGGAGGACCTGGGGCTGATGGCTCCGGCCGGTCAGCTCTGGTCGACGGCAAGGGATTTGGCGCGGTTCGCGGACTTCCTGATGCGAGGGGACGAGCGGGTGCTCGGTGCGGACTCCGTACGGGAGATGCGCACGTCGGCGGCGCCGCCGGAGCCGGGCATCGCAGAGGTCGGCTACGGGCTGGGTATCCAGCTGACGGCCCAGAACGGGCGCCGGCTCGCGGGGCACAGCGGATCGCTGCCGGGGTTCGTCGCGGGGCTGTGGCTGAGCGAGGCGGACGACGTGGCGGCGGTGGTGCTGGCGAACTGCACTTCGGGGTTGCCGGCCTCGTCGGTGGCCGCCGACCTGGTGGCGGTCGTCGCGGACGCCGAGCCGCGGTTCCCGCAGCCGTGGCGGCCGTTCACGGAGTCCGACCAGGTGCCGCTGGAGGTGTGCGGGCCCTGGTACTGGGGGACGTCGGCCCAGGTGGTGCGGCTGAAAGCGGACGGATCGCTGGAGCTGGGGCCGATGGGTGCGAGCGGGCGGTCCGCGCGCTTCCGGGCGGAGCCGGACGGCACCTGGACCGGCCTGTCCGGCTACTACGCGGGTGAGACGCTGCGGGCGGTACGGCGTGGCGACGGCTCGGTCAGCCACCTGGATCTGGCGTCTTTCGTGTTCACGCGGGAGCCGTACGACGCCCAGGCCCCGGTGCCCGGCGGAGTGGACCCGCAGGGCTGGCGGGGCATCGGCTGACGGTCCGGCCACAGCACTAGGCGACGAGCTCGCGCTCCAGCGGGGTACGGAAGCGGGGGGTGATGCGGGCATCGCCGACCCATGCGGCGAGGCGGGCGGCCTCGGCGGTGATCGCCTTCTCGGCGGCGCGGCCGGGGTCTGCCAGCATCCGCCAGACGATCTCGCCGTCGGCGCGCTGGGCCCAGCCGCCGACGATCTCGCCGTTCCACCACACGGTGGGGCCGATGTTGCCGGCGTAGTCGAAGAGGGCGGGGCGGTGGGCGGGGTCGAGGTGGAAGCCGCGGTCGGCCCAGCCCATGCCGCTGGGGTCGAGGCCGGGGAGCAGGGCGGCCCACGGTTCCGGGGCGGGTTCGGGTGCCGTGTCCCCGGGGCTGACGAGGGCGGTGGTCCCGTCCTCCAGGCGCACCTGGTCGGGGCCCACGGCCGCGAGGGCCTTGCGTACGTCGCCGAGGGTCCAGCCGGTCCACCACTTGAGGTCGGCCTCGGTGGCCGGCCCGTACGCGTGGAGCCAGCGGCGGGCGATCTCGGCGCGGGCCTCGGCCGCGGGTACGGCGGGCCAGCGCTCGGTGTGGACCCAGCGGAACTGGCTGGAGGTCCACGAGCCGCGCGGGCGGTCGCGGCGGATCCGGCCGTCGGCGGCCAGCAGGCGGATGACGCGGGTGGCGACGCCGGTCTGCGTCTCGTACTTCTGGCCCCGGCCGATGGTGATCTTCTGGCGCAGGGCCGGGACGGCGGCGGACAGTTGGCTGCCGGTGCAGGGCCCGCTGCTGTCGAGGGCTTCGAGCGCAGCGGTCTCGGCCTGGGCCAGCCAAGCGGCGTCCAGTCCCTGGCCGTCCTCCTCGAGGTGCTTGAGGAGGGTGCGGCGCTCCTTGACGGCGATGGCACGGGCGGTGGAGGAGTCGACGTGCGGGGCGAGTTCGGTCGAAACGGCGAAGAGCGTGTTGCGCATGCTCAGCAGCCTGACGAGGCTGACGTCCTCGTAGAGCGCCTGCTCGACGGTGCCCGCGCTGCCTTCGGTGAGCCGGGCGCGGGCGGAGAGGAAGACGGTCGCGGCGTCGGTGGCGTGCAGGGCGACGACGGCGTCGGCGGCCTGGGGGACCGTGGCGGCGCGGGCCGAGGGAGCCAGGCGGTGGCGTCGGCCGAGGCGGTGACGGCGCTCGGCGGTGGTGACCAGAGGCAGGCTGGGGCTCATCCTCCCGATCGTAGGCCGGGCCGCTGACGCGGCGGCCCGGCCTACGGGTGCGGACGGTCAGAGCTGCAGCTTGAACCCGACGTGGGAGGGGGCGAAGCCGAGCCGCTCGTAGAAGCGGTGGGCATCGGTGCGGGTCGCGTCGGAGGTCAGCTGGACGAGGTCGCAGTGCTCGGCGCGGGACTTCTCGATCGCCCATTCGATGAAGCGGGTGCCGAGGCCGCTGCCCCGCTCGTCGGCGTGGACGCGGACGCCCTCGATGATGGAGCGGGTGGACCCCTTGCGGGAGAGCCCGGGGACGATCGTCAGCTGGAGCGTGCCCACGACGCGGTCCGCCCGGACGGCGACCACGAGGTGTTGGTTCGGGTCCTCGGCCAGGCGTTTGAAAGCCGCGAGGTACGGGGTGGGGTCGTCCGGGGATTCCCGGGTGGCTCCGAGGGGGTCGTCGGCCAGCATGGCGACGATGGCGGGCAGATCCGCCTCGGTGGCGGTGCGGATGGCCGGCTCGGGTGTCTCGGTCACGGTCGGGTGTTCCCTTCTCAGCCTGCGGCCACGGTGAGCGGCGCCCAGCGGCGGGTCCAGTCGCCGGGCAGGTCCGGGAGGTCTCGGGTCATGACGGCGTTGAAGGCCACGGAGCCGAGGCCGCGGTCCTTGAGCCAGGAGACGAGCTCCTCGTGGCGTACGTCGACGTCCGTGCGCAGCGGCCGGTCGGTGGTGGCGGCGAGGGCGGTGACGAGGGCCTGGGCTCCGGCGGTGTCGCGGGCGATCAGCGGGCCGATGACATGGGTCTCCATGTTGGGCCAGATCGCGGCGTAGCCGGTGAGGGCGCCCGCCCGGTCCTCGGCGACGAGCAGCCGGTCGGTGAAGGCGGGCAGCCGGGTGATCATGTGGGTCCGGTCGGTGCCGAAGACCTCGGTGTCCAGCTGGAGGATCCGCGGGAGGTCCTCGGCGGTGGCGGGCCGGACGGTGGTGCTGTCGGACGGCTTGGCCGCGGGGTCGGGGCGGAAGACGCCCCTCAGCATCTCGGCGCGGCCGGCTGTCTCGAAGCCGAGATCCTCGTAGAGCGGGCGGCCGTAGGGCGTGGCGTGCAGGGTGAGCGGGACGCCCTTGAGGACGTCGTCGCAGACGTGGGCCATCAGGCGGCGGCCCAGGCCCCGGCGGGAGTAGCGGTCGGCGACGAGGACCATGCCGATGGCGGCGAGCTCCGGCTCGTCGCGCGTACCGCCGTACCGGGTGACGATGCAGGCGGCAGCCAGTCCCTGCCCGTCCGGGGCGTCGATACCGAAGCCGCTTCCGGCGGCGAGCAGCAGTCCCCATTTGTGGTCCTCGCGGGGCCAGCCGCGGTCTTCGGAGAGGTCGGCGCAGTGGCGGAGATCGTCCGCGGCCAGCGCTCGGATCGGCAGCTCGGTCAGGTGTGGAGGTGTCACCGACTCAGACTGGATCATGGGGCCGGGAGCCGTCCAGAGGATTTGGGTGGAATGTTTCACGTGAAACACCAGCCTGTTTCACGTGAAACATCGCCTGCGTGAAGCGGACGGTTTAGCCTCCATGGCTATGGCCACCCTGCACCTCTTCGACCTCGACGGCACCCTGATGTTCGGCTCCGCGGCGCCGGTCGAGATCTCCCGACAGCTCGGTCTGAGCGCCGAGATCGCCGAGCTGGAGCGATCGTTCAGTGCGCGGGAGATCGGGCCGCAGCAGTTCTCCGTGGCCGCTCATGCTCTGTGGTCGGAGCTGACGCCCGAGCACGTCCGGGCGGCGTTCGACGGTTCCCCCTGGCTGGCGGGCATCCAGGAGGTGTGGCGGGAGATCCGGGAGCGCGGGGACTACTGCGCGGTGATCTCCTTGTCGCCGTCCTTCTTCGTGGAACTGCTACTGGAGTGGGGCGCGCACGCCGCGCACGGTTCGGTGTTCCCGCAGGTGCCGTTCACCGGGCCCATGGAGGTGTCCGGGATCCTGACGCCCGAGGGCAAGGTCACGGTGGCGGACCAACTGTGCGAGCGGTTCGGGGTGAGCCGCGGTGACTGCGTCGCGTACGGGGACTCGATGACCGACGCGGTGCTCTTCGAGGTGGTGCCGGTCTCGGTGGCGGTCAACGCGCGGCCGTATCTGGCGGACCGTGCCACCCACGTGTACGAGGGCCGGGACCTTCGGGAGGCATACCAGCTTGCAGGCATGCCACGCCCGGGAGTTGAGGCATCTTAAGAGGAAAGTGGGTTCGAAACGCGGAATTCCCGCGTTTCCCCGCCGGCCTCCGGACCGGCTGGCACGCTGTAAAACCCGGAACCACGGATTCAAGACCGTGGCCTTGCAGACCGACCGAGATGCTCGAAGCGAGGCACCGCATGGACGCTCCGCCCACCAGATCGGCCAGAGGGGGGACAGGCCGGATACCCGCCGAGGGCGGTGCGGCCGAGCCCTCACCGGATGCCGTGCTGATCCGCCGGACCCTCGCGGACATCGCACCCGTCGCCGACAAGGTGACCTCGTACTTCTACGCCCTGGTGTTCACCGGGCACCCGGAAGTGCGCGGCATGTTCCCCGCCGCCATGGACGTTCAGCGCGACCGGCTGCTGAAGGCCCTGCTGACCGCGGCCGAGCACATCGACAACCCGGCCGTACTCACGCCCTATCTGCGTCGGCTGGGCACCGGGCACCGCAAGTACGGCACCATGGCGGGCCACTACCCGGTGGTGGGCGAGGCCCTCATCGGCGCGCTGGCCCGGTACGCGCAGACGACCTGGGGGCCGGAGACCGAGGCGGCGTGGGTACGGGCCTACACCGCCATCTCCCAGATCATGATCGACGCGGCCGCGCAGGACGGGGTCACGAGCCCGGCGTGGTGGCAGGCGGAGGTCGTCTCCCATGATCTGCGCACCTCGGACATCGCGGTGCTGACCGTCCGTCCCGACCAGCCGTATGCCTTCCTGGCCGGCCAGTACGCCAGCCTGGAGACCCCGTGGTGGCCCCGGGTGTGGCGGCACTACTCCTTCGCCTCGGCGCCGCGCGCCGACGGACTGCTGTCCTTCCACGTCAAGGCCGTGCCCGCGGGCTGGGTCTCCAACGCCCTGGTGCGCCACGCCCGCCCGGGGGACGTGCTGCGCCTCGGACCGCCGGCCGGGTCGATGGTGGTGGACCACACGACGGACAACGGGATGCTCTGCCTGGGCGGGGGGACCGGAATCGCCCCGATCAAGGCGCTGATCGAGGACGTGGCCGTGCACGGTGAGCGGCGCCCGGTGGAGGTGTTCTTCGGGGCGCGCAGCGACCACGACCTGTACGACAAGGACACCCTGCTGGGGCTGCAGCGCTCGCACCCCTGGCTGTCGGTGCGTCCGGTGGTCGGCGACTGGCTCGCCGGGCAGCTGCCGCAGGCGGTCGGGGAGCACGGGCCGTGGAGTTCGTACGACGCGTTCATATCCGGGCCGCCCGCGATGATCCGCAGCGGGGTCGACGAGCTCAAGCGGATCGGGATCCCCGGCGATCGGATCCGCCACGACGCGGTGGAGGAGCTGGCGGGCGTGCCCGGCTGAGACCGGCGGCCACTCCCGCCGGTCCCGGCCGGGGGCTCAGCCCAGGTCGGGGGCGTGCATGGCGCGCACGCCCTCGATGTTGCCGTCGAGGTAGTGCCGCAGGGACAGCGGAACGAGGTGGACGGCGGCGATGCCCACCCGGCTGAAGGGCACGCGGACGATCTCGTACTCGCCCTCGGGGTGGTCCATCTCGGGACCGTGCCGTTGGCTGGGGTCCATCGATTCGAGGTGGCAGACGAAGAAGTGCTGCACCTTCACGCCCGTCACTCCCCCGTCGGCGATGTGCTCGACGGTGTCGACGAAGCAGGGCACCACATCGATGATCTTCGCGCCGAGTTCTTCGTGGACCTCCCGGTGGAGGGCGTCGACGACGGTGGCGTCCGAGGACTCCACCCCGCCGCCGGGGGTGAGCCAGTACGGATCGACGCCGGGCTTGGTGCGCTTGATGAGGATCAGGTCGTCACCGTCGAGCAGGATCGCGCGGGCGGTGCGTTTGACCACGGGACGTTCGGTCATGGGAGAAGAGTGGCCCACGGCTCCCCTTCTGAAACGCGCCAGGGGCCGAAAAACGGGGCTCACCAGCGTGCGGCGGCGTGCAGCAGCCGCTCGTGCGCGCGGGCGAGATGGGCGAGGGCGAGGCTGCCGGCCCGCACGACGAGGAACCAGGTGCGCAGCGGAGGCACCGGGGGCTCCGCGAGGGCCACGATCCGGCCGCTGTCGAGGGCGTCCTGGCACAGATAGCGGGGCACGACCGCGAACCCGGCACCGGCCTGCACGCATTCCAGTACGGCCCGCAGATCGGGCGCGACCACGGTGGCGGCGGAGTCACCGGCATCGGGCCGGGCGTCGAAGACGGCAGCCCAGTAGCGGGTGACGAGGGGCAGGCTCTCGTGGACCTCGACGAACGGAATCCCCGCGAGAGCGGCGGGACCGGCTTCCCGCAGCTCGTCCGTGCCGATCAGGGCGGCCCAGTACGGCGCGGCGACGAGCACGTGCTCCTCGTCCCACAGCGCCGTGGCGGTGAAGAGCCGGCCCCGGGGGCGGGCGGTGGTGACGACGAGGTCGTGGTGGCCGGCGGCGAGCCCGTCGAGGGTCTCCTCGGCGCCGCTCTGGAGCGCGGCGCGCAGGGTGTGGCCCTGGCCGACCAGGGGTGCGAGGGCGGGCAGTACGCGCAGGCACAGGAACTCGGGGGGCCCGGCCACATGCAGGGTGCGCACGGCGCCGGCGGCCTCCCGCTCGGCCTCGGTGATCCGCAGCAGCGCGTCGAGGTGCGGGGCGGCCTTGTGGGCGAGCTCGTCGCCCATGGCGGTCGGTGTGACACCGCGGGCCCGCCGGTGGAAGAGCGGGCGGCCCAGCTGGCGTTCGAGGGTGCGGATCTGCGAGGTCACGGCGGGCTGGGACAGCCCCAGGAGCGCGGCCGCCCGGGTGAAGGAACCCGCCCGGTGTACGGCGACGAAGGTGCGCAGCAGGGCCAGGTCCATCGCGGCACCTCTCGGTGGGGGCCTTCAACTATAAATATGCCGATAGCCCCCTGTCGTTACCGTGATTGGACTCTGACGCTGAGTCAACTAGCCTTGTCACGTGGTTCTTCGCCGACAGAACCCGAGGGCGGTCCGAGCCACGAGGGGGGAGGCTCGGACCGCCGTTCCACGGCCCGTTCAGCCTCCGTGGGGCGCCAGGGCCGCGCGGTCGAGAGCGCGCAGGACGTCCGCCACGAGGTCCTCGGTGTCCTCCGCGCCGGCCGAGAATCGGATGAATCCCTCCGGCACCGCGTCGCCGCCCCACCGCCCGCGCCGTTCGGCGGTGGACCGTACTCCGCCGAAGCTCGTCGCGTCCTCGACCAGGTGGAGGGCCGCCATGAAGCGTTCGGCGTGCGCGCGGTCGGGCAGCGTGAAGGAGACCACCGACCCGAAGCCCCGCATCTGGCGGGAGGCCGTCTTGTGGGACGGGTCCGAGGCCAGGCCCGGATAGCGCACTGCGGTGACCTCGGCGCGATCGCCCAGTGCCTCGGCGACGGCCAGTGCGTTGGCCCACTGGCGCTGCGCGCGCAGCTGGATGGTGGCCAGTGAACGGTGGGCGAGCCAGGCCTCCATCGGGCCCGGGATCGCTCCGACGATCTTGCGCCACTGCCGGACCCGGGCGGCGAGTTCCGGGTCGCGGCAGACGACGTAGCCGAGCAGCAGGTCGCCGTGTCCGGTCAGGCCCTTGGTGCCGCTCGCGACCGAGAAGTCCGCGCCGAGCTCGAGCGGCCGCTGGCCGAGCGGCGTGGCGAGGGTGTTGTCGACGGCGACCAGGGTCCCGCCGGCGTGCGCCGCGTCCACGAGGCGGCGTACGTCGCACACGTCGAGCCCGGGATTGGAAGGGGTCTCGATCCACAGCATCCGGGCGCCGTCGAGCACCGCCAGCTGAGCTTCGTCCCTGGTCGGGGCGGTGCGCACGTGGATCCCGTAGTCCTCCAGCTGCTCGCGGAGGAGAGGCAGCGCCTGGTAGCCGTCGTCGGGCAGGACCACGGTGTCGCCGGTGCGCGCCTGGGAGAGCAGGACCGCGGAGACCGCGGCCATGCCGGAGGCGAAGACGACGGTGTGCACGTCCTGGCCGGGAGCCTCCAGCTCCCCGACGGCCTGTTCCAGGAGGGTCCAGGTCGGGTTGGTGTCGCGGCCGTAGGTGTACGGGCCCTCTACGTCGCCGGGGAGGTGGAAGTGGGCGGCGAAGACCGGTCCGGGCAGGGGCGGCTCGTTCTTGACGGGCTCGGGCAGTCCGGCACGGACGGCTCGGGTGCCGTCGCCGAGCCGGGCGGTCCCGCAGGCGTCCTCGTACGTGTCCTCGTTCATGCGATGTGCTCCTTGGCGGCCTCGCGTACGGCCTCGCGTACGGCGTCCAGCAGACCGGGGCTCGCCGCCTCGACCAGCTCCAGGCACTGCTCGAAACCGTCGAGTGAGCCGTAGTAGGGATCGGGTACGTCGGCCTCCGCCGCCGTGGCCGCCGGGTCGTAGGACCGCAGCAGCCGGACCTTGGCGGCGTCCTGCGGGGTGGGGGCTAGCGCCCGCAGATCCCGCAGGTGCCCGGCGTCGAGCGCGATGACGAGGTCGAGGCGCTCGAACCAGGAGGACCGGAACCGGCGGGCCCGGTGGTCCTGCTCGTATCCGGCGGCCTCCAGGACGGAGACGGTGCGCGGGTCGGCGCCGTCGCCCTCGTGCCAGCCGCCGGTCCCGGCGCTGTCCACCTCGACCAGGCCGTCGAGCCCGGCCTCGGCGACATGTGCGCGGAAGACGGCCTCGGCCATGGGCGAGCGGCATATGTTTCCCGTGCAGACGAAGCACACGCGGTACATGGGCGGCCCGTTCAGTTCTTGTCGGGCAGGACCATGTTCACGGCCCACGAGACGACGGAGATGATCAGGCCGCCGACGACCGCGGTCCAGAAGCCGTCGACATGGAAGCTGAGGTCGAGCTGCTTGGCCAGCCAGGAGGTCAGCAGCAGCATCAGGGCGTTCACGACGAGGGTGAACAGTCCGAGGGTCAGGATGAAGAGCGGCAGCGAGAACAGCTTCACCACGGGCTTGACGATGAAGTTGACCAGGCCGAACACCAGGGCCACCAGGATGAGGGTCAGCGTGCGGCGGCCCATGCTGCTGCCGTCGTCCAAGGTGATGCCGGCGAGGAGCCAGATGGCGACGGCCAGTGCCGCTGCGTTGGCGAGCGTCTTGACTACGAAATTCGTCATGTGTCTGATCGTGGCAGAGAAGATCCCGGTGGGACATCCGCAGATCAGCGGATGCGAGGGAACGATCGAGTACAAGGGGCACAACAACGATGAAAGCCTTCCGGCTTGACGAGCTCGAAGCGGAGCGGGCCGCCAACGACGGCGCGTATCTGCAGTTCGTACGCGAGCGGAACATGTCGGTCGGGCTGTACGCGCTCGACGCCGGACAGAGCGACCCGCAGCAGCCGCACCGCCAGGACGAGGTGTACTTCGTCGTGAGCGGCCGGGCCTCGATCACGGTCGGGGAGGAGACGACGACCGTGGCGCGCGGCAGTGTCGTCTACGTCCCCGCCGGGGTCCCGCACAAGTTCCACCACATCAGCGAGGACCTGCGGGTGATGGTGGTGTTCTCCCCGCCGGAGGGCTGAGCGGCTCCCCGTTGGACGAGGGCCGCGGCCCGGGTCCCCCTAGGGGGCGGATCAGGGGACGGCGGGGGCTCGCGGGCCCCCGCCCGAGTCCGCCGCCTCCTAGCATCGGGAGCAGGAAGTCACGGACGATGAAGACGAGGAAGAGGTCGAGGACATGAACGGCATCCGAGAGGTATTCGCAGGCATGCCCTGGTGGGTCAAGTGGGTCGCGGTCCCGCTTCTGGCGTTGTTCGTCTTCGGCGGTGTGATCACCAGCGTCCTTGGCGCGCTGATCTCGTTCGTCTTCAAGCTGCTCCTCTTCGTCGGCCTCGTCGGCGGCCTGATCTTCATGGTGAAGAAGTTCAGCGGCAGCGGCTCGAAGTCCTCCTCTTCCGGTGAGTGGTAAAGGGACTTGGACCTGACGGTTCCCGATTGGGCCAGGCGAGGGAACGTGGTGGGCGAAACCGCTCACACCACGGGAATCGGCGGATAGAGTGGCAATCTGTGCCGTTCCCTGGGCACCGAAAGCCGGTACTGCCGCTCTGAGCTGCGGTTGTCTCACGTAGGTGCTGAGCACGACCCCCAGGAGTCACGGCACACGCGGGGGCGGCCCCCGCAGGGCGGGCCCCCACAGCCCGCCGCCACGCCTGGGGGTGAGCTTTGTCTTCGGTTCACAACGCCGGTGTGCCGACGCTGATCGGTTCGGTGCAGCGGGCGCTGAGGCTGCTCGAAGCGGTCGGTTCGCACAGCGAGGGAGCCCCGGCGAAACAGCTGGCGCGCGAGGCCGGCCTCCCGCTCCCCACCGCGTACCACTTGCTGCGCACCCTGACGCACGAGGGCTATCTGCGCCGGGAGAGCGGAGTCTTCGTCCTGGGCGACGCAGCCGGGCGGCTGGCCGGTGGGGGACTCCAGCAGAAACGTCGCAGCATGATCCTCGACTCGCTCGCGCACTTCCGCGACGCCGTCGGGGCGCCCGTCTACTTCGCGATGTTCCGCGAGGGTGAGATCGAGCTCCTGGGTGTCTCGGACACCCCGGCCAATCCGGCCTGCGAGGAGTGGGCCGACTTCCGCGAGACCGGCCACGCGCACGCCATCGGGCAGTGCCTGCTCGGCCAGCTCGACGAGAAGACGCGCAAGGACTACTACGACCGGCACCCGGTCGAGGCCATCACCCCATACACGGTGGCGGATCAACGGTCCTTGGAGCACCGGATCGGATCTCTGGAACGAATGCAGCCTGTGATCGAGCGACAGGAATATGCCTTGGGCACGGTATGCGCCGCCATTCCCATTACCGCGGGCGATGCCGCCGCGACCATGGCGATTTCTCTGCCTCTCCACCAAGAACATCGGTTGCTCTATGTAGTCGATCGACTACGGAGTGAAGTAGGCGCGCTGTTGAGCACCCTCTCGTTCTCTATCAGTATCTGAAAACTCACTCCTTGTGATCTGCTAGCGCTTCCACCACTCTTGTCAAGAGGGCCTTGGGGGATCATTCCTGGCCACTTCCACTACAGCGGGGTAGGCAATGCGCGAGTCGGTTCAAGCAGAGGTCATGATGAGTTTCCTCGTTTCCGAGGAGCTCTCGTTCCGGATCCCGGTGGAACTCCGGTACGACGCTCGTGACCCCTACGCAGTCCGCCTTACTTTCCACCTTCCCGGAGATGCGCCCGTGACCTGGGCGTTCGGCCGGGAACTCCTCCTCGACGGCATCAACAAGCCGTGCGGTGACGGCGATGTGCACATCGCCCCCACCGATCCCGAGGATCTGTCCGATGTCCACATCCGCCTTCAGGTCGGCGGCGACCGGGCCCTGTTCCGCGCCGGCGCGGCGCCGCTCGTCGCGTTCCTCGATCGCACCGACCGGCTCGTTCCGCTCGGCCAGGAGCGGAACCTGGGCGACTTCGAGGAGAACCTTGACGAGGCGCTCGGCAAGATCCTGGCCCAATCCCGGCAGAACGAGCAGAACGCGGGCTGACCAGCCGGCACCGGGTGAGGGGGTCCGCTGACCACGGACGTTCCCTCACATGCCCCTCAGGGCCACCCGGGATGACGGGCTCAGCGTGCCGACGCGCTGAGCGCCCGTTCCGCCCTGAACGCCTTCACCCCTCCTGAACACCTTCAGCGCTTGCGCCGGCGGCCCCGGCCGCCGCGGACCGGCCCCGAGACCGCTCCGCTGTCCGGGGTGCCCGGCCGGTCGGCCGAGACGACCAGAGCGGCCAGCGCCGTCGTCACCGGGACCGAGGCCACGAGCCCGATCGAGCCCACGAGGGTCCGTACGATCTCCTCCGCGACCAGCTCGCTGTTCGCCACCGAACCCATGCTGCTGTTCGCGATCGAGAACAGCAGGAGCAGCGGGAGCGCGGCACCCGCGTACGCCAGCACCAGTGTGTTGACCACCGATGCGATGTGGTCGCGGCCGATCCGGATGGCTGCCCTGTACAGGGTGCGCGGGCCCATCGACGGGTCGGCCTGGTGGAGTTCCCAGACCGCCGAGGTCTGGGTGACCGTCACATCGTCGAGCACACCCAGCGATCCGATGATCACGCCTGCGAGCAGCAAACCGCTCATGTCGATGTCCGGGTAGAGCCCGTGGATCAGACCCGTGTTGTCATCGGTGTTGCCGCTGAGGAACGCCCAGCCGATGAACAGCGAGCCCAGCAGCCCGATCAACAGCAGTGAGACGAGCGTGCCGAGGACGGCGACCGAGGTGCGGGCGGTGAGTCCGTGGCACATGTAGAGGGCGATGAGCATGATGGCGCTCGCCCCGACGACCGCGACGACCAGCGGGTTCGACCCCTGCAGGATGGCGGGGAGGATGAAGAGGGTCAGCACCCCGAAGCTGATGACCAGCGCGATCAGCGCGAACAGCCCGCGCATCCGGCCGACCACGACGACCGCGACGGCGAAGATGCCCGCCAGCAGCGCCATGGGGAACTTGCGGTTCACGTCGATCACCGAGTACTGGAGGTCCCGCGGGGCGTCCGGCGCGTACGCGACCACCACCTCCTGGCCGTCCGCCAACTGCCGCGGGGCGCCCGGCTGGACGATCTCGATGAAGGTGCGGCCCTGGTCCGGCCCGGTACCGACCTTCACGGTGGCCTTCTTGCACTCGCCGGTCTGTGCGGCCTGGGCCTCGCGGCCCTCGGGGGTGGACGTGTCGCCGGTGGGCGGCACCTGCGAGGCGTTCACCGATTTGCAGTCGACATGCTCGAGCGAGACGACCGTGCCCTGTTGGGTCTGGCGGTCGAAGCCGACGCCCGTGCGCTCGTGAGCGGGGGCGCCGCCCGGCCAGAGCACCGCCATGCCGACGAAGACCGCGGCGGCGAAGGGGATCAGCACGGCCGCGATGACCTTGCGCAGGTGCTTCGAGACCGGGGCTGCCGGGCCGTGGCCGTGGCTGTGTCCATGGCCGGCGGCATGTCCGGAACCCGAGTGTGCGTGGCCCGTGTGGCCAGTGGGATCCGTGGGGTCGCTGGGGGGCTGCGGCGAGGTCGTCACTGGCAGATCATCGCAAGAGATGAGGGGGCCCACTGTTCAGCACGCCCTAGATGACGCTAGCGTGGGGGCACCTTTGCACAACGCGGGAGCTCGGAGCACCGGGCTGAGAGGACGCTGATCACCGTACAAGCATCACGGATGCGTACGGGAAGAGGCTGCGTCGACCGCCGAACCTGTTACCGGGTAATGCCGGCGTAGGGAGATCAGGTCTCATGACCATTCAGGACGCACGCACGCCTGCCGTCAGCCAGGACGCCGACGGCCAGACCGAGCGCCAGCCGGGCTGGCACAAGGGCTACGTGGCGGGCTCCCGCCCCGACATCCGGGTGCCGGTCCGCCAGGTCCACCTCACCAACGGCAAGGACGTGACGCTCTACGACACGTCCGGGCCGTACACCGACCCCCAGATCGAGACCGACGTGCGCCGCGGTCTCGCGCCGCTGCGCGAGAACTGGATCATCGGCCGCGGGGACACCGAGGAGTACGCGGGCCGTCCCGTGCGCCCCGAGGACGACGGAATCAAGCACACCTCGCCGCGGGGCGGGCTCAAGAACCTCGACGCGGTCTTCCCGGGCCGCCCGCGCCAGCCCCGCCGGGGCCGCGGCGGCGCCGCCGTCACGCAGCTCGCGTATGCCCGCCGGGGCGAGATCACCCCGGAGATGGAGTACGTCGCGATTCGGGAGAACGTCTCCCCCGAGGTCGTCCGCGAGGAGATCGCCGCAGGCCGTGCGGTGCTTCCGGCGAACGTGAACCACCCCGAGATCGAGCCGATGATCATCGGCAAGCGGTTCCTGGTGAAGGTCAACGCCAACATCGGCAACTCCGCGGTCACCTCCTCCATCGAGGAAGAGGTCGACAAGATGACCTGGGCCACCAAGTGGGGCGCCGACACGGTCATGGACCTCTCGACGGGCCGCAACATCCACACGACGCGCGAGTGGGTGCTGCGCAACTCCCCCGTCCCCATCGGCACCGTCCCGCTCTACCAGGCGCTGGAGAAGGTCGACGGCCGCGCCGAGGACCTGACCTGGGAGATCTACAAGGACACGGTCATCGAGCAGGCCGAGCAGGGCGTCGACTACATGACGGTCCACGCCGGCGTGCTGCTGCCGTACGTGCCTCTGACGGCCCGCCGCAAGACCGGCATCGTCTCGCGCGGCGGCTCGATCATGGCCGCGTGGTGCCTGGCGCACCACAAGGAGAACTTCCTCTACACGAACTTCGAGGAGCTCTGCGAGATCCTCGCGACGTACGACGTCACGTACTCGCTGGGTGACGGCCTGCGCCCCGGTTCCATCGCGGACGCCAACGACGCGGCGCAGTTCGCGGAGCTGAAGACGCTGGGCGAGCTGAACACGATCGCCAAGCGGCACAACGTCCAGACGATGATCGAGGGCCCGGGCCACGTCCCGATGCACAAGATCAAGGAGAACATCGACCTCCAGCAGGAGATCTGCGAAGAGGCGCCGTTCTACACGCTCGGCCCGCTGACCACGGACGTCGCGCCCGCTTACGACCACATCACCTCGGGCATCGGCGCCGCGATGATCGCCTGGTGGGGCACCGCGATGCTCTGCTACGTCACGCCCAAGGAGCACCTGGGCCTGCCCAACCGCGACGACGTCAAGACCGGCGTGATCACGTACAAGATCGCCGCGCACGCCGCGGACCTGGCGAAGGGGCACCCCGGAGCCCAGGAGTGGGACGACGCGCTGTCGGACGCCCGCTTCGAGTTCCGCTGGGAGGACCAGTTCAACCTGGCCCTCGACCCGGACACGGCCCGTGAGTTCCACGACGAGACCCTGCCCGCCGAGCCGGCGAAGACCGCGCACTTCTGCTCCATGTGCGGTCCGAAGTTCTGCTCGATGAAGATCTCGCAGGACATCCGCCGCGAGCACGGCGGTGACCTCAAGGCCGACGAGATCCAGGCGGGCATGGCGGAGAAGTCCGCCGAGTTCGCGGCCTCGGGCAACCGCGTCTACCTGCCGCTGGCCGACTGACGCACCGCTCACGTGCGAGGGCGCCGCTCCACGGCCGGTCGGGCCGGGGGCGGCGCCGTTGTTTCACGTGAAACATCGCCCTGAAACACCGGCCGCCGGCGGCGAGGCCTACTTCGGCCCGTGTTCCGGGCCGCCGAAGTCCGGACTTGAGAAGTCCGGCGGAGTGTGGCCGGGGCGGGGGCCCTGGGAGGGGGAGCCGGGACTGGTGAAGTCAGGAGCCGTGTACCCCAGATGGGGCATCCGGCTGCCGCGTCTGCGAGGGGCCGGAAAACCGGTTCCCGCGCCCGGGTCGGCGAGAGCGTCGCGCAGGAACGGCATGATGCCGCGCTCCAGCAGTGCGTGCCGCCAGGCCTCGCGGGCCCGCGCGACTTCGTCCGGTATCGCCTCTGCGCCGTCCGCGGCCACCTCGGTCGATCTGTTGCGTACGGCCGTCACGAGCAGGCCGATCACGGCGAAGACCAGGGAGGCGACGGTGAGCACGCCGAAGAACGAGCCCGCCGTCAGCATGGTCTCGGCGAAGGCCGGCTCGGGTTCGATCATTTTCAGGATGTAGCCCACCAGCAGGAAGATCAGCATGGCGGCGCCCGCCAGGACGGGCGCGAGGACCGCGATCACGGCGCCGAGGCCCGCGCCGCCCTCTCCGTCGGCCTCCTCCCGGGCTGTCCCGGGAGTGGAGAGGACTTCGTCGCGCCGTTCCTCGCGGACCTTCACGTAGTGGGCGTACTCGGTGGCGGCTGCTGCCGTCAGCAGGGCGCTGGCCCCCAGGGCCATGGTGCGCAGCTGTTCGGCGTTCAGACGTTCGCCGAGGGCGGCGAGCTCGGGCCGTTCGTGTGCGGTGCGCAGCGCCTCGTCGAGGAGCCGATCGAACTCCGGCCGGTCTTCGGTCAGCAGGTGCGGAGCGCTGGTCATGTGCATCCCCCGATGCTCCGTGGAGGCCGGTTTGCCCGCGTAGACCCGGGCGCCGGCACAAACGGAGGAGAGCCTGCTACGGATAGAGCGATGGTAGAGGCCCCACACCGCAGGTTGACAGGGGCTTTGCAGAAATACCCCCTGCGTGACAAACCCTCAGTCGCTCAGAGGAAGTTGCACGACGAGCAGCTTGCCCGCCATCGTGACGCCGCCGTCCATCGCGATGGCGAGCCCGTCCGCGTACACGTGGGGGCCGTCCACGGCCTCCGGTCCACGTGACTCGTCACCGTCCTCGGTGCCCACTTCGCCGAGCAGGTAGGGGATGGGGCTGTGCCCGTGCACGACGCGGCTGCCGCCGTAGGTACCGAGCAGTTCGCGTACGGCCCCCGGGCCGGTCTCCTCGTCGCGGAAGGCGAACCGCTTGGTGAACTTGCGGAAGAGGTCCCAGGTGATGTCGGCGTCGTTGCGGTTGAGCAGTTCGTGGATGGTGTCGTTGACGTCCTCGATCGAGTCGCCGTAGTCCAGGTAGGCCGTGGTGTCGGAGTGCAGGAGCAGGTGCCCTTCCTCCAGGACGGCCGCGTCCAGCCGGGACATCCACTGCAGGTGTACGTCCTGCAGGCGTTCCATGTCGGTGCGCTGGCCGCCGTTGAGCAGCCAGGCGGCCTGGAAGGTGGCGGTGCCGGCGCCGGAGGAGACGGGGGTGTCGCCGAACCGCTTGGCGCCGATGAGGAGCAGCTCGTGGTTGCCCATGAGGGCCTTGCAGTAGCCGCCGGCGGCCGCCGCCTCGGCGGACAGGCGCATGACGAGGTCGATCACGCCGATGCCGTCGGGCCCGCGGTCGGTGAAGTCGCCGAGGAACCAGAGCCGCGCGTTGCCGGCGGACCAGCGGCGCTCCGCGTCGATGAGGCCCTGGGCGTGGAGTTCGGTGACGAGTTCGTCGAGGTAGCCGTGGACGTCGCCGACGACGTAGAGCGGGCCGGGACCGGCGGCCGCCAGGTCCTGGGGCACGTACTGGATCTGCACGGTGTCGCCGGGGCCGCCGAGCGCGCCGCGCCCGATGACGGGTAGGTCGCGGTAGGTCGGGGTGTAGCCGTCGAGGTCGTCGTCGGGTTCGGATCGGGGGTCCGGCTCCGTGACCTCGTGCACTTCGTGCGCCTCGTGGACCGTGTACGCCTCGTGGTGCGGCGCGGGCGGTGCTGCGGGCCGCGTGGCCGGCTGCGGCGTGTAGCCCGGCTGCGCGGGTACGCTCCGTGCGCCTTCCTCGTAGTACGCCGGGTACTCGCCGTAGACGGGGGCCTCATCGGGCAGCCCGGCGGATACGGCGTATGGAGCGGGTTCGATGACCGGCACCCGGAAGTCCCGCAGCGTTTCCGTCCGCATCGCGGGTCCCTGACCGGCCCCCTGAGTCATCGACCCCTCCACCACCGTCGCGCTGCCGTACACCTGCGGACCCTCCTGACCTCCAGGGAGGAGGGTCCGTGATGTCGTGCGCCCATCATAGGAATGCGGCTCGCGCTGTGTGACGCACCAGGGGTGGTGAATCCTCTCCGGAACCAGTCGTTCCTACCATTTTCTCCCGATATCTGTGCTCCTGGAATCCTGGGCGGAGCCGATGGCACCGCCCAGGGAGCGGTGGGGCGGGTCAGTCCTGTGCCGGGGAGCGGGGCGGACTGACGGTCGTACGGGGCTGCCTGCGCTGCGACGAGGTACGGATGATGAGCTCGGTCGGGACGACCTGTTCGACGGGGCGTCCGGTGTCCACTCCCTCGATCGCGTCGATGAGCAGCTGCACGACGGCGGTGCCGATGCGGCGCGGTTTGAGGGAGAGGGTGGTGATGGGGGGTTCGGTGTTGGCGTACACGGTGGACTCGCTGCAGCACACGAGCAGCAGGTCCTCCGGGACGCGCAGGCCGTAGCGCCGGGCGGCAGCGAGCAGGTCGGTGCCGTTGGGGTCGAAGAGCCCGTACACGGCGTCGGGCCGGTCGGGGCGGGCGAGGAGCCGGTCGGCGGCCACGGCGCCCGCGCAGGGGTCGTGGGCGGGGTAGGACTCGTAGACCGGGTCCTGGCCCACGCGCTCGCACCAGTTGAGGTAGGCGGTGGTGGAGAGTCGGGTGTAGGTGTCGGTGGTGGTGCCGGTCAGCAGCCCGATTCTGCGGGCCCCGGCGGCGGCGAGGTGGTCGAGCAGGCCCAGTACGGCGGCCTCGTGGTCGTTGTCGACCCAGGCGGTGACGGGGAGGGAGCCTGCCGGGCGGCCGTCGGAGACCACGGGCAGGCCCTGGCGGACCAGTTCGGTGACGACGGGATCGTGGTCGGAGGGGTCGATGACGACGGTGCCGTCGAGGGCGACGTTGGACCACACGTCGTGTCGGGACGTGGCGGGGAGGATGACGAGGGCGTAGCCGCGGGCCAGCGCGGCCGAGGTGGCGGCCCTGGCCATCTCGGCGAAGTAGGCGAATTCGGTGAAGGTGAAAGGTTCATCCCCGTACGTCGTCACGGTCAGGCCGATGAGGCCCGACTTGCCGGTACGGAGGGTGCGGGCGGCGGCGGACGGGCGGTAGCCCAGTCTGTCGGCCACTTCGCGAACGTGGCGGCGGGTGGCGTCAGGCAGCCGTCCCTTGCCATTGAGCGCGTCGGAGACGGTTGTGATGGAGACGCCCGCCGCGGCGGCCACGTCCCTGATGCCTGCCCGGCCCTGTCGGCCGGCGGCCCGCCGGGTGGTCTCGGTCCGGCTCACCTGATGCTTCCCTGCTGCTGTCATGGCGAGCCGATAGTAGGGCTCGGTGGGGTGGGTGGTCCGTGTGCATATGCACGCGTTGACAGGCACGTTTCTGCGTGGTTCGCCACCCCCAATGACCTTGGAACTGAAGGCATTTGATCGAAATACTCTGCGGTGAAGCTTGTCGGCGGCCACGGGCATGCCAAAACGGTGCGGTCTCGGGCCGGTCTCAACTCACCTGCACGAGGGACGCGCGCCACGGCGCAGGCCACCAGCGCGCGCATATATGCGCGCGCTCCCCCGCATTCCAGGCGCCCCCATTCTCGGAAGAGCGGAATCCTCATAAGGTGAGCAGTATTGAGTCGACGGCGACGTCGGACGGGATGGTCGAGGAGGACCTGCGGTGAGCGAGAAGAGCCCGAAGCTGCGCGCCGAGCTGGACGGCATTCCCACGTACAAGCCGGGCAAGCCGGCTGCCGCGGGCGGGGCCGTCGCGTACAAGCTGTCCTCGAACGAGAACCCTTACCCGCCGCTGACCGGGGTGCTGGAGAGCGCGGTCGCGGCGGCCGGGAACTTCAACCGGTACCCGGACATGGCCTGCACCGGCCTGGTGAACGAGATCGCGGAGCGGTTCGGGGTGCCGGTCGGGCACGTCGCCACCGGCACCGGCTCGGTGGGCGTGGCCCAGTCGCTGATCCAGTCGACGGCCGGCCCGGGCGACGAGGTCATCTACGCCTGGCGCTCCTTCGAGGCGTACCCGATCATCACGCAGATCTCGGGTGCGACCTCGGTGCGGGTGCCGCTGACCGACGGCGATGTGCACGACCTGGACGCGATGGCCGAGGCGGTCACGGAGCGGACCCGGCTGATCTTCGTCTGCAACCCCAACAACCCCACCGGTACCGCCGTGCGCCGTGCCGAGCTGGAGCGCTTCCTGGACCGGGTGCCCTCGGACGTCCTGGTGGTGCTGGACGAGGCCTACCGCGAGTTCGTGCGCGACGCCGACGTACCGGACGGCATCGAGCTGTACCGCGACCGTCCGAACGTCTGCGTGCTGCGGACGTTCTCCAAGGCGTACGGGCTCGCCGGCCTGCGCGTGGGCTTCGCGGTGGCGCACGAGCCGGTGGCGGCTGCGCTGCGCAAGACGGCGGTGCCCTTCGGCGTCAGCCAGCTCGCCCAGGACGCGGCGGTGGCCTCGCTGCGCGCCGAGGACGAGCTGATGGGCCGCGTCGGGGCGCTGGTGTGCGAGCGCAAGCGGGTCCACGAGACGCTGCTCGCACAGGGCTGGACCGTGCCGGACACGCAGGCGAACTTCGTGTGGATGCGGCTGGGGGAGCGGACCGCGGACTTCGCGGCGGCCTGCGAGAAGGCCGGTGTGGTGGTCCGGCCCTTCGCGGGCGAGGGCCTGCGGGTCACGATCGGTGAGACCGAGGCGAACGACCTCTTCCTGCACGCGGCGGAGGCCTTCTTCAAGGAGCTGTAGGAGCTGCAGGCCTGGTCAGGCCAGTTCCACGCGGAGGGGATCGCCGTCGCGGACGGTGGACAGCAGGCGGGGGTCGCCGTCGAACGAGCCGAGCACGTTGCACGGGCTCGCCAGGCGGCTCTCGCCTCCGCGCGAGATGGGAGTGGGGCCGTAGGGCAGGGCGAGCGCGTCGCCCTCGGTCCAGAAGGCGACCGTGCCGGGCTCAACGACCTGCTGGGCGTCGTGCTCCAGGGCAACGGAGATGCCGGTGTCGAAGTAGACCTCCTCGCCCCAGGTGTTCGCGGAGGCGGAGATCGGAAGGGCCTCGGCCAGCGCTTTGCTGGTCGGGGTCTCGTCGAGGGTTGCGGTGAGCTGGCCCGCAGGCCAGGAGATTCGAATCTTCATGAGCCGCATTCAACAATCTGTTGAATCTGTTGGCTAGAGGGACCCCCGCCTGAAAGCTCGGAACGCCGGTGCGCCATAATGCTTGTGAATGTGAACGCGTTCACAAGCGTGCCCTGCTTTCTCCCGGATTGAGTGGGACACAACAGGCAGACTGCGGCTGTGACCACGGTGACACGAAGGAGACGACGACGTGGACCTAGCTTTGGCGCCGGAGACACTGGCGCGATGGCAGTTCGGTATTACCACCGTCTACCACTTCCTCTTCGTCCCCCTGACGATCTCGCTCGCCGCGCTCACGGCCGGCCTGCAGACCGCGTGGGTGCGCACCGAGAAGGAGAAGTACCTCAGGGCCACCAAGTTCTGGGGAAAGCTCTTCTTGATCAATATCGCGATGGGCGTCGTCACCGGCATCGTCCAGGAGTTCCAGTTCGGCATGAACTGGTCCGACTACTCGCGATTCGTCGGTGACGTCTTCGGGGCCCCGCTGGCCTTCGAGGCGCTGATCGCCTTCTTCTTCGAGTCGACCTTCATCGGTCTGTGGATCTTCGGCTGGGACAAGCTGCCGAAGAAGATCCACCTGGCCTGCATCTGGATGGTGTCCATCGGCACCGTCCTGTCCGCCTACTTCATCCTCGCGGCCAATTCCTGGATGCAGCACCCGGTCGGATACCGCATCAACGAGGAGCGCGGCCGGGCCGAGCTCACCGATTTCTGGCAGGTGCTCACCCAGAACACGGCGCTCACCCAGTTCTTCCACACCATCACGGCCGCCTTCCTGGTCGGAGGCGCGTTCATGGTCGGCATCGCCGCCTTCCACCTGGCGCGCAAGAAGCACATCCCGGTGATGCGGACCTCGCTGCGGCTCGGCCTGGTCACTCTGATCATCGCCGGACTGGGCACCGCCATCAGCGGTGACCTGCTCGGCAAGGTCATGTTCAAGCAGCAGCCGATGAAGATGGCCGCCGCCGAGGCGCTCTGGGACGGCGAGGCGCCGGCACCCTTCTCGATCTTCGCCTACGGCGATGTCGAGAAGGGCCACAACGAGGTCGCCATAGAGATCCCCGGCCTGCTGTCCTTCCTGGCCAATGACGACTTCACCTCCTTCGTCCCGGGCATCAACGACGTCAACAAAGCCGAGCAGGAGAAGTTCGGGCCCGGCGACTACCGGCCCAACATCCCCGTCGCCTACTGGGGCTTCCGCTGGATGATCGGCTTCGGCATGGCCTCGCTCGGCATCGGCGTGCTGGGGCTGTGGCTGACCCGCAAGAAGTTCATGCTCCCGCCGGGACTGCGCACCTCGGAGGACGAGGTCCCGAACCTGGTCCTCTTCAAGCAGGCGCTGAGCCCCAAGTGGGGACGGCTCTACTGGATCGTCGCGCTCTGGACCATGGGCTTCCCGCTCATCGCCAGCTCCTGGGGCTGGATCTTCACCGAGATGGGCCGCCAGCCCTGGGTGGTCTACGGAGTCCTGCGCACCCGGGACGCGGTCTCGCCGGGCGTCTCGCAGGGCGAGGTCCTCACGTCCATGATCGGCTTCACGCTCCTGTACGCGGTGCTCGCCGTGATCGAGGTCAAGCTGCTGGTGAAGTACGTCAAGCTCGGGCCCCCCGAGCTCACCGAGGCCGATCTCAACCCGCCCACCAAGATCGGCGGGGACGACAAGAACCCCGACCGGCCGATGGCCTTCTCGTACTGAGGCTGAGGAGACCACACGATGCAACTCCACGACGTCTGGTTCGTACTCATCGCCGTTCTGTGGATCGGCTACTTCTTCCTGGAGGGCTTCGACTTCGGAGTCGGCGTGCTGACCAAGCTGCTCGCCCGCGACCGTACGGAGAAGCGAGTCCTGATCAACACGATCGGGCCGGTCTGGGACGGCAACGAGGTCTGGCTGCTCACCGCGGGCGGTGCGACCTTCGCCGCGTTCCCCGACTGGTACGCCACCCTCTTCTCCGGGTTCTACCTTCCGCTGCTGCTCATCCTGGTCTGCCTGATCATCCGGGGGGTGGCGTTCGAATACCGGCACAAGCGCCCCGAGGACAAGTGGCAGACCAACTGGGAACACGCGATCTTCTGGACCTCGCTGATCCCCGCGTTCCTGTGGGGCGTGGCCTTCGCCAACATCGTCCGCGGTGTGAAGATCGATCAGAACAAGGAGTACGTCGGCACCTTCCTCGACCTCCTGAACGGCTACTCGCTCCTCGGGGGCCTGGTCACCCTCACCCTGTTCACCTTCCACGGTGCGGTTTTCACCTCGCTCAAGACGGTCGGTGACATCCGGGACCGGTCGCGCAGGCTCGCGAACCGGCTGGGTGCGGCCGCAGCGGTGCTGGCCCTGGTGTTCCTGACGTGGACCCAGTTCACGCGCGGCGACGCCAAGAGCCTGGTCGCCATGGTCGTCGCTGTGCTCGCGCTGGTCGGGGCCCTCGGCTTCACCCGGGCGGGCCGCGAGGGCTGGGCGTTCGCCCTGTCCGGGGTCACCATCGCGGCGGCCGTCGCGATGCTCTTCCTGACGCTGTTCCCGAACGTCATGCCGTCCTCGCTGGACGACGCCTGGAGCCTCACGGTCACCAACGCCTCGTCCAGCCCGTACACCCTGAAGATCATGACCTGGCTTGCGGCAGTGGCCACGCCGCTGGTCCTGCTCTACCAGGGCTGGACGTACTGGGTGTTCCGCAAGCGCATCGGGACGCAGCACATCGTCGACGCGCACTGAGCTCCGCGTGCGGCGGCACCGCCGCCCTGACCCTCCTGTCTGACCGACCGACCCTGCCTGGGAGATGTTTCACGTGAAACCGATCGACCCGCGCCTGCTTCGGTACGCCCGTTCCACCCGCCTCTTCCTGGGCGCGGTGGTGGCCCTGGGCCTTGCCGGGGCAGGGCTGGTCGTCGGTCAGGCGATGCTGATCGCCGAAATCGTGGTCGGCGCCTTCGAACAGGGGATGGGCGGGGCCGCGCTGCGGACGCCGCTGCTGCTGCTCGCGGCGGTGGCGCTGGGCCGCGGCCTGATCGCCTGGCTGACGGAGCTGGCCGCGCACCGGGCCGGCGCGGCGGTCAAGTCGGAACTGCGGGGCCGGCTGCTGGACCGGGCCGCGGATCTGGGGCCCGGCTGGCTGAACGGCCAGCGGACCGGGTCACTGGTCGCCCTGGCCACCCGGGGCGTGGACGCGCTCGACGACTACTTCTGCCGCTACCTGCCCCAGCTGGGGCTCGCGGTGGTGGTGCCGGCGGCGGTGCTGGCCCGGATCGTCACCGAGGACTGGGTGTCGGCTGCCATCATCGTCGTCACCCTGCCCCTGATCCCGCTGTTCATGGTCCTCATCGGCATGGCCACCCAGTCCCGGATGGACCGCCAGTGGCGGCTGCTGTCGCGCCTGTCGGGGCACTTCCTCGACGTGGTGGCCGGACTTCCCACCCTGAAGGTATTCGGACGGGCCAAGGCCCAGGCCGAGTCGATCCGGAAGATCACCGACGACTACCGGCGCGCGACGATGCGGACCCTGCGCATCGCCTTCCTCTCCTCCTTCGCGCTGGAACTCCTGGCGACCCTGTCGGTGGCGCTGGTGGCGGTGACCATCGGCATGCGGCTGGTCCACGGGGAGCTGGACCTCTACACCGGACTGGTCATCCTGATCCTGGCGCCCGAGGCGTACCTGCCGTTGCGGCAGGTGGGCGCGCAGTACCACGCGGCCGCCGAGGGGCTGGCGGCCGCCGAGGAGATCTTCGAGGTCCTCGAGACCCCCGTCGCGCGGCCGGCCGGCGGAGCCGTCCTGCCGGGCGGCGCTCCCCTGCGCATCGAGATCGACGGGGTCGCCGTCCGGTACGAGGGCCGGAGCGAGGACTCGCCCGGGCCGGTCTCGCTGACCGTCGAACCGGGGGAGTGCGTGGCGCTCACCGGCCCGAGCGGAGTCGGGAAGTCCACGCTGCTCCAGGTGCTGCTGGGGTTCGTGGCACCGACCGCGGGACAGGTTCGGATCGCGGGAGCGGACCTTGCCGAACTGTCGCCGGAGCAGTGGCGGGAGCGGGTGGCGTGGGTGCCGCAGCGCCCGCACCTGTTCGCCGGGACCATCGGCGAAAACGTACGGCTGGCCCGCCCGGAGGCCTGCGCAGCGGACGTGGCCCGGGCCCTGCGGGACGCGGGCGCCTGGGAGTTCGTGGCCGCGCTGCCGGGCGGGGTCGAAACCCCCCTCGGCGAGGGGGGCGTGGGACTGTCCGCCGGGCAGCGGCAGCGGCTGGCGCTCGCCCGGGCGTTCCTGGCGGACCGGCCCGTGCTGCTTCTGGACGAGCCGACCGCGGCGCTGGACGGCGAGACCGAGGCCGCCGTGGTGGACGCGGTCCGGCGGCTGGCCGTGGGCCGGACCGTCCTGCTGGTCGTGCACCGGCCGGCGCTGCTCGCCGTCGCCGACCGCGTGGTCCCGATCGCCGCGGCGGGAGCGCCCCCCGCGCCGCTCCCCCGGACCGCCGCCGTCCGGGCCGGGGCTTCCGACCCGTCCGCACCCGACGCCGGGGAGTGGATCCTCGGCGCAGCGGCCGAGCGGGCGCGCGCCGTCGGCGGGACCGACTCCGGCGGGAGCGATCCGCTGCGCCGGGTCCGGGCCGTGGCCAGGGCGTGGCAGGGCCGTTTCCGGCTCGGACTGATGCTCGGAGCGCTGGCCGTGGGGTGCAGCGTCGGGCTGATGGCCGTGTCCGGCTGGCTGATCTCGCGGGCCTCCGAACAGCCCCCCGTGCTCTATCTGATGGTGGCCGTGACGGCCACCCGGGCCTTCGGAATGGGCCGGGCCGTCTTCCGGTACGCCGAGCGGCTCGTCTCGCACGACGCCGTCCTGCGGATGCTCGCCGATCTGCGGGTCTCCGTGTACCGCAGGCTGGAGCGCATCGCCCCTGCCGGGCTGCGCGAGCACCGGCGCGGCGACCTGCTGACCCGCCTGGTGGCCGACGCGGACGCGCTGCAGGACTACTGGCTGCGCTGGCTGCTGCCGGTCGGAACCGCGGTGCTCGTCGGCACCGGTTCCGTCGCCTTCACCACCTGGCTGCTGCCGGAGGCGGGAGCCGCGCTCGCCGTCGGACTGCTCGCCGCCGGCATCGGCGTTCCGCTCGTCAGCGGGGCCTGCGCGCGGCGTGCGGAGCGCCGACTGGCTCCCGCCCGGGGCGAACTCGCCACCCGGGTGGCCGATCTGCTCACCGGCACCGCGGAACTGACCGTCGCCGGGGCGCTGGAAGACCGCAAGGCCCGGGCCGGGGAGAGCGACGGCGTGCTGACGCGGATCGCCGCCCGCGGATCGGCCGCGGCCGGGCTGGGCGGCGGGCTGTCCGCCCTCGTGTGCGGGCTGACCGTCGTGGCCGCCGCGGCCGCGGCCGCGAACGCGGTGCACGACGGACGGCTGTCCGGAGTAGCCATGGCCGTCGCCGTACTGACTCCCCTCGCCGCCTTCGAGGCGGTCAACGGCCTTCCGCTCGCGGTCCAGTACCGCCAGCGGGTGCGCCGCAGCGCCGAGCGGCTCTACGAGGTCATCGACGCAACGGCTCCGGTCGCCGAGCCGCAGCAGGCCGCCGCGGCCCCCGGCTCGCCCTTCCCGCTGCGGCTGACGGGGCTCGCCGCCCGGCACCCCGGCCAGGAACGGGACGCGCTGCGGGGCGTGGAGCTGAGCCTGGAAGCCGGCCGGCGCATCGCCGTCGTCGGCCCCTCGGGCTCCGGCAAGACCACCCTCGCGCAGGTCCTGCTGCGCTTCCTGGACCCGCGCGAGGGCACGTACACCGTGGGCGGCACCGACGCGTGCGCGCTCGACGGGGACGACGTCCGGGCGCTCGTGGGGCTCTGCGCCCAAGACGCGCACCTCTTCGACAGCTCGGTACGGGAGAACCTGCGGCTGGCCCGGACCGGCGCGAGTGAGCAGGAGCTGCGGGAGGCGCTGGCCGCGGCGCGGCTCCTGGAGTGGGCCGACGGACTTCCGGACGGGCTCGACACGCTGGTCGGCGAGCACGGGGAGCGGATCTCCGGCGGCCAGCGCCAGCGCCTGGCCCTGGCCCGGGCGCTGCTCGCGGACTTCCCCGTACTGGTGCTGGACGAGCCGGCCGAGCATCTCGACCTGGCCACGGCGGACGCGCTGACCGCCGACCTGCTGACGGCGACCGAGGGCCGTACCACCGTGCTCATCACGCACCGGCTCGCCGGGCTGGAGGCGGTCGACGAGGTGCTCGTGCTCGACGGCGGAGAGGTCGTACAGCGCGGTGCGTACGCCGAGCTGGCCGCCGCCGAGGGGCCGCTGCGGCGGCTGCTGGAGCGGGAACGGGGAGCCGACGCGGCGGTGGCCGGCTTTCCCCATGCCGACTTTCCCCGCTAAACGGGACTAACTAGTCTCAAGGACATGTCAGTGCAGGAGTCCCAGGAACCGCCGGAACCATCACCGGGAACGCCGGACCCGCTGGAGGCCGCCACCCAGGCCACCAGGAGTCTGCAAGGCCTGTCCACCGAGCTCACGGCCCGGGTACCGCAGCTGCTGGAGGCCATGAGATCGGTCGGTACCGGACTCGAACTGCACTCCACCCTGGACCGGATCTGCGAGACCGCGGCCGAGCTCGCGGACGCCCGCTACGCGGCGATCGGCGTCGTCGACATGGAGGGCCGCGGACTTTCGGACTTCGTCACGTTCGGGATCAGCTCCGAGCTCGCCCGGAAGATCGGTCACCGCCCGGACGGGAAGCGGGGCCTGCTGGGGGCGCTGATCTCGCAGACCGACACCGTCCGGCTCGAGGATCTTACGAAGGATCCGCGCTCGGCGGGCTTCCCGCCGCACCACCCGGCCATGAACACGTTCCTCGGCGTCCCGATCCGGGTCCAGGGGGAGATCTTCGGCAATCTGTACCTTGCCGAGAAGAACGGAGGCGGCCCGTTCAACGACTACGACGTCAACATGGTCCGGGTGCTGGCGACCGAGGCGGGCATCGCCATCGGCAACGCCCGCCTGTACGAGGCGGCCACCCAGCGAGAGCGCTGGATCGACGGTTCGGTGGCCGTCACCACCGCCCTGCTGTCAGGCGGGGACGCCGACGACGCCCTTGCGGTGGTGGCCGAGCAGGCCCGCCGCCTGGCCGACTCCTCCGCCGGGATCGTCATGCTCCCGGCCGAGGAGGGCGGGATGGAGATCGTCGCCGTCTCCGCCGAGAACCCGGCCACCTCGCTCGGCGTGGTGATCCCCGCCGAGAGCCCGGTCGTGCACAGGCTGCTCCAGGGAGAGCCGGTCTTCGTCGACGACGCGGCGTCCGACCCGCGCATGGTCAGCAAGCTGACCAGCCAGTACGGGCCCTGCATGATGCTGCCCCTGCACAGCGGCGGCCGGGTGCTGGGGGCGCTGGTCACCCCTAGGGGCCGCGGCAGCCGTCCGTTCAGCGAGGCCGAGCGGACGCTGGCCACGCAGTTCGCCTCACAGGCCGCGCTCGCGCTCATGATGGCGGAGGCGCAGCGCGACCGGGAACGGCTCGCCGTCTTCGAGGACCGCGACCGAATCGCCCGTGATCTGCACGACCTGGTCATCCAGCGGCTGTTCGCCACCGGCATGATGCTGGAGGGCGCCCAGCGCCGGTCCATCGTCCCGGAGGTCCGCGACGGGGTCGGCAAGGCCGTGGACGAGCTGGACGTGACGATCCAGGAGATCCGCACGGCGATCTTCGCCCTCCAGCAGGGCCCGGCGGAGGCTCCCTCGGGCCTGCGCACCCGGGTGCTCCGGGAGATCAACATGGCGGCCGTGCCGCTCGGGTTCAAGCCCGCGCACCGCTTCCTCGGCCCGATCGACGCGGTCGTCGGTGAACTGGTCGGCAAGAACCTGATCGCCGCGCTGCGCGAGGCCCTGTCCAACGCGTTCCGCCACGCCGACGCCTCGCGCATCGAGGTGGTCCTGGACTCCACCGTCACGCTGGCCGACGGACGCCCGGGCGTGCGGCTGGAGGTCGCCGATGACGGGGTGGGCATCACCGAGGGCGGGCGGCGCAGCGGGCTGCGGAATCTGCGCCGGCGGGCCGAGTCCCTGGGCGGCACGAGCTCGTACGGCCCGGGCATCGGCGAGGACGGCGGCGGGACCACCCTGGTGTGGGAGGCCCCGCTCTAGGACTCGTCCTGCGGGCGCTGGGAGGCAGAGTCCCGGTGCTGCCGCCGAGCGATCAGGTCGGCCACGATGCGCTCGATGACGACGGCGACTCCGTCCTCGTTGTTGGCGGTGGTACGGCCGGACGCGGCCGCGATCACGTCCGGGTGTGCGTTTCCCATCGCGTAGGAGGTGCCCGCCCAGCTGAGCATCTCCACGTCGTTCGGCATGTCTCCGAAGGCGACGACCTCGGCGGGGGAAATGCCCCGCTCGGCGCAGCACAGCGCCAGGGTGCTCGCCTTGGAGACGCCGTGTCCGCTGACCTCCAGGAGGGCGGTGGGGCTTGAGCGGGTGATGGAGGCGTACTCGCCGGCGGCCGAGCGGGCCAGGGCGAGGAATTCGTCCGGGGCCAGTTCGGCGTGGTGCGCGAGCAGCTTGAGTACGGGCGCGGCGCTGTCGTCCGTGTCCTCGGCGAGCAGCTTCTCGGCGATGGCGACGTGGGCGCCGGGGTCCTTGAAGAAGGGCGGGTACGCCGGCTCGTAGTTGATGCCGGTGGTCAGCTCGACGGCGAAGGAGGTGCCGGGTGCCGCGCTCCGCAGGGCGTTCACAACGGACAGGGCGGCAGCTCGGGGAAGTGCTCTGACCTGGACGAATTCCCGCCCGGCATGCAGATCGACGACCGCAGCGCCGTTCGCGCAGATTGCGAGGCCGTGACCGTGGACGTGGTCGCTGACCACGTCCATCCAGCGGGCGGGCCGTCCGGTGACGAAGAAGACCTCGATCCCGGCCTCCTCGGCGGCGGCGAGTGCGGCGACGGTGCGCAGCGAGACGGACTTGTCGTCGCGCAGCAGGGTGCCGTCGAGGTCGGTGGCGATGAGCCGAGGGGTGGGGGTTGGCCCATCCGGGCGCTGGGGAGCCGAGGTCACCGCCCCATCTTCGCCCATCGCCCGCGATCGCCCGGACCACGGTGGGGCCGTCCCGTCCGAGAGCCGCCGACGTTTCACGTGAAACACCGCTTCGGCGGCCATGTTTCACGTGAAACATCGGGACGGCCGTAGTCTCGAACGCATGAGTCTGCGTCTGAGCACGGTGATCCTTCCGGTACGTCGATGGCACGAAGGGGGGCGCGACCAGTGGGTCCGGGCAGAACAGCTCGGCTTCCACACCGCCTACACCTATGACCACCTGTCCTGGCGGACCTTCCGCGACGGACCCTGGTTCGGAGCGTTGCCCACCCTGACCGCGGCGGCCGGGGCCACCGAGCGGCTGCGCCTGGGGACGCTGGTCACTTCTCCGAACTTCCGCCACCCCGTAACCCTCGCCAAGGAGCTCATCACCCTGGATGACGTGTCCGGCGGGCGGGTCACCCTCGGTATCGGCGCGGGCGGCAACGGCTTCGACGCGACCGCGCTGGGCCAGGTGCCGTGGAGCCCGCGCGAGCGGGCCGACCGGTTCGCCGAGTTCGTGCCGCTGCTGGACACGCTGCTGACCGAGGGCGCGGTGAGCTCGCAGGGCACCTTCTACTCCGCGGAGGAGGCCCGCAACATCCCCGGCTGTGTGCAGCGGCCGCGCCTGCCGTTCGCGGTTGCCGCCACGGGCCCGCGCGGTCTGCGGCTCGCCGCGCGGCACGGGCAGGCGTGGGTGACCACGGGTGACCCGAAGCTCTTCGCGGACGGCACTCCGGAGCAGTCGGTGGAGGCCATCCGCGGCCAGGTCGAGAAGCTCGGCAAGGCCTGCGCGGAGATCGGGAGGGATGCCGCATCGATGGAGAAGATCCTGCTGACCGGCTTCACGCCCGAGGCCAACACGGTGCTCGAATCCGTGGATGCGTTCGTCGACTTCGCGGGGCGTCACCTCGAGCTGGGCTTCACCGAGCTGGTGATCCACGCGCCGATCCCGGACTCCGACTTCGCCGCGGACGAGTCGGTCTTCGAGAAGATCGCCCTGGAGGCAACGGCCCAGCTGAACGGCTGATCCGCCGCTCCCACGAACAGGCGCTCTGCCGACGGCAGCAGCCAGTCGGGCACCGCGCTCTCGGGCAGCGTCTTGACCTCGTCGATCAGCGCGGCGACCCCTGCGGCCCCGGGATGCGTCCGGCGCCCCGCTCCTGCTCGGTCCAGGCGGCATTGTCCAGGCACTGGGCTGAGCCAGTGGTGCCGGCCGGGGCGCGCGCCAGGACGTCCTACTGGAAGCGCAGGAACTGCGGCGGTACGGCGTCCACCAGCCACACCCCGTTCGCGCTGATCCGGAAGACGTGCCCGGCGGAGCGCATCCCACCCGCGTCCACACTGAGCACCACGGGCCGGCCGCGTCGTGCGCCGACCCGGGTCGCGGTCTCCCTGTCGGGGGACAGGTGCACGTGGTGGCGGGCCATCGGGCGCAGGCCCTCGGCGCGGATCGCTTCCAGGGCCGCGGCGACGGTGCCGTGGTAGAGGTACGCGGGCGGTTCGGCTTCCGGAAGATCCAGGTCGACGGCCACCGTGTGGCCCTGGCTGGCCCGGATCCGGGTGCCGTCGACGGCGAACCGCTGTTTGTCGTTGGCGGCCACGACGTGATCGAGTTCGGCGCGGCTGAAGGCGAAACCGTGGGCGGCGGCCGCGCGCAGCAGGTCGTCGATCTCCACCCAGCCGTGCGGGTCGAGCACCAGTCCGATCCGTTCCGGCTGGTGCCGCAGGTGTTTCGAGACGTATTTGGACACCTTCACGGTGCGTCTGTCGTCCATGGCCCCAGCCTGCCGGGTCGGGAGGCCTTCCGGCAGGGATTTTCGGAGTGCCGACGGTCATGGACACCCCCTATCGCCATTCCAAGATACGGAATACATTTTCCGCTGCCACTTCTGCTCAGGGGGAGAAACCATGACAGCCCATACCTCTCTGCCACGCCGTGCGGCTGCCGAACTGATCGGCACGGCCGGCCTGCTCCTGGTCGTGATCGGCTCCGGAATCCAGGCCGCCGAGCTCAGCCGCGACACCGGTGTCGCCCTCCTCGCCAACTCGGTCGCCTCCGCCATCGGCCTGTGGCTGATCATCACGCTCTTCGGGCCGCTGTCCGGCGCCCACCTCAACCCCGTGGTCACCCTCACCGCCTGGTGGTCCCGGCGCACCGGCGGAGAAGGCCTCGCCGGCCGGGAGGCGCTGGCCTACGTCGTTGCCCAGACGGCCGGGGCGATCGGCGGGGCGGTCCTCGCGGAAGCCATGTTCGGCCGTACCCCCGGCACCTTCGCCACCCAGGTCCGCGACGGCGGACACCTGCTCGTCGGCGAGGTCGTCGCCACCGCCGGACTCGTCCTCGTCATCCAGGGCCTGGACCGCATCGGGCGTCCGAAGCTCATCCCGGCCGCCGTCGCCGCGTACATCGCCGCGGCGATCTGGTTCACCTCCTCCGGCTCCTTCGCCAATCCGGCCGGCACCGTCGGGCGCAGCTTCAGCGACTCCTTCACCGGCATCGCGCCGCAGTCGCTTCCCGGGTTCGTCGCGGCGCAGCTGATCGGCGGCATCCTCGGCCTGACCCTGGCCCGCCTGTTGTACGGAACCTCCCGGTCCGCGAAGTCCCTGCCGGTGGAGACCCTGACCGAGCCCGGGCCGGTGGACGGGGCGACGCCCACCAAGGCCGCGTACGAGACCATCGGCTGAGCTCTCAGCCCCTGTTGCCCACAGGCAAACAGGAGTTGTCCACAGCTGTTTGGGCGGGTTTTGACGGCAAACGCGTGATCCGCCCTGTGGACTACCGGCCGGGCTCGGCCCGGCGCGCCAGATCGTTCATCGTCCGGGCCTGGAGTTCCCGCTCCGTCGCGGCCCGGACGAACTCCGCCACGTGATCGGCGCCGACGAGGTCCTGCACCGCCCGCACCGTCCCGGCCGGGAGCGCCACCGGAGCGGGGCCCGACGGAGGCGGCCCGCCCGCCCCGAGGTGCCGCTGCAGATGGCGGGTCGCGAACAGCCGCATCGCCCGGGCCAGCTCCGCGTCCACGGTCTGCTGGGCCAGCGGCCGCAGCCGCCGCACCATCGTCGCCGCCTCCGCCGCATCCGTGTCGGTCGGGGGCACCTGGCCGAGGTAGCGCGCGAAGACGTGCTCGGTGGTGAACTCCAGGAACCGCGAGGCGATGTGCTCCACCTGCCCGCGCAGCTCCCGCAGGTGCCCGGTGATCGCCGACAGCGGCACGCCGGCCGCGTACAGCTCGGCGGCCACCGCCAGCTCCTGCGGCGAGGGCACCAGGAACTGGTCCGGGCGCCCCGGGATCCGCTCGAGCACTCCCAGTTCGCAGGCCTCGTCCACCGCCTCGTCGTCGGGCCTGCCGCCGAAGCGCGCGTTCAGCTCCTCCCGGCTGATGCGGGCCGCCTCCTCGTCGGTCCACGGCCCGTGCACCTCGGCAACCAGCCCGAGGACACCGCCCAGCCCGCGTCCGGCGTCCCACGCCTCCAGCAGCTCCTTGATGGAGGCCAGGGTGTAGCCGCGGTCGAGCAGGTCCGCGATCTGGCGCAGCCGCGCCAGATGCGTGTCCCGGTAGACGTTGGAGCGGCCCCGCCGCTCCGGCTTCGGCAGCAGACCCCGGTCCTGGTACGCGCGGATCGTGCGCACCGTCGCCCCGCTGTGGTGCGCCAGATCCTCGATCCGGTACTCGGCTACCGCCTGATCGGACAATCCCGGCTCCCTACGACATCGCGGCTCGGCCGACCGCGCCCGCCGCGGCCCGGGCGGCGGGTGACGCCGCGAGGTACTCGACCGCCCTGCGCAGCGAGCCCTCCTGCCAGGGATGGTACGACCGCCGGAAGTAGCGGGGTATGGCCGCGGCGAGCTCGCTCCACGGGGGCAGCAGACCCTTGGCCACCGCCCGGTTGTGCCCGCGGAGCGAATAGCGCAGCCGGCCGCCCAGTTCGGGGTCGTTGCGGATGAGGTACGAAGCCCCCCACACCCACAGCCAGGCCAGTACGGGCGCGACCACGGCCATCCCCCCGATGCGCCGCGTGTAGCGGGGCAGGCCCGCTCCCCCGCAGTGCCGGTACATGTCGAAGGCGACGGAGCGGTGTTCCACTTCCTCGGCGCCGTGCCAGCGCAGCAGGTCCAGCATGACCGCGTCCGCACCGGCCCGGTCCAGTCCCTCGGAAGTCCACGTGCCGCGTGTACGCCTCCGTCGGCAGCTGCTGCTCGGCGAGGTGGTCCAGTACGGAGGAGCGCTGCACGCTGTGCGTGGCCCCCTGGCCCATGAACCCCTTGACCCGGCACAGCAGTTCGGGGTCGGTGACCAGCGGCAGGCCCTCCTTGAAGACCTTCACGAACCACCGCTCCCCGGCGGGCAGCAGCAGGTGCAGCACGTTGATGACGTGGGTGGCGGTGGGCTCGTCGGGTATCCAGTGCAGCGGTGTGGCCTTCCAGTCGAAGGCCACCCGGCGCGGGCTGATCACGTACGAGGCCGCGGTCACAGCCTGGGCTCCAGCTTCGCGATGCGCCGCAGGGTGCGCGGGGCGAAGCGGTACATCCACAGGGCGCCCTTGGACTCGGGGGTCACCGGCACCACGGCCTCGTTGCGCACCACGGCCCGCAGGATCGCGTCGGCAACCTTCTCCGGCGGGAAGTTGCGCAGACCGTACAGCCGAGAGGAGCGTTCCTGACGGCGCTTCTCCTCCGCCTCGTCCACGCCGGCGAAGCGCGAGGTGGCGGTGATGTTGGTGTTGACGATGCCGGGGCAGATGGCGGAGACGCCGATCGACCTCGACGCCAGCTCCGCGCGCAGGCACTCCGACAGCATCAGGACCGCGGCCTTGGAGGTGCTGTAGGCCGGCAGGGTCCTGGAGGGCAGGTAGGCGGCGGCGGAAGCGGTGTTGACGATGTGGCCGCCCTGGCCGCGCTCGACCATCTGCTTGCCGAAGATCCGGCAGCCGTGGATGACGCCCCACAGGTTGACGTCGAGGACCTTCTTCCAGTCCTCGGCGCTGGTGTCGAGGAAGGCCCCGGACAGTCCGATCCCGGCGTTGTTGACCAGGACGTCCACGATCCCGTACTCCGCGGCCACCTTCGCCGCGAGCTTCTCCATGGCCTGCTCGTCGCTGACGTCCGCGCACTCGCCCCAGGCCTCGGGGGCGCCGACCAGGCGGGCCATGTCCGCAGTGCGCGCCGCGCCCTCGGCGTCCCGGTCCACGGCCACCACGCGCGCCCCGGCCTCGGCGAACGCGAAGGCGGTGGCCCGGCCGATGCCGCTGGCCGCGCCCGTGACCAGGACCAGCTGACCGCCGAAACGGTCGGAGTGCTTCCCCGGGGCCTTCTGCTCCGGTGCCCGCGTGGCGGGCTCCTCCCGGGCCGTGACGAACTCGGTGATCCACGCGGCCAGCTGGTCGGGCCGGGTCCGGGGCACCCAGTGCTTGGCGGGCAGCGTGCGGCGCACCAGATCCGGGGCCCACCGCTCCAGGTCGTCGTACAGCCGCTCGGACAGGAAGGCGTCGCCGGTCGGGGTGATCAGCTGCACCGGTGCGTGGGCGTACGCGTCCGGGCGCGGACGGCGCAGCCGCGGGCGCACGTTGTCGCGGTAGAGCCAGGCTCCCCGCGCCGCGTCCGAGGGCAGCGAGGCCGTCGGGTAGGAACCGGCCGGAACCTTCTCCAACCGCTCGAGGATCGCCGGCCAGCGCTTGCCGAGCGGCCCGCGCCAGGCGAGCTCCGGCAGCACGGGCGTGTGCAGCATGTACACGTACCAGGACTTGGCGCCCTGGCCCAGCAGCTGCGCCGCCCGGCGCGGGGTGGGCCGGGTCATCCGCTTCTTGATCCAGTGCCCGAAGTGGTCGAGGGAGGGACCCGACATCGAGGTGAAGGAGGCGATCCGGCCCTCGGTGCGGGCTACCGTGGCGAACTCCCATCCCTGTACGGAGCCCCAGTCGTGGCCGACCAGGTGGACCGGCCGGTCCGGGCTGACCGCGTCGGCCACCGCGAGGAAGTCGTCGGTCAGCTTCTCCAGGGTGAAGCCGCCGCGCAGCGGCTGCGGCGCGGTCGAGCGCCCGTGGCCGCGTACGTCGTAGAGCACCACGTGGAAGCGGGCGGCCAGCCGCTCGGCGACCTCCGACCAGACCTCCTTGCTGTCCGGGTAGCCGTGCACCAGGATCACCGTGGGCTGGGCGGCGTCGCCGAGTTCGGCCACGCACAGCTCCACGCCGCCGGTGTTCACCCAGCGCTCGCGCGCGCCCGCCGCTCCTGCCGTGCCCGTCCCGTTCATGCCGCTCATGCCGCCTTCTCCTCAGCCCAGCGCCGCACGTGCGGCAGATCGTCGTCCAGCCAGAACGCGCTCTCCCCGGGGTCCCGGGAGTCGGTGACGACCAGGATCTCCTCGAATTTCGCACCGGTCCCCCGGAAGCCCAGATGCGGCTCCACCGCCCACAGGCCGGGCTGCGGCGGGTGGTCGGAGAAGCGGTACGGGCTCCACAGAGGGGACCAGCCCTCACGGTGCCCGTGCAGGGCGTCGGAGGCCAGCCCCTTCAGGGACTGGGTGCCGAAACCGAACGCCGTCGGGGACCAGCGTCGCTCCTTGACCCGGTCGATCTTGTGCGCGATCACGCCGAAGGGGTAGGCGCGGTGCCGGTTGGCGTACCCCTGCCGGGTCATGAGCCGTTCGACGTTCTCGTAGATCTCGCGCAGGGAGCGGCGCTCGCGCACCTGCTCCAGGATCAGGGTGCGGTGGGCCTGCAGATCCGACATGAGCCGGTCCTGCACCGGATTGAGTCCGAGGCTGCCCGAGTATCCGATGTCCGCCGCGTAGCCCTTGTAGACCGGCGCCATGTCGAGGATGAACGGCATCCCCGGCTCCAGCTTCCGGTTCGTCGGGAAGAACTGCAGCGGGATGCGGAAGTTCACGAAGGCGGTGCGGTCCCCGAACCAGGCGAAGGGCAGGTGGAACCAGTCGCGCACGCCGCGCTCGCGCAGCCACTCCCGCTGCATGCGCGCGGCCTCGCGCTCGGTCATCCCGGGGCGCAGCTGCGCGGCGACGGTCTCCGCGCACTCGTAGGAGAGGCGCTGCACTTCCCTGAACCCGCGAAAATCGTCCCCTGCCATGGTCAGCACCCGTCTCGGTCGCCGTACGTACCCGTAAGTTGACACTGATGAATGTGACAATGACCGGAGATCACGTCAAGGGCCGTGCACAGACCTGTGGACAAAGTTGTCCGGTCCACATCAGCCTCCAGTACGGGCATGTACGCCTGAAGGCTGAGGCGGGATCCAGCTCAAGGTCTGACGATTCGCGCGAGCTCCGCCACTAACGTCGAAGCCGTGACTGTCATCGCGACCGAAAGCCTGAGCAAGCGGTACCCCCGAGTGACCGCCCTCGACCGGCTCTCCCTGGACATCGGGCCTGGTGTGACCGGCCTCGTGGGTGCCAATGGAGCCGGCAAGTCCACGCTGATCAAGATCCTGCTGGGACTGTCCCCCGCCACCGAGGGCAGCGCCGCCGTGCTCGGCCTCGACGTCACCACGCATGGCAGCGCCATCCGTGAACGCGTCGGCTACATGCCCGAGCACGACTGCCTGCCACCCGACGTCTCGGCCACCGAGTTCGTCGTCCACATGGCCCGCATGTCCGGGCTCCCCCCGACCGCGGCCCGGGAGCGCACCGCGGACACCCTGCGTCACGTGGGGCTCTACGAGGAGCGCTACCGCCCCATCGGCGGCTACTCCACGGGCATGAAGCAGCGCGTCAAGCTGGCCCAGGCGCTCGTCCACGACCCCCAGCTGGTCCTCCTCGACGAGCCCACCAACGGGCTCGACCCGGTCGGCCGCGACGAGATGCTCGGCCTGATCCGCCGCGTCTACACCGACTTCGGCATCTCCGTCCTGGTCACCTCCCACCTCCTCGGCGAGCTGGAGCGGACCTGCGACCACGTCGTGGTCGTCGACGGCGGCAAGCTGCTGCGCTCCAGCTCCACCAGCGACTTCACCCAGATCACCACGACCCTCGCGGTCGAGGTCACCGACTCCGACGCGCACCCGGACGGCACCGCCGCCCTGCGCAAGGCACTCACCGAGGCGGGCATCAGCCTGCACGCGGCCGAGGAGCACGGCCTGCCCGGCGCCGGCCACATCCTCCTGGTAGAGGCCACGGGCGAAGAGACGTACGACACCGTCCGTGACACCGTCGCCGACCTCGGCATCGGCCTGATCCGCATGGAGCAGCGCCGCCACCACATCGCGGAGGTCTTCCGCGACAACGAACAGCCCGAGCAGCCCATCCAGCAGAAGGGAGCCGGTTCCGATGGCGCCTGACACCTCGACCCAGATCCACAACATCGGCTACCGGTCCTACGACGGCCCCCGGCTCGGCCGCGGCTACGCCCGCAAGTCGCTGTTCTCGCAGTCCCTGCGCGGCGCCTACGGACTCGGCCGCTCCGCCAAGTCCAAGGTGCTGCCGATGATCCTCTTCGCGGTGATGTGCGTCCCCGCGCTGATCCTCGTCGCGGTGGCCATCACCATCCCCGGCTCCACCGAACTGCCGATCAAGTACACGACGTACGCCCTGACCACCCAGGTGGTCATCGGCCTCTACCTCGCCTCCCAGGCGCCGCAGTCGGTCTCCCGGGACCTGCGCTTCAAGACCGTTCCGCTCTACTTCTCCAGGCCCATCGAGCGGGTCGACTACGTCGTGGCCAAGTTCGCTGCCATGGCCTCGGCCCTGTTCATCCTCACCGCCACCCCGCTGCTGATCATGTGGATCGGCTCTCTGCTGGCGAAGTTCGACTTCGGTGACCAGACCAAGGGATTCGGGCAGGGACTGGTGTCGGTACTGCTGCTGTCGCTGCTGTTCGCGGGCCTCGGCCTCGTCATGGCCGCGCTCACCCCCCGCCGCGGATTCGGCGTCGCCGCGATCATCGCCGTGCTGCTGATCCCGTTCGGCGCGGTGACCGCCGTCCAGGGGATCGCCCACAGCACCGGGAACACCGGAGCCATCGAGTGGATGGGCCTGTTCTCCCCGATCACACTGATCGACGGAGTCCAGACGGCCTTCCTCGGCGCGACCTCCACCTTCCCCGGTGGCGAAGGCCCCTCGGCCGGCACCGGCTTCGTCTACCTGCTCGTCGTCCTCGGCCTCATCGCCGGCTCCTACGCCGCCCTGATGGCCCGCTACCGGAAGGCCGGGCTGTGACCATCATCGACATCGACCACACCTCCCGCTGGTTCGGGAACGTCGTCGCCGTCAACGACGTGACCATGCGCATCGGTCCCGGCGTCACCGGCCTCCTGGGCCCCAACGGCGCCGGCAAGTCCACCCTCATCAACATGATGGGCGGCTTCCTGGCCCCCTCCACGGGCACGGTCACCCTGGACGGCACGCCGATCTGGCGCAACGAGCAGGTCTACAAGCAGATCGGCGTCGTGCCCGAGCGCGAGGCCATGTACGACTTCCTCACCGGCCGCGAGTTCGTCGTCGCCAACGCCGAGCTGCACGGCCTCGGTGACGCCGACGCCCAGCGGGCGCTGGCCACCGTGGAGATGGAGTACGCCCAGGACCGGAAGATCTCCACGTACTCCAAGGGCATGCGCCAACGCGTGAAGATGGCCTCCGCCCTGGTCCACGACCCGTCCGTACTGCTCCTCGACGAGCCGTTCAACGGTATGGACCCACGCCAGCGGATGCAGCTGATGGGCCTGCTGCGGCGGATGGGCGGCGACGGCCGCACCGTCCTGTTCTCCTCGCACATCCTGGAGGAGGTCGAGCAACTGGCCTCCCACATCGAGGTGGTCGTCGCCGGCCGGCACGCCGCCTCCGGCGACTTCCGCAAGATCCGCCGCCTGATGACGGACCGCCCGCACCGCTACCTCGTCCGCTCCTCCGACGACCGGGCCCTCGCCGCGGCCCTGATCGCCGACCCGTCCACGGCCGGTATCGAGGTCGACCTGAAGGAAGGCGCCCTGCGCATCCAGGCCGTCGACTTCGGGCGCTTCACCGAGCTGCTGCCGCGGGTCGCCCGCGCGCACGGCATCCGGCTGCTGACGGTCTCGCCTTCCGACGAGTCCCTCGAGTCGGTCTTCTCCTACCTCGTCGCGGCCTGAAGGAGCTGGCACCCATGTACGACCCCACCGTTGCCCGGCTCACCTACCGGGCCCTGCTCGGCCGCCGCAGGGCGCTGATCCTCTTCCTGCTGCCCGCCCTGCTGATCCTCATCGCGATCGCCGTCCGCGCCCTCACGGGTGTCGACGACAAGGTCGCCGCCGACCTGCTCGGCGGATTCGCCCTCGCGACGATGGTCCCGCTGATCGGTGTCATCGCCGGCACGGGCGCCATCGGCCCCGAGATCGACGACGGATCGATCGTCTACCTGCTCTCCAAGCCGGTGAAGCGGCCGACGATCATCATGACCAAGCTGATCGTGGCGATCGCCGTCACCATGGCCTTCTCCGCGATCCCCACCCTGATCGCCGGATTCATCCTCAACGGCAACGGACAGCAGATCGCCGTCGCCTACACCATCGCGGCCCTCGTGGCCTCGATCGCCTACAGCGCGCTGTTCCTGCTCCTGGGCACCGTCAGCCGGCACGCGGTCGTCTTCGGCCTGGTCTACGCCCTGATCTGGGAATCGCTCTTCGGTAGCCTGGTCTCCGGCGCCAAGACCCTCAGCGTCCAGCAGTGGGCCCTGTCCCTGGCCGAGAAGGTCGCGGGCGAGGGATACGTCGATGCCACCGTCGGCCTGCCCACCGCCGCGGTCCTGCTCACCGTGGTCACCGTCGGTGCCACCGTCTACGCGGGCCAGAAGCTGCGCCGCCTCACCCTGGCAGGCGAGGAGTAAGTCCTGCCGTACTGCCCGAAGCTGTGCCCCGCCCGGCCCACCGGCCAGGCGGGGCACAGCTTCGCGCGTCATCATCGGTGCATGATCGAGCGCACCGAGCCCGAGCCGTCCAGGCCTCTGTGGTCCTGGATACGCTCCTCGCCCGGTACGCACGTCTGGCTGCTGATCATCGCGGTCACCAGCATCATCGTGGTGATCGTCCCCGACCGGGTCGAGCACATCCTGCTCCACCGCAACAGCAGCAACATCCACCAGCTGGTCAAGCACCCCGTCCGGGCGCTCCTCAGCAGCGCCTTCTGGATCGAGAACCCGGCCTCGCTCGCTCTCTACGCCGTGCTCTTCGAGCTGTTCCACGCCCCCGTCGAACGCTGGCTCGGCACCCTGCGCTGGCTCCTGATCGTCGCGACCGCCCACATCGTCGCCACGCTGGCCAGCCAGAAGGTCCTCCTGACGGCCATCGAAGACCACCGCGCCTCGCGCAGCATGACCCATGTCGTCGACATCGGCGTCAGTTACGGACTCGCGGCCGCCGTCGGAGTCCTCACCTACCGGCTCCCCGGCCCCTGGCGCTGGCTCTACCTCGCCGGCGCTGTCGCCTTCTTCGGGCTCCCCCTCCTCACCGGCGGAACCTTCACCGACCTCGGCCACGCCATCGCGCTCTCCGTCGGCCTGCTCGCCTGGCCGCTCACGCGCCACGCTGTTTCACGTGAAACAGGGGTGTGTTTCACGTGAAACATGACTGACAGACGGTCAGGCCCACGGAAATTCGCTGGTACGGGGCTTCCGGCGCAGGCAGAGTGAGTCGTGCGGGGAGCAACAAAAGGCCCGGGGCAGCCACTTCGAGCGCGCCGTCCGGCGCGGGCTGCCCCGGACCTCTCGTACGCCGTACGGGCTAGGCGGCGCCCAGCAGACGTTCCAGGACCACCGCGATCCCGTCCTCCTCGTTGGAGGTCGTCACCTCGTCGGCCACCGCCTTGAGCTCCGCGTGCGCGTTGGCCATGGCCACTCCGTGCGCCGCCCAGCCGAACATCGGGATGTCGTTCGGCATGTCGCCGAAGGCGATCGTCTCGGCGGCCTTCACCCCGAGCCGGCGCGCGGCCAGCGAGAGGCCGGTGGCCTTGGTCAGTCCCAGCGGCAGGATCTCCACGATCCCGGGACCGGCCATCACGATGTCGACCAGGCTGCCCACGATCTCCCGGGCCACCTTGACGAGCGTGTCCTCGTCCAGCTCCGGGTGCTGGATGTACAGCTTGTTCAGCGGGGCCGTCCACACCGCCGCGGTGTCCTCCAGGTATATGGCCGGCAGGCCCTCCTGCACCTGGTAGCCGGGCCCGAACAGGACCTCGCCGTCCACCCCGTCCCGGCTGGCCGCCAAGGCCAGCGGACCGATCTCGGCCTCGATCTTCGACAGGGCAAGACCGGCGAGCTGCCGGTCCAGCGTCACCGACGTCAGCAGCCGGTGCGCGCCCGCGTCGTAGACCTGCGCCCCCTGCCCGCACACGGCGATCCCCCGGTAGCCGAGATCGTCCAGTACGTGCCGGGTCCAGGGCACGGCGCGGCCGGTGACGACGATGTGCGCCGCGCCCGCCGCGGTGGCCGCGACGAGCGCTTCACGGGTGCGTTCCGAGACGCTGTCGTCGCCGCGCAGCAGCGTGCCGTCGAGATCGGTCGCGACGAGCTTGTACGGGAACGGGGCCGGGCTCACTTGGTGATCGGCTCCAGGACCTCGCGGCCGCCGAGGTACGGACGGAGCACCTGGGGCACGCGCACCGAACCGTCGGCCTGCTGGTGGTTCTCCAGGATCGCGACGATCGTGCGCGGTACGGCGCACAGCGTGCCGTTCAGCGTGGACAGCGGCTGCGTCTTCTTGCCGTCGCGGTAGCGGATCGACAGGCGGCGGGCCTGGAAGCTGTTGCAGTTCGAGGCGGAGGTCAGCTCGCGGTACTTGCCCTGGGTCGGAATCCAGGCCTCGCAGTCGAACTTGCGCGAGGCGGAGGCGCCCAGGTCACCGGTGGCGACGTCGATCACCTGGAACGGCAGCTCCAGGCTGGTCAGCCACTGCTTCTCCCACTCCAGGAGGCGCTGGTGCTCGGCCTCGGCCTCCTCCGGCGCGACGTACGAGAACATCTCGACCTTGTCGAACTGGTGGACGCGGAAGATGCCGCGGGTGTCCTTGCCGTACGTGCCGGCCTCACGGCGGAAGCACGGCGAGAAGCCGGCGTAGCGCAGCGGCAGCTTGTCCGCGTCGATGATCTCGTCCATGTGGTACGCGGCGAGCGGGACCTCGGAGGTGCCGACCAGGTAGTAGTCGTCCTTCTCCAGGTGGTACACGTTCTCCGCGGCCTGGCCGAGGAAGCCGGTGCCCTCCATGGCGCGCGGACGGACCAGCGCCGGAGTCAGCATCGGGATGAAGCCGGCCTCGGTGGCCTGGGCGATGGCCGCGTTGACCAGCGCCAGCTCGAGCAGCGCGCCCACACCGGTGAGGTAGTAGAAGCGCGAGCCCGACACCTTGGCGCCGCGCTCGACGTCGATGGCGCCCAGCGACTCGCCGAGCTCGAGGTGGTCCTTGGGCTCGAAGCCCTCGGCGGCGAAGTCGCGGATCGTGCCGTGCGTCTCCAGGACGGTGAAGTCCTCCTCGCCGCCGACCGGGACGTCCTCGTGGACGATGTTGCCGAGCTGGAGCAGGAGCCGCTTGGCGGCTTCGTCCGCCTCGTTCTGCTCGCTCTCGGCCGCCTTGACGTCCTGCTTGAGCTGCTCGGCCTTCTTCAGGAGCTCCGCCCGCTCCTCCGGAGAGGCCTTCGGGATGAGCTTGCCGAGCGACTTCTGCTCATTGCGCAGTTCGTCGAAGCGCATGCCGGAGGACCTGCGGCGCTCGTCGGCGGAGAGCAGTGCGTCGACGAGTTCGACGTCCTCTCCACGAGCGCGCTGCGAGGCGCGGACACGGTCAGGGTCTTCACGGAGCAGCCGGAGGTCAATCACCCCTCCAGGCTACCGGGCTGGGGTTCCAGGGATCACACCGATATCACGCTGCGTGTCGCTATGTCCTAATTGCCGCGAATGGATAAATCTTGGCTGCTGGCCGGAAGTGATGCTTCTCGGGCGGCCAATAAAAGCGGGCCCATTCCCCGAAAAGGGGCAGAAGGGTAGTCGGTGCGCGTGTCCCTGAGCAGGGCCGGAGGTGTTCCTTGTCCACAGGAATTGCCCGGTCCCGGATCTTATCCACAGGCTGTGTGCCGCATCTGTGGACACGGAAATAGATCATTAGGGATCGGCCGGGGGCCGGGGCGAATCGGAGCTCAAACCACCCTCACACACTCATTCGGGTGGGAATGACTCGCCCCAAAGAGTTGATCCGCGATACGGGGGTGACGCCGTTCACCTTCCGCTCTCCAGCGCGAAACCTGGGCCCTGCGGACGATTTGTCGACCTTGTCATGCCGCTCTGTCGACTTGTCCCCAGGTCCCCATCTCGGCCTGTGGATAACTCTGTGGACAGTGGACGAAGCTCAGGCCCGGCCGTCGAGGCAGCGCGTCAGCCAGTCGGAGGCGGCCGTGAAGTCACCGTCGGAGGTCCCCGGACGCGGAGCCCGCACGTCACCCTGAGCGACACCCGCACGCGGATAGGACCCGAGGAAGCGGACCTGCGGACAGGTCCGCTTGAGGCCCATGAGGGCCTCGCTGACGCGACGGTCGGAGATGTGGCCCTCCGCGTCGACCGCGAAGCAGTAGTTGCCGATGCCCTCGCCCGTCGGCCGGGACTGGATCAGCATCAGGTTGACCCCGCGCACGGCGAACTCCTGGAGGAGCTCCAGCAGCGCCCCGGGGTGGTCGTCGCCGAGCCACAGCACGACGGAGGTCTTGTCGGCGCCGGTCGGGGCGGCGGGCCGGGCGGGGCGCCCGACGAGCACGAACCGGGTCTCGGCGTTCTCCGCGTCGTGGATCTCGGTGACCAGCGGGACCAGCCCGTAGGTGGCGGCCGCGAACTCGCCGGCGAAGGCCGCGTCGAAGCGGCCCTCCTGGACCAGCCGGGCGCCGTCGGCGTTCGAGGCGGCCGACTCCCACACCGCGTCGGGCAGGTTCGCCCGCAGCCAGTTCCGCACCTGCGGCTGGGCCACCGGGTGACCGGTGACCGTCTTGACGTCCGACAGGGAGGTACCGGGGCGCACCAGGAGTGCGAAGGCGATGGGCAGCAGCACCTCGCGGTAGATCATCAGCGGTTCGCCGGACGCCAGCTCGTCGAGGGTGGCGGTGACCCCGCCCTCCACCGAGTTCTCGATCGGCACCAGGGCGGCAGCGGCCTCGCCGTTGCGCACGGCGTCCAGGGCGGCCGGGACCGACACCATCGGGACGAGCTCCCGGGTGGCTGCTTCCGGCAGTGTGCGCAGGGCGGCTTCGGTGAAAGTGCCCTCGGGACCGAGATACGTGAAGCGGGTGGCCGACATGCGGTCAGCCTAATGCCGGGGTGCTGCCCGCCGGGGTGCCGTTCACCCTTCGAGCAGCCGCTGCCCCACGTACTCGCCGGTGCGGGGGCCGGGCGGAACCGCGTAGAGACCGCTGGCCTCGTGCCGGATGAAGGCCGACAGCGCGTCACCCCGGTCGAGCTTGCGCTGGACGGGGACGAACCCGCGCAGCGGATCGGCCTGCCAGCAGACGAAGAGGAGTCCCGCGTCGGGCGTACCGTCCGCGCCGATCCCGTCGTGGAAGGAGAAGGGGCGGCGCAGCATGGCGGCTCCGCCGTTCTGCTCGGGGGCGGAGATCCGGGCATGGGCGTTCGACGGGATGACCGGCTTGCCGTCGGCACCGATCTTGTCGAGTGCCATCTCGGTGGTCTCGCCGCCGCCGGTCAGCGGGGCGCCGGTGGCCTTGGTACGGCCTATGACCTGCTCCTGCTGGGCGAGGGACTGCTTGTCCCAGTCGTCGAGGAGCATCCGGATGCGCCGGACGACGGCATACGAGCCCCCCGCCATCCAGGCGTGCTCGGCGGGCCCGGGGCCGGCCGCGGGCACGAAGATCCGCTTGTCGAAGTCGGGCTCCGAGGGCTTGGGGTTGCCGGTGCCGTCGATCTGCCCCATGAGGTTGCGGGCGGTCATCGGGGAGGCGGTGGCTCCGGGGGAGCGGTTGAAGCCGTTCATCTGCCAGCGCACGCGGGCGGCGTCCCCGGCGTCCTTCTGGAGGGCGCGCAGGGCGTGGAACGCGACGAGCCCGTCGTCCGCGCCGATCTGGACCCACAGGTCGCCGTTGCTGCGCTGGGCGTCGAGCCGGTCGGAGGAGAAGTCCGGCAGCGGGTCCAGGGCGGCGGGGCGGCGGGCGGTGAGGCCGGTGCGCTCGAAGAAGGAGTGGCCGAAGCCGAAGGTGACGGTCAGGGAGGACGGACCGGCGTCGAGGGCGATGCCGGTGTCGTCGGTCGAGGCGGTCTCGCCCGCCATCAGCCGACGGGCGGTCTCGGACCAGCGCCGCAGCAGTGCGGCGGCCTGCGTGCGGCCCGCCCCCGCGGCGAGGTCGAAGGCGACGAGGTGCCCCTTGGCCTGCAAGGGCGTGGTGATGCCGGCCTGGTGGTCGCCGTGGAAGGCGACCTCGGTGGTGCCGAGGGCGGACAGGCGGGCGCCGGCCCCGGAGGCGGAACCGCTCCCGGAGTCGGCGAGCGCGGAGTGCGCGAGGGCCCCGCCGGCGGCGCCCAGCGCGAGTCCGGCGGCGCCTGCGGCCCCGACGGTGCCCAGCAGGCGACGGCGGGAGATCTCGATGTCGGTATTGCTCTGCGTCACGCGGGTCAGCCGATCTTCACGGTCTTCTGGACGGTCGTCTGGTCGATGTCGGAGGTGCGGACGGTCACGTCGATGCGCCATTCGCCGGCGAGCGGCAGCTGGACGCCGGACGCCGTCCAGTGCCCGGGTGCGGCACGTTCCGGCAGGAGGGGCAGGGGGCCGATGTCCTTCGCCGGAAGGGTGAAGGACACCTTGGCCTCGGGGAGGTCGAGGGGCGTGCCGTCGTCGGAGTCGGCCCAGAGGTGAAGGGTGTTGGCGCCTACCCGACCCGGATCGAGCTCGAGCCGGACGTTCCCCTTGCCGTTGCGGCCGCCGGTGTCGAAGGGCAGGGTGATCTTCACCGCGCGGTCCGGAACGGCCGTGGCGGTGGAGCCCCGGGAGGCCTCCCGCTCCACGGTGCGTCCGGGCTCGGTGCTCGTGAGCACCGTGGTGACGGCGAGCAGCGCCACGGCGACAGCGGCCTCGGCGAGGACGGAGCGGCGCAGGCCTGCGCGGTCCGGGTCGGCGTCACGGGCCCGCTTCTCGCGTGCGCTCTCGATGACGGTGCGCTGCCGGGCGAGCTGGGCCGCGCGCCGCGGGTCGGCAGGCACGGTCACCGACTCTGTTTCACCGGGGGCGCTCCCAGCGGTGGCCGGGGAGGGAACCCCGGCTGCGGCGGCGGCCGTTTCACGTGAAACATCGACGCCGGCCGCAGGGGCGTCGGCGAGCCGGGCGGTCCATTTCCGGGACATGTACGCGATGGCGACGAGGACGGCGACCAGGCCGGCCTTCAGGAGCAGCAGTCGTCCGTACGTGGTTCCGGTCAGTGCCGACCAGCTGCCGAGCTGGCGCCAGGACTGGTAGACGCCGGTGACCGCGAGCACCAGCACACTGACGAAAGCGACTTGGGAGAAGCGCCGGACGGCCGCCCGCTCGATCGCAGGGACGTTGTACAGGGCGACGAGCAGCGCGGCGAGCCCGCCGAGCCAGGCGGCCACGGCCAGCAGGTGCAGGATGTCGGCGGGCATGGCGATGCCGGGCTGGATGCCCGTGGAGGCGTGCTCGGACAGGGCCCAGGTGGCGGCGATACCGGCGGACACCACGGCGCCGCCGATGCCCAGGCCGAAGGTGAGGTCGTTGGTGTCCTCGGCCTCGGCGTCGCCGCCCTCCGCCGTGCTGCCCTGCGCGGTCGCGGAGCCCAGCCGGCGTGCGTAGACGCCGAAGAGGACCGCGATGAAGAGGGCGGCGGCGCCCAGCAGGAGCAGCCGGGAGACCAGCGAGGCGCCGGTCTTGGTCTCCAGGACGCCCTTCAGGCCCTCGAGGTCGAAGACATCGGCGAACTTCCCGGATCCGGTGTACGGGGCGCGGAGCACGAGCATGGCGAGGGTGGCGGCGGTCAGGGTCACCCAGGCCCGTACGACGAGCTTCTGGAGCGGCCGTTCGGCCGCTCCCCGGCGCCAGCACAGGAGGATGAAGGCCGCGCCGCCGACGAGGACGGTGAAGCCGGCGTAGGCGGCGTACCGGGCGATCCCGTACGCGATGCCGACGGGCCCGCCCCCCGCCTGTCCGGTGGGCAGGGTGACATCGGTGGCCGAGGGCGCTCCGATGGAGAAGGTGAAGGCGCCGGAGATCGGGTGGCTGTCGGCGGAGACGGCCTGCCAGGCGACGGTGTACGTGCCGTTGGGCAGGCCGGAGTGCAGCGCGGTGCCGTAGCGGATGGTGTTCCCGCTGCACATGTCGCGCAGTTCGCCGGTGTCCACGCGCTTGCCCTGGGGGTCCAGGACACGGATGGAGTCGTCGCCCAGGGCGACCTGCTCCGAGAAGGAGAGCGTGACCTGGGCGGGGGCCGTGGCGACCACCGCCCCGTCCGCGGGGTCGCTCGCGGTGAGTGCGGCGTGTGCCGAGGCCGGGGTGGCCGCGGTGAACAGGGTTGCCAGCAGGGCCGCGAGGACCAGCACGAGCCGCGGCAGCAGCGCCGCGGTCCGGGCGTGAACCGTGGATGGGGCGGGGGCCGTGGCCGTCATGGCGTGTCGCTTCCTCGGTCCGTCAGTGGCCGTTGCCGGCGGTGGATGGAGCCTGCCCGGTGTACGTCCGTTCCTTCACGTCGAGCTCGACCTTGACCGGGTCGGCCTTCTCGAAGCGCAGCTCGATGGTGACCTTGTCGCCGACCTTCGGCGTGCTCTTGAGGCCCATGAACATGATGTGGCTGCCGCCGCGCTCCAGCTTGAGCTCGCCGTTGGCGGGCACGTCCAGGGACTGGACCTGCTGCATCTTCCGGTTCTTGGTCTCGTGGATCTGCAGATCGTCGGAGAGCGTGGAGGTGGCGCCGGTGAGCTTGTCGGCGGTCTCGGAGCCGTTCTTGATGACCATGAACGCGCCGGCCATCTCGTCGTTGACCGGCTGGGGCATGAAGGCGCCGCTGACCGTCGGGGCGGGCTTGGACGCCTCGTTCTCGGAGCCGGAACAGCCGGATATGGCGAGCGCGGCCGTCAGGGAGAGGGCGGCGGCCAGGGTGCGGGTGGTGCGGGCGTTCACGGGTTCTCTCCCTTGATGATCTTCGGCAGGTCCTTGGTGTAGTCGTCGACGGTGGTGCCCTCGCCGTAGAGGACGTAGCCCTCGTCGGTCTTGGGCGAGAACGCGATGACCTGGGCGCCGTGCATGGAGACGACCTTGCCGTCGGCGTCCGTCTTGGCGGCCTCGATGCCGATGCCGAGCGAGCGAGCGGCGGCCTGGATGGCGGCGAAGTCCCCGGTGAGTCCGGTGAAGGACGGGTCCTGGGCCCTGAGCCACGCGCCGAGGGAGTCGGGAGTGTCCCGCTCGGGGTCGGTGGTGACGAAGACGACCTGGAGGTTGTCCTGGTCGGCCTTGGGGAGTGCCTTCTTGGCGACGGCGATGTTGCTCATCGTCAGCGGGCACACGTCGGGGCAATTGGTGTAGCCGAAGTAGATGAGCGTCGGCTTGCCCTTGGTCTGCTCGCGCAGGTTCCACGGCTTGCCCGTGGTGTCGGTGAGGACCAGCTCCGGCTTGGTGAACGGGCGGTCCAGCACGGTCGCGGCCTTGGTCTTGCTCTGGCCGCCCGAGATCTGGGTGACCGAGCCGGCCTTGGCGGGTTCGCCGCCGCAGGCGGTCAGGGTGAGTGCGGCCGCCGCGAGGAGTGCGGCGACCGTCACGCGTGTGGTGCGCATGGAGAGGTGTCCCTGGGATCGGGGATGTGACGGATGTTCGGGAACGGCGGCGCGAGGGGGCGCGGCCGGTCAGGCGGAGCGGCGGCGCGAGGCGACGCCGAAGGCGACACCGCCCAGCCCGACGACGATGCCGGCGATACCGAGGGCACGCGCGGTCGTGTCGGAGCCGTGCTCGGCGCCGGCCCGGTCGTGGCCGTGCTGCGCGTCCTTGGTGTTCTTGTCGGCGTTCTTGTCGCCGGCACCGGCATCGTGGTGGCCGGCGCCCTTGGCGGCGGTCAGCTTCAGGACGGGCGCGGGGTTCTGCGGTTCCGCGGCGCCTTCCTTGGCCTCTTCGATCCAGCGGACGACCTCGCCGTTGTCGTAGGTCTGGATGGACTTGAAGACCATCTGGTCCGCGTTCTCGGGGAGCTTGCCCACGGAGAGCGGGAACTGCTGGAACTTGCCGGGCTCGATCTTGCCGCCGGACCAGGTGACCTTGGTGACGGCCTCGTTGATCTGCTTGCCGTGGACGGTGAGCGGCTTGTCGAGCTTGCTCTTCTCGACCGTCACCGTCCAGCCGGGAACGTCCTGCGGCATGACGGACGTGAGGGGCTGGTCGATCGGGAAGTTGACCTCGAGCTGGGTGGTCGAGGCGTTGTCGCGCTCGTTGGGGACCTTGAAGTCGATCGTGGCGTAGCCGCCCTTGGCGGCCTCGCCGGGCTGCACGCCGACGTGGGCGAAGGCGGGACCGGACAGGAGGAGGACGGTACCGCCGGCGAGGGCGGCGGCGAAGGAGACGCGAGAGGTCTTCATGGCAGAAACACTCCACGGAAGCAGTGGTGACGTCGGCTCCGCGCACGGGCGCGCGCGGAGTTCGCGGCACCGGCGTTCCCGTCGTGTGTCCCGGGGAGGAGGGTGCCGCGTCAGGCCGCGAGGGCGAGCGCCGTGGGCGGCCCGCGCCTGATCACCGTGTGCTGGAGTGCCTCTCGGCCGGTGGCGGCCGCGGGGTCGGCCGCGGTCCGCGGGGCCTGCGGGGTACCGGCGGGCGCGGCCGGGAGTCCGGCGCCGAGGGCGCGTACGAAGGCCAGCGCGGCACGCAACGGGCGTACCGGGGCGGCTTCGGCGGAGAGCCGGGAGAGTTCGACGAGCCGGAAGAGCGCGGCGTCGCCGCGGCCGAGGAGCCAGCCGACGGCCAGTGCCGCCAGCAGGTGGCCCAGCAGCATGGCCGGGCTGAACAGTCCGGTCGCAGGGGCCGCGGCGGCGGCTTGGGCCACGTGGGCGTGCGCGTCGTGGCCCTGCGAGGCGAGCTGTGCGGCCTGAGCCGCCTCCGCGGCCAGGGCAGCCGGGTCCAGGCCGGCGGTCGTCAGGATCTGCCGGGCGTCCGCCGGGCTGAGCGGTACGGCGTTGCCCCCGCACACCAGACGGGCGGCGAGCTCGGCGAGCGAGTTGTCGGCGGCGGAGGCCGATGCCTGGGCCGCCGATGCCGATGCCGACGCCGACGCCGACGCCGATGCCGATGCCGACGCGGCGCTGTGCTGGCCGAGGCCGAACACCGTGTGCAGCGCGAGCTGTCCGGCGGCCAGCCCGGCGGCGATGCCGGGCAGCGAGCGCCGGCGTCCGGCGAGCGGCGCGGCGACCGCGAAGACGGCGAGGAAGCCCAGACACAGGGACCACCACGGCACCGTGGCGCAGGATGCCAGGGCGTGGCCCGCAGCGGACAGCACGACGCAGACCGCGGTGAACACCGCGGCCCGGATGAGCCGGAGGCCGGCTCCGGCGTGCGTCGCGTGGGGGTCAGTCATGGCCGGGCCATCATCGCACTGCCCTCGGGCCCTCCATGCGGCAGGTCCGGAAGGTCCCATGAGTCCGTCATGGGCACCGGCACGGCGGTCCGGGCCGAGTACCGCGGCGGGCGCCGCCGCATATACCGGATCCCGCAGGGCCGCATCGGCCGAACGAGGGCAATGAAGCGCCCGGAGGCCCTCTGGGCGCTTACGGGTCCCCGTGGGCGGCAATACGTAACCGTATGAGCATCTGGTGGTCTCTCCACTTGAGGCGCGAAGCCGCGAGCGTGCCGCTCGCCAGGCGACTGCTGCTCGGGACGATGGAGACCGCGGGGGTGGACCCGGACATCTCCTACGATCTCTCGGTGGCGCTGAGCGAGGCGTGTGCGAACGCGGTGGAGCACGGCGGGGGCGGCGGAATCCCGGACGAGACCGAGGCGTACCACGTCACGGCCTATCTGGACGGGGACTGCTGCCGCATCGAAGTGACGGATTCCGGGCCCGGATTCCCGCCTTCGGCGGTGGGCCGCCGCAGACCCTCGCTGGCCGAGCACGGCCGCGGCCTGTACCTGATCGAGGAACTCGCCGACCACGTCCGCTTCCGCAACCGGCCCGGCCGCGGCGCGGTCGTGAGCTTCGACAAGATCCTGAAGTGGCGCGACGACGCGCTGCTGAAGGTGTCGTAGAACCCGGCGGGGAAACGCCGATGGGCGGAACCCCTTGCCGGGACCCCGCCCATCGTGGCGCAGCGACTGCGCCGGAACTGCGCGTCAGCCCTTGAGCCGCGCCATCCAGGCCTCGACCTCGACCGAGGTGCGGGGCAGCCCGGCCGACAGGTTCCGGTTGCCGTCCTCGGTGACGAGGATGTCGTCCTCGATCCGGACGCCGATGCCGCGGTACTCCTCGGGCACGGTCAGGTCGTCGGCCTGGAAGTACAGGCCCGGCTCGACGGTGAGGCACATGCCCGGCTCCAGCGTGCCGTCGACGTACGCCTCGGTGCGCGCGGCGGCGCAGTCGTGAACGTCCATGCCGAGCATGTGGCCGGTGCCGTGCAGGGTCCAGCGGCGCTGCAGGCCGAGCTCCAGAACGCGCTCGACCGGGCCCTCCAGAAGGCCCCACGCGACGAGCTTCTCGGCAAGGACGTGCTGGGAGGCGTCGTGGAAGTCGCGGAACTTCGCGCCCGGCTTGACCGCGGCGATGCCGGCTTCCTGGGACTCGTACACCGCGTCGTAGATCTTGCGCTGGATGTCGGTGTACGTGCCGTTGACCGGCAGCGTGCGCGTGACGTCGGCGGTGTAGAGGGAGTGGGTCTCCACACCGGCGTCGAGCAGCAGCAGGTCGCCGGAGCGGACGTCGCCGTCGTTGCGGACCCAGTGCAGGGTGCAGGCGTGCGGGCCGGCGGCGCAGATGGAGCCGTAGCCGACGTCGTTGCCCTCGACGCGGGCGCGCAGGAAGAACGTGCCCTCGATGTAGCGCTCGGAGGTGGCCTCCGCCTTGTCGAGGACCTTCACGACGTCCTCGAAGCCGCGGACGGTGGAGTCGACGGCCTTCTGCAGTTCGCCGATCTCGAACTCGTCCTTCACGGCGCGGGCCTCGGAGAGGTAGACGCGCAGTTCCTCGTCGCGCTCCTTGGTCACCTTGTCGGTGAGGGCGGACTCGATGACCGAGTCGTGGCCGCGTACGCACCGCACCGGGCCCTCGGCCTCGGTGAGGGCCTCGGCGAGCTCGCGGACGTCCTTGGCGGGGATGCCCAGCAGCTGCTCGGCCTCGGTGAGGGAGTGGCGCCGGCCGACCCACAGCTCGCCCTGGCCCGAGAGCCAGAACTCGCCGTTCTCACGGTTGGAGCGCGGCAGCAGGTAGATGGCGGCCGTGTGCCCGGCCTCCCCGGTGGGCTCCAGGACCAGGACGCCGTTCTCGGTCTGGTCGCCGGTGAGGTACGCGTACTCGGTCGAGGCGCGGAAGGGGTACTCGGTGTCGTTCGAGCGGGTCTTCAGACGGCCCGCGGGGACGACCAGGCGGTCGCCGGGGAAGCGCGCGGACAGGGCGGCGCGGCGGGCGGCGGTGTGCTCGGCCTGGGCGATGGGCTCCAGCCCGTGCAGTTCGGTGTCGGCCCAGCCGGTGCGCATGCTCTCGGCGAGTTCGTCGCTGACGCCCGGGTACAGACCGTTCTTGCGCTGCTTGTGCGTCTTCTTGGGCTGCTCTTCTTCCGGGGTCTCCGGGGTGAGCTCGTCAGCCACGTCATTCTCCTCAGCTACGACGACAGGCACGGACCGGGGTGGGGCCCTTGTCCATCGTATGTGCGAGCCTCCGGAGGCCCGTGTGCTTTATCGCACAAACGACCGTTTTGGTGGCAGCGATCGCACGGTCGCCGCTCACTCGAACCGGGCGGCGAGCAGGACGATGTCCTCGGGCAGGTCGGCCGGCCCTCCTTCGGGCAGCACGGTCCGCAGGATGTGCTCGCAGAGGGCGGCCGGGTCTTCCCGGGCGGTACGGGGGACCGAGGCGGCCGCCGCGTGCAGCCGGGCGTAGGCCCGGTCCATCGGGTCGCCGGTGCGGCGCAGCAGCCCGTCCGTGTACAGCAGCACCGTTTCTCCCGGTGCGGGCTCGATCTCCACGCTCGGCGCCTCCCAGCAGGACAGCATCCCCAGCGGCGCGGAGAGCGAGGTCTCCACGTACTCGGTGCGGCGCTCGCCGATGAGGAGCGGCGGGGCGTGCCCGGCGCCGGCCAGGATGATCTTTCGCTCGGCGGGCTCGCAGTAGGCGAAGAGCGCGGTGGCCGAGCGCGCCGGCTCGGTCAGGCGCAGCAGCAGCTCCAGGTCGGACAGGACGGCGACCGGGTCCTCGCCCTCCATCACGGCGTAGGCGCGCAGCGAGGCCCGGAGCCGGCCCATCGCGGCGACGGCGCTGGGCCCCGAGCCGGTGACGGAGCCGACGGCCAGCCCCAGGGCGCCCTCGGGCAGTGGCAGGGCGTCGTACCAGTCGCCCCCGCCGCGCGGTCCCGTGTGGTGGCGGGCGGCGAGCTGGACCCCGGGGACCCGGGGGAGGCGGCTGGGCAGCAGTTCCTCGGTGAGGGTGGCCAGGCGCGCGCGGGAGCGCTCCACCTCCAGCATCCGGGCGAGGTGCTCGGCGGCGTGCCGTACGTACAGTCCGACGAGGTCGCGCTGGCGGTCGTTGGGCTCGGCCTGCTCGTCGTAGAGCCAGACGGCCGCGCCGAGCCGGCCGGTGGCCTCGGCGGTGAGCGGGAGCGCGTAGCTGGCGGCGTAGCCGAGGCGGGCGGCCACTTCGCGGTGGCGGGGGTCGACGGGGGCCGCGATGCCTGGCGCGCCGGGAGGCTCGCCCGGTTCGGGGAGCACCTCGGAGCCGCCGTGGGCGTCGGGGAGCCCGTCGAGGATGCGGCCGTACGAGGTGGCGCTGCGCGGCACGGTCTCGATGTGCCCGAGGTCGGCGTGGCCGAGCCCGAGGCCGATCGTGCTCGTGGGGCCGAGACCGTCGGAGGGCTCCAGGACGATCAGGCCGCGGCGGGCGCCGACGAGTGCGGCACCGGCGCGCAGGAACTCGTGGAGGGAGGAGTCGAGGTCGTCGGCTCGGGTCAGGCGCTCGGTGAGTTCGTGGAGGGTGGTGAGGTCCGAGACCATGCCTGCCAGCCGGTCCTGGATGAGGCCGCCCGGTCCGGGCACCGGGGCCGGGGCGGGTGTGGTCCGGGCGGGAGTGGGCGCCACAGTGTGCGGTGGCGTCGTCACTGTGGGATCGATTCCAGCCACTTTCGGCAGATGCGGGGCGCTCATGGCGTCCGCCTTTCCACCTGGTGCGATTCGCCATATAGCATCGCAAACCCCCAGATCGTGCTGCGCCGCCATCAAGGAATCCACATCTACACGCACACACGGATCCATGTCCAGCATTGCCCAGGTGGGAATACTGGTGTCCGTGGGACGGCAACTCACTGTCCAGCCAAGGCTAGAACTTGGCCGGAAAAAGCTGGAAGCAGGCGGTTTTTGCGGTCGACTGGACGGGCTCCGCAAGGGGTCCGGGTACGTAATCGGTAGTGTCCGGGGCCAGTTGGCGCGGCCCCGGACCTACTGGGCCACGACCGTCGCCGCTACCGCGGTGCGTCGTGCGACCTGCCCGGAGGGGGCCGGGAACCGTTCGAGGCGGGCCGCCGTCCTTAGCGGCGGCAGCCGGTGCGGCTTGCGTTCCATAAGAAAACTGCACGAACCGTGTGAACCTGCCTATGGCGGACAGTGACGCGAAACCTGTACGTGTGGTGAGACACCGCTTACATGGTGTGATGTGGCCCTCGGCGTTCAACGGAAAGGAACGAGCGCTCATGCGCGAGATCCTCGGAAGGCGTCTCCAGCGGCTCCGCGATCGCTTTCAATCCCTGCGCCCCACCCCGCGACAGACCGGCGCCACGCCGGCTCTCCTCGACGCGGCGCTCACCTGCGCCACCGCCTGGCAGTGGCCCGTGCTGCCCGGCGTCGGCCGGTCCGCCACGGACGGCTCGCGCTGCGCCTGCCCCGACCCCGACTGCGTCGTCCCCGGCGCGCACCCCTTCGACCCGGGGCTGCTCGCGGCCACCACCGATCCCCGGATGGTGACCTGGTGGTGGACCAACCGGCCCACCGCCCCTGTTCTGATGGCCACCGGCGGAACCGCTCCGTGTGCCGTGAGCCTCCCGGCCGGCGCGGCCGCGCGGGCCCTCGTACGACTGGACGAGCAAGGCATGAGGCTCGGGCCGGTCGTGGCCACGCCCACCCGGTGGTCACTGCTGGTGGCGCCGTACTCGCTGGAGCGGCTCGGAGAGCTGCTTTACGCCAAGGACCACGTGCCGTCCTCGCTGCGTTTCCACGGCGAGGGCGGCTATCTCCTGCTGCCGCCGTCCGCCGCCTCCAGCGGCGGCCAGGTCCGGTGGGAGAGGGAGCCGTCTTCGGGGCCGGCCGGGCCGGTGGGTACGCCGGAACTCTGGCTCCCGCAGGTGGAAGCGGTCGTGGACGCGCTGGTCGAGGCGAGCAGCGGTGCGCCCGGCGGCGGCAGCAGACTCGCTTACTGACCTGCCGGGTTCGGCGGATCGCAGGTGCTCCGGCGCTCGTCCGGATCACTCGTACGGGTGCCAGCGGGACGAGTTTCCAAGGGAATTGGGCGCGGGGATCTCCGTGCCCCATTCCCGCATCGCTATCTTCGGCGAATGAATCTCCGCCTGATCGGTATCGGCGCCGGTGTGCTGATCATCTTGTCGCTCCCGCTCGCAGGAGCGATCGCCGGGCCGGATTTTGCCGGTCAGGATGACGGAAAAAACGGCGGCCTGTTTTCGACGCTCGGGCTTTCGGACTCTTCGCGTACCTCCCCCACGGCATCCGCGCCTGCGGCGGCACCGTCGACGCCGCCGGCCGGGGCCGAGCAGGCCGGGCCCGTCGAGCAGCCCCGTACGGATTCCCGGTGCGGCCCCGAGCTGTCCTCGCCCCATGGTGTGGAGGCCCAGACGTGCATTCTGGTGGGTGAGGGCCGGACGTGGGGCCGGAGTTACTACCGGAACACGAGTGGTCGCGCGCTGGATGCCGTGCTGACGGTGATGGGGCCCGCCGGGCGCACGGTGCAGATCCGTTGCTCGATCGGCCCGGGGGACGAGCCGGGACTGTGCGAGACGCCCAAGGAGGACTCGGCCGGAGAGCCGGAGAGCTACTCGGCTGTAGCGGAATTTGCAGTTCCGGATGAGGAAGGGCGGCTGCTCCTGCGGTCCGGGAGCAACTCACCGGAACCGGGTGACGGTTGAGTACCGCCGGAATTTGAAGGGCCCGGTCGCTGGCGACGGGGGATGCACCAGCGACCGGGCTACAAGAACGGTAACAAGAGATCGCCTGTTCGCAAATTCGATCTCTGATATTCAGACACCGATTTGCAGACGGTTAGCGGGAGTTGTGACTCCTGTCACCGGGCCTGCGCGAGGGTGCAGCTCAGCTGAGGGTCACCTGGCGGTTGGTGAGTCCGCCGCGCGCCCGGCGCTCCTCCGTGGTCAGCGGTGCGTCCGAGGCCAGAGCCGTGGCCAGCCGCTCCGCGAACTCCGCCGCGGGCTTCTCGACATCGTCGGCCGTGACCCCGGTGGGCAGGTCCCAGACGGGAACCATCAGGCCGTGCGCGCGGAAGGAGCCGACGAGCTTGGTGCCCTCGCCGAGCGAGGACGTGCCGGCCGCGTGCAGCCGCGCGAGGGCGTCGAGCAGCTTCTCCTCGGGGTGCGGCATGACCCAGCGCAGGTGGTTCTTGTCCGGGGTCTCGCACCAGTAGGCCGCGTCCGCGCCCGTCAGCTTGACGGTGGGAATGGCGGCCGCGTTGGCCCGTTCCAGCGAGGCGGCGATCTCCGGGGACGCGCTCTGGGCGCTCTCCGATTCCGGAATCCAGAATTCGAAGCCGCTGTGCACAACCGGCTCGAAAACGCCGTCGGTGTCCAGGAGATCCTGAAGTCGCGGACCCTCGGCCGGAACCCGGCGCGCCGGAATCGGAGTACCAGGCTCCGCTACGAGCGCGCGCTGCAGGGTGTCGGCCATGTCGCGGCCGAGGTCCCCCGTGGTGGAGTCGTTCTGCAGGGCGAGGAGGACGGAGCCGTCCTCGCGGCGCAGGGCCGGCCAGGCCATGGGGAGCACGGTCACCAGCGTGACGGAGGGGACATCCTCGGGCAGGCCGCCCTTGAGGGTCAGCGGAACGGTGGCCGCCGGTACGAGCTCGCGCAGCGCGACCCAGTCGCACTCGCCCGGCAGGCCTTCGAAGGGGCGCCGTACGTGCTCGGTGACCGCGTGCGCGGCGGCCGCGCCATGGCAGGCCTTGTAGCGGCGCCCGGATCCGCAGGGGCAGGGCTCGCGCGCGCCCACCACCGGGATTTCACCGTTGTTGAGCTGCGGCTTTGCGGTCTTGGCTGCGGGGCGCTTCTTGGCCATCGTGCGTGTCTCCCGGTTGCGGCGGTACGGCGTCGTGTCTGGGCGCGAGCCTAGCCGTTCGTACCGCCGGAACCGGTGGGGTGCGGCCGGGAGCACGGTCGGCGTGCGCTCCCGGACGGCCGCCTGTGCCATGCCCGGTACTGCTGTGGTGCTGTTCGTTGTGCGTCGTGCTGTTCGCCGTGCTGTCCGCCTCGGGATCCCGGGTTCACGGATCCAGGTCGTCGAAGGCCGTACTGAAGTCGATCGCCGGGGGCGCAACGCGCGTAGCGAAATCGTCGTGCCGGGGCCCACAGGCAACGATCACCCAGACGGTGACCTCACCCGCCGCTCCATCCCGGACACCCCAGTCCTGGGCCAGCGCGCTGATGATGTTCAGCCCCCGGCCGCCCCGTGCGGTGACCGAAGGCGTGGCCGGGACCGGGCGGGTGGGTCCGCCCCCGTCCGTGACCTCGACCGTCAGTCGCCCCGCTTTGTCGACGCGCCATGCGGCGCGTATCTCCCCGTCCCCGACTTCCCGCGCGCCCAGTGGCCTGCCGTGTCGACAAGCGTTGCTGAGCAGTTCGGAAAGGATCAGTACGGCATCGTCCACGACCGATTCGGACACCCCGCTGATGCGCAGTTGTTCACGCATCCGGTGTCTCGCTTCGCCCACGCCCGCAGGACCATGGCGTACATCCATGCACGACGACGTGGGCACTTCCTGTGCCACCACCAACGCCACCCCCGGAACCTCCTTAGCCCCACGCATGGTCTGGATGCCCCAATGGCCTGGACCGGAAACCGTCCAACCGGAGCCCTCTGACGCATTCGTGCCGTCCGGATGCGGAGCGGATGCGCCGGGGCACACCCTGTTATCGGCGAGGTGGGAGGGGTTGGTGGGCAAATAGGGACGTCAGCGGCCTAGTTGGGACAGAACCTGACGGGGTCTGTTCGTGATGATCGCTTCTACCCCCAAATCAGCGCACAGCTGAACATCTTCGGGATCGTTCACTGTCCAGACGTGTACGGAATGACCCGCGCCCTGGAGCTTGCGGATGAAGCCGGGGTGGTTGCGCACGATCCGCATCCCGGGGCCAGCGATCTTCACTCCGGCGGGCAGCCGGCCGTCGCGCATCCGGGGCGAGACGAACTGCATCAGGTACACGGTGGGGATGGTCGGGGCCGCCGCGCGCACCCGGTGCAGGGAGCGGGCGGAGAAGCTCATGACCCGCACGGGGTGCGGGCCCTCGGCGGCGGGGGCGTCCAGGCCGAACCGCTTGAGCAGGAAGAGGAGGCGCTCCTCCACCTGTCCGGCCCAGCGTGTCGGGTGCTTCGTCTCGATCGCGAGCTGCACCGGCCGGCCGGCGTCGGAAACCAGCTCCAGCAGGCGTTCCAGGGTGAGGACGGAGGTGCGCTCGGGGTCCGCGTCCCAGTCGGGGGACTCCTCGCGGTCCCTCCAGGAGCCGAAGTCGAGGGCGGCGAGATCGGCCAGCTCCAGGGCGGAGACGGCGCCGCGGCCGTTCGAGGTGCGGTTCACCCGGCGGTCGTGGACCAGGACCAGATGGCCGTCGGCGGTCAGCCGGACATCGCATTCGAGGGCGTCGGCGCCGTCCTCGATGGCTTTGCGGTAGGCGGCCAGGGTGTGCTCGGGGGCATCCTCCGAGGCGCCGCGGTGGGCGACGACCTGGATGGGACGCGGCGTTGCGTGGGTCACTGGGTCATGGTGCCACCGACGGGCCGATCGGCGTCGAGGCCAGGTCCTGCGGATGCGTCCGAAATGCCGGATATAAAGTATGGCAGGAGATGCACAGGTCCGGCTTACAGTGCTCTGACGGGCCATGGGAAAGGCTTTGCCCAGGAACTTGTACGGCACGTCGAACGTTCAGTCGGCCCGAGACGCCAGAGAATTCTGAAGCCGTGTGTGACGAGGAGAGAGCGCTGTGAGCACCGAGAACGAGGGCACCGCGGCCCCTACACCCCCCGCGGCCCCGTCCGCACCCCCTGCTCCGGCCTCCGAGACGCAGGCGGCCGGACAGGCCCCCGCCGCTGCCGAGCCGGTGACCCAGCAGCTGCCGCCCGCGGCGGCGCCGGGCACCGAGCCGACCCAGCAGATTCCGTCCGCGCCGGAGCACCCGGCGGCCGCCCCGGCCGCTGCTCCGGCCCCGGCTCCGGCCCCCCCGTACGGTCAGGCCCCCGCGTACGGCCAGGCCCCCCCGCCGGCCCACGCCCCGGCCGCCCACGGAGCCGAGGGCTGGCCGCCCCCGCCGCCCACGGTGCCCGCGTACGGTGCGGGCGGCGGCCACGGCGGCGGTGCGTGGGGCGCCCCGCTCGGTGCGGACGGCACCCCGCCGGCCAAGCCGAAGGGCAGGGGCGGCCTGATCGCGGGCGTGCTCGTGGCCGCGCTGCTGGCCGGCGGCATCGGCGGTGGCGTCGGCTACTGGGCCGCCGACCGGAGCAAGGACGCCGCCGGCTCCACCACGATCAGCGCGGGCAACACCCCGAAGGACCTCAAGCGGGATGCCGGCTCCATCGCGGGCCTCGCCGCGGCCGCGCTGCCCAGCGTGGTCACCATCGAGGCCTCGGCCGGCGACGGCGACGGCGGCACCGGTACCGGGTTCGTCTACGACCAGCAGGGCCACATCCTCACCAACAACCACGTGGTGGCCTCTGCGGCGAACGGCGGCAAGCTCTCCGCCACGTTCTCCGACGGCAAGAAGTACGAGGCCGAGGTGGTGGGCCGGGCCCAGGGCTATGACGTCGCCGTCCTCAAGCTGAAGAACCCGCCCGCCGGACTCAAGCCGCTGCCGCTCGGCGACTCCGAGAAGGTCGCGGTCGGCGACGCGACCATCGCGATCGGCGCCCCGTTCGGCCTGTCCAACACGGTCACCACCGGCATCGTGAGCGCCAAGAACCGCCCGGTCGCCTCGGGTGACGGCTCCGGCAGCAAGAACTCGTACATGAGCGCGCTCCAGACGGACGCCTCGATCAACCCGGGCAACTCCGGCGGCCCCCTCCTCGACGGGCGCGGCGCCGTCATCGGCATCAACTCCGCGATCCAGTCGGCGGGCAACGGCGGCTTCGGCGGCGGCCAGGCCGGTTCGATCGGCCTCGGCTTCGCCATCCCGATCAACCAGGCGAAGAACGTCGCAGAGTCGCTGATCAAGACGGGCAAGCCCGTGTACCCGGTGATCTCGGTCTCCGTCGACCTCCAGGCCAAGGCCGAGGGCGCCAAGATCTCCGAGCAGGGCGCGCCCGCCGGCGACCTGGTGGACCCGAACGGCCCGGCCGGCAAGGCGGGCCTCAAGCCGGGCGACATCATCACCGAGTTCGGTGGCAAGCCGGTCGACAGCGGTCCGACCCTCATCAGCATGATCTGGACGTACAAGCCCGGCGACACGGTGAAGCTGACCTACCTGCGCGGCGGCAAGCCGACCACGGTCGACATCACCCTCGGCTCGCGGGTCGGAGACAAGTAACGGGCGCGCGGCGCGCATCAGTGGCTTGATGGGGAGGGGCCGTGGGCGGGATTCCGCCTACGGCCCCTCCCAACGTCCGCTTATGCTTCACGGGTGTTCGATTCCCGGCACATTCGGACGTTCCACGCTGTGGTCGCCTCGGGCTCCTACTCGGCGGCCGCACGCGTGCTGGGCTACACCCAGCCCGCCATCACCCAGCAGATGAAGGCGCTCGAACGCGCGGTCGGGACCCCGCTGTTCACCCGTGTGGGCCGAAAGATGCAGCTCACCGAGGCCGGGGAGTCCCTCTCGCGGCACGCCGAGACCATCCTCGGCAGCCTCTCCGCCGCCGAGGCCCAGCTCAAGGCGTACGCGCGCCTGCGCACCGGACGGGTCCGGCTGTGCGGCTTTCCCAGCGCCAACGTCACCCTCGTCCCGGAGGCGTTGAGCGGCCTGGCCAAGGAGCACCCCGGCGTACAGGTGGAGCTGCTGGAGGGGGAGCCTCCGGAGTCGCTGCGCCGGCTGGAGCGCGGGGAGTGCGACATCACCCTGGCCTTCACCTATCCCGGGCTGCACGAGGAGATCCCGGACGAGGTCGCCGAGGTCAGGCTGCTGGAGGACCAGCTGACGGTGCTGCTCCCGACCGGGCATCCGCTGGCCCGCCGCCGAGCCGTCCACCTGGCCGACCTCGCCGAGGAGCAGTGGATCGCCGGCTGCCCGCGCTGCCGGGCCAACCTGCTGCACGAGTGCGCGGAGCTCGGCTTCGTGCCCGACATCCGGTTCGCCACCGATGACAACCTGGTCGTGCAGAGCCTGGTCGGGCAGGGGCTGGGCGTCGCCATGATGCCCGCGCTGGTACTTCCCTCCCTCTCGCTGAACCGCGTCTGCGGACGGGCGCTCCAGCCAGCCGCCCGCCGCCACATCGCCGCCTACGTCTACCGCGACCACCTGCGCGTCCCGGCGACGGCCGTGGTGCTCGACGCGCTGAAGAGCGCGGCCGCGAACCGGGTCGGCTGCTGATCAACCGATAAGCAGAGCTTGGGATTTCGGGTCATAACTGTCGTTGGACGTGATGGAACGGCAGCAGGACGCTGCCGGTATGACCACCACGACGCCGGCCCGTACGACCACGAGGATGGCCGCCCTCGTCAATGAGATCCGCACGGTCGTGGACCGGGGGCTGGCCCCCGACCTCACCGCGTACCTGGTCGGCGAACGCCTCGCCCCGCATCTGGGCGCAGCCGACCTGCTGACCCCGGCGCAGCAGGAAGGCGACCCGGATCGGTACCGGCAGCACGTCCTGCACGCCGAGTCCGACGGCAGCTTCTCTGTGGTGGCCCTGGTGTGGCTGCCCGGCCAGGAGACCTGCATCCACGACCACGTGGCGTGGTGCGTGGCCGGCGTCCACCAGGGCGAGGAGAGCGAACGCCGCTACCGGCTCTCGCCCGGACCGGACGCGGCCCGGCTGGTGGCCACCGAGGACGTGGTCAACGGCCAGGGTGAGGTCTGCGGCTTCGCCCCGCCCGGCGACATCCACAAGGTGCGCAACTCCTGTCGTACGAAAGCGATATCGGTGCACGTGTACGGGGCCGACGTCTCCCGGCTGGGTACCAGCATCCGCCGCGTCTACACGCTGCCCGTCGACTGATGGCCCTCCTCCACCGCCCCCAGAGTGCGGCGGTCCGGCATGTTTCACGTGAAACATCCACCGTCTGGCCGGGTTTGGCAGCGGCGGCGGGCGGAGCGCTGGCGGCCTGGTGCATCCACCGGGTGGTGCCCGCCGTCCCCATGCTGACCGCGTCGGTGGTCCTGGGCATCGCCGTGGCGCACCTTCCCGGTCTGCGGACCTACGTACGGGGAACCGCCCGTCCGGGCCTCTCGCTCGCGGGGCGGCGGCTGATGCGGATCGGCATCGTCCTGCTGGGCCTCGGCCTGGGGCTGGACCAGGTCCTCCGGCTCGGCTGGGCGACCGTGGCCATGGTGGCCGGGGTCGTCGCGGCCACCTTCTTCGGCACCCTCTGGCTGGGGCGACGCCTCCGACTCCCGGGCGACCAACCGCTGTTGATCGCCACCGGGTACTCGATCTGCGGGGCCTCGGCGATCGGCGCGGTGAGCGAGGTTTCCGGCAGTGACGAGGAGGACGTGGCCGCCTCGGTGGCGCTGGTGACCCTGTGCGGGACGCTCGCGATCGCGGTGCTTCCCCTTCTGCAAGACCCCCTGGCGCTCTCCGACCTCGCCTTCGGGCGGTGGGTCGGCGCGAGCGTCCACGACGTCGGCCAGGTGGTGGCCACCGCGCAGACCGCAGGCCCGGGGGCCCTCGGCGAAGCGGTGCTGGTCAAGCTGATGCGGGTGGCGCTGCTCGCCCCGCTGGTGGCGGCCGTCGCCTTCTCCGTACGGGCCCGGCGGCGCGGGGTGCGCACGGCATCGGGCCGCCGGCCGGCCCCGGTGCCGCTGTTCGTGGCCGGTTTCCTGGCCGCGGCGGCCCTGCGTGCCACGGGAGCCCTGCCCGACGTGGCACTGGAATGGGCGCACACCGCGCAGGAGGCCCTGCTCGCGGCTGCCCTGTTCGGTCTGGGCAGCGCGGTGCACCTGCCGACCTTGGCCCGGACCGGCGGACGGGCCGCGGTGCTCGGGCTGGGGGCCTGGGTGGTGGTCGCGGGGGCCTCGTACGCGGGCGTGCTGCTCACCGCATGACGGCAGCGAGGGGAGGGAGTTGGCCATTTCATGGCCGGAACCGACCGAACGTTCTGACTGCCCGCTGACAATGGTGCGCGGCCGTGCCACTCTGCCGGGCAAGTCCCAGGCACTCACTGTCCATCACTCACCGCCCGGCGCACACCGCACGGCACGCACCGCACAACCCGCACCGCCGATCCGCACCGACCGTTCTTCACCCCCACCCTGCCCGGGTCCGACCGACAGGACCGGACCGGGCACGGCAGAAGGAGTCATGCGTGAATCGTCATCGCATCGCCGCATCCGTCCTCTTGTCGGCAGGCGCCCTGATCGCGGGTGTACTGACCTCGGCCTCCCCCTCGGCCGCGTCGGACACTCCCGCGTCCTTCCGGCAGCAGCACACCCAGGGTTTCTGGACCGCCGAGCGGATGCGGAGCGCCACCCCGCTCGACATCACGGCAGCCCCCGGCGCCGCCCGTACGCCGGTCGCCACCTCGGCCGCCCCGACCCGCATCGCCCCGACGGTTGCCTCCGCGTCCCCCACCGCGTTCCCGCAGCCGGGCGGCGCCTGGACGGGCGCCGGAGCGGTGGTGAAGACCTCGGGCCGGGTCTTCTTCACCATGGGAAACCGGACCGCCTCCTGCTCGGGCGACTCGGTCACCAGCGCCAACGGCAGCACGGTCATGACGGCCGGCCACTGCGTGAAGTACCAGGGCGCCTGGCACACCAACTGGGTCTTCGTACCGGCCTACAACAACGGCAACGCGCCCTACGGCCAGTGGTCGGCCACCAAGACCTTCGCCACCGACCAGTGGGCCGCCAGCGAGGACATGAACATGGACGTCGGCCTCGCCGTCGTCGCCCCGCTGAACGGGCAGACCCTGAGCCAGGCCGTCGGCGCCCAGGGCATCCTCTTCAACGGCGGCTACAACAAGAGGATGTACTCCTTCGGCTTCCCCGCGGCGGCCCCGTACGACGGCACGAAGCTCGTCTACTGCAGCGGCAACAGCGGCAAGGACTTCCTGCTCACCAAGGACCACAGCCTGGCCTGCAACATGACCGGCGGCTCCAGCGGCGGCCCCTGGTTCCAGGACTTCAACGAGACCACCGGCCTGGGCACCCAGGTCTCGGTGAACAGCTTCGGCTACACCTTCCTGCCGAACCGGATGTACGGCCCCTACTTCGGCAACGAGGCGAAGGCGGCCTACGACAAGGCCCAGACCGCCTGACCCTCAGCGGCCCCGTCATCCCCACCTGGCCGGTACTCTGTACCGGCCAGGTGGGTTGCCCGAGCGGCCTAAGGGAACGGTCTTGAAAACCGTCGTGGCGCGAGTCACCGTGGGTTCAAATCCCACACCCACCGCTTGCAGGTCAGAGAAGTAGCAGGTCAGAGGGCGGGTACCCGAACCGGGTGCCCGCCCTCTCTGCTCATCCTGTCTCACCTTGAACTCCTGGCGTCACGCCGCCGCGCCACGCAGCGGAGCAGGGCCCAGATCGCCGCGGCGTTGACCAGGGCGCTGACCAGGACCGCGCCGTAGAAGCCGAATTCGGACCACATGTCGAGCTTGGTGTCGATGGATGTGTCCGGTGCCACCCAGTCCGAGGGGCGCGGGGCGGACTCCGGCAGGAACTCCGTGGGCAGCGGTTCGGGAGGCGGCTGCGAGCCTTCGTAGATTGGCCCGTCGACCGGGGCCGACCCGTCCGGGGCGTCCGCCGCGGGTCCGAAGGTGCTCAGCAGCAGGAGGCTGACCGGCGCGGTGGCGAGGATCGGCCAGACTCCGAAGAACCCGATGTCGCCCGTCCGGCTGACGACCGCGACGTAGACCAGCATCGCGACCACCAGGGCCAGGTATCCACCGGGCACCCACATCTCAGGCTTCGACCAGCGCCGCACCATGACGTTCCCCGTTCCGTTCCGCTTCGTTCGACCTGCGCCCAGTCTCGAAGCTGCCGAGGACCGCCACCTGAGTTCGCCTACTCATCCTGCTCGGCGCTGCGTACCTGGTCAGAGCCGTGCACGGCAAGCACGCCGGGGACATCGCGCGCACGCGACGTCCTGACCGTCCGGATCGTCGACACCAGCGGGATGACGATCAAAGGGCGGGTCCCCGATACGGGGACCCGCCCTCTGCGTTCACCGGTCAGCGCCGGGATCCCCCGTTTCCCGTCGCTGACCGGTGCATGTGGGGCCAAGAGGCAGTCGGCCGGCACGGGCCGCGAGCCGGGCGTCAGCGGCCGTTGGTGCCGCCGCCCGCCCGCCGCCTGCGCCTGCGAGCGCCGAAGGCTCCCGCCAAACCGATCAAGCCGCCGGTGATCGCGCCGGATACCAGAATGCGCAGCAGGTCTTCCATCGAGTACTCCCCCTCTGGGCAACTACGAAGGGGGACACTATCGACGCGCAGCCCGGGCTGGCTTGGACAAATTTGACCTCGCCCCTTACAAGGGGACGGCTCCCTCCGCGAGGCGGGCGACGGCCAGCCGGCCCGGGGTGGTCCCGGCCAGGGCGCGGAACTCGCGGTTGAGGTGGGCCTGGTCGTAGAAGCCGCAGGCGGCGGTCACTTCGGCGAGATCTGCTCCCTCCCGGGTGAGCAGCCGCATCGCCCGATGGAAGCGCAGCACCCGCGCGGAGGTCTTGGGTGTCAGGCCGATCTGTTCGGTGAACCGGCGGATCAGGTAGCCCTGGCTCCAGCCGACCTCGGCCGCGATCCGGCCGACCGGGATCGCCCCGCCGGCCCGCGACAGCAGCCGCCAGGCATGGCGTACCTCGGGCGAGGGATCCGGGCCGCGCTCGAGCCGGACCGACAGCGCGAGGTCCAGCAGGTCGAACCGGGCTCCCCAGTCGCTGGTGGCCGCCAGTTGCTCCACCAGCACACCGGTCTCGGGGCCGAGGACGTTGCAGAGCTCGACCACCCTGTTGGTCAACTCGCTCATCGGCACGGCGAACAGCCGAAAGGCGCCCAGGGGAGTCAGCTCGAGCCGAATCGCCTCCTGGCCGCCAGGGTGGTCGCACACCCGGGGCCCGTCTTCCAGACCCGCGATCAGCGAGCCGGTCACCTGGCTGCTCGGGCTCGCCTCCCCCAGCCGCCTGACCTGGGCGAATGGCTCACCGAGGTTGATCACCACGACGGCTCGCCCCGTGGGCACCAGCCGGACCCGGTAGGGCGAGGCCGCCGCCTCCCAGTAGCCGGCATAGCTGTGCACGAACGGGCGCAACTGGGGAGGCCACGGCCGGGTCACCCGCCACCGATCACCCATCCGGGTCATCTCGACTCCCCGGCCGGTCATGCCCGCGCTTGCGACCACCGGCACATCCCTCTCCCTCGTGCGCGACGAGCGCCCACGGCTCTGGGCCCATTGTGGGCCGACAAGGCAAAGACACCCGTCCCCATTGGCCGAAAGCGTTCCCCGCCGGGGTGAAGGCGCGTGACGCGATGTCCGACTTGCCGACGCGGCGTGTGCGTGCCGCTGCGGGCCCCCGGCCTGACGTGGGGCGAAGGTGCAGGTCAGCGGGTTCCAGGTGCCTCGCAATGGCGTGCTCGCCGTCGGAGACGACTCCTGCGGCTGGGCCTTCCGAGTGGTGTTTGTCGGAAGATCGGCGCGCGTCGTGGGTGCTGTGCGGTTGCGGGCACATCATGACGAATGTATTCAGATCCGCCCGTCGGAACATCTCGAAACGAGGCACCCGTCATGGCTCAGCGCAGCACCCTCTCCTCGATCTGGACCTCCGTCCTCGCCGCCCTCGTGGCTCTCCTCACCTCTCTCGGTCTCGGTGGGAAAGCCGCTGCGGCCACCGCCTCCGTCACGGCCCCGGCCGCTCCCGCCGCCCCGGTCGCCGCGGTGCGCCGTCCGGCCTTCGCGGCCCGGCGAACCTGGCGGGCGATGATGCGGGGCGGATCGCTGCCGCCGACCATCAAGCAGCGGATCCGCGCCGAGGCGCACGGCAAGACCCCGTCCGTCCGTCGATCGACCACCGCCGCGGCCATGGGCGCCGGACCGGGAACCGCTGTCCGAATCCCGACCCAGGCCGGTGCCCCCGCCGGTGCCCCCGCAGGTGCCCCCGTCTGCGCGCCGGCCGGAACCGCCGCCGGAGCCGCCCGGGAAGTGCTCGCGCTCGCCGCGTAGGCGTACGCGCTGCCGCTGGGACGGGACGTGGAACTGGCGCTGGAGCCCGGTCGCATGTGACCGAGGATCGCGCCACGTGGTGTGCCCCGGAGCGGGGCACGGATGGGTTGCCCCGGCGGACGCCGGGGGCGCACAGGGGGCGCAAAGCTTGGCATTGCAGGGCCGCAGGCCCGGGAGACGGTGGGGTTCCCGGACGACGCGGCCCTTTTCGGCATGTCCGGGACACGGTGGTCTGGTGGAACGCTTCGTCCCTTGTGGGGCAGGCGTTTCAGGGGATTCCGGAGTGCTGATCTGGGGCGCCGGGGGCGCGAATCGGGTTTATCCGATGTTGGTCATGCTTGCGGGGGAATCGCAGACTCCGGGGTGGTTCGCCGGGGATTCGGTGGGCAACTCTGATGTCGCGACGTCGTCAGTACGCAGAACGACCGAGGCGGTCGGCCAACTGCCTTGGAGCAAGCCCCACTTCGCTTTTCTGGAGGATTCAGACATGGCAAGCATCCGTACCGCCCGCGTCGTCGCCGCTGTCGCCGCGCTCCCCCTCGCCGTCGCCCTGTTCGGCGGGGTGGCCTCGGCCGACAACGGCTCCTTCGCGAACGACGGATCGAATGCGAGCGTCGCCAGCATCATCGGCAGCGGCGTGGGCGGCAACAACAACGGCAACTCGTCCACGTCGCAGCAGGTGGCGACCGGCTCCGGCGCCTCCAACCAGAACAACACCGCGCAGGTCAACGGCTCCGCCCTCACCGCGATCGACCAGTCCAACTCGAACGTCGCCGTCAACTTCCACCCGTGGTGGTAGCCGCGGCCTGAGCCGCTCCGACTGAAGAGGGCGCCTGTGCGACCGGACCGGCTGGGGTCCGGTAGCGCGGGCGCCCTCCCGCATGCCCGCCAGGCGTCGCCCAGGCCCGCCCACCCCCTCCCCGACCTTGACACCACGGGTGAATCTGACGGACAGTCAGGTTCACGTGATGATGTGATGCCGGGAGGCCAGCGCCGTGCACCTCGCCCCGACCGAAGGCCAGTTGCGGCTGCGTGCCGAACTGCGGGAGTACTTCCAGGACCTGCTGCCGGACGGGGTCCCCGAAGATCCGGCCCACCAGCGCGAACTGCTGCGCCGCATCGGCGACGACGAACTGCTCGGCCTCGGCTGGCCCGTCGAGTACGGCGGCCAAGGGCGCGGCCCCGACGAGCAGTTCGTCTTCTTCGACGAGGCCTACCGGGCCGGCGCCCCCGTCTCCATGGTCACGCTCAACACCGTCGGCCCGACCCTGATGAAGTACGGGACCCAGGAGCAGAAGGACTACTTCCTGCCCCGGATCCTCAAGGGCGAGATCGTCTTCGCCATCGGCTACTCCGAGCCCGAGGCCGGCACCGACCTCGCCGCCCTGCGCACCCGTGCCGTCCGCGACGGCGTCGCCGAGGCCGGGCAGGACCCCGAGGCCGGGCAGGACCCCGAGGCGGGGCAGGACGCCGAGGCCGGGAAGAACGCCGGTGACTGGGTCATCGACGGACAGAAGATCTTCACCTCCAACGCCCAGCACGCGGACTGGATCTGGCTCGCCTGCCGCACCGACCCCGCGGCCCCCAAACACAAGGGCATCTCGATCATCCTGGTCCCCACCGACGCCCCCGGCTTCTCCTGGACCCCGATCGACACCGTCGGCGGGCTCACGACCACGGCGACGTACTACGACTCCGTGCGCGTGCCCGCCGGCAACCTCGTCGGCCCCGAGCACGGCGGCTGGGGCCTGATCACCAACCAGCTCAACCACGAGCGCGTGGCCCTCGCCGCCATCGGCATGCAGGCCGAGGACTTCTTCGAGGCGGCCCTCGCCCACGCCCGCACCCCCGACCCGGTCACCGGCGACCGCCCCGCCGACCTGCCCTGGGTGCGGTCCCGCCTCGCCGAGGCGCACGCCCGGCTGGCCGCCGTACGCCTCCTGAACTGGCGCCTCGTCCAGGACGTGGGCGGCGGCACCCTGGCCCCCGGCGACGCGAGCGGCGTGAAGTTCCTCGGCACCGAATCGACCGTCGAGGTGTACCGGATGTGCCAGGAGGTGGTGGGCGAGGAGGCCCTCATCCGGGGGCCCGCGGCCTTCGCGGGCGGCGAGCTGGAACGGATGAACCGGGCCGCCCAGATCAACACCTTCGGCGGCGGGGTCAGTGAGGTCCAGCGGGAGATCGTCGCCATGATGCGGCTCGGCATGAAGGGAAGGAAGCGATGACGGCAGACGGTGCCGGCGCAGCGGATGAGGCGGGCCGGTTCCACGCCCTGGTCACGGCCTTCGAGGGGCAGCCCGCCGCCACCGCGGGCCGGGGCAGGGACGTGGTCAACCAGCCGATGATCCGCCACTGGTGCGAGGCGATGGGCGACGCCAACCCCGCCTACACCGGCCCGGACGCCATCGCTCCGCCCACGATGCTCCAGGCCTGGACGATGGGCGGCCTCTCCGGCCACACGGACCGCTCCTCCGCCTACGACGAGCTCCTCGCGCTGCTCGACGCCGCGGGCTTCACCTCCGTCGTCGCCACCGACTGCGAGCAGGAGTACCTGCGCCCGCTGCGCCCCGGCGACGCGATCACGTTCGACGCCGTCATCGAGTCCGTGTCGCCGCGCAAGACGACCAAGCTGGGCACCGGCCACTTCGTCACCACCCGCATGGACGTCCACGCGGACGGCGAGCTCGCCGGCACCCACCGCTTCCGGATCCTCAAGTACGCGCCGGCCGCCAGGGCGCGGGAGCAGAAGCCCAAGGCCCAGCGCCCCCGTCCGGTGATCAACCGTGACAACGAGGGATTCTGGGCCGGGGTCCGGGACCACAAGCTGCTGGTCCAGCGCTGCACTGCCTGCGCCACCCTGCGATTCCCCTGGCTCCCCGGGTGCAACGCCTGCGCCTCCCCCGACTGGGACACGGTCGAGGCCTCCGGCGCCGGCACGGTGTTCAGCTACGTCGTCATGCACCACCCGCCCTTCCCTGCTTTCACCGCGCACGAAGATCCCGCCGGCGCGGGGGGCCCGTACGCCGTGGCGCTCGTCGAACTCGCCGAAGGGGTCCGGATGGTCAGCAACATCACCGGCGTCCCCTACGACAAGGTGCGCATCGGGCTGCCCGTCCGGCTGGAGTTCCTGCGCGTCGACGACGACCTCGAACTGCCCGTCTTCCGCGGGAGCGAGGGCTGATGGACTTCCACCCCACCGAGGAGCAGGCAGCCGCCGCCGGCCTCGCCGCCCGGATCTTCCGCGACCTCGCCACCCACGAACGCCTCGCCGCCGCCGGCACCGGCAGCGACGCCGAGCTGTGGAAGGCCCTCACCGCCTCCGGGCTGATCGCCGCCGTCCATGACGTCGGCCTGCTCGGACTGGTCCTGCTGCTGGAGGAACAGGGCCGCACCACCGCACAGGTCCCGTACGCCGCCACCTGTGTGTACGGGATGCTCCCGCTGGCGGCGCACGGCAGCGCCGAGCAGCGTGCCCGGCTGCTGCCCGCGCTGGAGAGCGGCGGGGCGGTGGCCACCGGTGCCTTCCCGGCACGCGGCCGGATCACCGCGCAGGACGGCCGGCTCACCGGGACCGCCCCCGCCGTGCCCTGGCTGCGCGAGGCCACGCACGTGCTGGTCCCGGACGCCGACCGGGTGCTGTGGCTCGTACGGACGGACGCGCCCGGCGTACGGACCTCGCCGGTGGAGACCACCGCCCCCTGGTCGGCGGGACGGCTGACCCTGACCGGCGCCGAGGCGGAACGGCTCGGTGGAGCAGGGGCCTACGACGAGGTCCTGGCCGCTGCCCGCACCGCCTTCGCCGGGCTGCAGGCGGGTGTCTGCGCGGGCTCGCTCGCCCGGGCGGTGGAGTACACCTCGACCCGCGAGCAGTTCGGCAGGCCGCTCTCCACCAACCAGGGGGTCATGCTGCGCGCGGCCGACGCGTACATGGACACCGAGGCGATCCGGGTCACCGCGTACGAGGCGGCCTGGCGCATCGACGGGGGGCTTCCGGCACGCGACCACGCCCTGACCGCGGCCTGGTGGGCCTCGGAGGCGGGGAAGCGGGTCGTGCACGCGGGCCAGCACCTGCACGGCGGCATGGGCGCCGATCTGGACCACCCCGTCCACCGGCACTTCCTGTGGGGCCGCCAGCTGGACGCGTATCTGGGCTGCGGCAGCGAACTGCTGGCCGAGCTGGGAGCTTCGATAGCCGAGGGGGAACACGCATGAAGGTCGGCGACGCACTGCCGCCGCTGGAGGTCCCGGTCACCCGCACGCTCATCGTGGCGGGTGCGATCGCCTCCCGTGACTACCAGGACGTGCACCACGACGCGGCGCTGGCGCGCGAGAAGGGCTCACCGGACATCTTCATGAACATCCTGACGACGAACGGCCTGGTCGGCCGCTACGTCACCGACCACCTCGGGCCGCACGCCGTGCTGCGCAAGGTGGCGATCCGGCTGGGCGCCCCGAACTACCCGGGCAACACGGTGACCTTCACCGGCACCGTCACCGCCGTGGCCGGGACCACGGTCGAGATCCGCGTGGTCGGCGCCAACGGCATCGGCCACCACGTCACGGGCACGGTCACCGCGGAGGTGCCGGCATGAGCGTCCGCAGGCGCGACGAACTCGGCGGCCGCGCCGCCATCGCCGGGATCGGCGCCACCGAGTTCTCCAAGGACTCCGGCCGCAGCGAGCTCAAGCTCGCCGTCGAGGCCGTCCACGCCGCCCTCGACGACGCCGGACTCACCCCCGCCGACGTCGACGGCATGGTCACCTTCACGATGGACACCAGCCCCGAGATCACCGTCGCCCAGGCGGCCGGCGTCGGGGACCTCTCCTTCTTCTCCCGTATCCACTACGGCGGCGGCGCGGCCTGCGCCACCGTCCAGCAGGCCGCCCTCGCCGTCGCCACCGGGGTCGCCGAGGTCGTCGTCTGCTACCGCGCCTTCAACGAGCGCTCCGGCCGCCGCTTCGGCTCTGGCGTCCAGCAGCGCGAGCCCTCCGCCGAGGGTGCGGCGCTCGGCTGGTCGCTGCCCTGGGGGCTGCTCACCCCCGCCTCTTGGGTGGCCATGACGGCCCAGCGCTACCTGCACACGTACAACCTCACCCCCGAGGCCTTCGGGCACGTCGCGGTCACCGACCGCCGGCACGCCGCGAACAACCCCGCCGCGTACTTCCACGGCAAGCCCATCACCCTCGCCGACCACGCCGCCTCGCGCTGGATCGTGGAGCCGCTGCGGCTGCTGGACTGCTGCCAGGAGACCGACGGCGGCCAGGCCCTCGTCGTCACCACGGTCGAGCGGGCACGCGACCTGCGGAACGCGCCCGCCGTGATCACCGCGGCCGCCCAGGGCGCCGGGCGCCGCCAGGAGGCCATGACCTCCTTCTACCGCGACGACCTCACCGGGCTGCCCGAGATGGACGTGGTCGCCCGCCAGCTGTGGCGGACCAGCGGCCTGAGGCCCTCGGACATCGACGTCGGCATCCTCTACGACCACTTCACCCCCTTCGTGCTCATGCAGCTGGAGGAGTTCGGCTTCTGCGCGCCGGGCGAGGCGGGTGATTTCGTGGCCGCGGACGCACTGCCGCTCAACACCCACGGCGGCCAGCTGGGCGAGGCGTACCTGCACGGCATGAACGGGATCGCCGAGGCCGTCCGCCAGCTGCGCGGCAGCTCCGTCAACCAGGTCGCGGGGGCGGAGCGCGTACTCGTCACGGCCGGTACCGGCGTGCCGACCTCCGGGCTGATCCTCGGAGCCGACGGCTGAGACCTCCGTCCCACCCGGGCCCCGCCTCCTCCACCTTCAGGGGGTGTGGTTTGCCCTACTCCTACAACCTGAGGCGGATCCCCCTTCGGCACTTGCGGCCGATCCCACGGCGGGCGGGCGCTCCTAGCGTGGAGCCATGACCACGCCTGTGTGCACGCTCGCCTCGCAGCCGACGCCGTACCCGTCGTTCTCGGCGTACGTCCGGACCCGCGGTACGGTCCTGATGCGCACCGCGCGCTCCCTCACCGCCAACCCGTGCGATGCCGAGGACCTGCTCCAGACGGCCCTCGCGAAGACGTACATGGCCTGGGACCGCATCGAGGACCACCGCGCCCTCGACGGCTACGTCCGGCGCGCCCTCGTCAACACGCGCACCTCGCAGTGGCGCAAGCGCAAGGTCGACGAGTTCGCCTGCGAGGAGCTACCGGAGACCGAGGAGGTCCCGGCCGCCGACCCCGCGGAGGCGCAGGCCCTGCGCGACGCGATGTGGCGCGCGGTGACCCGGCTGCCCGACCGGCAGCGGGCCATGGTCGTCCTGCGCTACTACGAGGACCTCAGCGAGGTGCAGACCGCCGAACTGCTGGGCGTCTCGGTGGGCACGGTCAAGAGCGCCGTCTCCCGCGCGCTGGGCAAGCTCCGCGATGATCCGGAGCTCACGCCGGTCAGGTGAGCCGCACGATGTTTCACGTGAAACACAGCGCGGGTTGTACTCCCGGGTAGTGACATGCCGACCGGTACGTGCGCAGAATCGGCAGCATCCGTAGCCGCCGCGGCGCCGCAGCGCTCACCGGGAGGACGCTTTGCTGAGCACCATGCAGGACGTACCACTCCTCGTCACCCGCATACTCCAGCACGGGATGACGATCCACGGGAAGTCCCAGGTCACGACCTGGACCGGGGAGGCTGAGCCGCACCGCCGCAGCTTCGCCGAGATCGGTACCCGCGCCACCCGCCTCGCGAACGCCCTGCGCGACGAGCTCGGTGTGCAGCGGGACGATCGTGTCGCGACCCTCATGTGGAACAACTCCAATCACATCGAGGCATACTTCGCGATCCCGTCCATGGGCGCGGTCCTGCACACCCTCAACCTGCGGCTCCCTCCCGAGCAGCTGGTCTTCATCGTCAACCACGCCGCCGACCGGGTCGTGCTGGTCGACGGCACCCTGCTGCCCCTGCTGGTGCCGCTGCTGCCGCACCTGCCGACCATCGAGCACGTCGTCGTCTCGGGCGTCGGCGACCGCTCCGCGCTCGCGGGCCTGGACGTACGCGTGCACGAGTACGAGGAGCTGCTCGCGGGCCGCCCCGACACGTACGACTGGCCCGAGCTGGACGAACGCCAGGCGGCGGCCATGTGTTACACCTCCGGCACCACCGGGGACCCGAAGGGCGTCGTCTACTCGCACCGCTCGATCTACCTGCACTCCATGCAGGTCAACATGGCCGAGTCGATGGGCCTGACCGACAAGGACACCACCCTCGTCGTGGTCCCGCAGTTCCACGTGAACGCCTGGGGACTGCCGCACGCCACCTTCATGACCGGTATCAACATGCTGATGCCGGACCGGTTCCTCCAGCCCGCCCCGCTCGCCGAGATGATCGAGCGCGAGAAGCCGACGCACGCCGCGGCCGTCCCCACCATCTGGCAGGGCCTCCTCGCCGAGGTCACCGCCCGTCCCCGCGACCTGAGCTCGATGAAGCAGGTCACCATCGGCGGCTCGGCCTGTCCGCCCGCCCTGATGGAGGCCTACGACAAGCTCGGCGTCCGCCTCTGCCACGCCTGGGGCATGACCGAGACCTCCCCGCTGGGCACGATGGCCCACCCGCCGTCCGGGCTCAGCGCCGAGGAGGAGTGGCCCTACCGGATCACGCAGGGCCGCTTCCCGGCGGGTGTCGAGGCCCGCCTGGTCGGACCCGGCGGCGGCATCCTGCCCTGGGACGGTGAATCGGCGGGCGAGCTGGAGGTGCGCGGCACCTGGATCGCGGGCTCCTACTACGGCGGGGCGTCCGGCGAACCTCTCCGCCCCGAGGACAAGTTCAGCGCGGACGGCTGGCTCAAGACCGGCGACGTCGGCATCATCAGCCCCGACGGCTACCTCACGCTCACCGACCGGGCCAAGGACGTCATCAAGTCCGGCGGCGAGTGGATCTCCAGTGTCGAGCTGGAGAACGCGCTGATGGCCCACCCCGAGGTCGCCGAGGCCGCGGTCGTGGCGGTCCCCGACGACAAGTGGGGCGAGCGCCCGCTGGCCACCGTCGTCCTCAAGGAGGGCGCGACCGTCGACTACGCGGGGCTGCGCGCGTTCCTCAGCCAGTCCATCGCCAAGTGGCAGCTGCCCGAGCGCTGGACGATCATCGAGTCGGTTCCGAAGACCAGCGTCGGCAAGTTCGACAAGAAGGTGATCCGCAAGCAGTACGCGGACGGCGCGCTGGACGTCACGAAGCTGGACTGACCGCGCCCTGCCCTCACCTCCCTCAGCCCTTGGTGAGCCATGGCCGCAGCAGCTTGCTGACGGCGGGCATGGCCACGTAGGTCATCAGGGTGCTGAAGACGGCGGCGAAGGCCGCCGTCCGCAGCACGAAGTGCAGATCCACCAGGTACGGCCCGAGCACCGCGTTGCCGGCGAGCGAGATCGGGAAGATGGCCAGCCCCGAGCTGATCGCCATCTTCCACCGCGGCGGCGCGGGCCGGGTCGTACCCGGCCTGGCGAACCACGTCTCCATGCCGTGCAGTTCACGGCGGGCTATCTCCGTGTGGTGGTGCCCGAGGCAGTTCGAGAACCACTCCGCCCGCTCCGGGGAGTCCTGCCAGCGCTGGAACGCCGCCTGGTTGCGGAAGCGGTGGACCAGGAACCACGGCCCGCCCTCCGCCGCCGGGCGGAAGAGCCCGTACCCGAGGTGGTCCGGGAAGCCCGCGGCCGTCTCCAGGATCCCGTGGGCCCAGGCCTCGAAGGTCTCCTCGTGTCCCGGCTCCACCTGCCGCGCGATGAGCAGGTTCACCTCCCCGTTGTCGGCGGGGACGGTGTGCTCGGTCGTGTGGGTGAGGGCCATCGGGCCAGGATGGCTAGTTGGTGCCGATCTTTGCCAGCAGGTCCACGATGCGGCCCTGTACGTCCGCCGTCGTGGCCCGTTCGGCGAGGAAGAGCACGCTCTCGCCGGACGCCAGCCTCGGCAGGTCGGACGGCTCGATGCCGGCCGTCGTGTAGACGACCAGCGGGGTGTGGTTCAGCTGCCCGTTGGCACGCAGCCAGTCCACGATCCCGGCCCGCCGGCGGCGCACCTGCATCAGGTCCATGACGACCAGGTTGGGCCGTATCCGCGTCGCCAGCTCCACGGCGTCGGTGTCGGCGCCCGCCCGAGCGACCTGGAGGCCGCGCCGCTCCAGCGCTGCGGTCAGGGCGGTCGCGATCGCGTCGTGCTCCTCGATCAGCAGGACCCGGGAGGGGTGCTGCTCGCTGTCGCGCGGTGCGAGCGCCTTCAGCAGGACGGCCGGATCGGCGCCGTACGCCGCCTCGCGCGTGGCGTGCCCCAGCCCGGCCGTGACCAGTACGGGCACCTCGGCGGCCACCGCGGCCTGGCGCAGGGACTGCAGGGCGGTCCGGGTGATCGGCCCGGTCAGCGGATCCACGAACAGCGCGGCGGGGAACGCCGCGATCTGCGCGTCCACCTCCTCGCGGGAGTGCACGATCACCGGCCGGTAGCCGCGGTCGCTGAGCGCCTGCTGCGTCTGCACGTCCGGCGCGGGCCACACCAGCAGCCGGCGCGGGTTGTCCAGCGGCTCCGGAGGCAGTTCGTCGTCGACGGGCCGTGGCACGGGACGGTTGACCACCTCGACGGCGCCGCCGGGACCGTCCAGCGGCTCCGGACCCTCGGCGGAGCCCGCCTCGGGGGCTCCTATCGCGAAGGCCCGTCCCTGTGGAGCGGGCTCGGAGAGCCGGCGGCGGCGGCCGGAACCCGAACCGGTCGGGTCCACGGAGATGCCCTGCCCGAGGGTGCCGAGGGCGCGCACGCTGATCGGCTGCGCGGCCTGGCCCTCCGCCGGGGCCTCCTGCGGCTGCCGGGCCCCGGGCACCGAGACCTGGCCGGTGGCCGCCTCGGCGTCCTCCGGAGCGGTCCTGGCCGCCGGAACCGGCCAGGCCGGCGCGTTCGCCAGCGCCCGCCGCCGCCCGGTGGGATGTACGGGGTCCCCCTCGGCCGCGGCCGACGGTGCTGCGGGGGCTTCGTCCTCGGGAGTACCGGGGGCGCCGAGCACGCGACGCCCACGCCGCCCACCGGGGGCCTCGGCGTCGGCCTCGACGGGAACGGGGGCCGAGCCGGCCACCACGGAATCCTGCGGAGCCGGAGCCGCAGCCGGAGCCGGGGCCGCGGGGGTCGGACCGGCGGGCAGCGCGAAGCCGCCCTCGGGAGCGATGGGCCGCGCCGGAACCTGGGCGGGAGCGGGCGCCGGCCCGAGCCCGGTCGCCGGCACCGGACCGCCGGGCTGCGCCGGACCGGCCGCACCCAGCGCGCGGCGCCGCCCGGCGGGATGCTCCATCAGCGGCACCGGGGGCACGGTCGGAACGGGCGGCAGCGCGGGCATGGCGGTGCCCTGCGGGGGCACGGGCTGCCCCGGGCCTCCTTCGCCGCTGCCGTCACCGGCGCGGCCACGGCGCCGACCGGTCCCGAGCCCCGCCGGGTTCACCGGGGACTGCGCGAGCTCCGGACCCGTCTCGGCCGCGGCCTCACCGGCCCGCCGCCGCCCGGACGGCAGCGCCAGCGCGGCGCCGCCCTCGGCGGCCTTCTCGGCGCCGGGCGCGCCGGGACCGCCGGCCTCGTCCTCCAGGAACGCGTCCACCCCGCGACGGGCCCGCCGTCCTCCGGAGACCCGGCCCGCGGGGGCCGTGTCGGCCGGGGGCTCCTCCGCCGGCTCGGGCAGGGTGACCGTCCCCGCGCCCGCGCCCAGCGGCAGTTCCAGCACGTACGCGCCGCCGGGCGCGCCCGGAACCTCCACCGTCTGCAGCACGCCTCCGTGCGCGGCCACGATGCCTCGTACGATCGGCTCGTGGACCGGGTTCCCGCCCTCGTACGGCCCGCGCACCTCGATCCGTACGACGTCACCGCGCTGCGCGGCGGCCACCACGATCGTCGAGTCGCTGTACCCGCTGCCCTGACGCGTCTTGCCGGTGGCGTCCACCCCGGCGACGTCCGCGACCAGGTGCGCGAGAGCGATCGCGATCCGGTCCGCGTCGACCTCGGCCTCGATCGTCGGCGCGTGGACGGCGAACTGCGCGCGGCCCGGGCCGATCAGCTCGACGGCCCCGTCGACGCCCGCCGTGACCACACCGTTGATCAGGACTTTCTTCTTCTTGAGCCGGTCGCTCCCGGAGTCCAGGCGCTGGAAGCCGAGCACGTTGTCCAGCAGCGTGGTCATCCGCGAGTACCCGGCGGCCAGGTGGTGCAGCAGCTGGTTGGCCTCGGGCCACAGCTGCCCGGCGTCGTCGGCGGCCAGCGTCGCCAGCTCCCCGCGCAGCTCGTCCAGCGGTCCGCGCAGGGACTCGCCGAGGACGGCCAGCAATTGCGCGTGGCGCGCGGCGAGGGCGTCATAGGGCCGCCGGTCGGTGAAGGTCATGACGGCGCCGACGAGCTGCTCCCCGTCCCGCACGGGCGAGGTGGTGAGGTCGACGGCGACCGGCTGCCCGGCCTTGTTCCACAGGACCTGGCCGCGCACGCGGTGCTTGCGTCCGCTGCGCAGGGTGTCGGCGAGCGGTGACTCCTCGAACGGGAACGGCGAGCCGTCGGCGCGCGAGTGAAGGACCAGCCCGTGCAGTTCGCGGTTGCCGAGGTCGGTGGCGCGGTAGCCGAGGATCTGGGCGGCGGCCGGATTGACCAGCACCACCCGTCCGTCGGTGTCGGTGCCGACGACGCCCTCCGCGGCGGCCCGCAGGATCATCTCGGTCTGCCGCTGGGAGCGGGCCAGCTCGGCCTCGGTGTCCACGGTCTGCGAGAGGTCCCGTACGACGAGCATCAGCAGCTCGTCACCGGTGTAGGCCTGGGGCTCGCGGTAGGCGTCGCGCCCGTCCAGGTGGGCGCTGGTGACCTCGACGGGGAACTCGGTGCCGTCGGTGCGGCGCGCGATCATCCGCTTGGGCGTGGCCCGGCCGCCTTCGTCCTCGCCGGGCCGGCGCATGGAGCCGGGGATCAGCTTGGAGTCGAACTCGGGCAGGAGGTCGAGCACGCCGCGGCCGACGAGCCCGGTGCCCGGGCTCTCCATGACCTCGAGGGCGATCGAATTGGCGTTGACGACAGTGCCGTTGGCGTTGACGAGCAACAGCGCGTCCGGAAGAGCGTCGAGTATTGCTGCGAGGCGAGCAGCGCCTCGGGATGGCCTGCTGCTCACGACGAGCTTCCTCCCTGACCACAACTACCGGCATGTCACGGGAGGAGTCTAAGGCCACAGTCCCGCGGCGAGGTGGCCGATGTGTGGCGGAGACCACCCGTCGTGCGCATCCTCCCAGGTCAGGAACGCCCGGGCGGAAGCAGAGGTTCCAGCTCCTTCCAGCGGCTGATCTCGCAGCCGTCCGTCCGGCGGAAGCGCGCGTCCACTGTGCGCCCCCGCCAGGTCCCGGTGATCTCGGCGGTGGCCGGGCCCCCGTACTGCTCGGAGCAGATCTGCCGCTTGGAGACGGGTGCGAAGGGATCCTTCCCCTCCGCGGCGAGCCGGTCCAGCTTCGCGCAGGCCTGCTCCGCCGAGGGGTGGTTGCCGCCGACGGGATCGCATTCGAGTTGGTACTCGCGGTCCAGGTGCCGGTTGCCGGTGTTGGCCATGGTGATCGTCAGGCGGTCGGGCGTCGAGAGCAGCCCGCCCAGCGGCTCGGGCAGCGGGGGCAGTGGTCCGGCGGCCGCGGCGGCCAGGGCGGAGGTGACGGCGAAGGCGGCGAGACGCAGCATGGGGCACTCCAGGTCGTCCGTACGTCGTACGCCTGACCAACGACGCCGGTCCGCCGATGTTGCGTGTTGCGGCGGGTTTAAGGCTTTGCCCTCCGCCCGCCCCTCCTAGTACCGTGGGAGCGGATTGGTGAGGGGCCCTGCGCCTGTGTCATCATCTGCACGCACCTTCGTACGCGAGGGTGTGCTGGAGGCGTCGCCTAGTCCGGTCTATGGCGCCGCACTGCTAATGCGGTTTGGGGCTTACACCCCATCGAGGGTTCAAATCCCTCCGCCTCCGCACTTCACGAAGCCCCGGTCCCTGCGGACCGGGGCTTCGGTGCGTTCCGACGTCTGTGCGACTTCCGAAGCGTCCCGGCGAAGCGCCCCGACCCGCGGCGGGCCGGCCGCGCACTGCTTCGGCGGGAGCCTCCCGGGCTCAACCGGATGATCTTCTTCCAGCGCGTTTCCGCAGGTCAGCGGTGGTTTGGCTAATGGATTTCGCGTCCCGGCGAGGTCCATGTATTGTTGTTCTCGCAAGGCCAACGGGGCGCAAAACCCCGGCGGACAAGCACTCGTAGCTTAACGGATAGAGCATCTGACTACGGATCAGAAGGTTGCAGGTTCGAATCCTGCCGAGTGCACAGCAGGACAGAAGCCCCGGACGAAAGTCCGGGGCTTCTGTCGTTTCGGGCCGTACAGCAGCGAAGCACAGCAACCGCCTCAGCCGCCGCTGCCACCCATCGCTTCAGACAGCTTGCCGATCGCGTCCCGCACCTATCCCTCGCCCGCCTCGACGTGGACCCCCATCGTCGTGGCAATCTGCGAGTGCCGCAGGGTGCGCTGTGCCACCGTCGACTGCACCTTGAGCGCGACCGGAAGCGAACGGCACGCGTGCCGGGTGTTCCGGAGCAGGGCCACCCGCAGGCCAGCGCGCCGAGCCCGCAGCGCGAACATCGGAGTCAGGTTCCGCGGCTTGATCGGCGTCCCCTACTTCGTCGTGAAGTCGAGGCCGCGGCTGTCCTGCCAGAGCTCCCCGCCCGCCTTCCGGTCCCCGACCTGCTGGGCGCGGCGCATCCGGAGCGCCTGATGCAGAGGTATGGCATCGGAAGGAAGTCGTCGGAGTCCTCGGTCTAGGTCTCGTGGTGCGTCTGCCCTGGCGCTGGATTTGGTGATCGACGTGCTAGCTCACCGGCCTTGAAGCCCGACGAGACGGCGGCAGCCAGTGACTCCCGCCCGAAGAGGGGTCCGAGCGGACGGCGAGGTCTACGCCATCCGACTACTGGATGCCCACGACGGGGACGGGCCTCACGGCCGGAGCCATGACGGGCGCCAGTTGCTCAAGGCGCGGTGAGAGCCCTACTCCATCAAGGCACCTGCAGTGCCTTTCGGCGGAGGCGCTCAGGCTCCGGGATGACTGGGGCCGGTCGTGCGGGTGCGGGCTGGTTGTGTGGGGGTCTCCGCGGCTGGGCGCCGCCCGGGCCTTGCTCGCTGTTTGCCTGAAGGCTATTTCCAGCCAAACGATGCCAGAGAGGTTGTCCCATAATGAGGGGAATTGGGGCATTCTCGAGTCAAGTCACCCACTTACCTCGAGGACGAATCTCTTGTGATCTCGAGAAGGTCTTACTTCGCATCCAGGCTGCCTTAGCTGGTCTCGAGAAAGCCTCGAGAAGACCTTGGTTGGCCTTGGTCGATTTGTCCGGCTAGGAAAAGTGCAGGTCAGGGCGTTGCGCTAATTCGCTCATAGGCGGGGCTTCCGTCGAAAAAAACTCCACCGGATGTGAGCCGAATTGTGGTTGGTCGCGAAAGGGTCGCTGCTACGTTCTCAGACGAAAAAGGAGCCCCACTCGCTATGTCTGCCGAGACCCGAGTGAGGCTCCTGACGCTGCTGGACGAGCGCCAAAGGAGGAATGGCATGGAACATGCCACCCCAGCTGATGCTGAGCCTACTGCAAGAAAAAGATCATTCGTAGCGGGGGTCGCTTCCCTAGCAGCAGGGTTGGGCGGCTTGCTTACGGGGATTGCGGCCCTTATTGCGATCCTTAGGTAGCGGTTCGCGGGGAGTGACGACAGCAACGGTGTACCGCAACCGCAGCAGTCTGCGTTGATCCATGGCGGCATTCAGAGGGCGCGAGGCGGCCAGAACGACCGGCGCTGACCGATCTTTGTAGAGCTGTGGATCAGAAGGCTGCAGGCTCGAACCCTGCCGAGTGCACAGCAAGGCAGAGGCCCCCCACGAGAAATCCTGGGGGCCTCTGTCGTATGTGCCGGCGGAGTCGGGTGGGGCCGGTCTCCTCCTTGGTGGGGAGGGCGTACCCCGTAGGGGGTCAGGGGTGAGATGGCTCTGGAGAGGGACGCGGGTTACGGGTCGGGTTCCGTACGGTTCTTGAAGATCGTTCGAAGTGGAAACCGGGACACGGGGGCTCTCATGGGACTGTTCGGAAACGCGCACAGCATCGACTCGGCGTCGGCCCAGCGGGATTACGCGCGGCTGCTGGGCCAGGGTGAGCAGGTGCATGCCGCCTATCTGCTGATCCGCGACACGATCCTGTTCACCGACCGGCGGCTGGTGCTCATCGACAAGCAGGGGCTCACGGGGAAGAAGGTCGAGTACCACTCCGTGCCCTACCGGAGCATCACGGACTTCTCCGTGGAGACCGCCGGCCACTTCGATCTCGACGCCGAGCTCAAGATCTGGATATCCGGGAGCTCGGCGCCGATCGAGAAGACCTTCACCAAGGGTGTCGACATCTACGAGGTGCAGGCGATCCTCACGCAGTTCGTCGCCCGGTAGCCGGGCGGGCCGCGGTCCTCAGAGGACGCGGGGCAGGCCGGTCACGGACATCACCAGGGAGTAGAGGGAGGTGGTGGCGGTGATGAAGAGGCGGTTGTTCTTCGGGCCGCCGAAGGCGATGTTCGAGACGGGTTCCGGGACGCGGACGCGGCCGATCAGGGTGCCGTCCGCGGCGTAGCAGTGGACGCCGGACTCCATTGCGGCGGCCCACAGGCGGCCCTCGTCGTCGAAGCGGATGTTGTCGACGGAGGGGCAGGCGGTGAAGACCCGGTCGCCGGTGAGGGTGCCGTCGTCGGTGACCTTGAAGGCGCGGATGTGGCCCGCGCGGGTGTCCGCGGCGTACAGCTCGCTCTCGTCGGGGGAGAAGACCAGCCCGTTGGGCCCGAGGAAGCCGTCGGCGACCATGCGGACTTCGCCGGTCGCCGGGTCGGCCCGGTAGAGGTTGCAGGCGCCGATCTCGCCGGGCGCGCGATGGCCTTCGTAGTCGCTGGTGATGCCGAAGTCCGGGTCGGAGAACCAGACCGAGCCGTCCGAGCGGACCACCGCGTCGTTCGGGCTGTTGAGCCGCTTGCCGTCGAAGCGGTCGGCGATGACGGTGAGGCGGCCGTCGGGCTCGGTGCGGGTGACGCGCCGGTTGCCCTGCTCACAGGTGATCAGGCGGCCCTCGCGGTCCAGGGTGTTGCCGTTGGAGTGGCCGGCCGGGGAGCGGAAGACGGACACCGCGCCGGTCGCCTCGTCCCAGCGGAGCATGCGGTCGTTGGGGATGTCGCTCCACACCAGTTGTCGCCAGGCGGGCAGGTACAGCGGGCCCTCCGCCCAGCGGCAGTCGTCGTAGAGCCGGTCCAGGCGCGCGTCACCGTTGGCGCAGCGGCCGGTCTTGAAGCGCTCGTCCAGGATCTCGTACAAGGTGAGGTCGGCTATGCCTGACATGATTCCCCCTGAGAGTGATTTGCCGAATGATGTTCGGCGTGATGGTGAGATTGCAGGATCAGGTACCGTCTTCGCAAGGGCCGACGGGCCCATGGGAGGAAGATCGCGTGGACGACATCGACCGGGCGCTCGTCCTGCGCCTGCAGGAGGACGCCGGCCAGTCGTACGCCGCGCTCGGCGCGGCCGTGGGGCTCTCGGCGGGGGCGACCCACGAGCGGGTCCGCAAACTGCGCGAGCGCGGGGTGATCCGGCGGACCACCGTCGAGGTGGACCCGGCGGCCGTCGGCAGTGGAGTGCTCGCCTACGTGATGGTCGACTCCAACGCCTGGATGGGAGAGTCCGCCGCCGCGTTCGCGGCGATCCCGGAGATCCAGGAGGCGCACATCATTGCGGGCAGCGCGTCGGTGCTGGTCAAGGTGCGCACGGCCTCGACCGAGCAGTTGCAGGACGTCCTGCGGCGTCTCTACGCCATCGACGGGGTCAGCGGTACGCACGCCACCGTCGTCCTGGAGACCTTCTTCGAGCGGCCGCTCCCGCTGTGAGCTGGTGGTGCACCGGAATCCGGTGGAAGGACGGGCAGCCCGCCATCGGGTGGTACGGGGAACGCGGGGAGCGGGCGAGCACGCTCGGCTACGGGCAGCGGCTGGCCTTCGTCGCCCAGGGGGAGCGGCGCTGCCTCGGGGTGCGGCGGGCCGGGAAGCGGACGCCCTGCCCCACCGGCGCCACCGTGCCCGGCCGCGCCGGGAACGCGCAGTGTCCCGAATGCGCGCGGCTCGACCGGTCGTTCTCGGTGGCCGCCGACACCAACGCCGCCGATCCGCGCACCTACCGGGTGTACCTGGCGTGGTTCGGGCCCGGGATGGTCAAGGTCGGCATCACCGCCGAGGAGCGGGGCCGGGCCCGGCTGCTGGAGCAGGGTGCCGTGGCCTGGGCCTGGCTGGGGCGCGGGCCGCTGATGGCCACCCGGCGCACCGAGGAGCTGCTGCGGGCCGCGCTCGGGGTGCCCGACCGGATCGCGTACGCCCGTAAGCGCGCCGTACGGGCCCGCCTGCCGGCCGCGCCCGAACGGGCCCGGGAGGTTGCCGAGCTGCACGCACGGGCCGCTGCGCTGCCCGGCTGGCCGGACTCGCTGGAGCGGATGGACTGTGAGGTTGCCGACCACGCGGGACCGTTCGGGCTGGAGGGGCTGCCCGAGCCCGCGCGGGTGATCGCCGAGATGGTCATCGGCGGGGTGGTCGTGGGGCAGCTGGTGGGTGCGGCCGGTCCGGATCTGCACTTCGCCGACGGGCTGGTCGTGGACACCCGGCTGCTGGCCGGGTGGGAGCTCGTCGCACCGGTGGGCGGGGCCGTCGTGACCTCGGTGCCGGTGGTGGAGGTCCCGCCTGCCGTGGTGCATCCGCCGGCCGAGCAGGACGGACTGTTCTGAGGCGGACCGCCGCCGACGGGGCTGGCCGGCGGCATGGTCAAAACTTGGATCCCTTTGGCCTGCCGGGGCGGATTCCGGTGGACACGCCGGGGTGCGCCGCACAGGGTGGTGGGCATGAGCATTCAGCCGGTACCGGCCTTCGAACCGCCTTACCTGATGGCCGTTTTCAGCAATGTCCGCACCGACGACGACAGCGGTTATCCGCAGACCCTCGCCCGGATGAACGAGATCGTCGCGCAGAACCCGGGCTTCCTCGGCTATGAGTCCGCGCGCACCCCGGGAGGCCTCGGGATCACCGTCGCCTACTTCCGCGACCACGAGTCGCTCCGGGCGTGGCGGGAGGACCTGGAACACCAGAGCGCCATGAAGCAGGGCCGCGAGAACTGGTACGAGAGCTACACCCTGCACGTCGCGACCGTCGAGCGGAGCCACGGCTTTGCCCGCAACGGCTGAGGCGGTCCGCGCCTTCCGGGAGCGGCTCGGGCTGCCCGGACTGGTCGACGTACACACGCACTTCATGCCCGAGCGGGTCCTGGACAAGGTGTGGGACTACTTCGACGCGATCGGGCCGCTGACGGGGGTCGAGTGGCCGATCACCTACCGGCACGAGGAGGAGCAGCGCGTCGCGCTCCTGCGGGAGTTCGGGGTCCGGGCCTTCACCGCCATGCTCTACCCGCACAAGCCGGCGATGGCGGCCTGGCTCAACTCGTGGTCCGCCGATTTCGCCGCCCGGACCCCCGACTGCCTGCACACGGCGACCTTCTTCCCGGAGGAGGGCGTGGGCGCGTACGTCCGCCAGGCTCTCGACGCCGGGGCCCGGGTCTTCAAGGCACACCTCCAGGTGGGCGCGTACGACCCGAACGACGACCGGCTCGACCCCGTCTGGGGGCTGCTCGCCGAGGCCGGCGTCCCGACCGTGATCCACTGCGGTTCGGGGCCCGCTCCGGGCAAGTACACGGGGCCCGACCCGATCGCCCGGCTGCTGGCCCGCCACCCGCGGCTGCCGTTGATCGTGGCCCACATGGGCATGCCCGAGTACGCCGACTTCCTGGACCTCGCCGACCGGTACTCAGAGGTGCGCCTGGACACCACCATGGCCTTCACCGACTTCTCCGAACGGATCAGCCCCTTCCCGCCCGGGGAGCGCGCGCGGCTCGCCGACCTGGGCGACCGCATCCTGCTCGGCACCGACTTCCCGAACATCCCCTACCCCTACGAGCACCAGCTCGCCGCCCTCGAACGGCTCGGCCTGGGCGACGACTGGCTGCGGGCCGTCTGCCACGACAACGGCGCCCGGCTGTTCCGGCTCGACGGCCGAGCCTGATCGTGCCGCGACGGCCTTCTTCCGTTTCTCAGCAAATTCACAGGTAGGGACAAGAACGCTCTCAGAGGCGCCGGACAGCGTGAATGCATGACTGCGACGACCACCTCCCACGCGTCCACGTCCACCAGCAGCCCCACGGCCCTGGTGCGGCCCGACGGCGGGCCCTGCCGGGTCCTGGTCGTCGACGACGAGGCCTCGCTCTCCGAGCTGCTGTCCATGGCCCTGCGCTACGAGGGCTGCGAGGTCCGCAGCGCCGGTGACGGGGCCGGTGCGGTACGGGCGGCCCGGGAGTTCCGGCCCGACGTCGTGGTCCTCGACATCATGCTTCCCGACATGGACGGGCTCGCCGTCCTCGGACAGCTGCGCCGGGAGCTCCCCCAGGTCCCGGTGCTCTTCCTGACCGCAAAGGACTCCGTGGAGGACCGCATCGCGGGCCTGACGGCGGGCGGCGACGACTACGTCACGAAGCCGTTCAGCCTGGAGGAGGTCGTGGCCCGGCTGCGCGGCCTGGTCCGGCGCTCGGGCGCGGCGCAGGCGGCGCGCGGCGGCTCGGTGCTTGCCGTCGGCGACCTGCGGCTCGACGAGGACAGCCATGAGGTGGTCCGCGCCGGACGCGAGATCCACCTGACCGCCACCGAGTTCGAGCTGCTGCGCTACCTGATGCGCAACCCGCGCCGGGTGCTCAGCAAGGCGCAGATCCTGGACCGTGTGTGGTCGTACGACTTCGGCGGCCAGGCCAATGTGGTCGAGCTGTACATCTCCTACCTGCGGCGGAAGCTGGAGAGCGGGCCGGGCATGGCACCGCTGATCCACACCCGGCGCGGCGCGGGCTACCTGATCAAGCCGGCCGAGTAGTGGCCTTCCGCGGCAAGCGGCCGGCGCGGATCCGCCGGCCGTGGTCGCTGCGGACCCGGATCGGCCGGCCGTGGTCGCTGCGGACCCGGCTCGTCGTTTCGGCGGTCGCGCTGATCGCCGTCGTGGGAGCGGCCATCGGGGCCGTCACCACCCTCGCCCTGCGCTCCTACCTGGTCGACAAGCTCGACGAGCAGCTGCGCACCTCCGTCTCCATGGCCTCCTCGCCCCCCGGCCTGGGGAAGCCGATCAGGGAGGGCAAGTCCGTCCTGGGCCCCGGTACGCCGCTGGATGCCGTCGGATTCCGGGTCGACTCCGACGGCAAGGTGTTCGGCGCCGACCGCGCAGTGCGCTTCGAGGACCCCGCGCGCGACAACCGCGAGCCCCTCACGGAAGCCCAGATCGCCGTCCTGGCCAAGACCGCCCGTGCGGCCGGGCCGGAGGGGGCCGCAGCGGTCAACCTGAGCCTTCCGGGACTCGGGGCGTACCGGGTGCTGCCCGCGCCCGACGGAAGCGTCGTCCTCGGCTTCCCGCTGGGCGAGGTCGACTCCACCGTGAACACTCTGATCGCGGTGGAGGTCTGCGTCACCCTGGCGGGGCTGATCGCGGCCTCCCTCGCCGGACAGGCCATGGTCGGGGTCGCCCTGCGCCCGCTGCGCCGGGTCGCCGCCACCGCCACCCGGGTTTCCGAACTGCCCCTGCACGAGGGCGAACCCGCCCTCCACGAGCGGGTCCCGGACGCCGAGGCCGACCCCCGCACCGAAGTGGGCCAAGTCGGCGCCGCCCTCAACCGGATGCTGGGCCACGTCTCCGCCGCCCTCACGGCCCGCCAGCAGAGCGAGATGCGGGTGCGGCAGTTCGTCGCCGACGCCAGCCACGAACTGCGCACCCCGCTGGCCTCCATCCGCGGCTACGCCGAACTGACCCGCCGGGGACGGGAGGAGCCGGGCCCCGACACCCGGCACGCGCTGGGCCGGATCGAATCCGAGGCCACCCGGATGACCGGACTGGTCGAGGACCTGCTGCTGCTGGCCCGGCTCGACGCGGGCCGTCCGCTCGCCACCGGCGACACCGACACCGACCTGGCGCCCCTCGTCGTCGACGCCGTCAGCGATGCCCGGGCCGCAGGCCCCGGGCACCACTGGCGGCTGCGCCTGCCGGACGAGCCCGCGCCCGTCCGCGGCGACCCGGCGCGGATCCAGCAGGTGCTGGTCAACCTGCTCGCCAATGCCCGCACGCATACGCCGCCCGGCACCACCGTCACCGCCGATGTTTCACGTGAAACATCCACCGTGAGGCTGCGGATCGAGGACGACGGGCCCGGTATCCCGCCCGCCCTGCTCCCCCACGTCTTCGAGCGCTTCGCCCGCGGTGACGCCTCCCGCTCCCGGGCGGTGGGCTCCACCGGCCTCGGGCTCGCGATCGTCCAGGCCGTCGTCACCGCGCACGGCGGCCGGGTCGGCGTGCGGAGCGAGCCCGGGCGGACCTGCTTCGAGGTCCTGCTGCCGCTCGCCCCCGAGGCGGCGTCCGAGGCAGCGTCCGACGCCGAGGACTCACAGACGGGGCACAGGCTCACCACACAGCGGTGACAGGGCGCCCGGCGAGTGTCGGAGCATGCGAACCGACACCTCTCCCGGGGCCCTCCCGGCACGGGCGCCCCTCGCGCCCGTGCCCGGTGAGCCCGTCCTCGACGTGGTGATTCCGGTCTTCAACGAGGAGAAGGACCTCGGACCCTGCGTGCGCAGGCTGCACGAGCACCTCACCCGTACGTTCCCCTACCCCTTCCGGATCACCGTCGCCGACAACGCGAGCACCGACCGCACCCCCGAGGTCGCGGGTGCGCTCGCCGCGACCCTGGACGGCGTGCGCAGCACCCGGCTGGAGGAGAAGGGCCGGGGCAGGGCCCTGCGGACGGTCTGGTCCGGTTCCGACGCACCGGTCCTCGCGTACATGGACGTGGACCTCTCCACCGACCTGAACGCCCTGCTGCCGCTGGTCGCCCCGCTGATCTCCGGCCACTCCGACCTCGCCATCGGCACCCGCCTCGCCCGCTCCTCCCGGGTGGTGCGCGGAGCCAAGCGGGAGTTCGTCTCCCGCGCCTACAACCTCCTCCTGCGCTCCTCCCTCGCCGCCCGCTTCAGCGACGCCCAGTGCGGGTTCAAGGCCATCCGGCGGGAGGTCGCCGAGCGGCTGCTGCCGCTGGTGGAGGATTCCGGCTGGTTCTTCGACACCGAGCTGCTCGTCCTCGCGGAGCGGGCCGGGCTGCGGATCCACGAGGTGCCGGTGGACTGGGTCGACGACCCCGACTCCACCGTCCACATCGTCAAGACCGCCACCGAGGACCTCAAGGGCGTCTGGCGGGTGGGCCGTGCCCTGGCCGTCGGCGCGCTCCCGCTCGACCGGCTCGCCCGCCCCTTCGGTGACGACCCGCGCGACCGCACCGCCCTGCCCGGGGTGGAGGGCGGGCTGGCCCGCCAGCTCCTCGGCTTCTGCGCGGTCGGAGCCCTGTCGACCCTGCTGTACCTGGCGCTCTACTCCGTCTTCCGCGCCGGGACCGGCCCGCAGGTCGCCAACGGCGCCGCCCTGCTGCTCTCCGCCGTCGCCAACACCGCCGCCAACCGCCGGCTCACCTTCGGTGTGCGCGGCCGGGACCGGGTCGTGCGCCACCAGGCCCAGGGGCTGGTCGTGTTCGCCATCGGACTGGCCCTGACCAGCGGCTCCCTCGCCGCCCTCGGTGCGGCCGCGGCGCATCCCGCGCACGGCACCGAACTGGCCGTACTGATCACCGCCAACCTCGCCGCCACCGTGCTGCGGTTCCTGCTCTTCCGCGCCTGGGTCTTCCCCGACCGGCGCGGCTCCGAGTTCCCTACGCCCAAGGACAGTCGATGACCACGGCAGCACTTCCGCTCTTCCCGGCCGCCGAGGCCCGGCCCCGCACCGGCCGGCCCGGCTGGGAACGGCCCGCGTTCGCCGGGCTCCTGATCGCCACGGCCCTCCTGCTGCTGTGGGACCTGGGCTCCTCCGGCTACGCCAACTCCTTCTACTCCGCAGCCGTGCAGGCGGGCAGCGAGAGCTGGAAGGCCTTCTTCTTCGGCTCCTCGGACGCCGGGAACTCCATCACCGTCGACAAGCCCCCGGCCGCCCTGTGGCCGATGATGCTGTCGGTCCGGCTGTTCGGGCTCGGCTCCTGGCAGATCCTCGTCCCGCAGGCGCTGATGGGCGTCGCGACGACCGCCGTGCTGTACGCGGCCGTACGGCGCCAGTTCGGGCCGGGGGCCGCGCTGCTGAGCGGCTGCGCCTTCGCGCTCACGCCCGTCGCCGCGCTCATGTTCCGCTTCAACAACCCCGACGCGCTGCTGACCCTGCTGCTCACCGCCACCGTGTACTGCGTGCTGCGCGCGCTGGACGGAGCGCACACGAAGTGGCTGGTCTGGGCCGGTGTGGCGGTCGGTTTCGGCTTCCTCACCAAGACCTTGCAGGCCTTCGTCATCCTGCCGCCGCTCGCCGTGCTGTACGCGGTCTGCGCGCCCACCGTGCTGCGCAGGCGCCTGGGCCAGCTGCTGCTGGCCGGGCTCGCGATGGTGGTGGCCGGCGGCTGGTGGGTGGCCGTCGTGGAACTGTGGCCCGCCTCCTCCCGCCCGTACATCGGCGGCTCGCAGACCAACTCCTTCCTGGAACTGACCCTCGGCTACAACGGGCTGGGCCGGATCAACGGCAACGAGACGGGCAGCGTCGGCGGCGGGGGACGAGCCGGCGGCGGAGGTGGAGGCGGCGGAGGTGGAGGCGGCTGGGGTGAGACGGGCATCGACCGGCTCTTCTCGGCCAACATCGGCGGTCAGATCGCCTGGCTGATGCCCGCGGCCCTGGTGCTGCTGGCGGCCGGGCTGGTGGTGACCTGGCGGGCCCGCCGGGCCACCGACTCGCTGGAGGGGATGGCCCGGGCGTCGTTCCTGGCCTGGGGCGGTTCGCTGCTGATCACCGCGCTCGTCTTCAGCTACATGCAGGGCATCTTCCACGAGTACTACACCGTGGCGCTGGCGCCGTTCGTGGCCGCGCTGATCGGAATGGGGGTCGCCGTGCTGTGGGAGGAGCGGGGCAACCGGGCCGCCCTCCTCACCCTGTCCGGCACGCTCGCCCTCACCGCCGTCTGGTCGTACGTGCTGCTCGGCCGGGCCCCCGGCTATCTGCCGTGGCTGCGCTGGGCGGTGCTGGTGGGCGGGCTGCTCGCCGCGGCCGCGCTGCCGTTCGCCGCACGGGCCGGGCGCCGGGTGCTGCAGTCCACGGCGGCGCTGGCCCTGGGGGCGGTGCTGGCGGGACCGCTCGCGTACTGCCTGACCACCGTGAGCACCGGGCACACCGGCTCCATCGTGACCGCCGGCCCCGCGGTGGCGGGTGGCCGGGGCGGGCCCGGCGGCATGATGCGGGGTGAGGGCGGGGCCGGCGAGCTGCCTCCGGGCGGGCCCGGTGGCGCGGGCCAAGGCGGCGGCCCCCAGGGCGGCAACACCCCGCCGCAGGGCGGCATGCCGGGGGCCCGGGCGGGCGGGGCACCCCAGGGCGGTGGCGCGGGCGGCCAGGCCGGGCGCGGCCTCGAGCGCGTCGGGGGCGGGCCGGGCGGCCTCCTCGGCGGCACCCGGGTCAGCGCCGAGGCCAAGGCGGCCCTGAGCGCCGGCGCGGACCGGTACACCTGGGCGGCGGCCGCCATCGGCTCGCAGAACGCCGCGAGTTACCAGCTGGCCACCGGCGCCCCGGTGATGCCGATCGGCGGCTTCAACGGCAGCGATCCGTCGCCCACCCTGGAGCAGTTCAAGCAGTACGTGCGGGACGGGAAGATCCACTGGTTCATCGGCCAGGTAAGCCCCGGGGGAGGAAGCGAGAGGGTCACCGACGGCGGCGCCACCGGTGAAGCCGGCGGAGGCCGCCTCCTCCAGGGCGGCGGCGGTCCGGGCGGAGCCACCGGCACCGCCATCGAGACCTGGGTCAAGGCCACCTTCAAGGCCACCACGGTCGGCGGAGCCACCTTCTACGATCTGACAGCTTCCACGCCCTGATCCAGCGCCCGCCGCGGCGCAGCCCCTAGCATCAAGAGGGCGGACCGGGCATTCCGGGCTGGTCCGCCTGGCGTGAGGAGGGTGCCTCCATGGTGACCGCGGCCGATGCCGGTGATCCGCTGCCGGTCGAGCCCAGCGTGTGGCTGACCGCCAGGCCCGCCGCACCCGCCAGACGCCGCAGCGAGGCGCCCTCCGGGCTCGACCGGGAGCGGATCACCGCCGCCACCGTGCGGCTGCTCGACTCCGAGGGGCTGGCCCGGTTCTCGATGCGGCGGCTCGCCGCCGGACTCGGGGTCACCGCGATGTCCCTGTACTGGTACGTGGACACCAAACACGATCTGCTCGAACTCGCCCTGGACCGCGCTCTGGGCGAGCTGGCCCTGTCGGCCGGGCCCCCGCCGGAGGGTGGACCCGCGCCGGGGGGTGGACCCGTGCCGGAGGGTGGACCCGTGCCGGAGGCCGGACCCGCGCCGGATGGCTGGCCCGGCCGGCTGCGGGCGCTGGCCCGGGGCTACCGCCGGCTGCTGACGGACCATCCCTGGGTGGCCCCGCTCACCGCCGCCTATCCGAACATCGGCCCGCACGCCCGGGCCTTCGACGCCGCCCTCCAGCGGCTGTTGGACGCGACGGGCCTCGCGGACCCCGCCCGGACCGGCGCCCATCTGGCCGTCTCACAGTTCCTGCACGGCTGTGGCGGCGCGGCCCGGCGGGCGCCCGAGGGCGACTTCTGCCTCGCGCTCGACGTCCTGATCGCCGGGATCGAGGCCAAGGCCGGGGCCGGGGCCGGGGCCACGGCGTAGGCGCGCAGGGTCAGGCCTTGGCCGGCACCTCCGCCGGGGTGGCGGTCTTCTCGGCGGAACCGGCCGCCGGGGCGTGGGCCGTGGGCTTCGACTTCAGCACGACCTCCTTGATGAACAGGCACAGCAGCAGCGCGAGCAGTGCGGTGGGCGCCGCGTAGAGGAAGACGTCGCCCACGCCGTGCCCGTACGCCGACTCGATGACCGTACGGACCGGGGCCGGCAGTTTGTCGAGGTCCGGGAAGGCGCCGCCGCCCGTGCCGCCGTGGCCGAGCGCCGCGGCCTTCGGGCCGAGCGCGGCCAGGCCGTCCTTCACGTAACCGGTGACCTGGTGCGCCATCAGCGCGCCGAGCGCCGAGACGCCCATGGCGCCGCCGAGCGAGCGGAAGAAGGTGACGACCGAGCTGGCCGCGCCCAGGTCCTCGGGGGCCACCTGGTTCTGGGTGGCGAGGACCAGGTTCTGCATCATCATGCCGAGGCCGAGTCCGGTCAGCGCCATGTAGACCGCGATGTGCCAGTACGGGGTGTCGTACCGCAGGGTGCCCAGCAGTCCGAGACCGGCGGTCAGCAGCACGCCGCCGGCGACGAGCCAGGCCTTCCACTTACCGGTCTTGGTGATCACCTGACCGGAAACGGTGGAGGAGACGAAGAGCCCGCCGATCATCGGAATCGTGAGGATTCCGGACATCGTGGGGGACTCGCCGCGGGCCAGCTGGAAGAACTGGCTGAAAAACACGGTGCCCGAGAACATCGCGATGCCCACGAACAGCGAAGCCGCCGAGGCGAGCGTGATGGTCTTGTTGCGGAACAGGCGCAGCGGGATGATCGGGTCGCTCGCCCGGGACTCCACCAGGACGAAGAGCAGGCCGAGCGCCACCGCGCCGGCGGTCATCGCCCAGGTCTGCCAGGAGATCCACGCGTAGGAGTCGCCGGCCTGCGTGACCCAGATCAGCAGCAGCGAGACGGCTCCGCTGATCAGGAAGGCGCCCAGCCAGTCGACCTTGACCTCGCGGCGCACGACGGGCAGGTGCAGGGTGCGCTGGAGCACGATCAGCGCGATGATCGCGAAGGGCACGCCGACGTAGAAGCACCAGCGCCAGCCGAGCCACTCGGTGTCGGTGATGACACCGCCCAGCAGCGGACCGCCGACGGTCGCGACGGCGAAGACCGCGCCGAGGTAGCCGCTGTACCGGCCGCGCTCGCGCGGGGAGATCATCGCGGCCATCACGATCTGCGCGAGGGCGGACAGGCCGCCGACGCCGATGCCCTGGACCACGCGGCAGGCGATCAGCGTGCCGGTGTTCTGGGACATGCCGGCGACCACGGAGCCGAGGACGTAGATCACGAGGGATATCTGGACCAGCAGCTTCTTGCTGAAGAGGTCCGACAGCTTGCCCCACAGCGGGGTGGCCGCCGTCATCGACAGCAGGGCCGCGGTGACGACCCAGGTGTACGAGGACTGCGTGCCGCCGAGGTCGCCGATGATCTGGGGCAGGGCGTTCGAGACGATCGTGGAGGACAGGATCGCCACGAACATGCCGAGCATCAGCCCGGACAGGGCCTTCATGATCTGCGGGTGGGTCATGGCCGGGGTCTCGGACGACGTCGCGGACGGGGGCGGGTTGGGGGTCGTCGTCTCCGACTGAACCATGTCGTTCCTTTGTCTAGAAGCTCGATCGGAGTCGGGCCAGCAGGGTGTTGAGTGCGTCGACGTCCTCGGGGGGCCATGCGGCCAGTGCTCTTTCCAGCGCGGCCGTGTAGCGGGAGCCGAGCTCGGCGAGGAGCGTGCGGCCGGCCGGGGTGAGCCGCAGGATCCGGCAGCGGCCGTCCCCCGGGTCGGCCTCGCGCCCGATCCAGCCGCGCTCGGCGACGTGGGTCACGTGCCGGCTGGTCACCGAGATGTCCACGGCCATGAGCTCGGCCAGCCGGCTCAGCCGCATCTCGCCGTGCCGGTCGAGCACGGTGAGGACGGCGGCGGCGCCCGGCGGGCAGTCCGGGGGCAGGATGCGGGCGAGGTCGCGTTTGACCGCGCCGATTCCGCTGAGCTGGCGGGCCAGCTCTTCGTACCGCGTGGTCTGCGCCGCCTCCGGCGTCTGCGTGGTCACCCGACAGCCCCCTATCTTGTTGCTTGCGGCAACCATAGAAGCGGATGGTTGCTACAGGCAAATGAATCCGGGGGGTGGGGCGGTAAAGGATTCGGAAAACCGGCTAGGGTCCTGCTCCATGGCTGCGAACCACAACTCACAGGGCCCCGAGGGCAACTACGACCCCGCGGGCAGCACCCAGATGTTCCGAGCGTTCGTCGAGGAGGCCGCTCCGGCCCGGCAGACGCCCTCCCGTCGCCAGCGCCGCGAGGAGGAGCAGCAGGCCGCCGGCTCGAAGAAGGGCGTGTGGCTGGGCGTGGCCGTCGCGCTGGTGCTCGTGATCGGCGCGGCCGCCTGGCTCGCTCTGCGCTGAGCCCGGCTGGGTTGCCGAGCCCCGCGGTCCGGGCAGGAGCCCTCAGTTCCAGGTGGCCGTGACCTGACGGGTCTCCACGTGCATGCCCAGCGGCACCCGCCACGCCTCCACGCACACCACGTAGCTCTGCGTCTTCGCGGCCCCGCCCGCGATGGGCGCGGGCAGCGGCTGGGTGGTGGTGATCGTGGCCCAGTCGATGCCGAGGGCGCCGATGATGTGCGTCGCGAAGCCGACCGTGCCCGAACGGGCCGCGGTGGAGCCGGTGTTGGTGAAGGTGACGGTCACCTGCTCGCACCAGCGGTCGGCCGCGGCCGCCCTGACCGGCGTGGACAGCGTCAGCTTCGCCGGAGAGGCCGGCGGCGCCGGGGGCGTGGTGCCGGGTTTGGCGGACGGGCTCGCCGGCGTGCCGGGGCTGCCCGGGCTGCCGGTTCCGCCAGGGCTCCCGGGGGTACCGGGTGCGGTGGTGGAGGGGCCGGCTCCGGGTGAGGTGCCCGGGGCGTGTGCGGAGCCGCCGGGTCCGGTGGTCGCGGCTCCGGTCCGGGCGGAGCCGCCGGGCGCCTGGGACCCGGGCGTACTGGCCGACGTACTCGACGACACGGAGGAGCCGCCCGCCGCGGACGGGCCGCCGAGCGGCTGGAACTCGACCTGGCCCTGCGGCGCCACGTTCTCCCCCGCGCCCCGCTCGGGGCCCGGGGCCGCGGCGCCCACGGCGACGTAGCCGTCCCGCGCCGGGCCGCCGCAGCCGGTGAGGGCGGCGGCGGCCGTGCAGCACAGGGCGAGGAGGATGGCCGCGCGAGATCCCTTTCGCATCGCGCCAGTTTTCCTGACGCTCCGTCAATTGGGAAGCCCGTGCGCCCGGATCACTCGCCGATCAAGCCTGCGCGCAGTTGCGCGAGGGTTCGGGTGAGCAGCCGGGAGACGTGCATCTGGGAGATGCCGACCTCCTCGCCGATCTGCGACTGCGTCATGTTCGCGAAGAACCGCAGCATGATGATCTGCCGTTCCCGCGCGGGGAGTTTGGCGAGCAGCGGCTTGAGCGACTCGCGGTACTCCACGCCCTCGAGCGCGGTGTCCTCGTAGCCGAGCCGGTCCGCGAGCGAGCCCTCGCCGCCCTCGTCCTCGGGGGAGGGCGAGTCGAGCGAGGAGGCGGTGTAGGCGTTGCCCACGGCGAGGCCGTCGACGACGTCCTCCTCCGAGACGCCCAGGACGGCGGCGAGCTCGGGGACGGTCGGCGAGCGGTCCAGCTTCTGGGCGAGCTCGTCGCTGGCCTTGGTCAGCGCCAGGCGCAGCTCCTGGAGGCGCCGCGGGACGCGGACGGACCAGGAGGTGTCCCTAAAGAATCGTTTGATCTCGCCCACGACGGTCGGCATAGCGAACGTCGGGAACTCCACGCCGCGTTCGCAGTCGAACCGGTCGATCGCCTTGATCAGGCCGATCGTGCCGACTTGGACGATGTCCTCCATCGGCTCGTTGCGGCTGCGGAAGCGCGCGGCGGCGTACCGGACCAGGGGCAGGTTCAGCTCGATCAGGGTGTCGCGTACGTACGTACGGTCGGGGCTGTCCGCGTCCAGGGCGGCGAGGCGCTGGAAGAGGGAGCGGGAGAGGGTGCGGGTGTCGATGGCTTCCGAGCGGTCAGACGCTGCCGGTGCTGCCGGCGCCGCGCTCTTGACGAGCGTGAGCACCTTGGAGCTGCCCTGGTCTACGGACATGCCACCCCCTTGAGGTCGCGGACGGTCGCGTACGGCGCGCCCGTCGGAGGAACGCAGCCTCCACCTGAATACCGGAGGCGGGGCTGCGGCAAACGCGGTTCAAGCAGAATGTCACATGTCGGCAACACGCTGTAGCGCCAAGTCGACATATATCTCCAGCGACAGAGGAGGTCTGAGGGCGATCAGCCCGTTCTGTCGGGAAACGCGTGAATGATCTCCACTCGTTCCGGTTATGCCTCGATCCTGTTTGCGGATCTCAGTCGGGCGAAGCTCCGGGCGAGGAGTCGGGAGACGTGCATCTGGGAGACGCCGAGCTCTGCGCTGATCTGCGACTGCGTCAGATTGTTGTAGTACCGCAGGAGCAGGATCCTTTGCTCACGCTCGGGCAGCTGTACGAGGAGGTGGCGGACGAGGTCGCGGTGCTCGACCCCGGCCAGCTCCGGATCCTCGTAACCCAGGCGGTCGAGGAGGCCCGGCATGCCGTCGCCCTCCTGGGCGGCCTCGAGTGAGGTTGCGTGATAGCTCCGTCCGGCCTCGATGCAGGAGAGGACCTCGTCCTCGCTGATGCGCAGCCGCTCGGCGATCTCGGCGGTGGTCGGGGTGCGGCCGTGGAGGGTGGTGAGGTCCTCGGTGGCGGCGTTGACCTGCACCCACAGCTCGTGGAGGCGGCGGGGCACGTGGACGGTGCGGACGTTGTCGCGGAAGTAGCGCTTGATCTCGCCCACGACGGTGGGCATCGCGAAGGTCGGGAACTGCACGCCGCGGTCCGGGTCGAACCGGTCGATGGCGTTGATGAGCCCGATGGTGCCGACCTGGACCACGTCCTCCATCGGCTCGTTGCGGCTGCGGAAGCGGGCGGCCGCGTAGCGGACGAGGGGGAGGTTGGCCTCGATGAGGGCCCCGCGCACCCGGTTGTGCTCGCTGGTGCCCGGCTGGAGCCCTTTCAGCTGCCCGAAGAGGACCTGGGTCAGGGCCCGGGTGTCCGCGCCCCTGCTGGGCGGTCTGGGGGGCGCGGGCGGTGCCGGGGGCTCCTCGGGGGAGGGCTCCGGGCGCGGCTCCTGCCTCGGTCCCTGCCGGGGCTCCTGCTGGGGCGGTACCGGGGCTTCCTGCTGCGGGTCCTGCTGGGGTGGCACCTGAGGCGCTGTACTGGCCGGCACGGTCACGCCACCCCTTCAGTCAACTCATCCGTCAAAAGCGGTCATAGCATCACAAGAGATGTGCACTATGTGCAAGCACCGTATATCACCGTGTTGAGGGCAAGTTGGGCATATAGGGGCATCGCGCCCGGTGGTGGGTATGCAAAAAGCCCCCCACCCGTCGGAGTGGGGGGCCGGGAAATCCGGAAGCCGGTTCAGCGTACGGGCTCAGCGCACCAGTTCGGTCATGAACTCGCCGATACCGGAGGCTGCATCCGATATGCCCTGGAAACCTATTCCCACCATCTCGGCCGCACGCTTGGGCTGGGTGATGATCACGAAGAGTACGAAGATGGTGAGGGCGCCCGTGATGAGCTTCTTGGTGTCCATGAGCGGTGACGGCCTCCCCAACCGGTCCTTGCAAAGTCGGGTGAGTCTAACCGGTCAGGTTTGGGTACTCACCTGTCCTTTAAGGACCAATGACCCGGCACTCCAGGCCCTTTGCCGGTGTGCCGGCGGTTGCGGGGGGCGCAGGATTGGTGTGAGCCCACCGGTTCTGGCAGGAAACCGGCGGGTGAGGGACAGGACCTCACTGCGGGGTCCGAGCCGCAAGCTTCCCCCTGACTGCGGCTCGGGCTGGCAGGTTCCGTCCTCGTCGGGGGAAGTGGCTTTGTCCCCCCGATGCCACTTCCCCCGTCCCACACGTGGAAGGTCCCGACTCCGGTCGGGGCCTTCTTCGTGTTTCCCGCCCGTGTTCTCCGGCTACTGGATGGCGCCGGCCAGGTCCGTCAGGGGCTGTACGGGGGCGATGACGGGCGCCAGCTGGTTCGGCAGCTCCGTCAGCTGGTTGAGCTGGTTCGCGCCTTCGCTGATCTTCGCGCCGATCTCCTGGACGGAGGCGGGCTGGGCCCCCGCGGGCATGCCCGGGGCGGCCGTCGGGAGGTCCGGGAGGGTGAGGGGGGCCAGGGGTGCGGCGGAGGCGGCGGGTGCGGCGAGGCCCGCGGCGGCCCCCGCGAGGGCGAAGGCGGCGAGCATGCGCTGGGTCTTGGTCATGCCGTGACAACGGCCGAGGGGGCGGGCGGTCACGCGGGCGTCATCCGGAGGGACGCGGCGGCGGCGCGGTTGCGGCGCGGTGGATGCGCGGCGGAGACGCGCGGGCGGAACGCCGAGAGCCCCGACCCTTGCGGGTTGGGGCTCTCGATCGGAGCGGTAGTGGAGGGATTTGAACCCCCGATGGGTTGCCCCATACTCGCTTTCGAGGCGAGCTCCTTCGGCCACTCGGACACACTACCGAGATGGATCCTAGCCTAAGGAGCCTCATTCACCGAAATCGGAATCCCCCGGGCCGTTCACCCGGGCCGTTCACCGGGGCAGTCAGCCGTAGCCCGCCGGTCCCATGTCACAGGTCGCGGAAGAACTCCGTCAGCTGACGTGCGCACTCCTCGGCGAGGACGCCGCGGATCACCTCGGGCCGGTGGTTGAGCCGGCGGTCGCGTACGAGGTCCCAGAGCGAGCCGGCCGCGCCCGCCTTCTCGTCGTCCGCGCCGTAGACGACCCGGGCGACGCGCGACTGCACGAGCGCGCCGGCGCACATCACGCACGGCTCCAGGGTCACCACGAGGGTGCACCCCGGAAGCCGCCATTCCCCGAGTGCCGCCGCGGCCCGGCGCAGCGCCAGCACCTCGGCGTGCGCCGTGGGGTCGCCGGTCGCCTCGCGCTCGTTGTACCCGGTGGCCAGGACCGAGCCGTCGGGGCCGAGCACGACGGCGCCGACCGGCACGTCGCCGGCCGGCACCGCCCGCGCGGCCTCGTGGAGCGCCAGGCGCATGGAATCCCGCCACGGGTCCCGCACGGGATCCGGAGTGTGCGCGTCCTGCATGTGGATCACTAGCGGACGGCCTCCAGGACCTCGGTCGCGCCGAGGGACTCGGCGATCTCCGAGAGGGCGTCCCCGTCCAGGGTCATCAGCTGCTTGTGGGTCACGCCGAGGTCGTCCAGCAACTGGGGGTCGCCGAGCGGACCGGCCGGTACCGGCTCCGCTCCGGTGCCTCCCAGCTCGTCCTCGTCGTCGGTCTCGTCGGTGAAGGCGGTGAGGGGTTCCTCCTCGCCGTCCTCGGTGCCGTCCAGGTCCAGCTCGTCGAGTTCGTCGTCCTCCTCGTCGCTGCCCAGCAGCTCTTTGGTCAGCATCGAGCCGTAGGAGCTGCGGGCGGCCGCGGAGGCGTTCGATACGAAGTACCGCGGGTCCTCCTCGCCGTCCACGCGGACGACGCCGAACCAGGCGTCCTCCTGCTCGATGAGGGCGACCACCGTGTCGTCGTCGACAGCGGCGGACCGGGCGAGATCGATCAGATCACTGAGGGACTCGACGTCGTCGAGTTCCATGTCGCTCGCTTCCCACCCGTCTTCGGTGCGCGCGAGCAGTGCGGCGAAATACACCGTGACTCTCCCACTGGTCATAGGCGTGCCGGTTGGAGGTCCCCCCGGCCGGAGGTTGGGGTCGAACGGCTGTGGTGCCCGCCGTACTGCCCCGCCCAATCGGCATCGTGGCAGAAACGGCGGCATTGCGAGAGGTCTTCCGCGCTTGCGTCGTCCCGTGCCGTGCGCTGCGCGGCCTGTGCGGGGGGTGCGGGGCGGCGGCGCCGTACGGGTCCAGGGCCTCGGACGGGCCCCGGCCCGGCGCACCTCCTCGCCGGGCGCGCCCCGGCCGTGTCGGGCGGGAGCGGTCACCAGCGGAACGTCCGCATGCGCATCTGCTGGCGCATGCGGGCGGCGCGGGCGCGGCGGGGCTGGACGCGGTCGCGCAGCGCCCGCGCCTCCATGAGGTCGCGCAGGAACTGCGCGCGGCGTGCTCGGCGCTGCGCCGCGGTCTCCGGCACATCGTCGCTCGGCTGCGTGTCGGGCATCGGCCACCACCCCGGGCTGGTCGGTCGTTCCCCCTGCACCCACCTTCCCCCGGACGGGCCGTTTGATGCCACCCCTGCGCAGGTCAGAACGGTCATCACCGCGCCTGGGTCACGCGGCCGCCGCCTCCTCGGAGAGTGTCGGGACCACCGCCACGGGGCCGTGGGCGTGCTGCAGTACCGCGTTCGCCACCGAGCCGATCATCAGCGACATGGCCGTGCGCCGCGGATGGTGGCGGCCCACCACGACGAGCTCCGCCGACCGCGAGGCCATCACCATCCGGCCCGCCGCGTCCCCGGGCACGGCGGCCTGCTCGACCGGGACGCCGGGGTAGCGTGCGCGGAACGGCGCCAGCCGCGCCGTCTGGGACCGCAGCATCTCCCGCTCGGCCGGTACGGCGTCCCCGTCGTCCGCCAGGCCCTCCGGCGGGATCACCGCGAAGGGCGCGTCGATGACCATGGTCGGCGCGGGCGGTACGGCGTACGCGGACACCACCTGGACGGTGGTCCCCCGCACGGACGCTTCCGCGAACGCGAAGGCCAGTACGTCGTCCGGGGTCTCCGCGGCGTGCAGGCCGAGCACCACCTTCCCGGCGGACTCCTCCGCCGAGGCGTCCGCCGCTCCGCGCTCCGCGTGCGGGACCACGACCACCGGGCAGGGCGCGGTGGTGGCGACGGCGCGGCTGTTCGAGCCGAGCAGCAGGCTGGCGAAGCCGCCGCGCCCGCGGGAGCCCATCACGAGCATCAGGGCCTCCGCGCCGATCACGCGCAGCGCCTCGGGGACGGAGCCCTCCAGCGACTCGTACCGGACCCCTTCCGGCAGGTCGGGTCCGCCGCCCAGGAGCGCCCGGATGCGCTCGCTCACCGGGTCGGAGAACTCCTCCGGCTGCGAGGCGTCGTGCAGCGCGGCCCGGCGTCCCGCGTACAACTGGGCGTGGTCGGGCAGTACATGGGCGATCAGCAGTCCCGTGCCGTGCCGCAGCGCCGCGGCCCTGGCCCAGTCCAGGGCCTTGAGGCTGTGCTCGGATCCGTCGACGGCGGCGATCACCGGTGCGTTGCTCATCAGTCCAGCCTGGTCGGCTCGCGCGCGGGTCGCATCCCCAGACGGACGCGCGGGGGCTCGCTCAGCGCGTAGCCTTTTGGGTGCAGGTCGCGTCTCGCGGCCGTTTTTGCAGGTCGCAGGCCGAGTTTTGGAGGATGTTGTGCGTTTGCAGGTCGTCGATCACCCCTTGGTGGCGCACAAACTCACCACCTTGCGCGACAAGCGCACCGACTCCGCGACGTTCCGGCGGCTCGCCGACGAGCTGGTGACCCTGCTCGCGTACGAGGCCACCCGGGACGTGCGCACGGAGCAGGCCGACATCGAGACCCCGGTGGCCCCGACCACCGGCGTGAAGCTCTCGCACCCGCGCCCGCTGGTCGTGCCGATCCTGCGGGCGGGCCTCGGCATGCTCGACGGCATGGTGCGGCTCCTGCCGACCGCCGAGGTGGGCTTCCTGGGCATGGTCCGCAACGAGGAGACCCTGGAGGCCTCCACGTACGCGACGCGCATGCCGGAGGACCTCTCCGGGCGGCAGGTCTACGTCGTCGACCCGATGCTGGCCACCGGCGGCACGCTCGTCGCGGCGATCCGTGAGCTGATCAAGCGCGGCGCCGACGACGTCACGGCCGTGGTGCTGCTGGCCGCGCCCGAGGGCGTCGAGATCATGGAGCGCGAGCTGGCGGGCACGCCGGTGACCGTGGTGACGGCCGCGGTGGACGAGCGGCTCAACGAGCACGGCTACATCGTTCCGGGCCTGGGCGACGCGGGCGACCGCATGTACGGCTCGGCCGAGTAGCCCTCCGGCACCGGATCACCGGATCAGGCGCATCAGCACTTCGCGGTGGGCGCGGGCGCGGGGTTGGCCAGCAGGGCCAGCGCCTTGGCCGCGTCCGCCGGCGTACTCAGCTCCTTGAAGGCGTCGCCCAGGATCAGGTCGATCTCCGCGGTCTCGCGGGCGTCGGTCTGCTGGGTGACCCCCGCGAGCTGGGTGCCCAGCACGCTGTAGGCGGCCTTGTCGGTGGCGGGGGAGCCCAGCAGTATCCCGGTGCCGGGGACCTTCTTGTCGAAGTCGGCGGGGGCGTTGCCGACGTTGCCGACGGTGAAGCCGCGTTTGCGCAGCTCGTCGCCGACGGCCTTGGCGAGTCCCGCGCGCGGGGTCGCGTTGTAGACGTTGACGGTGATGTCGGCGGGCTTGGGCAGCGCGACCGCCGGTTTCGGGGAGGCGGCCGAGGCGGCTTCGGGTCCGCCCTTGACGGCGGCGTCGGCCGCCTTCGTCGGACAGTCCCTGGCGCCCGCGGCCGTGTTCCGCTTCGGGCTGTCGCCCTGGAACACGTCGATGAGCTGCAGGGCTCCGTAGCCGAGCAGGGCCAGTGCGAGGACCGAGCCGAGCAGGGCGAAGACGATCCGCCGGCGGCTCCGCTTACGGCTCATACGGGGGTAGGCGGCTCCCGTGACGCGGTACTTTCCGCCCATGCCGGGGGGAGTGAGCATGCTCATGGGCGCAGCGTAGTGCCGCCCGGGGGCGATGCCTACTAAATGATCTGCTGATAGGTCAATGGTGACCCGAAAGGCGCAATCCACCGCGAAGCGCCGCATCGCCAAAGCGCCGAAACCCCTGGCCGATGGGCGGGCAGGGGCTTGGGTTCGGGCCGTTCGGGGCCGGGCCGGGCCGGTCGGTGCCGGTCGGGGCTCAGTCCATCTCGAGGACGCGGGCGTGCAGGACCTGGCGCTGCTGCAGGGCCGCGCGCACGGCGCGGTGCAGCCCGTCCTCCAGGTAGAGGTCGCCCCGCCACTTGACGACGTGCGCGAAGAGGTCGCCGTAGAAGGTGGAGTCCTCGGCGAGCAGGGTCTCGAGGTCGAGCTGCCCCTTGGTCGTCACCAGCTGGTCGAGCCGGACCGGGCGCGGCGCGACATCCGCCCACTGCCGGGTGCTTTCCCGGCCGTGGTCGGGGTACGGCTTTCCGTTACCGATGCGCTTGAAGATCACACGGAAAGCCTACCGGGCCGGGCCCTGCGAGCGCAGCCTCGCCGCGTTGGTGCAAAAGTGGCGAACAGCGCCAATTCGGGAGTGATGCATGAGCGAGAGCACCGACCCCGCCGCCGTGGCGGAGCAGACGGGCCCGGCCGACAAGATCGCCGCCGGATACGCCTTCACCGGACCGGCGCTCGAGCTGGGGGCCCTGCTCTGGGACGGCAGCTGCCTGCCCGGCCACCAGGTCCGCATCCCCCTGCCGATGCTCAACCGGCACGGGCTGGTCGCGGGCGCCACCGGCACCGGCAAGACCAAGACGCTCCAGCTCATCGCCGAGCAGCTGTCGGCGGCCGGGGTCCCGGTCTTCCTCGCGGACATCAAGGGCGACGTCTCGGGGATCTCGGCGCCGGGCGCGCCGAACGAGAAGGTCGCAGAGCGGGCGAACGGCGTGGCCCAGCGGTGGGAGGCCACCGGATACCCCACCGAGTTCTACTCGCTCGGCGGTATCGGCCCCGGGATCCCGGTCCGGTCGACCGTCACCAGCTTCGGCCCGGTCCTGATGTCGAAGGTGCTCCAGCTCAACCAGACGCAGGAGCAGTCCCTCGGCCTGATCTTCCACTACGCCGACACCAAGGGCCTGGAGCTGATCGACCTCAAGGACCTGCGCGCGGTCGTCGCCTTCCTCGTCTCCGACCAGGGAAAGCCGGAGCTCAAGGGCATCGGCGGGCTGTCCACGGTGACGGCCGGGGTGATCCTGCGGGCGCTCACCGCCTTCGAGCAGCAGGGGGCCGCGGAGTTCTTCGGCGAGCCGGAGTTCGACACCGGCGAGTTCCTGCGGACGGCCGCGGACGGCCGCGGCACCGTCTCCGTACTCGAACTCCCGGCGGTCCAGGACAAGCCGCAGCTCTTCTCCACCTTCCTGATGTGGCTGCTGGCCGACCTCTTCAACGACCTGCCGGAGGTCGGCGACCTGGAGCAGCCCAAGCTCGTCTTCTTCTTCGACGAGGCGCACCTGCTCTTCCACGGCGCGTCCAAGGCCTTCCTCGACTCCATCACCCAGACCGTGCGCCTCATCCGCTCCAAGGGGGTGGGCGTCTTCTTCGTGACGCAGACGCCCAAGGACGTGCCGGGGGACGTGCTCGCCCAGCTCGGCAACCGCGTGCAGCACGCGCTGCGCGCCTTCACCCCCGACGACGCCAAGGCGCTGAAGGCGACCGTGAAGACCTTCCCCCACTCCGCCTACGACCTGGAGGAGCTGCTCACACAGCTGGGGACCGGCGAGGCGGTGGTCACCGTGCTCAGCGAGAACGGCGCGCCGACCCCGGTGGCGGCGACCCGGCTGCGGGCCCCGCAGTCGCTGATGGGGCCGATCGCGCCGGCGGCCCTGGACCAGGCGGTGAGGTCCTCGCCGCTCTGGTCGCGCTACGCGGAGCCGGTCGACCGCGAGTCGGCGTACGAGAAGATCAGCGCCGAGCAGGCCGCCGCGGAGGCGGCGGCGGAGGCGGCAGCGGCGGCCGCCGAGGCGCAGAAGCAGGCCGAAGAGGCCGAGAAGCAGGCGGCGCGGACCGCGCGCAGCGCCCCCAGGCCCGATCCCTCGCTGGCCGAGCAGGTGGTGGGGAGCGGGCTGTTCCGCTCACTGGCCCGGTCGATCGGGACCCAGCTGGGCCGGGAGATCTCGCGCTCGGTCTTCGGGACGGCCCGCAGGCGGCGGTGAGCCGAAAACGGCGTCACCCGGCCCCCGTTCCAGGCGGAATCCAGCGCACCGGGTGAGAGGAACCGGCCCGTCGCTGACAGACTCGTGGCATGCGGACCGAACTGACCGACACCACGTCCAGCAAGATCAACCGGGCGCTGCTCGCGGCCCGCCGCGCGATAGGAAGCCCCACCACGGGGCTGGTGCTGACCCTCCTCGTCGTCACCGACGAGGAGAACGCCTACGACGCCCTGCGCGCGGCCTCCGAGGCCTCGCGCGAGCACCCCTGCCGCATCATCACGGTGATCAAGCGGACCTCGCGCGGCTCGCACAAGCTCCGCGCCACCCGCCTGGACGCCGAGCTGCGGGTCGGCTCGGACGCCGGGACCGGGGAGACCCTGGTGCTGCGCCTGCACGGGGAGCTGACCGGGCAGGCCGGCTCGGTCGTCCTGCCGCTGCTGGTGCCGGACGCGCCCGTCGTGGCGTGGTGGCCGGCCGATGCCCCCGCCGATGTCGCCGGGGACTCCCTGGGCTCGCTCGCGCAGCGCCGGATCACGGACGCGGCCGCGGCCTTCGACCCGGTCGGCGTACTGGACGACCGGGCCGCCGCGTACCGGCCCGGGGACACCGACCTGGCCTGGACCCGGCTGACGCCGTGGCGGGCCCTGCTGGCGGCCGCCCTGGACCAGAAGCCGCTGCCGGTGACCGGCGCGGCGGTGGAGAGCGAGCCGGACAACGCGAGCGCCGAGCTGCTGGCGCGCTGGCTGGAGGACCGGCTCGGCGTGCCCGTCGACCGGGTGGCGGGCGCGGGCCCGGTGATCACCCGGGTCAGCCTGCGCACCGCGGGCGGCGAGATCCGGGTGGACCGGCCCGCGGGCGCGCTGGCCACGCTGGCCCTGCCGGGGAGCCCGGACCGCAGCGTGGCCCTGAAGATCCGCAGCGGCGCCGAACTGATCGCGGAGGAGCTGCGCCGCCTCGACGCGGACGTGACCTACGGCTCGGCGCTGCGACGGCGGCCGCTCCAGGCGGCGCTCTCCGCGTAGTGGTTGTCGTACGTGGCGGAGCTGTCCTTGATGTCCTGCACGGTGGCCTCGCCCGCGTTGACCCGGCCGAGGAGGCGGTAGTAGTCGAAGCGGCCCATGCCGGGGGTGAAGCCGACGAAGACGCCGGCGGTGTGGCCCGCGGCGGGCGCGAAGGCGTGCTTGACGCCGGGCGGAACCGCGATGAAGTCGCCGGCGTCGAGGGTGTGGATCTCGTCCCCGACCAGGATGTCGAGGCGGCCGGCGGTGACGTGGAAGAACTCGGTGGCCCTGGTGTGGAAGTGCACCGGGGCGCCGGCCGCGCCCTCCTCGAAGGTAGCCGTGTTGCAGGTGAGTTCGGCGGTGTCCGTGAGCAGCGTGATGAGGCTGCCGGGGGCGTCCTGGATGGCTTCGGCGGTGGCGGCGCGGGTCGCGATCTCGTTCATGTCCCCTAATCTACGGGGCTGATAGACCGGTTTCCGGGGTCAATCCAGCACCCTTCAAGCCGGTCAATTTCTGGTTGGCCCCGCCGGTCAGCCCGGCCCTTTCGCGGCTTTGGCCGCGGCCTTCATCTCCTGCTTGTGCGCCCGGACCTTGGCCAGCGACTCGGGGCCGGTGATGTCGGCCGCCGAGCGGTAGACGTTCGCCGGTCCGTAGCCGCCCGCCGCCTCCCGCCAGCCCTTCGGCCGCACCCCGAGCCGCTTCCCCAGCAGGGCGAGGAAGATCTGGGCCTTCTGCTCGCCGAAGCCGGGCAGCGCCTTGAGGCGCGCCAGCAGTTCCGCCCCGGTCCCGACGCCGGCCCAGACCGCCTCGGCGTCCCCGCCGTAGTGCTCCACCAGGTACGCGCACAGCTGCTGGATCCGCTTCGCCATCGACCCGGGGTAGCGGTGGACGGCGGGCTTCTGCGAGAGCAGCGCGGCGAAGGCCTCCGGGTCGTACGCGGCGATGGCGTGCGCGTCCAGGTCGTCGGAGCCGAGCCGCTGGGCGATCGTCCAGGGCCCCGAGAAGGCCCATTCCATCGGTACCTGCTGGTCCAGCAGCATCCCGACGAGGGCGGCGAGCGGGCTCCGGGAGAGCAGCGCGTCGGCGTCCGGCTGCTGCGCCAGCCGGATGGTGATGTCCTTGTCCATGGCTCCAGCCTCCCGCGCGGGCGCGCTCCCCGCGCGGTCGGCGCACCGCGCCCCTAGCGTGGGAGCGACCGAAGCTACGCGTACGAGTACGAGTCCCAGTCCGAGTCCGAGTCCGAGGAGTCGATCGACCATGGGTGAGTTCACCGAAGGCGCACCGTGCTGGGTGGACGCGATGTTCGCCGACGTGGAGGCCGCCAAGACCTTCTACGGCGATGTGCTGGGCTGGACCTTCGGCGAGGCCAGCAGCGAGTACGGCAACTACACGCAGGCCTACTCCGGCGGGAAGGCCGTCGCGGCCGTGGTGCCCCCGATGCCCGGGGCGGACGCCCCGTCGCAGTGGTGTCTGTACCTGCACTCGCCCGACGTGGCGGCCACGGCCGAGAAGGTCACCTCGAACGGCGGAGAGGTGCTGATGGGGCCCATGCAGGTGGGCAGCTTCGGCTCGATGCTCATCGCGAAGGAGCCGAGCGGCGCGGTCTTCGGCGTCTGGCAGCCCGGCGACCACAAGGGCTTCGAGAAGATGGGCGAGGCCGGCGCGTACGCCTGGGCGGAGGTCTTCACCCGCGAGCCCGGCAAGGCGGACGCCTTCCTGTCGAAGGTCTTCCCGTACAGCGGCCAGCAGATGGACGCGGGTGACGACCCGGAGGCGGCGGGCATGGACTTCAAGGTCTTCAGCGTCGGCGGCCCCGAGAACCCGGTGCTGGGCCGGATGAAGATGGGCGACGAGTTCCCGCCGCAGATCCCCTCGTACATCCAGGTCTACTTCGGCGTCCCGAACTGCGACGAGGCGGTCGAGAAGACGAAGAAGCACGGCGGGAAGCTGTACTTCGGCCCGATGGACAGCCCGTTCGGCCGCTTCGCGGCGGTGACGGACCAGCAGGGCGCGGCCTTCGCGGTGATCGACATGTCGACGACGGTCGGCGAGATGCCGCAGTTCGGCTGAGCCGCGAGAGGTCCGAGCGCCATGAGCCTGAGCATCCGCAACCAGATCGCCGGCACCGTCACCGCCGTCACCACCGGTGAGGCCATGGCCGCGGTCAAGGTCCGGCTGGACGGCGGCCAGGAGATCACCGCCGCCATCACCGCAGACGCCGTCAGGGAACTCGGCATCGGGACGGGGTCCCCGGTCACGGCGCTGGTCAAGGCCACCGAGGTGGCCCTGGCCACCGGGCCGGTCGAGGGGCTGTCCATCCGCAACCAGATCGCCGGCACGGTCGTCGACGTCGCCGCCGGGCCCGCCATGGCCACCGTCAAGGTGGACGTGAACGGCGGCGGGCTGACCGCCGCCATCACCGCCGACGCCGTCGGCGCGCTCGGCCTGACGGCCGGCTCCTCCGTCGTCGCGCTGATCAAGTCCACCGAGATCTCGCTCCGGACCGGCTGATCACACACCCGCCCCGGCGCAGTGAGCGCGCCGAACCAAGGCGCAGGACTGCGCCCTGAGGTAGCGTGCCGTGATTTTTTTCGCGGGGCCGTCACATCCCGGCGGTCCGGCGGGTCAGTGGAGTGAACCCGTCAGGATCTGCCAAGGGAGCGAACCCCATGTCCACCACCGCCGTAGTCCTCACCCTCGTCGGCGCCCTCATGGTCGGCTTCTCCGCCGTCTCGGTCTTCCTCCGCGCCAAGTGGGTCGTCGAGCCGCTCGCCGCGTACGGGGTTCCGGCCTCGTGGTGGCCCTGGCTGGGCGTCGCCAAGGCGGCCGGGGCGGCCGGCCTCGTCGTCGGACTGTTCGTCCCGGCGATCGGCGTCGCCGCCGCCATCGGCATCGCCGTCTACTTCACCGGCGCCGTCCTGACCGTCCTGCGCGCCCGTTCGTACGCGCACGTCCCCTTCCCGCTCCTGTACGCCGCCCCGGCCGTCGCCGCCCTCGCCCTCGGCTTCTGACCGGGGGGCCCACCGGCGGAATCCGGCCGCGGGCCCCTCGGCGCGTCCGTGCGGTGCGGTCAGTCCTCGTCGGGGACCGCCCGGGCGGGGAACGGGCTTCGTCTTCGCCTCTCCCACCGGCGCGCCGCTGGTCCCGAACACCGAGTGAGACGGAGCACGCAGAAGGCCCCGGCCGGTTTCCCGGTCGGGGCCTTCAAGTGCCCGGTGAGGCACTGGCGGAGGATACGAGATTCGAACTCGTGAGGGGTTGCCCCCAACACGCTTTCCAAGCGTGCGCCCTAGGCCACTAGGCGAATCCTCCGCCGCAAACAATACAAGACGTTGAGGGGTGCTCGCGAACGTGATCGTTCTCGGAGGGCGGGCGCGGGGCCGGGCTCGATTCCGGGGGCGTCCATCCGCTAGGGTGGGGTCAGCCCCTCACGTGGCGCTATCTCACCCAACTCCCCCAGGGCCGGAAGGCAGCAAGGGTAAGTGGGCTCTGGCGGGTGCGTGGGGGGCGCTTTGCGTTCCGGGGACCGTGTGGGCCGCCGTTGTCGGTGGGCCCGGATAACCTCGTAGACGTGTCGTCCCTTGCGCTCTACCGCCGCTATCGCCCCGAGACGTTCGCCGAGGTCATCGGACAGGAGCATGTCACTGTCCCGCTGATGCAGGCGCTGCGGAACAACCGGGTCAATCACGCGTACCTGTTCAGCGGGCCGCGCGGCTGCGGAAAGACGACCAGCGCGCGCATCCTCGCCCGCTGCCTGAACTGTGAGCAGGGTCCCACTCCCACCCCGTGCGGGGAGTGCCAGTCCTGCCGTGACCTGGCCAGGAACGGGCCGGGGTCCATCGACGTCATCGAGATCGACGCCGCCTCGCACGGTGGTGTGGACGATGCCCGCGACCTGCGCGAGAAGGCCTTCTTCGGGCCCGCGTCCAGCCGGTACAAGATCTACATCATCGACGAGGCCCACATGGTCACCTCGGCGGGCTTCAACGCCCTGCTGAAGGTCGTCGAGGAGCCGCCGGAGCACCTCAAGTTCATCTTCGCCACCACCGAGCCCGAGAAGGTCATCGGGACGATCCGGTCCAGGACGCACCACTATCCCTTCCGGCTGGTTCCGCCGGGGACCCTGCGCGACTACCTGGGCGAGGTCTGCGGCCGCGAGGGCGCCAAGGTCGAGGACGGCGTGCTGCCGCTCGTCGTGCGCGCCGGTGCCGGGTCCGTTCGCGACTCGATGTCCGTCATGGACCAGCTGCTGGCCGGCGCCGCCGACGACGGTGTGACGTATGCCATGGCGACCTCGTTGCTCGGGTACACCGAGGGGTCCCTGCTCGACTCCGTCATCGACGCCTTCGCCGCCGGGGACGGGGCCGCCGCCTTCGAGGTCGTCGACCGGGTGGTGGAGGGCGGGAACGATCCCCGGCGCTTCGTCGCCGATCTGCTCGAGCGGCTGCGGGACCTGGTCATCCTGGCGGCCGTGCCCGACGCCGGGGAGAAGGGGCTGATCGACGCCCCCGCCGATGTCGTGGAGCGGATGCAGGCCCAGGCGTCCGTGTTCGGGGCCGCCGAGCTGTCGCGCGCCGCCGATCTCGTCAACACCGGCCTCACCGAGATGCGGGGCGCGACCTCGCCGCGGCTCCAGCTCGAGCTGATCTGCGCCCGCGTGCTGCTGCCCGCCGCCTTCGACGACGAGCGGTCCTTCCAGGCCCGGCTCGACCGGCTGGAGCGCAGCGGGGCGGCCGCCTTCGCCGCCGGCCCCGTCGCCGTGCCGCCCGCCATGGGCTACGTGCCCGGGCCCGAGGCGCACGCCATGGCCCCCGCCGGTCCGGGCGGGGGCGCCGCCGCCGCGCGGGCCGCCGCACAGGCTCCCGCCGCGGTGCCTTCCCCCGCGCCGGTCGCGGCTCCCGAGCCGGTACGGGCTCCCGCGCAGCCGGAGGCTCCGGTTCAGGCCGCGCCACCCGCAGCCGCGGCCGCCGCCCCCACGACGCCCGCCCCCGGAGCGTGGCCCGGAGCCGCGCAGCCCGGCAGCGGCGCGCCCGGCGCCCGGCCCGCAGCCGCGGCCGCGTCCCCCGGCGCCTGGCCCAGCGCGGCCGCTCCCGGCCAGGGGGTCCCGGCTCCCGCTCCCGCGGCGCCCGCACCGGCCGCCCAGGCCCAGGCCCCCGCCGCCTCCGCCGCCCCCTCGCCCGGCATGGCCGCCGGCGCCGGGCAGGTCCAGGCGATGTGGCCCGGCGTCCTCGAGGCCGTCAAGAACCGCCGCCGCTTCACCTGGATCCTGCTCAGCCAGAACGCCCAGGTCACCGGCTTCGACGGGACCACCCTCCAGCTCGGCTTCCCCAACGCCGGAGCCCGCGACAACTTCGCGAGCAGCGGCAGCGAGGACGTGCTCAAGGCCGTCCTGGCCGAGCAGTTCCAGGTCAACTGGAAGATCGACGCCGTGGTGGGCGGCGGATCACCGGGCCCGGTCCAGTCCTCACCCCCGTACGGCGCCCCGGCCGCCCACGCCCCTGCCCCGGCCTACAGCCCGCCGCCCCCGCCGCAGGCACCGGCCCCGTCCGCTCCCGGCCCGCAGTACCAGCAGCCGCAGCAGTCCCAGCAGTCGGCTACGGCCCCGCAGCCCCCCGTACAGCAGGCGCCCCCGCCGGTCGCCCCCGAGGACGACGTCCCGGAGGAGGACGATCCCGACCTCGTCGAGAGCGCGCTGACCGGACACGACCTGATCGTGCGCGAGCTCGGAGCCACCGTTGTGGAGGAATACACGAATGAGTAGCACCGCCTGATTGGGGTGGCCGCACGAAGCCGGCTGCGCCGTCCGGGCTAGGCTGAGCAGCGTGAAGGTCCTCGTCATCGGCGGCGGCGCCCGCGAACACGCCCTGTGCCGCTCTCTGTCCCTCGACCCCGACGTCTCCGCGCTGTACTGCGCTCCCGGCAACGCCGGCATCGCCGAAGTGGCCGAGCTCCGCCCGGTCGACGCCCTCGACGGCGACGCCGTCTGCGCCCTCGCCACCGAACTCGGCGCCGACCTGGTCGTCGTCGGCCCGGAGGCCCCGCTGGTCGCCGGAGTCGCCGACGCCGTGCGCGCCGCCGGCATCCCCGTCTTCGGCCCGTCCGGCGAGGCGGCGCAGCTGGAGGGCTCCAAGGCCTTCGCCAAGGACGTGATGGCCGCGGCCGGGGTCCCGACCGCGCGCAGCTACGTCTGCACCACCCCGGAGGAGGTGGACGAGGCCCTCGACGCCTTCGGCGCCCCGTACGTCGTCAAGGACGACGGCCTGGCCGCCGGCAAGGGCGTCGTGGTCACCGGGGACCTGGCCGCGGCCCGCGCGCACGCGCTCGGCTGCGACCGCGTGGTCATCGAGGAGTACCTCGACGGCCCCGAGGTCTCCCTCTTCGCCATCACCGACGGCGTCACCGTCGTCCCGCTCCAGCCCGCCCAGGACTTCAAGCGGGCGCTGGACGGCGACGAGGGCCCCAACACCGGCGGCATGGGCGCGTACTCCCCGCTGCCCTGGGCCGACCCGAAGCTGGTCGACGAGGTCATGGAGCTGGTCCTCCAGCCCACCGTCGACGAGCTGCGCCACCGCGGAACGCCCTTCTCCGGACTCCTGTACGCCGGCCTGGCGATCACGAGCCGCGGTACCCGGGTCATCGAGTTCAACGCCCGCTTCGGCGACCCCGAGACCCAGGTGGTCCTGGCCCGGCTGCGCACCCCCCTCGCGGGCGTGCTGCTGAACGCCGCCAACGGCACCCTGGACGCCCAGCCCGAGCTCCGCTGGAGCGAGGACGCGGCCGTCACGGTGGTCATCGCCTCGCACAACTACCCCGAGACCCCGCGCACGGGCGATGTCATCGAGGGCCTGGACGAGGTGGCCGCCGAGGACGCCCCCGACGCGTACGTGCTGCACGCCGGGACCCGGCGCGAGGGCGACGCGGTGGTCAGCGCGGGCGGCCGTGTGCTGTCGGTGACGGCGACCGGTTCTGATCTGGCGCAGGCCAGGGAGAAGGCGTATAAGGCGGTCGCGCGCATCCGGCTCGACGGCTCGCAGCACCGTACGGATATCGCGGCCATGGCGGCTGGACGCCCCTGAGCTGCGGCAGACCCACCCCCGCGGGCCCGGTGCGCACGAGGTGCGCCCGGGCCCGCGGGCGTGTTCGCGTGCGACTGCATCCAGCCGCGTTCGAACGCACCCACCTTTGCCCAAAGCCATTCCATCGGGTGATCGTCCCTCGGTCTGCCTGACGCCCGGGCGTGCCCCAACTAGGGTGCGGCGCAAGCATTCCGGCACTCATTCCGGCACTTGGCCCACCGGCATTGCGATGTCAGTGGCGGGTGTCACAGTGGGGGAGTGAGCAAAGCCGCCGCAGGGCAGAGGGGGTGAGGTCCGGCCGTGTCCGGAACCGGTTCGATCATGGAAGTGGGCGTGCCGTCCGCGCGTTCCCGCGCCTTGGCCGTGCTGCGCGTCCGCAGCAGGGCCTTGGCCGTCGGGCTGCTGCCCGCCGCCCTCGCGGTGGTGCTGGTGGCCGCCCGGATGACGGGCCGGCTCGCCGCTGACCCCTGGCCCGCGGTGACCCTCGCCGTCTGCGCGGTCGCCGTGCTGGTGCTGCTCGTCGGCGGGATCTTCGCCGCGGTGGTCCTGCGGGCGAGCCCCGCCGTGACGCCGACGGTGCCGCTGTCCGAGGCCGCCGCCCCCGATCTCTACCGGCTGGTGCGTGATCTGGCCGACCGCATGAACGTGCCGGCGCCCTCCGCGATAGCCCTGACCCCGGACTGCGACAGCTGGCTGGAGGACCGCACCCACGCGGCCCACCGCCGCGGCGGCGCGCGCACATCCGCCGGCATAGCCGGGCCTGCCCGTCCGGAGTCCGAGCCCGGCGCCGCCCCCGTACTGGTCATCGGCTCGCCGTTCCTGTGGTGGATGCGGGTCGCCGAGCTGCGCGCCGTCCTCGCCCCGGTCGTCGCCGGCACGGGACCCTCGGCCCACCCGGACATAGCCGACGCGCGCGGTTTCGTACGGGGCCTGGACGCCGCCGTGGACGTGGGCGGCCGCCGCGGCCTCGGCTGGATCGCCGGGCCGGCCCGGCTGCTGCTGCGGCTGTGCCGGGTGGATGCCGCCGAGATGGAGCGCGGGGTGGCCGCGGCCGCCTCGGAGCGTGCACAGGCTGTGGATTACGGATTGCGCATCGTCGCCCAGGAGCAGGTCGGCCTCGCCTACGCGGGCTGGGACCGGCTGCTGACCCGGGTCGCGCTGCCCGCCTGGCGGATGGGCCGCTGGCCGGCGCACCTCGACGCCGGGGTCGTCTCCGCGCTGACCGAGCTGTCCCGCCGGGACCGGCTCGCCGACGGGTTCACCTCGCGCCTCGGCGAGCGCCCCGCCTGCGACCTGCTGGAGCAGCCCGGTGCGGTCGACGAGGCGGCTTCGCTGCTGGCCGCGCGGCTCTTCCACGGCGGACCGGCCGAGACCGGGCCGGATTGGTCCCCGGTGGACTGGGCGGCGTATCCGGAAGAGGTCGTGGACCGCAAGTGGCGGACGGAGGCGGCCCGCCTGCACACGGCGCTGGACGCCCTGACCGTCGAGGCCGCGCCGCCCGCCCCCTCGGCCTCCGGCTCCGCGGCCTCCGCCCCCGCGGTTTCCGCCGCCTCGCCCGCCCCCGCCCCCGCTGGGGACGGCTTCGCCGGGCCCACGCTGGAGCGGGTGCTGGGCTATCTCACCGACCCCGCCGGCGCGGGCTCGGCCGGGGAGGCGCTGGCCGGACGGCTCAGCGGCGACCTGGCCCGCGAGGAGCGCGCCACCGGCGCCGCGCAGCCCTCGACCGGGAAGGCGCGCGGCGCGGACGCCGTACCGCTGTTCCCGCTCCAGCCGCCGCGCAGCGGCCGCGACCTGCTGGCCGACCACGTGACGGCGATGGTGTGCTGCGCGGCGGTCGACTCGGCCGGGGCCGCACCCGGCCTGGACTGGCTCGACGGCCCGGTCCTGCTCGTCGGCGGCGACCGCCGCTCGGACCTCGCGCCCCGCGTGCTGTGCCTGGTCGAGGACGGTGACCCGGAGCCGCTGCGCGACTGGCTCGCGGACCTCGGCGTCCGCCCCGAGAAGCCCGTCCGCCTCGTCTGACGAGGCCCACGGCCTCCCCTGGCGCGCCCGTTCTGACGGGCTACGGATCGCACACACAACCGGATCCCCATGTTCCGATCCCGTCAATTCGCGACGAACGGTGACGGACTGCGTGCGTTATGTGATGTGCTGGGACCGGCTCGATTGCATGCCCGTTCGGGGGAGCGAGGGAGGGGAGCGGTTATGGGTGCGGACCAGATCCGGCGCTGGGAGTCAGGTGCGCTCGCGCACGCGGTGACCGACCCCTTCGGCCAGGGCCCCCTGCCCTGGTTCCGGGGCAGTGAGCTCTACTTCGACGACACCGGCCAGGTCGTCCCCTGGTACGTGGACCCCGCGCTCGCCCCCGGCCGGCTCCCGCTCGCCCCCGGCCAGGTGCCGCGCGCCCGCGGAGGCACCGGCGGCCCCCGCACCGCCGACGACGTGCGCCGCCAGATCAAGGGCTTCGCCTCCACAGGCGCCGTGGCCCCCGGCGAGGCGATCGACTTCCACATCACGGTCGACCCGCCCCAGCAGTTCTCCGTCGACGTCTACCGCATCGGCCACTACGGCGGCGACGGCGCGTCCAAGATCACCACCAGTCCCCGGCTCTCCGGCATCGTCCAGCCGGCCCCCCTCGCCGCCGACCGCACCGTCTCCTGCCACCACTGGTGGCTGTCCTGGCGCCTCCAGGTGCCGTCCTACTGGAGCATCGGCGCGTACGTGGCGGTCCTCACCACCGCCGACGGCTACCGCTCCCACATCCCCTTCACGGTCCGCGACGACCACCCCGCCGACCTCCTGCTGCTGCTCCCCGACATCACCTGGCAGGCCTACAACCTCTACCCGGAGGACGGCCGTACCGGCGCCAGCCTCTACCACGCCTGGGACGAGGACGGCCGGCTGCTCGGCGAGCAGGACGCGGCCCACACCGTCTCCTTCGACCGCCCCTACGCGGGCGCGGGCCTGCCCCTGCACGTGGGCCACGCCTACGACTTCATCCGCTGGGCCGAGCGCTACGGCTACGACCTCGCCTACGCCGACACCCGCGACCTGCACGCCGGCCGCGTCGACCCCACCCGCTACCGCGGCCTGGTCTTCCCCGGCCACGACGAGTACTGGTCCGTCCCCATGCGCCGCACCGTCGAGCGCGCCCGCGACCACGGCACCTCCCTCGTCTTCCTCTCCGCCAACACCATGTACTGGCAGGTCGAGCTCGGTCCCTCCCCCTCCGGGGTCGAGGACCGGCTCCTGACCTGCCGAAAACGCCGCGGCCCGGGCCGCCCCAGCCTCTGGCGCGAGGTCGACCGCCCGGAGCAGCAGCTGCTCGGCATCCAGTACGCGGGACGGGTCCCCGAGCCCGCGCCGCTGATCGTGCGCAACGCCACGCACTGGCTGTGGGACTCCACCGGCGCCGGGGAGAACGACGAACTGCCCGGCCTCGTCGCGGGCGAGGCCGACCGGTACTTCCCGCGCACCCAGCTCCCCGCGCACCAGGACCGGATCCTGCTCGCGCACTCCCCGTACCTCGACAGCGAGAACCACCGCCGCCACCAGGAGACCTCGCTCTACCGGGCGCCCAGCGGCGCCCTGGTCTTCGCGTCCGGCACCTTCGCCTGGTCCCCGGCGCTCGACCGCCCCGGCCACGTCGACGAGCGGGTGCAGCGCGCCACCGCCAACCTCCTCGACCGGATCTGCAAGCGGGACTGAGACCCCGCACGACACCCCGCCTGCCCGGGCAGGGGACCGCGTACGGGAGAATGGGTTTGCGCTTGTACAGACCCACAGGGAGACCCCGTGTCCGGATTCGTCGAAAAGCCCGAGCCGGTTGAGGTTCCCGGCCTCGTCCACCTCCACACCGGCAAGGTCCGCGACCTCTACCGCGACGAGGACGACCGCCTCGTCATGGTCGCCAGCGACCGCATGTCCGCCTTCGACTGGGTGCTGCCCACCGAGATCCCGGACAAGGGCCGCGTCCTGACGCAGCTCTCCCTGTGGTGGTTCGACCAGCTCGCGGACCTCGTCCCGAACCACGTCATCTCCACCGACCTGCCCGCCGGCGCCCCCGCCGACTGGGCCGGCCGCACGCTGGTCTGCCGCAATCTCGACATGGTCCCCGTCGAGTGCGTGGCCCGCGGCTACCTGACCGGCTCCGGCCTCGCCGAGTACAAGCAGACCCGCACGGTCTGCGGCCTCGCGCTCCCCGAAGGCCTCGTGGACGGCTCCGAGCTGCCCGCCCCGATCTTCACCCCGGCGGCCAAGGCCGCGGTCGGCGAGCACGACGAGAACGTCTCCTACGAGGAGGTCGCGCGCACCGCGGGCGCCGAGACGGCCGCCCTGCTGCGCCAGACGACCCTCGCCGTGTACGGCCGCGCCCGGGACATCGCCCGCGAGCGCGGGATCATCCTGGCGGACACCAAGTTCGAGTTCGGCTTCGACCCGAAGGACGGCTCGCTGGTCGCCGCCGACGAGGTGCTGACCCCGGACTCCTCCCGCTTCTGGCCGGCCGATCTGTGGGAGCCGGGCCACGCGCAGCCGTCCTTCGACAAGCAGTACGTCCGCGACTGGCTGGCCTCCCCGGCCTCCGGCTGGGACCCGAAGGGGGAGCTCCCGCCGCCCGCCCTCCCGCAGGAGGTCGTCGAGCAGACCCGCGCCAAGTACGTCGAGGCGTACGAGCGGCTCACCGGCCTGACGTGGTCGTAGGGCCTCGCAGGAGGCCGTAGGACATCGGGCATGAAGAAGCCCCCGGTCGAGGACCGGGGGCTTCTTCCCTGCAGAGCGGACAACGCGACTCGAACGCGCGACATCCACCTTGGCAAGGTGGTGCTCTACCAACTGAGCTATGTCCGCAGGCGCCGTAAGGCGAGACCTACTATACCCAACCCCGCTCCCGTGCGAGACGCACTGCCGTGTGCCGGTTCTCGGCCCCCAGCTTCGTCGCCGCCGAGGACAGGTAGTTGCGTACGGTCCCCTGCGAGAGCCTGGCCCGCTCCGCGATCTCCGCGACCGGCGCCCCGTCCGCCGCGAACTCCAGTACCTCCGCCTCGCGGGCGGTCAGCGGCGAGTCCCCCGCGCTGATCGCGTCGGCCGCCAACTCCGGGTCCACATAACGCCCTCCGGCGTGCACGGTCCGGATCAGCTCGGCCAGCCGCTGCGCCGAGACGGTCTTCGGCGCGAAGGCCCGCACCCCCGCCGCCAGGGCCCGCTTCAGGTGCCCCGGACGGCCGTGACTGGTCACGATCATGGTCTTGCAGTCGGGGAGCTCGGCCCGGAGCGATGTGGCGACACTCACACCGTCCGCCCCGGGCATCTGGAGGTCCAGCACCGCCACGTCCGGCCGGTGCGCCCGGGCCATCGCCAGCGCCTCGGGTCCCGAGGCCGCCTCGGCGACGACCAGCAGGTCGTCCTCCAGCGCCAGCAGGGCGGCCAGCGCCCCGCGGATCAAGTGCTCGTCGTCGGCGAGCAGTACGCGTACGGGGCTCACGCCCGCACCTCCAGTCCTTGCACGTGCGCACTCGGGATCTCGGCGCGCAGCCGGAAGCGGCCGCCGGCCACCGGCCCCGCCTGCAGGGTTCCGTCCAGGACCGCGAGCCGTTCCCGCAGGCCGGCGAGCCCCGATCCCGGCGGCCCGGCGGGGCACTCGGGCGCCCCGTCGTTCTCCACCACCAGCGTCACGGCGCCGGCATCCGGCGCGGTCAGCCGTATCACGCAGCTCTGCGCGTCCCCGTGCCGCAGGACGTTGGTGGTCGCCTCGCGCACCACCCAGCCCAGCGCCGACTGCACCTCGGAGGGCAGCGCCCGCCCGGCCTCGAAATCGACCCGGCAGTCCATTCCGGCCGCGCTCAGCACTCCGCGCGCACCTTCCAGCTCCACCGCGAGGTCCGCCTCCCGGTAGCCGCGCACGACGTCCCGTACCTCTCGCTGGGACTCCTGGGCGATCCGCTGCACCTCGATCATCTGGTACACCGCCTCCGGGCGTTCGCGCCGCGCCAGCTGGACCGCCAGCTCGCTCTTGAGCGCGATCACCGCCAGGTTGCGGCCCATCACGTCGTGCAGGTCCCGGCCGAAGCGCAGCCGCTCCTCGGCGACCGCCAGCTGCGACTGGGCCTCGCGGGAGCGGTCCAGCTCCCAGACGGTCTTGATCAGCCAGATCGTGAACCCGCAGGCCAGCGAGAAGAAGACGGAGGAGATCAGCACGCCGACCACGTACCCGAGGGCTTCTCCGGCCGACAGTCCGAGGGCGAGCACGACCAGCCCCGTGCCGCCCGCGAAGACCGGGCCGATGAACCGCATCTGCCGCACCGAGGGCAGGCACATCACCAGGGCCCCGCTCCCGAAGCCGACCACCCCGCCGACCAGTTGCGGGGCCACGGACGGCTCGGAGAGCGCCCCGTAGGCGCGCAGGGCGAGCACCGTCACCGCGAAGACCGCCGTCAGCACGGTGATGGCGGCCGAGAGCCGGGCCGGACGCTCGCGCCGGCCGACGGCCCAGTCCATCGCCCGCGAGTAGACCACCCCGCACACCACCGAGTGCCCGCACACCAGCAGGAAGAGGGCCAGGGCCACCACGGGCCGCTTGGGGGCCTCGACCGCCACCGGGAGCAGCCCGAACGACATGATCTCGATGAGGATGAAGAGATGGCACGACCAGCGGCAGTACAGCTCGACCTTCTCCGCGCTGCTGCGGTTCTTCCACCACCCGGTCAGTTTCGACACGGTCCCGTCCCCCGGCTCTCTAGCGGCGCGGTTCCCAGCGGAACCACTTCTGCACAGCAAACACGGTGATCATGACCCAGGCCAGCGTGGTGAGCGCCGCCCCCGGCAGGTCGTGGACCTGCGCGCCACCGCTCCAGCCGGCCCGCACCAGGGTCATCACGCCGCTGAGCGGCAGCAGTTCGCACACCGAGGCCGCCAACTCCGGCAGTGTGTCCAGCGGTACGAAGAGCCCCGAGCCGAGCGCGGTCAGCAGGAACAGCGGCAGCGTGGTGAGGCCCGCGCTCTCCACGGTGCGGGTGACGGTGCTGGTCAGTGCGGACATCCCGGCCAGCAGCACGATCCCGGCGAGGACCGCCGAGACGAGCAGCAGCGGGTTGCGCGGCATCGGCACGTCCAGGGCGGCGGCCCCGGCGACCGCGAGGACGGCGATCTGGCCGACCGCGAGGGCGGCGGACGGCAGCGCGGTCCCGGCCAGGATCTCCAGGTCGCTCGCCTCGCCGGTGCGCAGCCGCTTGAGTACGAGCTCCTCGCGCCGGGCCACGTACGAGGAGACCAGGTTCATGTACACGACGAGCAGCAGCACCATGCCGATCCCGCCGGTCAGCGTGGCCTCGGCGACGGCTTGCGCGCCCTGCGCCCCGCCCAGGGTGGAGCGCAGCACGAACACCATCAGGAGCGGCATCAGCAGGGCCACGCTCAGGGCAGCCCGGTTGCGCACGAGCAGGGTGAGCTCGCTGCGGCCGAGTGCGGTGAGTCGGCCGGGGTTCAGGGTGGGCGTGTTCATCGGGCGGCTCCTGCCGGTGCGCGGGCCGGGTCGACCGGCTCTGCCGTGTCGGTCGGGTCGTCGGTGCGGCGGCCCTGCGCGATCTCCAGGAACGCCTCCTCCAGGGAGCCGGACCGGGCCTCGAGCCGGTCCAGCTCCACCCCGGAGTCATGGGCCCAGCGCAGCAGTTCGGTAAGCGACTCCTGGAGCCGCCGGGTACGGATCTCCACGCGCTGCCCGTAGGCCGCCGCGTGCAGCGACAGCGGGAGCCGGGCCGCGGGCACCCCGTCCGGCAGCGTGCAGCGGATCCGGGCGGGCCGGGTGGCGGTCACCTCGGCCGGGGTGCCGGACAGCACGATCTCCCCCTCGTGCAGGATCGCCAGCCGGTCGGCGAGCTCCTCGGCCTCCTCCAGGTAGTGCGTGGTGAGCACCACCGTGGTTCCCCGGTCCCGCAGCTCCCGTACCAGCGCCCAGGTGTCCCGGCGCCCTTCGGGATCCATGCCGGTGGTCGGCTCGTCCAGGAACAGCACCTCGGGCCGCCCCACCAGGGCCAGCGCCAGGTCGAGGCGCCGCCGTTCACCGCCGGACAGCTGCTTGACCCGTACGGAGGCACGCGCGCCCAGGCCCACCAGCTCCAGCACCTCCGCCGCGGGCCGGGCGCCCGTGGTGACCCCCGCCCCACATCCGTACGGTCTCGGCGACCGAGAGGTCCGAGGGGAAACCGCCCTCCTGGAGCATGACCCCGGTGCGCGGGCGGACCTCGGCCCGCCGCGCGTACGGGTCGAGCCCGAAGACGCGGACCTGCCCGCCGCTCGGCGCGGCCAGCCCCTCCAGCAGCTCGACGGTGGAGGTCTTGCCGGCCCCTCCCCCAGACTCCGTCCGGGGGGACCCCCATCTCCCTTCGGTCGCCCGAGGAGGGCGAATATCTCGCCGCGGGCCACGGAGAAGGAGACGCCCCGTACGGCTTCGAAGCCGCCGACGTAGCCGCGGCGCAGCCCTGCGACGTCGATCACGGTGTCAGTCATGACTCCAGCCTCGCGGCGCCCGGACGGCCGGGGCAGTGCGCGCTGTCATGATCCGCGATGACATTTGTCAGGCTCTGGATAAGCGGAACACGAAGAAGGCCCCGGTCGTAATGACCGGGGCCTTCTCCCTATGGAGCGGACGACGCGACTCGAACGCGCGACATCCACCTTGGCAAGGTGGTGCTCTACCAACTGAGCTACGTCCGCAGGTTTACTGCGTGCACTGCGCGAGCAATGCGTACATCACTCTACCTGATCCACGGTGGTGGTCGGCAAACCGATGCAGAGCGGGTGACAGGGATCGCACACTGCGCCTTCCTCCTGGAAGGAGGATGTTCTGCTACTGAACTACACCCGCACGACCTTCGAGGCCCTGACCTGCGGTCTGGCCCCTCGGCGTGATCCACACATTAGCCGAAGCAGGGGGGTGGATGGCAAATCGGCCCTCAGTGGGCCGCGTTGTAGGCCTCGTAGATCTTCTTGGGGATGCGGCCGCGGGGCGGCACCTCGTACTGGTTGGACCGGGCCCAGGCCCGGACGACCGCCGGATCGGGCGCGATGGACGTGTGCTTGAAGGTCTTCCCCGAACGCGACTGGCGGCGTCCGGCGGCCACGAAGGGCTCGAGGTCCTTCCGCAGTTTCTTTGCGTTGGCCGCATTGAGGTCGATCTCGTACGACTTTCCGTCCAGAGCGAACACGACCGTTTCCGCCGCTTCTCCGCCATCGATGTCGTCGGAGAGCGTGACTACTACGCGCTGCGCCACGGATATCGGTCCCTTCGTGCGACGCCGCCACCGGCTGACGTGGGGCGATGCCGACTGTGTGGATGTTTCGGGGCAATGCATCATTCAACCGGAATCCCGGGTGATTCCTTTGTACCCCGATTCCCATTGCATTGCGAAGCCCAGTTAATTCTCTCCGCGTGTCCCGCCGCAATGCCGGGCACGTGGTTTTCCGACGGATTTTGCGAAGCGTTGGTGAAGGCGAAACGGTTCGGTGATCACGGCGCCGAGATATCTACCCGCGTAGAAATTTCGGCCGGGTACGCTGAGGGAACCGCCTTCGCACCAACCACACACGGGAGTGCCCGATGGCACGCGTCGTAGTCGACGTCATGCTCAAGCCGGAGATCCTCGACCCCCAGGGCCAGGCGGTGCAGCGTGCACTGCCGCGCCTGGGCTTCGAGGGGATCGCGGACGTCCGCCAGGGGAAGCGTTTCGAGCTCGAGGTGGAGGGGCCGGTCGACCAGGCCGCCCTCGACCGCATCCACAAGATGGCCGAAACCTTCCTCGCCAACACCGTCATCGAAGACTTCACCGTGAAGGTCGAGGCCTGACGGTGACCACTCGCATCGGAGTCGTCACGTTCCCCGGAACGCTCGACGACCGTGACTCACTGCGCGCCATCCGCCTCGCGGGGGCCGAGCCGGTTTCGCTCTGGCACCGCGACAAGGACCTGCACCAGGTCGACGCGGTCGTCCTCGCGGGCGGCTTCTCCTACGGGGACTACCTGCGCGCCGGAGCCATCTCCCGGTTCTCGCCGGTGATGGACACCATCATCGAGCAGGCCAAGGGCGGCATGCCCGTCCTCGGCATCTGCAACGGCTTCCAGGTCCTCACCGAGGCCCACCTGCTGCCGGGGGCGATGCTCCGCAACAACCACCTGCACTTCATCTGCCGCGACCAGAAGCTGCGGGTGGAGAACGCGGAGACCACGTGGACCGGCGACTACACCGCCGGCCAGGAGATCTCCGTACCGCTCAAGAACATGGACGGCCGCTACACCGCCGACGAGCGCGTGCTCGACGAACTGGAGGCCGAGGGCCGAGTGGCCTTCCGCTACGTGGACGTCAACCCGAACGGCTCGCTGCGCGACATCGCCGGCATCACCAACGCCGCGGGCAACGTCGTCGGCCTCATGCCGCACCCGGAGCACGCGGTGGAGCCGCTGATCGGGACGGGCCGCACCGACGGCCTCCCGTTCTTCACGTCGGTCCTCAAGAAGCTGGTCAACGCATGAGCCTCGACACGGTCAAGAACGCCTCCGGGACCCCGGACGCGGCCCAGCCCTGGAAGGAGCTCGGCCTCAAGGAGGACGAGTACGCCCGCATCCGGGAGATCCTCGGCCGACGCCCCACGGGCGCCGAGCTCGCCATGTACTCGGTCATGTGGTCCGAGCACTGCTCGTACAAGAGCAGCAAGGTCCACCTCGCCCAGTTCGGCGCGAAGGCCCCCAAGAACGACGCCATGCTCGTCGGCATCGGCGAGAACGCCGGCGTCGTCGACGTCGGCCAGGGGTACGCGGTCACCTTCAAGGTCGAGTCGCACAACCACCCGTCGTACATCGAGCCCTACCAGGGCGCGGCCACCGGCATCGGCGGCATCGTCCGCGACATCCTCGCCATGGGCGCCCGCCCGATCGCCGTCGTGGACCCGCTGCGCTTCGGCGCGGCCGACCACCCCGACACCAAGCGCGTCCTGCCGGGCGTGGTCGCGGGCATCGGCGGCTACGGCAACTGCCTGGGCCTGCCCAACATCGGCGGCGAGGTCGTCTTCGACGCCTGCTACCAGGGCAACCCGCTGGTCAACGCCGGCTGCATCGGCGTGATGAAGCACGAGGACATCCACCTCGCCAAGGCCTCCGGCCCCGGCAACAAGGTCATCCTCTACGGCGCCCGCACGGGCGGCGACGGCATCGGCGGCGTGTCCGTGCTGGCCTCGGAGACCTTCGACGACACCAAGCCGACGAAGCGCCCGGCGGTCCAGGTCGGCGACCCCTTCCAGGAGAAGCTCCTCATCGAGTGCACCCTGGAGATCTTCAAGGAGAAGCTGGTCGCGGGCATCCAGGACCTCGGTGGCGCCGGGCTCTCCTGCGCGACCTCCGAGCTCGCCTCCGCCGGTACCGGCGGCATGCGCGTCGAGCTGGACACCGTCCCGCTGCGCGATGCGACGCTCTCGCCCGAGGAAATCCTCATGAGCGAGTCGCAGGAGCGCATGTGCGCGATCGTCGAGCCGCAGCACGTCGAGCGCTTCATGGAGATCTGCGAGAAGTGGGACGTCATCGCCACCGTCATCGGTGAGGTGACCGACGGCGACCACCTGGAGATCTTCTGGCACGGCGAGCTCATCGTGGACGTGCCCCCGGGCACCGTCGCCCACGAGGGCCCGACGTACCACCGCCCGTACGCCCGCCCCGAGTGGCAGGACGCGCTGCAGGCGGACGACGCGAACAAGCTGCCGCGCCCGGCCACTTCGGCCGAACTGCGCGCACAGGTCCTGGCCCTGGTCTCCTCCCCGAACCAGGCCTCGAAGTCGTGGGTCACCGACCAGTACGACCGCTTCGTCCAGGGCAACACGGTGCTCTCGCAGCCCGAGGACGCGGGCATGGTCCGCATCGACGAGGAGTCCAACCTCGGCGTGGCCATGGCCACCGACGGCAACGGCCGCTTCGCCAAGCTCGACCCGTACACGGGCGCGCAGCTGGCGCTGGCCGAGTCCTACCGCAACGTGGCCGCGACCGGCGCCAAGCCGCTCGCGATCTCCGACTGCCTGAACTTCGGCTCCCCCGAGGACCCGGACGTCATGTGGCAGTTCGCGGAGGCCTGCCGCGGTCTGGCCGACGGCTGTCTGGAGCTGGGCACCCCGGTGACCGGCGGCAACGTCTCCCTCTACAACCAGACGGGCGACATCGCCATCCACCCGACCCCGGTCGTGGCGGTCCTCGGCGTGATCGACGACGTCAACCGCCGTACGCCGATGGCGTTCTCGGAGGCCGGCCAGCTGCTGTACCTGCTGGGCGACACGGCCGAGGAGTTCGGCGGCTCGGCCTGGTCGCAGGTCGTCCACGACCACCTCGGCGGCATGCCGCCCAAGGTGGACCTGGGCCGCGAGAAGCTGCTCGGCGAGATCCTGATCTCCGCCTCGCGCGACGGCATGATCGACGCCGCGCACGACCTGTCCGACGGCGGCGTGATCCAGGCGCTCACCGAGTCCTGCCTGCGCGGCGGCAACGGCGCGCGGATCGTGGTCCCGGAGGGCCTGGACGCCTTCACCTTCCTGTTCTCCGAGTCGGCGGGCCGGGCCATCGTGTCCGTCCCGCGCAGCGAGGAGCTCCGCTTCACCGACATGTGCGGAGCGCGCGGCCTGCCGGTCGCCCGCATCGGCGTGGTGGACGGCGAGGAGATCGAGATCCAGGGCGAGTTCACCCTCCCGCTGGCCGAACTCCGCGAGGCGCACGAGGCGACGATCCCGGCCCTGCTGGCCTGATCCCGCCATCGGCTGTACGAGGCCCCGCCCACCCCCTGGGCGGGGCCTCGGCGTTGCGGGCGGTGATTGGTACGGTCGGGGCCGTCGCATGCGCGAGGGGGAACAGGCATGGTTCTCGAACCGCCCGAGCCGGGAGCGGCATCTCAGCGTCTCCTGCCGGACCGGGGACGCCTGCGCAATCGGATCAACCTGCTGGTGCTGACCCTGGCCTTGACGGGCATCGCGGTCAGCGGGTGGGTCCTGAAGGGCGAGTACGACGCCTGGCAGGACCGCAAGCTGATCGACAAGGCGTGTGCCGGCCTCGCCGATCCGCGCACGGTCATGCGGCTGAACGGCGGGGTCGACGCCGTGGGGCTCCGGGGCTTGCGGCCCAGCGGCAGCGCGCAGGGAGTGGGGATCACGCACTTCTGCTCCCTCGACACCCCTCGGGAACGGGACGGAGAGACGCAGGACGAGGAGTACTTCGCCCTGAACCTGCGCGAACTCCCCCACGCGTACCCCTTCCACCTGATCGGGGACTCGGACGCCCCCTTCGAACGCGGCAGGCGCTCCGAGGCCGAGGACACCACCCGGCTCGACCGCCCCAGCAGGCAGCCGCTGGGTGACGGCTCACTGGGCGACTACGGGCGCCAGGTCGTCACCGTCACCGCCCCGTGCGGCGCTTCCTCCCTCCTGGTCTCCGCGTCGGCCGGCTTCGACGACGTGAGCGGCGCCGATCGCCGGCTCCTCGCCCGGATCGCGCGGGATGGCGCGCTGAAGGCCGCTGCCCGGCGAGGCTGCGAGCCGGACCTCCCCGAGCTGCCGGCGGAACTGCCCGCAGCCCCGCTCGACCTGGGGCCGGCCGGATCCGCGCAGGGCACGTGCGGCTGGTACGCGGACTTCTTGAAGGGAGCGGACCGGGGCAGGCTCCCGGACCGCGCCGTGGGCGCCCCACTCGCCCCGCACACCCGTGGTGAGTCCTGCACGCTGGCGGTGAGTTCCGCGGAGTCGAAGCGGCTCCTCGGTGAGATGACCGAGCAGGAGCGCGCGAAAGCCCCCGCGCTGGGCGAGCGCCCCGAGTGGATCCGGACCCAGAGCTACTTCGGGAACGAGGCAGAAGGCACGTACGTCGGCCGGCCCTCCCACACGATCTCGGTCGTCGGGCGCAAGGCCGGGCGGGTGGGCGGCAACGTCCTCTTCGGGTCGGCCACCTGCCAGGGCCGCCCGGCGGCGTTCACGATGAAGGCCGAGCTCGAGTACGGCATCCTGCTGAAGGCCCGCCTGGCCGAGCTGTTCAAGACGTACGCCACCGAGACGGCGGCGCGGCGCGGATGCACCGGGCTCGTGCTGCCCCCGCCCGAGTAGGGTCGGGACCATGCCGCCCGCCAAGAAGAAGCCGCGCGCCTACGACCCCGCCAAGATCCGCGCCGCGGTCACCGCGCAGTTCGGGCATGTCGCGCGGGCCGTCGGCGAGTTGAGCCCCGAGCAGCTGGCGCGGCCGACCGGGCTCGGGAAGTGGACCGTGGCCGACCTCGCCGCTCACATCGCGTGGATCGCGGACTCCCTGGCCGCCGGCCTCGCGCGGCCGCCCGCCGCCCTCGCCGAGCTGACCGCCGTCGAGTGGCCCTTCGCCACCGCCTCCCTCGCCGGGAAGATCTCCGAGGCCGCCCACGAGACCCTCGCCGGGGGCCCGCTCGCCGAGCTGTACGAGCGGGCGGCCGCCGACATGGCCGGGGCGCTGGAGGCCAACTCCGGCGCGCGCGTGCTGAACCTGTGGATCGGCGACATGACCCTCGCCGACTTCATGGTCACCAGGACCGTGGAGCTGGTGGTCCACACCGACGACCTGAACCGGGCCGCCGCAGCGGACATCCCCATCGAGCGCCAGGCCCTGGCCGCCTGCACCCGGCTGCTCGCCGACGCCCTCGCACTCAAGGCGCCGGGCGGCTCGGTCGAGGTACGGATCCCGCCCTTCGCCGTGGTCCAGTGCATCGAGGGCCCCCGCCACACCCGCGGCACTCCGCCGAACGTGGTCGAGACCGACCCGCTGACCTGGATCCGGCTCGCGACGGGCCGTACGGACTGGGCCGCGGCCCTCGATGAAGCGCTGGTCAGGGCCAGCGGCGAACGGGCCGACCTGTCCGCGCTGCTCCCCCTCATGAGGTAGTGCCGCGGCGGACAGACCCTCCCGGCCACGGCGCCGGCGGAACCGCCCGGGCGCCTGCTCCGTCCCATCGGCATGCGTACCCTCAGGCACCTTCCGACCGGCCTGGCCCTCCTCCTCGTGCTCGCCGCGTGCGCCCGGTCCGGGGACGGCGGGAGCAGCGCCCCGCTCCCCGACCCCGTCGGCTCCTGGGCCGTCGAGTCCCTCACCACCGGCGGCCGCACCCTGCACGCGCCCGCGGTCGCGCGCGTCGACCTCGAGCAGGACAAGGCCACGGGCAACTACGGCTGCAACGGCTTCAGGGCAGAGGTCGCCTTCGAAGGCTCGTCCGCCCTGACCGTGACCCCCGGCATGTCGACCGCCATCGCCTGCGAGAACCTGGAGTTCGAGACCGCGTTCGCCCAGGTCTTCAAGGGCCGGCTCACCATCGACCGCGGCCCCGACCGGCTCACCCTGAAGGCCGCCGACGGGAGCACCATCGCCCTGACCTCCGAGCCCCCGGCCCCGGACGCCCCGCTCGCCGCGACCGAGTGGACCGTGGACGCGCTGGTCGACGGCGCGACCGTGTCCTCCGTCCCCGCAGAGGCGGCCGGAAAGGCCCGGTTCACCCTCACCGCCGACGGCGCGGCGAGCGGCAGCCTCGGCTGCAACCGGTTCAGCGCCAAGGCCGCCGTGGAGGGCTCCTCGGTCACCTTCGGACCGCTCACCACGACCCGGATGGCCTGCGAGGGCCCGGCCGGTGAGGTGGAGCGGACCCTGACCGCACTGTTCGGCAGCGGGGCGCTCACCTGGAAGACGCAGGGCCAGAACCTGACCCTCACCGCCCCCGACGGGAAGGGCCTCACGGCCAAGGGCGCCACGGCGGCCGAGTGAATGCCCATACGGCTGCCGACAAAGAAATCGGATAGCAAGACGCGGCGGTACCGTCACCCTCTGTGCTGTGACATTTCCCGGGCGTCCCGAATTCGGACCAGTGGTCGACCTCGCCTACACTCAAGGTGTGCCTCGTGGTGATGGACGACTCAACCACGACCTGCTCCCCGGAGAAAAGGGCCCCCAGGACGCTTGCGGCGTCTTCGGTGTCTGGGCTCCGGGTGAAGAGGTCGCCAAGCTCACCTACTTCGGACTGTATGCACTGCAGCACCGCGGACAAGAGTCCGCGGGAATCGCTGTGAGCAACGGTTCCCAGATCCTCGTCTTCAAGGACATGGGCCTCGTTTCCCAAGTCTTCGACGAAACCTCTCTCGGCTCGCTCCAAGGTCATATCGCGGTCGGTCACGCCCGCTACTCGACCACCGGAGCCTCCGTCTGGGAGAACGCGCAGCCCACCTTCCGCGCGACCGCCCACGGCTCCATTGCCCTGGGTCACAACGGCAACCTGGTGAACACCGCCGAGCTTGCCGAGATGGTCGCCGACCTCCCCCGTCAGGACGGCCGTGCCACCCAGGTGGCCGCCACCAACGACACCGACCTGGTGACCGCCCTGCTCGCCGGCCAGACCGACGACGAGGGCAAGCCCCTGACCATCGAGGAGTCGGCCGCCAAGGTCCTCCCGCAGGTCAAGGGTGCCTTCTCGCTGGTGTTCATGGACGAGGGAACCCTCTACACCGCCCGTGACCCGCAGGGCATCCGCCCGCTGGTCCTCGGCCGCCTGGAGCGCGGCTGGGTGGTCGCGAGCGAGACCGCCGCCCTCGACATCTGCGGCGCCAGCTTCGTCCGCGAGGTCGAGCCGGGCGAGCTCATCGCGATCGACGAGAACGGCCTGCGCACCTCCCGATTCGCGGAAGCGAAGCCCAAGGGCTGTGTCTTCGAGTACGTCTACCTGGCGCGCCCGGACACCGACATCGCCGGCCGGAACGTCTACCTCTCGCGTGTCGAGATGGGCCGGCGCCTGGCCAAGGAAGCCCCGGTCGACGCCGACCTGGTCATAGCGACGCCGGAGTCGGGTACGCCCGCCGCCGTCGGCTACGCCGAGGCCAGCGGGATTCCGTACGGCTCCGGCCTGGTCAAGAACGCCTACGTCGGCAGGACCTTCATCCAGCCCTCGCAGACGATCCGCCAGCTCGGCATCCGCCTGAAGCTCAACCCCCTCAAGGAAGTCATCCGGGGCAAGCGCCTGGTGGTCGTCGACGACTCGATCGTCCGCGGCAACACCCAGCGCGCCCTGGTCAAGATGCTCCGCGAGGCCGGCGCGGCGGAGGTCCACATCCGGATCTCCTCGCCGCCGGTGAAGTGGCCGTGCTTCTTCGGCATCGACTTCGCCACCCGGGCCGAGCTGATCGCCAACGGCATGACGGTCGACGAGATCGCCACGTCGCTCGGTGCGGACTCGCTCTCGTACATCTCGCTCGACGCGATGATCGAGGCGACGACCATCCAGAAGCCCAACCTCTGCCGCGCCTGCTTCGACGGCGAGTACCCGATGGAGCTGCCCGACCCGCAGCTCCTGGGCAAGCAGCTCCTGGAGACCGAGCTCGCAGGCGGCACGGACGCCGCCGACGCGCTGCGTCGCCCGTAACCCCGCTCCACCTGCGCCGGGCCCTGCCTTTTCACGCCAGAGAACATTCAGGCGGTTCAAGGGCCCGGCACCCCCAGCAGTAACGACACGAAAGCTCTCCCTGTCATGACAGAGAAGACCACCGGTGCCAGCTACGCAGCCGCGGGTGTGGACATCGAAGCGGGAGACCGCGCCGTCGAGCTGATGAAGGAGTGGGTGAAGAAGACGCAGCGCCCCGAGGTCCTCGGCGGCCTCGGCGGTTTCGCCGGCCTCTTCGACGCCTCCGCCCTCAAGCGCTACGAGCGTCCGCTGCTCGCCTCCGCCACCGACGGGGTCGGCACCAAGGTCGACATCGCCCGCCAGCTCGGCGTGTACGACACCATCGGCCACGACCTCGTGGCGATGGTGATGGACGACATCGTCGTCTGCGGCGCCGAGCCGCTCTTCATGACCGACTACATCTGCGTCGGCAAGGTCCACCCCGAGCGGGTCGCGGCCATCGTCAAGGGCATCGCCGAGGGCTGCGTCCTCGCCGGCTGCGCCCTGGTCGGCGGCGAGACCGCCGAACACCCGGGCCTGCTGGGCCCGGACGACTTCGACGTGGCGGGCGCCGGCACCGGCGTGGTCGAGTACGACCGGCTGCTCGGCGCGGATCGCATCCGTAAGGGTGACGCCGTCATCGCGATGGCTTCGTCCGGCCTTCACTCGAACGGGTACTCGCTGGTCCGCCACGTCCTCTTCGACCGGGCCGGGATGTCCCTGGAGCAGGAGATCGCGGAGTTCGGCCGCACCCTCGGCGAGGAGCTCCTGGAGCCCACCAAGATCTACTCGCTGGACTGCCTGGCCCTCACCCGGACGGCCGAGGTGCACGCCTTCTCGCACATCACCGGCGGCGGCCTGGCGGCGAACCTGGCCCGGGTCATCCCGGACCACCTGCACGCCGCGGTCGACCGTTCGACCTGGGCTCCCGGCGCGGTCTTCGACCTGGTCGGCAAGGCCGGTCAGGTCGAGCAGCTGGAACTGGAGAAGACGCTGAACATGGGCGTCGGCATGATGGCGGTCGTGCCCGCCGAGTCGGTGGACGTGGCCCTGACGGCGCTGGCCGACCGGGGCGTCGACTCCTGGGTCGCCGGTGAGATCGTCGAGCGCGGCGACCACGCCGAGGGGTCGACCCTGACCGGTTCCTACGCGAGCTGAGCAGCACTGAAACCCGGCCCGGGGCGATGCCCTGGACCGGGTTTCAGTCTTTGAACCTGTTGTGCAGACGCTCTCGAGAAAGCGTCAAGCGCCGCGACGCTGTGCCGACGGACCGGACTCTTCGTCCTCATCGTCGTCATCGCTGTTGTAGAGATCCGCGTACTTGGCGTACGGGTCGTCGTCGTCCAGATCGTCATCGACTTCGACCGGCTCGCTGATCTGCAGCGGCTCTGTCGGCGATGCGCCCAGCTCATTGGCCAGACGCGAGAGGTCAGTCCCGCCGCTGTTGTACTTCAGCTGGCGGGCGACCTTTGTCTGCTTGGCCTTGGCCCGGCCGCGCCCCATGGCTCGACCCCCTCGGTGACGGGGCTCGACGGCCCCAGAGTCTGACACGCGTTCATGGTTCGGAGCGGGCTCTCCATGGAGAGACCGTCCGTAGGGGTTTAACGGTACCTGCTTCCGAGGCCATACGGTACGCCGCCCGCATGACGCGCCCTGGTGCAGAACCAACAAGGCGCCCCGTCCTCCCTGGTCAACCGCGATTTTAACGCTTTCCTGGCCCGCGACCCGCCGAAGTGCAGTGAGTTCTGTCTCCCCGCACCCCGGCGGGCGCGCCCAGGGGCCCCGTGAAGGGTCAGACCTGGCGGGCGGAGCGGGCGTCCGCCATCCGCTGCTCGGCGATCCGGTCGGCCGCGGCGGCCGGCGGGATGCCGTCCATCTTCGCGCGAGCAAAGATTTCCAGGGTGGTGTCGAAGATCTTCGTGGCCTTGGCCTTGCACCGGTCGAAGTCGAAACCGACCAGCTCGTCGGCCACCTGGATCACGCCGCCGGCGTTGACCACGTAGTCCGGGGCGTAGAGGATCCCGCGGTCCTGCAGGTCCTTCTCGATGCCCGGGTGGGCGAGCTGGTTGTTGGCCGCACCGCAGACGATCTTGGCGGTGAGGGCCGGCACGGTCTCGTCGTCCAGGGCGCCGCCGAGCGCGCACGGGGCGTAGATGTCCAGGCCCTCGACGCGGATCAGCGCGTCCGTGTCGGTGACCGCGGTGACCTTGCCCGGGTGCTTGTCGAGGATCCGCTGGACGGACTCCTCCCGCACGTCCGTGATCACGACCTCGGCGCCGTCCTCCAGCAGGTGCTCGACCAGGTAGTGGCCGACCTTGCCGACGCCGGCGACGCCGACCTTGCGGCCGCGCAGGGTCGGGTCGCCCCACAGGTGCTGGGCGCTGGCGCGCATGCCCTGGAAGACACCGAAGGCGGTGAGCACCGAGGAGTCGCCCGCGCCGCCGTTCTCGGGGGAGCGGCCGGTCGCCCAGCGGGTCTCGCGGGCCACGATGTCCATGTCCGCCACGTACGTGCCGACGTCGCAGGCGGTCACGTAGCGGCCGCCGAGGGACTCGACGAACCGCCCGTAGGCCAGCAGCAGTTCCTCGGACTTCAGGACGTCCGGGTCGCCGATGATCACGGCCTTGCCGCCGCCGAGGTCGAGACCGGCGAGGGCGTTCTTGTAGGACATGCCGCGCGAGAGGTTCAGCGCGTCGAGGACGGCCTCCTCGTCCGAGGCGTACGCGTGGAAGCGCGTGCCGCCGAGGGCGGGGCCCAGGGCGGTGGAGTGGATCGCGATGACGGCCTTCAGGCCAGTGGCTCGGTCCTGGCACAGCACGACTTGCTCGTGGCCGCCCTGCTCCGTACGGAACAGGGTGTGCAGGACGCCGTCGGTCATTTCGGTCACGGTGGTGACTCCCATGGAAGAGATGCGGCGCGGAAGAGACGCCCGCCCTGCGGGTGGGGGAGGGCGTGCTGGGAGCAGCGTAAGACCTGCGGGAGGCGCGGGGACCGCCTGTCCGAGGATCGGAACACTCCCGTGTCACTGGAGCGCCGGAGGTAGCGGAGCCGCAAAAAGGGGAGTACGAGAGCGTGAGCGAATCTCCCGATCCCCTGCTGCCCTCCGCGCGCTCGGCGCCGGCCGTCCCGTATGCCTCCTACCTGCGAGTCTACGAACCCCTCGTGGCCTTTCCGGAGCCGGAACGCGCGCACTGGGCCGAATACGCCCGCCGCGGGACGGCTCCGACCGCCCAGGACGAACTGCGCCGGTCCCTCTCCGACTTGGTACGGGTGCCCGTGGTGGGGGTGCCGGCGCACGAGAGCGCGGACGCCTTCACCGCGGAGGTGGACGGGGTGCTGCTGGTCTGTCCGTGGCGCACCCGGCTCCGCGGCTGGCTGGCGCTCCAGGAGCTGGTCGAGTGGTTCCCGCGGCCGGTGCTGGACGCGGCGCTCCCGCCGCTGATGCGCGAACGGGCCGCCGAGGAGTACGAGCGCTGGCGCGAGCGGAACCCGGACGCGCGCCCGTGGATCCGTACGGGGGTGTGGCAGGTCCCGCTGCGCTGGTTCGTGCTGGTGGCGGATCAGGAGCGGGAGTACGTGCCGGGGGAGCGGCTGCGCTACCGGACGCCGATGGTCCAGGCGCGGAGGCGCCTGGCGCGCGCCCTGCGGACCCTGCGGGAGGCCGAGGGGTACGCGGGGCTCGCCGACGGCCTGGTGGAGGTCGGGAGCTGGCTGGAGGAGTTCCACCCGCGGTCGATGGTCGAGCTGGACTACGGCGGGCTGCTGCACGCCCTGCCGGCGGACCGGCTGGCGGCGGACCGCTCGGCGCGGGAGCTGGCGGAGGGGATCGCGGCCTTGCGCGCGGGCGACGCGGAGGGCGCGGCCGAGGTGTACGAGGAGCTGGCGGAGCGGTGGCGGGCGGTCCGGGAGAGACTGTTCGCGAATTGATGTCCGGGAGCCGATCGCGCTCGGATCGGGCCGGGGAGCACCCGTACGTACCCTTGCGTATCGGTCTTTTGGTCATAAGTGGCTGATCAGCGGCTTGATCGGGGCTTTAAGGACGTAGTACCAGGACCTACGTCCCGATACGGGCCATTGGCCCAAGCGTGACGGACCGCACTAACCACACCCTTGCGCCCTTCCCCTACCCTCGTGCCAAAATAGGACAAGGAGTCCGGGGAGGGTTCCTTCCGCCCAACTAAGTGCGGAATGCTCGGCATTGCGCTCTACGGGGGGTCTGACGACTCCTGATCGCTCTGTGACTGATCGTCACAGTGGGGTGACTGTCCGTTATGGGACGGTCCATCGGCTTCCGCCGCTGATGAACACCTCGGAGGGCAATTCCGTCGGTTTGGCCCTTGGGGCTGGACGGATGGTGTAGTTGTAGTGCCGAGGACAAGCCGTTCGTCCTATAACCGACTCGGCCCGCGTATGTCCATTTCGGGCAACGCGGGCCAAGGTGCAGAATTTAGAGGAAAGAACCGAGATGGTTCGGTTCTCCCGAGGAGGCCGCTCATGACCGCTCGCACCCCTGATGCCGAGCCGCTGCTGACCCCGGCTGAGGTTGCCACGATGTTCCGCGTGGACCCGAAGACGGTCACCCGCTGGGCCAAGGCTGGCAAGCTCACGTCCATCCGCACTCTGGGTGGACACCGCCGTTACCGCGAGGCCGAGGTTCGCGCACTGCTTGCGGGAATTCCGCAGCAGCGCAGCGAGGCCTGAGGCACCGCAAGCACCCCTGCTTTAACGGGTCTATATCGGGTCCCCCAATCCGATGAAACCCACATAGCTTCATACGACTGAACCTGCCCCAACAGGTTCACGAGTCGTCGATCGCGCTGGACTCCGCCGGGTCCAGCGCGATCTTTTTTATGCCCAGGTCAGGGCGGTATCGGGCTGGTGTGCGGAGACCTGCGGGGCGGGTGCCATTGCACATATTAAATTGAGCGGGTGTATGGGTGTGATAAAAGCACCGCTCTCAAAAACTCATACGGTGACTCCCGTCACAGATGATCACTCTTGTATTCCCGCGAATGCACCCCGTAGGGGGATGCCCGCCGCGGAGCGCATCATGCGAACGGGGGATTCTCGCCGGGCGGGTGGCGGGCAGGGGGGCAGCGTCGACTGCGAGGGCCACCGGAACGGCCGTGGGCGCCGGAACGGGCCCCGGAGGGCCTTGAAGGGCGCCCAGCGGGCCCGGGCGAGCCCCAGGGGCCCCAGGGGGCCAGGAGTCCCCAAGGCCGCCCAGCGGATTTCCCCGCCAACGCGTCAGGGCCCGCATCCCCTGGGGGATACGGGCCCTGACGTTTCTGCGAACCTGACGGGACTTGAACCCGCGACCTCCACCTTGACAGGGTGGCGAGCTAACCAACTGCTCCACAGGTCCTTGATTTGCGGCCGCTCGGCGGCTGCGAATCAGACTGTACCGCAGCTCAGGGGGTGCAGTCGAACCGGATCACGCGGCCGGTCACCGGGCCGACGGCGGTGCCGCCGCGTCGACCGCCTTCACGATGCGTTTGTCGGAGACCGGGTACGCCGTCCCGAGGGCGTGCGCGAAGTAACTGACCCGCAGTTCCTCGATCATCCAGCGGATGTCGGTGACCGCCGCCGGCACCGGCCGGCCCTTCGGCAGCTGCTCCAGCAGCCACGCGTACTCGTCCTGCATCTCGTGGACCTTCTCCATGCGCGTGGTGTCGCGCTGGGCGCCCGCCGGCATCTGCTGGAGCCGCCGGTCCACCGCCACCAGGTAGCGCATGAGGTCCGGCAGCCGGCGCAGCCCGGTGAGCGTCACGAAGCCGGCCGGCATGAGGGCCGCCAGCTGCGTCTTCACGTCCTGGAGGTTGGCGACCAGCGCGAGGCTGCCGGTGGCCTTCAGGCGGCGCTCGCAGGCCTGCCAGGCGGCCAGCACCTGCTCGACCTGGCTCACCGTCCGCACGGTCGTGTCCACGAGGTCGGCGCGGACGGCCTCGTAGAGCCGCCGGAAGGCCGCCTCGTCCCACGCGGGCCCGCCGTGGTCGGCGATCAGCTTGTCGGCCGCGGCGGTCGCGCAGTCGTCGAACAGGGCCTGGATGGAGCCGTGCGGGTTCCTGGACAGGGCCAGCTTCTGCTGGTTGGTCAGGTGGTCCGAGGCGAACTTCGCGGGATTCACCGGGATGTTCAGCAGGATGAGCCGCCGGGTGCCCAGCCACATCGCCTGCTGCTGCTCGGCCTCGGTGTCGAAGAGCCGTACGGAGACGCTCGAGCCCTCGTCCACCAGCGCCGGATACGCCTTCACCGGCTGGCCCGCCCGCCGGGTCTCGAACACCTTGGTCAGCGTCCCGATGGTCCAGTCGGTCAGCCCGGTGCGCTCCACCGACTCCCCGCCCGACCGTTCCGCGGTGGCCGCGGCGGCCTTGGACAGGGCCTGGCGGGCCTTCGGCTTCAGCCGCAGCCTGAGCGCCTCGAGGTCCTTGTCCTCGGCGAGGTTCCTGCGGCGCTCGTCGACGATCCGGAAAGTGATCTTCAGGTGGTCCGGGATCCGGGAGAGGTCGAAGTCCTCGGCCGAGACCGGCACGCCGACCATCCGCTGGAGCTCGCGCGCCAGCGTCACCGGCAGCGGCTCCTGCAGGGGCACGGCGGTGTCCAGGAAGCGGCCGGCGAAGTTCGGCGCCGGGACGTAGTGGCGGCGGATCGGCTTCGGCAGCGAGCGGATCAGCTCGGTGACGACTTCCTCCCGCAGGCCCGGGATCTGCCAGTCGAAGCCCTCGTCGGTGACCTGGTTCAGCACCTGGAGCGGAATGTGCACGGTCACGCCGTCCGCGTCCGCGCCCGGCTCGAACTGGTAGGTCACCCGGAACTTCAGCTGCCCCTGCCGCCAGGTGTCCGGGTAGTCGGCCTTGGTGACCCCGGCCGCCTTCTCGGTCAGCAGCATCTCCCGCTCGAAGTCGAGGAGTTCGGGCTCCTCGCGCTTCTTGTGCTTCCACCAGGAGTCGAAGTGCGCCCCGGAGACCACGTGCTCGGGGATCTTCTGGTCGTAGAAGTCGAAGAGGGTCTCGTCGTCCACCACGATGTCGCGGCGCCGGGCCCGGTTCTCCAGCTCCTCCACCTCGGTGAGGAGCTTGCGGTTGTCGGCGTAGAACTTGTGGTGGGTCCGCCAGTCGCCCTCGACCAGCGCGTTGCGGATGAACAGCTCGCGGGAGACCTCGGGGTCGATCCGCCCGTAGTTGATCTTCCGCTGGGCCACGATCGGTACGCCGTACAGCGTGACCTTCTCGTACGCCATCACGGCCGCCTGGTCCTTCTCCCAGTGCGGCTCGCTGTAGGTGCGCTTGATCAGGTGCTGCGCGAGCGGTTCGACCCACTCGGGCTCCACCTTGGCGTTCACCCGGGCCCACAGCCGCGAGGTCTCCACCAGCTCCGCCGACATCAGGAACTTCGGCTGCTTCTTGAAGAGCGCCGAGCCCGGGAAGATCGCGAACTTGGCGGACCGGGCCCCCAGGTACTCGTTCTTGTCGGTGTCCTTGAGCCCGATGTGCGAGAGCAGACCGGCCAGGAGCGAGATGTGGATGCTCGTCTCGGGAGCGTCGGCCTCGTTGACGTGGATGCCCATGGTCTTGGCGACCGTACGCAGCTGCGAGTAGATGTCCTGCCACTCGCGGATCCGCAGGAAGTTCAGGTACTCCTGCTTGCACATCCGGCGGAACGAGGACGAGCCGCGCTCCTTCTGCTGCTCGCGCACGTAGCGCCACATGTTGAGGAACGAGAGGAAGTCGCTGGTCTCGTCCTTGAAGCGGGCATGGTTCTGGTCGGCCTGGGTCTGCTTGTCCGAGGGCCGCTCGCGCGGGTCCTGGATGGACAGGGCCGCCGCGATGACCATGACCTCGCGGACGCAGTTGTTCTTGTCCGCCTCCACGACCATGCGGGCCAGACGCGGGTCCACGGGGAGCTGGGAGAGCTGGCGGCCCATCTGCGTGAGCCGCTTCTTGGGGTCCTTCTCCGCCGGGTCGAGCGCCCCGAGCTCCTGGAGCAGCTGCACGCCGTCGCGGATGTTGCGGTGGTCCGGCGGGTCGATGAAGGGGAACTTCTCGATCTCGCCCAGCCCGGCCGCGGTCATCTGGAGGATGACGGAGGCCAGGTTGGTGCGCAGGATCTCGGCGTCGGTGAACTCGGGACGGGCGTTGAAGTCGTCCTCGGAGTAGAGCCGGATGCAGATGCCGTCGCTGGTGCGGCCGCAGCGGCCCTTGCGCTGGTTGGCGCTGGCCTGCGAGATCCGCTCGATGGGCAGGCGCTGCACCTTGGTGCGGTGGCTGTAGCGGGAGATCCGGGCGGTGCCCGGGTCGATCACGTACTTGATGCCCGGGACGGTGAGGGAGGTCTCGGCGACGTTCGTCGCGAGCACGATCCGGCGGCCGGTGTGCTGCTGGAAGACCCGGTGCTGCTCGGCGTGCGAGAGGCGGGCGTACAGGGGGAGAACCTCGGTGAAGCGAAGGTTCCGTTTGTTCAGGGCGTCCGCCGTGTCGCGGATCTCGCGCTCGCCGGAGAGGAAGACCAGGATGTCGCCCGCGCCCTCGGACTGGAGTTCGTCCACGGCCTCGCAGATCGCGGTGATCTGGTCCCGGTCGCTCTCCTGCGAATCCTCCTCCAGCAGCGGCCGGTAGCGGACCTCCACCGGATACGTCCGCCCGCTGACCTCGACGATCGGCGCGTCCCCGAAGTGCCGCGAGAACCGCTCCGGGTCGATCGTGGCGGAGGTGATGATCACCTTGAGGTCGGGGCGCTTGGGCAGCAGCGTGGCCAGGTAGCCGAGCAGGAAGTCGATGTTCAGCGACCGCTCGTGGGCCTCGTCGATGATGATCGTGTCGTACGCGCGCAGCTCGCGGTCCGTCTGGATCTCGGCGAGCAGGATGCCGTCCGTCATCAGCTTCACGAAGGTCGCGTCCTGGTCCACCTGGTCGGTGAAGCGGACCTTCCAGCCGACCGTCTGGCCGATCTCGGACTTCAGCTCCTCGGCGATGCGCTCCGCGACCGTGCGGGCGGCGATCCGGCGGGGCTGGGTGTGCCCGATCATGCCCCGGACGCCGCGGCCCAGCTCCATGCAGATCTTGGGGATCTGCGTGGTCTTGCCGGAGCCGGTCTCGCCCGCGACGATCACGACCTGGTGGTCGCGTATCGCCTCGGCGATCTCGTCCTTCTTCTGGCTGACGGGCAGGTTCTCGGGATACGTGACCTCGGGCATCCGCGAGGCACGGCCGGCCAGTCGCTCGGCGGCCTTCGCGGCCTCCGCGGCGATCTCGTCGAGCACGGCCTGCTTGGCCTCGGGTTTGCGGATACGGCGGGCGCCCTCGAGGCGGCGGCCTAGGCGGTGCGCGTCGCGGAGGGAGATCTCACCGAGAAGCGTCTGCAGGGCGGCGAAGGAAGTAGACATACCTGGTCGAGGATCTCACCCGGGGCCGCCGGGTGGCGAACGCATTTGTGGGGCGTACCCGTACCATTTCGGGACGACTCCCCCAGCCGTACGAGTGAGAGGCAGCCCACCTTGTCCCGCCGCAGCCGTGTGTGGTGCCTGCTCGGCGCCGTACTGGCCCTGCTGGCGGGGTGTGCGCTGCCGGCCGCCGCGAGGCAGCCGCCCCCGCCCGCGGCCTCCGCGGCTTCCGCGGCCCGCGCGGTCGCGTACGAGGGCGGCGGCCCGTCCTGCGCCCCCGGGACCGGGGACCGCGGCCGGCCGCCGGCCGTTCCGCCGCGCGCCGGCGACCCGGGCCACGCCCACGTCCCGGCCGCCGGGCGGCTCGCGGCGGACCGGGCCTGGGACGGCCGGGCGATACCCGTACGGGTCCTCGTACGCGGGCCGGAGCAGCCGCCGCCCGGCCCCGTGGAGCTGTCCGTGATGCGGGTCTAGGAGGGCCGGTCACCCCACCGGTCCGCCTCACCACCCGCAGCCCTGGAGCACCCATGTCCTCTTCCAAGCCCGGCAAGACGTCCAAGAAGCCCCTGCACATCGCCGCCGGGGTCGCCCTCGCCGCGCTCACCCTCGGCCTCGTCTCCTGGCAGGCCTCCACCGCCGCCACCGACAGGCCCTCCGGCGGATCCGGCGCCTCCGCCGCGGCCCGTACCGACCTCTCGGCCCAGCTGAAGGCGCTGGCCCGCCGGGAGTCCGGCGACAAGCTCGCCGTCGGCCGCGCCGACGCCCCCGTCGTGCTGATCGAGTACTCCGACTTCCTGTGCGGCTACTGCGGCAAGTTCGCCCGGGACACCGAGCCCGAGCTCGTCAAGAAGTACGTGGAGGACGGCACCCTGCGCATCGAGTGGCGCAACTTCCCGATCTTCGGCGCGGACTCCGAGGCCGCCGCCAAGGCCGCCTGGGCCGCCGGGCAACAGGACCGTTTCAGCGCCTTCCACGCGGCCGCGTACGCCGACGGCGCCAAGGAGAAGGGCTTCGGCGGGGCCCGCCTCCTGGAGCTGGCCGAGCAGGCGGGCGTCCCCGACCTGGAGCGCTTCAAGAAGGACATGGCCGGGGAGCAGGCTGCGGCGGCCCTGAAGAAGGACCAGGACGAGGGCTACCGCATCGGCGTGACCTCGACCCCCTCGTTCCTGGTCAACGGGCAGCCCCTCGCGGGAGCCCAGCCCCTCGACGCCTTCACCGCCGCCATCGCCAAGGCCGAGGCGGCGGCGCGCCCGTGACCGGCATCGGATACCTGGCCGCGCTGCTGGGCGGCCTCCTCGCGCTGCTCAGCCCGTGCAGCGCCCTGCTGCTGCCCGCCTTCTTCGCGTACTCGATCGACTCCGCGTCCCGGCTGCTGGCGCGGACCGGGATCTTCTACGCGGGCCTCGCGACCACCCTCGTGCCGCTGGGTGCGGCCGGCTCGTACGCCGGGCGGTTCTTCCACGGCAACCGCGACGCGCTGGTCCTGGCCGGCGGCTGGCTGATCATTGCGCTCGGGCTCGCCCAGATCCTCGGGCTGGGCTTCGCCTCGCAGCGCGTCTCCGAGCTGTCGGGGAGGATCCGGCCGACGACCGCCCTGTCGGTGTACGCCCTCGGCGCGGTCTACGGGCTGGCCGGCTTCTGCGCGGGCCCGATCCTGGGCAGCGTGCTGACGGTGGCGGCGGTCAGCGGCAGCCCGGTCTACGGGGGCCTGCTGCTGGCCGTCTACGCGCTGGGGATGGCCGTGCCGCTGTTCCTGCTGGCCCTGCTGTGGGAGCGGTTCGACCTGGGCCGGCGGCGCTGGCTGCGCGGGCGGGCCTTCACGGCGGGCCGCTTCGAGCTGCACACCACCTCGCTGCTGTCCGGGCTGTTCTTCATCGCCCTGGGCGCGATGTTCCTGGCCTTCGACGGGGCGAGCGCCCTGCCGGGGCTGCTGGACGTGGACGACTCGTTCGCGGTGGAGGAGTGGGTCCGGTCGGTGGCGGACGGGGTCCCGGACTGGGCGCTGCTCGGCCTGGTCGCGTCGGGGGCGGCGGCCGCCGGGCTGGCGCAGTGGCGCCGCAGGACGCGTACGGCGGAGATGGAGACGGAGACGGAGTAACCACAGAAGGCCCCGTCCGATGGACGGGGCCTTCTTGATGGTGGCTGGGGCCGGGGTCGAACCGGCGACCTATCGCTTTTCAGGCGATCGCTCGTACCAACTGAGCTACCCAGCCACGAAGCCGTTTCCGGCTTCAGCGATCCTGACGGGACTTGAACCCGCGACCTCCACCTTGACAGGGTGGCGAGCTAACCAACTGCTCCACAGGACCTTGCAGTGTGCGAGAACAAGTCTTGCACACGGTAATGCGTACCCCCAACGGGATTCGAACCCGTGCTACCGCCTTGAAAGGGCGGCGTCCTGGGCCACTAGACGATGAGGGCTAAAGGCCCGCCGGGCACTTTCCAGCGCGTCGGGGACGTGAGAAGCATATGGGATCCGGGGAGGGATCGCCAAAACGGTTTCCCCCCGGCAGGCGGGAGGAGCCCCTGCCGGGGGGACAATGGCCCGGTGCTGGAGATGACGCGCGAGGAGTTCGAAGAGCTTGTCGCAGAGGCGCTGGACCGGATCCCGCCGGAGCTGACGCGGCTGATGGACAACGTGGCGGTGTTCGTCGAGGACGAACCCTCCGTCGACGATCCCGAGCTGCTCGGCCTGTACGAGGGGACCCCGCTGACGGACCGGGGCGAGTGGTACGCCGGGGTGCTGCCGGACCGGATCACGATCTACCGGAACCCCACGTTGCGGATGTGCGGGGACCGGGAGAGCGTGATCGTCGAGACGGAGGTCACCGTGGTGCACGAGATCGCCCACCACTTCGGGATCGACGACGAACGGCTGCACGCGCTGGGCTACGGATGACCCGGCCGGTCCCCGGCGCCGAGGCCATCGACCCCGACGTCGACCTGCACGTACCCGCGCAGCGCGCCGAGCCGCAGGGCCGGGTGCTCGCGGCGGTGGCGGCGGGCGGCGCGGTCGGGGCCTCGGCGCGGTACGGGATCTTCCTGCTGTGGCCGGCCGCGCCCGGGGCCTTCCCGTGGGCGACCCTCGTGGTCAACGCGGCGGGCTGTGCGCTGATCGGCGTACTGATGGTGCTGATCGGCGAGGGCGGCCGGGCGGCGCGGCATCCGCTGGTCCGGCCCTTCGCGGGGGTCGGGATCCTCGGCGGCTTCACCACCTTCTCGACGTACGCGGTGGACTTCGCACGGCTCCTGGACGAGGGGGAGGCGGGCACCGCGCTCGCGTACGCGGGGCTCACCGTGGTGGCGGCGCTCGGGGCGGTGTGGGCGGCGGCCGCGGTGACGCGCCGCGCCGTCCGGGGGCGGGCGGCGGCCCGGTGAACTGGCTGCTCGTGGTGGCGGGCGCGGCGGTCGGCGCGCCGCTGCGGTACCTGACGGACCGTGCGGTGCAGGCGCGGCACGATTCGCTGTTCCCCTGGGGCACCTTCGTGGTCAACGCGGCCGCGTGCCTGGTGCTGGGGGTGCTGACCGGCGCCCTGCTGGCCGGGGCTTCCTCCGGGCGGCTGGAACTGCTGCTGGGGACCGGCCTGTGCGGGGCACTGAGCACGTACTCGACGTTCTCGTACGAGACGCTGCGGCTGGCCGAGCTCGGCCGGACGTTTCTCGCGGCGGCGAACGTGGCGGCATCGGTGCTGGTCGGGCTGGGCGCCGTACACCTCGGCTCGCAGGTCGCGCAGCAGCTGTTCGGCTGAGGGCGTGTCCCTTGCGGGTCGAAGGGAGTTGGGCTTCTTGACCCGCTCATGCGGACCGCTCACCCCACAGGCTCGGAGGTGCCCTCGTGCGCCAGTTGTCCGCTTCCCTCCGACTGGCCGTCACCGCGCTCGCGGTCGCGGCGACGGCGAGCTGCATGAGTGTCGGCGAGGACTCGGCGAAACCCGGGCCCTCCGCCTCGTCCGACGGGCGCGGCGGCGCCGCGGCGGGCGGGGGCTCCACGGCCGGCCGGGGCTCCGGAGTGCACGGCAGCGGGCACGGCGCGAAGGACGGTACGGGGACCCAGGACGGCAAGCCCAAGGAGGACGGCAAGGCGTCCGGCGCGACCGGGGGCTCGCCGAGCCCGGGGGCGCCGAGCGGGAAGCCGGGAGTGCCCTCGCCGTCGGCGGGACCGGGCGGCGGGGCCGGCGGCCAGGGGCCGCAGGAGCCCTCCGGGGGCGGGTCGGGCGGATCCGGAGGCTCCGGGGGATCGGGCGGCTCGGGTGGCTCGGGCGGATCGGGTGGATCGGGTGGTTCCGGCTCGGGCGGCTCGGGCGGCGGGCACCAGTCCGCCAGCCCGACCCCGGAGCCGCCGGCCACGACGCCGCCTGTGACGGAACCCACGCCGCCGCCGGTGAGCCCGCAGCCGGAGCCGAGTACCGCGCCGGGGTCGTAGCCGGGGCGTCGTTCTGGGCGTTGCCGCGCTCCGCCCGCCCCCGGGCTCAGGGCATCTCCGCAGGTCAGGACGTTTCTGCTGAGGTGACTTGCCAGACCCGGGGGAGGGTGCGTATGGTTATAGATCGTTTGATCCCATTGCCCGGCGCCGAATCCGAAGAGCGCCGTGTGGCGCGTACTCTCCCTAGCCGTGGCTGACCGCATTGAGGCGGTCGATTTGCGATTCACGGAGTTTGGGCGCGTGCCGAGACTCCGGAAGGTTTCGCATTTCGCATGTCCATTTCCAGTTCTGACCGTGCCGTCATGCCCGAGAACGACTCGAACGAGATCGTCGACGCAGTAGAGACCCATGTGGTCGACGAGGCCATCGAGGCTCTTGAGGCCGACGTGACGACCGACCAGTCCATCGACTCCTTCGACGCCGACGGCGACGACGAGTCCGACGCCGACGCCGAGCCCACGATCACCTTCGGCGACCTCGGTCTGCCCGAGGGCATCGTGCGCAAGCTCGCGCAGAACGGCGTCACCGCCCCCTTCCCGATCCAGGCCGCGACCATCCCGGACGCCCTGGCCGGCAAGGACATCCTCGGCCGCGGCCGCACCGGCTCCGGCAAGACCCTCTCCTTCGGTCTGCCGACCCTGGCCTCGCTGGCCGGCGGTCACACCGAGAAGAAGAAGCCCCGCGCGATCATCCTCACGCCGACCCGTGAGCTCGCGATGCAGGTCGCGGACGCCCTCCAGCCCTACGGCGACGTGCTCGGCCTGAAGATGAAGGTCGTCTGCGGCGGTACCTCGATGAGCAACCAGATCTACGCCCTCGAGCGCGGTGTCGACGTCCTCGTCGCCACCCCGGGCCGTCTGCGCGACATCATCAACCGCGGCGCCTGCTCCCTCGAGAACGTCAAGATCGCCGTCCTCGACGAGGCCGACCAGATGGCCGACCTGGGCTTCCTGCCCGAGGTCACCGAGCTGCTCGACCAGATCCCCGGCGGCGGCCAGCGCATGCTCTTCTCCGCCACCATGGAGAACGAGATCGGCACCCTGGTCAAGCGCTACCTGTCCAACCCCGTCACGCACGAGGTCGACAGCGCGCAGGGCAACGTCACGACCATGACGCACCACGTGCTCGTCGTGAAGCCGAAGGACAAGGCGCCGGTCACGGCCGCCATCGCCGCCCGCAAGGGCCGCACCATCATCTTCGTCCGCACCCAGCTGGGCGCCGACCGCATCGCCGAGCAGCTCGTCGAGGCCGGCGTGAAGGCCGACGCGCTGCACGGCGGCATGACGCAGGGCGCCCGTACCCGCGTCCTCGCCGACTTCAAGGACGGCTACGTCAACGCGCTCGTCGCCACCGACGTCGCCGCCCGCGGCATCCACGTCGACGGCATCGACCTGGTCCTGAACGTGGACCCGGCCGGCGACCACAAGGACTACCTGCACCGCTCGGGCCGTACCGCCCGTGCCGGCAAGTCCGGTGTCGTCGTCTCCCTGGCCCTGCCGCACCAGCGCCGCCAGATCTTCCGCCTGATGGAGGACGCGGGCGTCGACGCCTCGCGCCACATCGTCCAGGGCGCCGGCGCCTTCGAGCCCGAGGTCGCCGAGATCACCGGTGCCCGTTCGCTGACCGAGGTCCAGGCCGACTCCGCGAACAACGCCGCCAAGCAGGCCGAGCGCGAGGTCGCCGAGCTCACCAAGCAGCTCGAGCGCCTGTCGCGCCGTGCCGTCGAGCTGCGCGAGGAGGCCGACCGCCTGGTCGCCCGTTCCGCGCGCGAGCGCGGCGAGGACCCGGAGGCCGCTGTCGCCGAGGTGGCCGAGGCCGCCGAGGCCGAGGTCGCGGCCGCCGCCGCGGCTGCTGCCGCCGAGCTGGCCGCGCAGGAGCGCCGCGAGGAGCAGCGCGCCCAGCGCGACGACCGCGGCAACTTCGAGCGTCGCGACAACCGCGGTGGCGACCGCGGCGGTGACCGCGGAGGCTTCCGCCGTGACGACCGCGGCGACCGCGGCGGCCGTCCGTCCGGTGGCTTCAACCGTGACGACCGTGGTGGCGACCGTGGTGGTTTCCGCCGTGACGACCGTCCGTCGGGTGGTTTCCGTTCCGGTGGTGACCGTCCGGCCGGTGGTGGCTTCCGTCGTGACGAGCGTCCCTCGGGTGGCTTCAACCGCGATGACCGTGGTGGCGACCGTGGTGGTTTCCGCCGTGACGACCGTCCGTCGGGTGGTTTCCGTTCCGGTGGTGACCGTCCGGCCGGTGGTGGCTTCCGTCGTGACGAGCGTCCCTCGGGTGGCTTCAACCGCGATGACCGTGGTGGCGACCGTGGTGGTTTCCGCCGCGACGACCGTCCGTCGGGCGGCTTCCGCTCCGGTGGCGACCGTCCGGCCACGGGCAACGGCACGTACAACCGTGACGACCGCACCTCCGGCGGCGGCTTCCGCTCCGGCGGCGGCGACCGCCCGTTCAACCGCGACCGTCGTGACGACCGTCCGTCCGGTGGCTTCCGCTCCGGCGGCGCCGGCGACCGCCCGTACGGCCGCCGCGACGACCACCGCCCGTCCGGCTCCGGTTCCACCGGTGGCTTCGGCGGCCGCCGCGACGACAAGCCGCGCTGGAAGCGCAACGGCTGATCGCAGCTGAGCTGAACCCCTGACAGGGCCCCCACGACCGCTTGGATCAAGCTGGTCGTGGGGGCCCTGTCGCATGTTGCTACGATCCACAGACTTTTGTGGCGGGGGGCCACGGCAACGCGCCATCGCGACCGCCCCTGCCCATCTCCTAGGGGCGGGACATCTATGAGACGGTCACGTGTGCTGGGCGCCGCCGCGCTCGCACTGGCCATCGGGCTCGGCGGCCTTGCCGCCGTACCGGCCACGGCAGGGCCGACGGCCGCCGGGGACCTGACGATCGCGCCGCCGCCGCACCGGGATCCGGCGCACGCCGCCGTGTACGCGGGCGGTTCCGGCCTCACCTACAGCGCGGGCCCGGATCGCCACTGGCGGAGTCTCCAGGACGGACGCGATGTGGCCGTGGCCGTGGACTGGTGCCCGTCCGACTCGTCCGGGGTGGCCTTCCACGGAGACTCCGTGGCCTGCGGACTGGGGTCCGACTACGTTTCGTCCGGCAACACCAAACCGCTCGTGATCCGTGATCTCGGCTCCGGCAACAGCGAGACGCTGACCGCCCCTGCGGGCCGGGCCTGGATGAAGGCCTTCTCGCCGACGCAGGTGCTCGCCGCGGAGGTGGACCAGGTCGGCTGGCTCACGCTGCATCTGATCGGCCGGGAGAACGAGCCGCGCAAGGACGTGGTCGTCACCTCGCCGGACAGGTTCGGGACCTCCGGATTCCGGGTGCAGGCCTTCGACCCGAAGGGCGCCCTGGTCTCGTACCTGAACGGCAAGGGCGGCGAAACCGTGGCGCTGCTCGACTTCGCCACGGCCGCGCTGCGCCCGGTGGCGCTGCCGGACGGTGTCACGGGGACGGCCCACACCAAGTTCGGGCTCGGTTCGCGGTGGATCGCGATGGAGAACTCGGGCAAGGTGACGCTGCGTTCGCGCACCGACGGCCAGGTGACCCACACGGTCGACCTGGCCACGTCGTCGACGGTGTCCGTCCAGCCCGTGGGCGACTGGCTGCTGGCCCAGGTCCCGCAGGGACTGACCGCGGTGCCCGTCGCGGGCGGAGCGACGCGCAGCCTGCTGCCGCGGACCGGCAGCGCCCCGACCGTGCCCGGAACCGACGGCGCCGCCTACATGGTCGGCGGCACCGACTCCACCCGCTGGGGCATCCACCGCATCGCAACGGGCCCGGACGGCGTCCCCGCGGTGCAGAAGGTCGTGGACGTTCCGCCGAATCCCGCGGAACGTGCGGGCCTCGCCTTCGCCCAGGGGCAGCTCGCGGTGGGCCAACGCGACCCCGCCTGGAGCGTTCAGGGATACACGGCTTCGGTCTCGGGTTCCCCGGCCGTGTCGCAGAACTCCGTGTGGAAGTGCGACCTGTCGGTGAACGCGAAGGTCTGCGGCGTGCAGGACGCCGTCGGCCACCGGAGCGTCGCGACGGGCGACGGCCGGTTCGTGTCGCTGTTGCGCGTCGACGTGGGGGACTGCTTCGGCTGCCACCTCGCGGTGAACGTGATCGACGCCGCCGCGGGCGGCACGGTGCGCCAGGTGCGACTGGCGGGCGGGACGGAGCTGTGGCCGGGCCACATCCAGAGCGCCTCGGGCCGGTACGTCCAGTTCGTGGCGGCCGACAAGTCCTCCACCCGGTCGTTCGTGGCGGACATCGATACCGGGGAGGTCCTGGACGTCAGTCCGGCCTCGTCGTCCGTCCTGTGGGGCTCCACGCTCTGGCAGCCCGAGGGGGACAAGGGCGTGGTGGCCGGTACGGACCTGCGGACCCGGCAGGTCGTCCAGCGGGTGGACCTCGGTTCGGGGTGCCGCCCGAGCGGGCTCATGGCCGCCGGCAGCTGGTTCTACTCCGCGTGTTCCTCCGCCGGGGACGGCGCCGCTGCCTTCCACGTGCCGTCCAAGAAGCGGATACCGCTGCCCTTCACGTCCGAGCCGCACCGCGTGCGGCTCGGCGACGGTTACGTCGTGCACCAGGGGGGCGTCGGCCTGGAGCTCTTCAACCTGCGCTCCGGCGCGCCGGTACGGGAACGCGAGATCGCCAAGTGGTTCAACAGCTACGGCTATGACTGGACCATCGACCGGTTCGGCGGCCGGCTCGCCTACACGGACGCGGGCCAGACCGTCCACCTGGTCGGTGTCACCGGCTCGGCCTCGCCGCTCGCGGCGATCGACCAGGACGTTCCCGCCACCGTGGACTTCAGGAGTGCGAAGAGCTGGGCGTCGCGCTGGTGGCTGTCCAAGCCCGTCTCGTCCTGGCGGCTGACGGTGCGCAACAAGACCTCGGGCATCTCGACGGTCGTGCGCTCGGGCGGCGAGGCGCGTGGCGTGATCGCCCCTGCCTGGGACGGCAAGAACCAGTGGGGTTCGTACCTCTACACCGGCGACTACGAGTGGACGCTGACCGCCCGCCCCGCCGACGGGCAGGGCCCGGAGCTCCGCACCAGCGGCTCGATGAAGGTCACCGGCATCCCCTCGCGCGTCGTTCGCCCCCCGGCCCGCTGACCCCGACAGGCCGGTCAGCCGATACCCGATCGGCTGACCGGCGCTGTCCGGCTATGCTCTGGGGTGAGCACGCCGAGGGCCATTAGCTCAATTGGCAGAGCAGCGGACTTTTAATCCGTTGGTTGTCGGTTCGAGTCCGACATGGCCTACTGCTCCCAGGGGAGGGACACCCCCTCTGACCTGGCACTGAGCGCCCCATCTGGTTTCGGCCGGACAGGGCGCTCAGTCGTTTCCAGGCCTGTGCGCGCGCAAGCAGCCCCGGCGAACGACGGCGCGGGCCACGACGGGGCGGGTCTCGCGACCGGACGATCGTGCGGGACAACTCCGATGGCCCGTACGGCGAAGCGCCCCACCCGGGCAGATCGGGTGGGGCGCTTCGCCGTACGGGGTGCGGGTCAGGCGGAGATGCCCCGGCGGCGGCGGGCGCCGAGCCAGGCGGCGGCCGCGCCGAGGGCGACCAGGGCCGCGGCCAGGCCGGCGTACAGGCCCGTGCCCGAGGAGGAGCCGGTGGAGGCCAGCGCACCCGAACCCGTGGTGGTCGTGTGGGTGTTGCCCGCGGCGGCGGCCGAGGAGGACGTGGCCGCGGCCGGCTGCACCGACGGGGAGGTGGCCGGGGCCTTGGTGGGCGTGGCCGACGGCGTGGTGCTCGGGGTGCCGGAGGGCACCGGCTGCGCGAACGGGACGAGGGGGAACTTCACACCGACGGTCTTGAGCGGGTAGGTGTTGCCCGTGGCGTGGGAGACCTCGACCTCCATCGTGACGGTGGCCTTCTGCTTGATCTTGGTGTTCTCGCCCAGGTTGACCCGCAGCGGCAGGGTGCGGACGCCGGAGGCCGCGCCGAAGCCCTTGGGGATCTCGGGCAGCTTGTAGCGGTCGACGTCCTCTTCCTTCAGGTCCTGCCAGCGGCCGTCGATCATGGCCTGGACGCGGAAGTCGGCCTTCTCGTCGCCCGGGTGCGACAGGATCAGGGTGCTCGCGAGACCGGTGGCGAACGTACCGTCGCCGGTGGCCTGGTAGTTCACGTTCCAGTACGCGCGCTTCTCCGGGCCGCCCATGTCGGGGCTGCCCTGCGCGAACGAGGTCTTCAGCTCGCCCGTCTTGATCTGCGGGCCGACCTTGAAGAGGCGGGAGTCCGTGCCGTCGGCGGCCACCGAGTTGTTGTAGCTGGCGGCCCGGAGGTTGAAGTCCCCGTTGTTCGTCGGGTAGTTCGCGCCGAGGCCGAGGGTGACCTTCCAGGTCATCTTGCCGTTCGCGGGGATGTCGAAGCCCTCGCTCGGCTCGCCCGGGGTGCCGGCCGCCGGGAAGAACGTCCCCTGCCACTCGCCGTCCTGCTGGCCGATGGAGGACTTGGTCGCCGGGGCGTCCACCGACTCGACCTTGAAGACGACGTCGTCCTGCTGGAGGCGGCTCGGGCCGGTCGGGTCCAGGAGCATCCACGGCTTGTAGGTGACGGCCTTGCCGGTGGGGTTCTTCACCGTGAGGTCGAAGGTCTCGGTGACCCCGCCGCGGGTCAGCGGGCCGTTGGGGATGGGAGTGCCCATCTCCGTACGCAGCACGGCGTGGCCGTCGGTGGTGGGCGCGGCGGACGCGGCGGTGGCCGAGAGCGGCAGCAGAGTGGTGACAACGCCGGCGACGACTGCGATGGCGGCTGCGGTGCGAACGGACATGGTGGACTCCCCCCAGGAATCACGAGGGCACGGCAGAGCGCCGAGCCGGTTGGTGTGGTCTGTGTCGGCCGGCCGGTTCGTGTTCCCCGCGGCCTTGGCGACAGGTGAATCCTCGCCCGGAACCGATCCCGGAACCATCCCCGCAGTGTCACCAGCGTGCAACAGAGATGATCTTCGCTTCCGCGCGCCGGGTTCGAGTCGGTTGAACCCGCCCTGACCTGGGGTTATGGGGGTGGAGGGGGTGGGGTGGCGGTTAATTGGCGAAGGCCTCCCCCCGGATGGCGTAGAGTTGGGTTTACCGACGCGGGGTGGAGCAGCTCGGTAGCTCGCTGGGCTCATAACCCAGAGGTCGCAGGTTCAAATCCTGTCCCCGCTACTCAGTACGAAGGCCCGGTTCCCCTTGGGGAGCCGGGCCTTCGTCGTGCTGCGGTTCCGGTTCCTGCTCTGGCTCTGGTTACTGCTTCTGGTTACCGGTTCCGGTCCCGCCGTCTGAGGCTCCGTCACCCGGTCGGCCTCCGCCGGGTCGCCGTACGGGCCCCCGTGCCGCCAGCCTTGAGGGGCGAGGCGGGCCAGACCGCACCCGTGCGAGCGACCGGGCGGCAGGAGAGCAGCGTGTTGGGGCTGGGCCGGCAGGACAACGGCGAGCGCGTGGACGGCGCCGAAGGCGCAGACGGCGCAGACGGCGGCAACGGTACGGCCCGGCAGGTGGTCCGGATGCTGCCGGGCGTGCTGCTCGCCCTCGGGCTGGCCTTCGACATGCTGACCCCGCCCAGCTTCACCGGATCCCCCTTCTTCTCGGCGGCACCGCTGATCGCCGCCCCGCTGTTCAGCTTCCGGGCCACGGCCGCGACCGGCGCGCTGGCCTCGCTCGCGGTGGTCCTGCTGCACGTGTACCACGGCACCACGTGGAAGGTGGAGGCGCTGACCGAGCTGGTCACCGTCCTGACCGTCTCGGGGCTGGCGCTCCTGATCAACCAGGTGGTGCGGCGCAGCGGCGAGCGGCTCGCCTCGGCGCGCGGCATCGCCGAGGCCGCGCAGCGGGCGGTGCTGCCCACGCCCGCCGAGCGGATCGGGGGCCTGCACGTCTCCGCCCGGTACGAGGCCGCGCAGGCGGACGCCTTCATCGGCGGGGACCTGTACGCGGTCCAGCAGACCCCGTACGGAGTCCGGCTGGCGGTGGGCGACGTACGGGGCAAGGGGCTGGGCGCGGTGGAAGCCGTGGCGGTGGTCCTGGGGGCCTTCCGGGAGGCCGCGGAGACCGAGCCGACGCTGGAGGACCTGGCGCAGCGGCTGGAGCGGGCCCTGGCCAGGGAGGGCACCCGGCGCGACAGCCTGGACGCGGTGGAGGGGTTCACGACGTGCGTGCTCGGCGAGATCCCGCCGGAGGCACAGGTGCTGCGGCTGCTGAACCGGGGCCACCCCGAGCCGCTGCTGCTGCACGCCGACGGGGGGCTGGTGGCGCTCGGCCCGGAGGAGCCGGCCCTGCCGCTCGGCCTGGGCGAGCTGGACGGCCGGCCGGACCGGGTCGAGGAGTGGGCCTTCCCGGCGGGCGCCACGCTGCTGCTGTACACGGACGGGGTCACCGAGGCCAGGGACCGGGCGGGGGCCTTCTACGATCCGGCGGACCGGCTGCGCGGCCGGGTGTTCCCCGGGCCGGAGGAACTGCTCGGCGCGCTCAGCAGCGATGTGCGACGGCATACCGGGGGCGGGGCGACGGACGACATGGCGCTGCTCGCGGTGGGCCGCCCGGGAGAGGGGCAGCCGGAGCGGCGGCGGACCGTACCGGTGGTGCGACGCGACGACAGGCTGTGACGGTGGGTGAGGGGCGTGCCGCTCTCTGCAAGGTGCCTGACGGATCGTCATGATCCAGATGTGGCTGGAGTGGTGGTGTAGTTGGCTGAATTTTGCCCGATTTAATCCGGATCTCAGATGAAAAGGTCTGGCCAAAGCTGATCGGGGAGTGGCCGATTGTGGGAACGATCAATCGCAACAGCTTGGAATCACTCCCCTCCGTCTATTACCTTTCGATAACGCAGCGCGGTCGTCCCAGCCGTCGCAAGAGACGGCGCCGTGCGCGATCGCGTCAATGAGGAGTGTGCCCCGGTGGCCTCCAACTTGCCTGCCCCTGAAGGCATCGAGAACCAGGAGCCGCCGACCGCGGGCGCCTGGGGCGAGTGGAATCCCACCGAGGATTCGGTCCGTTCGGTCCGCGGCAAGCACCGCGTGGCCAAGCAGCGCGGCGGACTCGCCCGCAGCTCCACCGTGCTCGGCGTCGGCGTGATCGCGGCCGTCGGCGCGGGCGGCATCGCCACCGCCCAGGACCGGCCCCAAGTCGCGATATCCATGCCGTCCTTGCCCGACCTGGTGCCGGACGGCTCCGGCGTCGGGATCACCGGGGACACCGTCCGGCAGGCGGAGGCCGGCTCCGAGCAGGCGGCGGGGGCGGCCGCGAAGGCCGGGATCATCCCGCAGCAGTCCGACCGCCGCGCCGACCCCGGCGAAGTGCTGCGCAACCGCATCCTCCAGCAGGCCGACTCACAGCAGGCCGCCGCGGCGGCTCAGGCCCAGGCCGAGGCCGAGCGGGTCGCCCGGGAGACCGCCACCCAGGAGGCCAAGGACAAGCTGGAGGCCGCGCGCAAGGCGGCCGAGGAAGCGAAGGCGGCGGCCGAGGCGAAGGCCGCGGAAGAGGCCAAGGCCGCCGAGGAGGCAGCTGCGGCCGCCGCGGCCAAGGCCGAGCAGGAGCGCCTCGCCAAACTGGCCGGCAGCTACTCCCTGCCCACCTCCGCCTACACCCTCACCTCGCACTACGGGGTCGCCGGCTCCATGTGGTCCTCCGGCTACCACACCGGCCTCGACTTCGCCGCTCCCACCGGCACCCCGGCCAAGGCCGTGGCCGCCGGGAAGATCACCTCGGCCGGCTGGTCCGGGGCGTACGGCTACCGGATCGTGCTCGAGCTCGAGGACGGGACGGAGGTCTGGTACTGCCACCTCTCGTCGATGTCGGTGACCTCCGGCACGGTCTCCCCGGGCGAGACCATCGGCCGTGTCGGCGCCACCGGCAACGTCACCGGACCCCATCTCCACCTGGAAGTACGCAAGGGCGGCTCGACGGTGGACCCGCTGGCGTGGCTGACCTCCAAGGGCCTGAACGTCTGAGCAGGCCGCCGGCGCTCCTCGCGTCGGCACCGCCCGTCCTGTTCCCGGCATCGCCCGCCCGCCGTGGCACCGGTACGCCGGCCGGCACGGCCCCGGGCGCTGCACCGGGCCTGGGCAGGGGATCGAACCACGGCGGAAGCAGCTCTTCCATGACGGCCGCCCGGGACAGCGCGGGCCCCGCCGTCGCCCGGCGCAGCCAGAGCCGGTCCAGCAGCTCCCGCTCCCGTCCGGCGAAATCCGGCTCGCGCCCGGGGCCGCCGCGGCGCGCCCGGTTCCGCAGCAGCGCCAGGGCCGCCGCATCCGCCTCGTACAGGGCGACCGCCCGCCCGGCGGCCCGGCCCCCGCTGCGCCGTGCCAGGCTGCGCGCCAGCGACCGGGCGGGCATCGAAGCCAGGGCGGGGACCTCGGCCGGACCGAGCCAGCCCGCGGCCGCGTACACCGCGAGCTCCCCGGCGACGGCCCGCAGGCGACGGCGCCTTATCCGCACCGCCAGCGACAGCAGCAGCCCGAACACCGGGACCATGACGCAGCCGTAGACCAGGTAGAACCCGTACTCCCCGACCCGCGAGGAGCTGTTCCACAGTGCGTGCAGACCCATGGCGAGCGCCAAGCCGAGCAGGGGCAGGCCGATCCGGCTCCTCCGGCGGGCGCTGAGCGCGGCCGCGCCGAAACCGAGCCCGGTGAACACGGTGAACAGCGGGTGCGCGAACGGCGACACCACTATGCGGACGAAGAAGGTCGCAGCCGTGATCGAGTTGAGCATGCCGGTGCCCTTGGCCAGGTCCTCGCCGAAGGCGTTGCCGAGGTAGAGGATGTTCTCGGTGAAGGCGAAGCCGGTGGCGGTGAAGCCGGCCACCACGAAACCGTCGGCGGGACCGGTGAAATGCCGTCTCCGGAAGACGAAGACGAGGAGCAGGGCCGCCGCCTTGGCGCTCTCCTCCACCACCGGCGCGATCGCCACCGAACCGAGCTGGTCGGCGTCGGAGGGGTCCGCGGTGGCCGCGGCTATCCACTCGGTAGCGAAGCTGTTGGCCAGTATCGCGATCAGCGCCGCGGTGCAGGCACCCCAGCCGAAGCAGAACAGCAGCTGCGGCCAGGGCGCGGGGGCGGCCCGGCCCAGCCACCGGAAGGCCGCCATGAGCAGCGGCACCGGCAGCAGGGCCAGACCGAGACCGACGAAGAACCCGGGGGTACCGGTCTGCTCCCGCACGAGTTCGAGGATCGCGATCCCGGTGGCGGCGAGCAGAACGAGGAGCACGCACGTGCGGACCGTGCCCGACGGGCGTGCGAGCACAGGGGGGAGCGCTCGGAACACACCATGACCCTACAGAGCCGGTCTGACACGCGCAGTGACGTTGTCAGTTCTCCCTGCGGCGGAAGAGCAAGTCGTGTACGACGTGGCCCTTGTCGAGGCCCTGGCCCTCGAAACGGGTGAGCGGGCGGAATGCGGGGCGCGGCGCATAGCCGCCGTCGCTCTGCGTGTTCTCGAAGTCGGGGTGCGCGGTGAGGACTTCGAGCATCTGCTCGGCGTACGGCTCCCAGTCGGTCGCGCAGTGCAGCACGGCCCCGGGGGCCAGCCGGGTCGCGGCCAGGGTGAGGAACTCGGGCTGGATCAGCCGGCGCTTGTGGTGGCGGGCCTTGGGCCAGGGGTCCGGGAAGTACACGCGGATCCCGGCCAGGGAGTCGGGCGGCAGCATCTCGCGGAGCAGGATGATGGCGTCGCCGTTGGCCACGCGGACGTTGCTGAGCCCGTTGCGCTCGGCGAGGGCGAGCAGGTTGCCCTGCCCGGGCGTGTGCACGTCGGCGGCGAGGATGCCGGTGCCGGGGTCGGCAGCGGCCATCTGGGCGGTGGCCTCGCCCATGCCGAAGCCGATCTCCAGGACCACGGGCAGGCCGTCGAAGAGGGCCTTCAGGTCGATGACCTCATGGCCGTCGATGTCCAGGCCCCAGGTGCCCCACAGGCGCTTCAGGGCTTCGCCCTGTCCGGTGGTGACCCGGCTGCGGCGGGGCTGGAAGCTCCGGATGCGCCGCTCGTGGTGCGAGCCGGCCGGATCCGGAGAGGGCCCGTCGGGGAAGCGGGGCTCGGTGCGCCACTTGGGCGGCACGTACGCGTTCGCCTCCGGCTCGGCGTCCGGGAGGCTGGGCGGCTGGGGGTTCAGGGACTCAGACACAATGCGCTGATTCTACGACGGGCGGGCCGGCGGGCCGCTGCGCGAGCGGCCCCGGGCTCCGCCCCGGCCCGTCAGGACGAGCGGAGGGTCCGAAGGGCTCGCGCAGCGATCTCGCGGCCGATCGGGAGCGAAGCGGTGGCCGCCGGCGAGGGGGCGTTCAGGACGTGCACCGTGCGCGGGGCGTCCCGGATCAGGAAGTCGTCCACCAGCGTGCCGTCCCGCAGGACGGCCTGGGCCCGGACCCCGGCCGGGGCGGGGTGGAGGTCCGCCGCCGTCACGGCCGGCAGGAGGCGCCGGACCGCCTGGGTGAAGGCCGGCTTCGACAGCGAGCGGTGGATCTCGCCCACCCCGTACCGCCAGTGCCGCGCGGCCATCCGCCAGGCTCCCGGCCAGGCCAGCTCGGAGCCGATGTCGCGCGGGCGGACGGTCGACCAGGCGTACCCCTCGCGGGCCAGCGCGGGCACGGCGTTCGGGCCGACGTGGACGCCGCCGGCGATGCCGCGGGTCAGGTGGACGCCCAGGAAGGGGAAGGCGGGGTCGGGGACCGGGTAGACCAGCCCGCGGACCAGCTCCGGGCGGGCCAGGTCGTAGTACTCGCCCCGGAAGGGGATGATCCGCATGCCGGGGTCGTCTCCGGCCAGGCGGGCGATCCGGTCGCACTGGAGGCCCGCGCAGTTCACCAGCACCCGGGCACGGACCACCAGCCCGGCGGTGGTGCGGACCGCCACCGCCGACGGGCGGCGGGAGATCAGGTCCACCGCGCCGCCGTAGACGATCTCCGCCCCCGAGGACTCGGCCAGCCGGGCGGCCACCCGCCCGAAGTCCGCGATCCCGGTGCTGCCCACGTGGATCGCGGCCAGGCCCTGGACCTCCGGCTCGTACTCCGCGATCTGCGCCGGGCCGAGCTCGCGCACCGGAATGCCGTTCTCCCGGCCGCGCTGCACCAGCGCGTGCAGCCGTGGCAGCTCCTCGCGCTCCGTGGCGACGATCAGCTTGCCCGTCACTTCGTGCGGAATGTCGTGCTCCGCGCAGAACTTGACCATCTCGGCCGCGCCGCTCACCGCGAAGCGCGCCTTGAGCGACCCGGGGCGGTAGTAGATCCCGCTGTGGATCACCCCGCTGTTGCGGCCCGTCTGGTGCCGGGCCGGGCCGACCTCCTTCTCCAGGACGACCACCCTGGTCCCCGGAGCCAGCCGTGACAGGGCATGCGCCGTCGACAGGCCGACGATCCCGCCACCGATCACCAGCACATCGCAGTCCACGCCGCCGCCCACGCTGACACCTCCCACCCCTGCATACTGCACCCCGCCACCGACAACGCGGGCACGCGGTCCCTACGCCTGTGCCACCAGCAGCGGCCGGGCCCGCTCGCGCAGCTCCGCCACGCGCGGCTCGTCCCCGTACGGTTCCAGGCGGTGCAGCAGGTCCCGCACGTATTCGGTCGTCCGCGCGGAGGAGATCCGGCCCGCCACCTCCACCGCCCGTGTGCCCGCCGCGCAGGCCGCGTCGAGGTTGCCCGACTCCAGCTCGGCGACCGCGCTCACGACCAGGCGCAGCCCATGCGACCGTACATACTCCTCGGTGGGCCGGGACAGGGCCTGTTCGGTGAAACGCCGCACCTGCCGCGGGAGTTTGAGGTCCCGGTAGCACTCCGCCGCGTCCGCCGCGAAGCGGTCGTAGGAGTAGAAGCCCAGCCAGGTCGGGTCCGGGTCGCCGGCGCGGGCGCGTTCCAGCCAGCCTTCGGCGGCCCGCAGTGCGGCTCCCGCCGCCGCGGAATCGCCCGCCTTCGCGTGGGCGCGGGCCTCGACGAGCCGGAAGAAGCTCATGGTGCGGGCGGTGGCCAGGCCGCGGTTGCGCTCGACGGCAGCCTGCGCGAGGTCCACGCCCTCGTCCGGGAAGTCCCGGTAGGTCGCCTGCAGGGACATCGACGCCAGGACGTAGCCGCCGAGCGGTACGTCCGCGGCCGCCCGGGCGAGGCGCAGCGCCTGGATGTAGTAGCGCTGGGCCGCCTCCTGCTGGCCGGTGTCGAAGGCCATCCACCCGGCGAGCCGGGTCAGTTCGGCGGTCGCGCCGAACAGGGCCCGGCCCACCTCGTCGGAGTAGGAGCCGAGGAGCAGGGGCGCCGCGTCCACCCGGAGGCACTCGGGCACCATCGACGAACGCCAGTCCCCGCCCCCGTACTTGGAGTCCCAGCGGCGGGCGTCCTCGGCGGCCTCGCGCAGCTTGGCCACATCGCTGTGGCCCACGCGCTGGCCGTGGTCACGGGGCGTTTCGAGGCCGGGCTGGGCGGGCACAACGGTGGACGGCGGAGCCGGCAGGCTTCCCGCCGCACCCGTCGCGGGTCCTGTCGTCGGACCGGTCGCCGGCGCTGCTGCCTGTCCACCGGCCTGTCCACCGGTCCGTTCGCCGGCCCGTCCGCCGACCCGTCCGCCGACCCGTCCGCCCGTCGGTCCGCCCGTCTGTCCCGCCGGTGGGTCGTGCACCGGCACGTCGTGAGCCGAGGGGGTCACAGCCGAGGAGGCCGCAGGAGCCTGTACCGAACCGCCCACCCCCGCGGGCTCGCGCGCCACCGAGCCGTCGGCAGGAGATATCAGCCAGCGCGAGGCGGGCGTCGCGTACGCCGCCACGGAGAACGAACCGGCAAGGGACTGCCAGATCCCGCCACCGCCGCGCCGGCCGGCGAGGTCGAGCCGGTAGAGATCGGTGGCCGACCGTACCGCCGCACCCACATCGCGCGGGAACGCCAGCCCGACCTCGGGCGCGGGATCCGCGTCCGCCAGCCCGATCTCGTGCAGCGGCACCGGCCGCCCCAGCTTCGCGCCGATGGCGGCCGCGATCAGGTGGGGTGCGGCACCCTGCGGCACCATCCCCTTCGACACCCACCGGGCCACCGACGTCTTGTCGTACCGAAGCGTCAGGCCGCGCTGCGCACCGAGGTCGTTGACCCGCCGGGCCAGCCCCGCGTTGCTGATGCCCGCGAGGGCGAGGACGGCGCCGAGCTTCTCATTGGGCTCGCGGAGCTCCCTGGACATGCGCCACCCCTCGTCACACGCGGAACGCAGACGCCGCCGGGGCATAGGCGCCCGGCATTTCGTAAACCCAGCGTAGTTCCCCGCCTCCCAAGCGTTAAGGCCTTTACTTCCGTATGGCGGGATTGTTGTCCGTTTGCACAGTCCGCCCCGGCCCCGTGTCCGGGGCGCACGTCTCCTCGCGTGCTCCGCCCGTGTGGCCGTGCGCCCACCCGTGCGCTCTGGCCGGTCCGCGGGCCCGGCGATTCGATGTGCGGTGCGTGGGTCGGCCCGCTGCGCGGATCTGGCGGGCCGGGGGATGCCGCTACCTCAATCCCCGCGGGTGGCGGAACGGTCCGGGGGGCGGATTCCGCCTCCCGGACCGCGCCCGCGCACCGGGAGCCGAGCGCCCCCGATGGCCCTCAGGACCGCCGAAGAATGGCTGAAAGCGACCTATGGGGCGGGGGGAACGGAACGCCAAATACCGCGTGGCGGGGGCGTGTTCGTTTGCATGTGCGCCCCCTTTAACCACTCTCGCACGCCTGTCCCGTGGCAGCATGGACCCGAGCCACCCGGGGTCCCGCCGACCGCGCCCTCAGCGCCGACCGTGCTGCCCGTGCCCCGGTCATGTGCCCACAGGCTGGGGAGGCGGCGGTGCGCTGGTTGGTGGGTTGGAGCAGTATCGCCGCGAGCTTCGGCACGGCCGGCCGCGTCTCCGGAAACGGAGCCGGAAACGGTGCCGGACACGGGGCCAGGCACGGCTCCGGCCAGCCCGGTTACCCCGATACCGGCTACCCGGGCGGCAGCGCCCCGCCCCACGGAGGCATCGCGGACGCCGCCCACGCCGACGACCCCGGCGCGGACGCCGAACGCACCGTCCACCCCGTCGGATCCCAGCTGCTCTGGGGCGACCCCGACCCCCTCTGGGCCGTCGGCGACTGGCGCCCCGACGAGATCCGCACCCTCACCGCCGACCCGGCCGACCCCTTCACCCGGCTCGCCGTCCTCGGCTGCTGCGGTGCCACCGACGCCGAGCTGAGACGGGCCCTCTACGCCGCCCGCGGCGGGGCCCTGCGCCACCTCACCCAGTGGTCCGGCAGCTACACCGCCGTCGTCCAGGCCGGCCGCCGGATCACCGTCGTCGGCGACCTCGCGGGCGCGCGGCCCGTCTTCTACACCCCCTGGGCCAGCGGCACCGCGTACGCCACCGCCGCCCTCCCGCTCGCCGACCTCATCGAGGCGCAGCTCGACATCGGCCATCTCGCCGCCCTGCTGGCCTGTCCCGACAGCCCGGAGGCACTGGGCGACGGCACACCGTACGCCGGGGTCCGCCGCATCCCGCCCGGGCACGCGCTCATCCTGCGCGAGGGATCCCGCGAGATCACCGGCTACGAGCCCGTCGCCTCGCTCGCGGTGGCCGGACCCCAGGCCGATCCCGACCGCGCGGTGGAGGGCGTACGGGAAGCTTTGGTGGATGCCGTGCGCGCCCGGCTCACGGCCCCCCGCCATGCCCCCGACGCAGCTCCGCCGTACGATCCCGGCCCCGTACCCGGCATGGGGCCCGCCGACCGGCGTGCGGCCCGGGGCGCCCCGGTGCCCGGGGTCGGCGCCGACCTGTCCGGCGGCAGCGCCTCCGCGACCCTGGCCCTGCTCGCGGCCGGCCTGCCCGGCGCCCCCGGCACCCTTGGCAGCCCCGCCGGGGCCAGGCTGCTGGCGGTCACCTTCAACGACCTGGCCACCCCGCAGGGCCGCGAGGACGAACTGGAGCGGGCCCGCGCCATCGCGGCCGACCCGCGCCTGCACCACGTCGTGGTGGCCGCCGCCGAGGAGGCCCTCCCGTACGCCGAACTCGACGGCCCGCTGACCGACGAACCCGCCCCCTCGCTGGTCTTCGCCGCCCGCGAGCGGCGAAGGCTGGCCGCCGGCTCCGCCGACCACTTCACCGGCCACGGCGCCCGCCAGGTCCTCGACGCGCACCCCGCCCGCATGGCCGACCTCCTGATGGACCGCCGCAGGCGCCACCTGCTGCGCCCGGTGGCGGCGCTGGTCCGCTCGGCATCGGCCTCCGGAGCCTCGGGCGAGTCCCTGCTGGTGCCGCTGACCGTGTACTCCGCGGCCCGCAGACTTGCCCGTACGACGTACCGCGCGGGCATGGAAGCCGCCGCGGCCAGGCTCCGCGAGGGCGGGGTCACCGAGAGATCCTCCGGTCCGGTGGACGCTTCCCTCGCCGCCCTGACCTGGTCCCGGCCCGGCCCGGCGGCCGGATGGCTCACCGGGGAGGCGCTGGCGGAAGTATCGATCCGCCTCGCGGCAGCGGCCGGCCGCCCTCCCCTGTCCCTGCGGCCGGGGGAGGCCCGGGCCCGCGCGGCCCTCGCCCGGCACGCCGCCGACCACCGGGTCTTCGAACAGGCCGTGGAAGTCCGCAGCCAGCGCCTGCACGCCCCGTTCCTGGACAACCAGGTCGTCCGGGCCGCCCGCGCCCTCCCCGAATCCCTGCGCGTCCAGCCCGGGGCCCGCGCCGCGATCCTGCGCACCGTCCTGTCCTCGACCGGGGTGCGCGAACTGCCGCCCGGCTGGGGGGCCACCGCCCACACCCCGAACGAGGCGGCGACCCGGCTCGGGCTGCGCGCCGCCCTGGGCGAGCTGCTCGCCCTGTTCGCCGCGCCGCTGCTCGCGGACGCCGGGCTGATCGACGCCCGGGTCGTCCAGCAGGCGCTGATCGACGCGGCGGACGGCCGCCCGGTCCCGCTCGACGGGCTGGCGGAACTCGTCTCCATGGAACTGTGGCTGCGCCGCCTCCTGGCCCGCCGCGGCACCTGCTGGACGGGCACGTCCGCGGCCCGCCGCCGCGCGGTGCCGGAGGGAGTCCCCGTCCACCGCCCGGCCCTGTCCTGAGGCGGTCCCGCTCCTGCTCGCCGCCGGTCAGCGGCAGCTGATCACCGAGTCGGCCCAGCTGGCCAGCGCGGGCAGGCGGCCCGGACCGGCCTTCTCCGTCACCAGGCGCAGCGTCTTGTGCCCGGTCAGCGAGACCTCCACGGCCGCCGCCGGATCCCCGTACCCGAGGGCCGCGGACTGCCACAGCCGCTGCCCGTCGGCGTACACGGAGAACCGCACCGAGCCTCCCCCGGACTCCGTCCGCGGGGATCCCCGGGTGACCATCGACAGGCCGTCCACCCCGGCGCGCGCCGAAAAGGCCGTGCACGGCCGGTTGAGGGCGATCTCCACGGAGGAACGGGAGTTCACGGTGATGCCCTGCCCGAACCGCCGGTCGCCCACTTCCAGCCCCCAGCGCTGCCACACCCAACTGCTGCGCCAGGTCTCGATCTCCGGGCCCTCCTGGTCCCCGTAGAACGAGTGGCCGAGCCGCGACAGCTGGAACCCCTGGGCAGGCTTCGGCGCGGGCGGCGGCGCGGGCTTCGGCGAAGTCCGGCTCGGAGACGGGCCGGGCGACGCCTGCTCCCGGCTGGGCGACGCAGAAGGCGAGTGGCTCGGCACGGCGCGGCTCGGCGCGGCCGGCGGCGACGGCTTGGCCGGCAGCGGCGGTACGGAGCCCTGCGCGGGCCGCGGCTCCGCCTCCGGCGGGCTCGGAGTCGGCGAGGCGGGGGCGCTCGGCACCACCGGCGCCGCCACACTCGGGGCGGGCTTCGCCTGGGCCTGCGGCTCGGTGTCGTCCCCGGCCAGCGCGAACACCACCCCGGCGGCCGCAGCGACCGCGATCCCGGCGGCGATGGACGCCTTGGCCGGCATCCCCAGCCCCTCGGACACCACGGCGCCCCCGGCCCCGGCCCCCGACCCGGCCCCACCGGCGGCACCTCCCGTCCCACCGGCAACACCCGCCCCGGCAGTCCCCCCGGCGGCTCCGGCTCCCGCAGCACCACCGGCGGCTCCGGCCCCCGCAGCACCCCCGGCGGCTCCGGCCCCCGCAGTCCCCCCGGCGGCTCCGGCCCCCGAAGTCGCCGCTCCAGTGGCAGCCGCAGCGGCCCCGGCTCCGCCCGCGGCAACGGCCCCACCGGCCACCACCCCGGCCGCCTTGGCCGCGTACCCGGCGGCGAACCACCCGATGACCGCCACCGGAAGCAGCGCGGGAATGCCCGCGTTGACGTCCTTGAGCTCCCCGGCGGCCAGCCGGCACTTCGCGCACTCCTCCAGGTGCTTGCGCAGCCCCCGCTCCGCCCGCATCCGCAGCCCGCCGCGCGCATAGGCGCCCAGCCGGTCCGCGTACCGCGCGCAGTCGCCGCCCTCACTCAGCGCCGAACTCACGTGCGCCTGCAGATACGCCTGCTTGAGCCCCTCGCGAGCACGACTGGCCAGCACGGCGGTCGCGTTGGCGCTCAGCCCGAACAGCGGCGCGATCGCGCTCGGCGAGGCCTCCTCGACGGTGGTGTGCCACAGCACGGCCTGCCACCGCTCGGGCAGGCTCCGGAACGCCTGCATCGCCAGCGACTGCTCCGCCTCGTGCATCGCCCGGACGTCCGCGCCCAGTTCGAGGGTGTCGTCTCCGGACAGACCGGACAGCCCGGCCCCTTCCGTCCCCGTGGCCGCCTGCTCCGCGAAGACGGCGAAGTCCTCGACGAGGTGCTCCCGCCGGGCGGTCTTCGCCCAGGCCGCGGCGACCCTGCGCACGGTGGTCAGCAGATAGGCCCGCACCGACTGGTCCGGCCCGGCCCCGCCCCGTACCGCCTGAAGCGTCCGCGCGAACACCTCGGCGGTCAGATCGTCGGCCGTGTGCCCGTCCCGGCAGCAGGTCCGTGCGTAGCGGCGTACGGCATCGGCGTGCCGACGGAACAGCTCCTCGTACGCACCGTCGTCGCCGCCCCGCATCCGGGCGATCAAGTCCCCGTCGGACCGCGGCAGCTCACCGCCGGTGCCCGCTGGGGCAGCGTGCCGCCCGCCCGGCTCGCGCTGTGCGGGTACCTGCCGGGCGGGCAGACTGCCCGCTCCGACCTCGCCGCCGGCGCCACCGAGTGGCTCTTGACGCCCGTCAACGCTCATCGCGGAAGCCCCCGCACGACACACTCAACCGGTACACCGATCAAGCGTGTCACACGGCGGCCACGCGTCGAACCCTTCTGCGTACCATCCACTCATCCGGGCACAATTCGACGAAACCCCGTACTGGCACACGGATTGACGCCCGGTCGAGCCGGCGCCCTGACCGCACCCCGGCGGAGGTCACACCGTCCGGGACCGCAGCCCCTCGAGCAGGATGTCGAGCAGCCGCGTCGAGGCCGCCGCCTGATGCGCCGGGTCGGGCAGCGCGGGCGCCGCCGTCGCTATCACCAGCAGCACATCGGCCACCGTGACGTCGGTCCGCAGCTCACCGGCTTCCCGGGCCCGGTCGACCAGCCGGCCGACGACCTCGAGCAGCGCACCCGCGCCCGCGTCCTCCGAAGGCTCGTCCTCGCTCGGGGGCCGCGTGCCCACGACCCGCAGTTCGGGAGCCCCGACGGCCGTGACGGCCTGACGCTGGTGCGGAACCCGCGCCGCCTCGGCCTCCTCGGCACCGTCCTCGCTCGCCGAGCCCACCCGCAGCACCTGCGGCGGCAGCAGCCGCCCCGCGCCCGAGGCCACGGAGGTGCGCAGGAAGCGCGACAGCGCCTGCCACGGCTCCTCCTCCTGGCCCAGCGCGGCCTTGGCCTGCTCGGTCAGCCGCGCGGTCTCCTCCTCGGCTATCCGCCGCACCAGCACGTCCTTGCTGGGGAACCGCCGGTACACCGTGCCGACGCCGACCCGCGCACGCCGTGCCACATCCTCCATCGGAGCCCCGTAGCCGAGCTCGCCGAAGACCTCGCGTGCCGCGCGCAGCACGTGCTCCAGATTGCGCTGGGCATCGACGCGCAGCGGCGTGGACCGGCCTGCGCCGTGCGTCGTGCCGCCCGCGATACCGCGGCCGTTGGCCTCGACCGAGAGTGCGGTCGCAGAGCCATGGAAATCGGAAATGTTCATATGTTTCCCCCGGTAATCATCTGTCTCCCCCCGGAGACACTCCCCGCCTTCACGCCGAGGGGGCCACGGTCATGTGGGCCCGGTCCTACTCCTCGACGAGATACGAACATAGTTGAGCCAGAGTCAATTCAGAAGAGGCAGCCCCGGACGGAGCACCGCCCGATCGGAGCATTCACCCCCACTTTTCCGTTCCGTGCCCTCGGAAGTACTCATTCCGCACGCTCTGACCTGCGGATCCGTACCCCCGTCCAAGGTCCGCTTCCACCCCGTCCCACCCCCACCGCCGGTCACACAATTTGTCGGGCCTGTGGACAAACTCCCGGCCACGTTGCGTCATGGGATGGTGAAGGCTGCTAACTCCCGGGGCGCGGCCCCCGGTACCCCGCCCCGCACCCGCATCCTGGTCGTCGGCGGCGGTTACGTCGGCATGTACACGGCCCTTCGGCTCCAGAGAAAGCTGAGATCCGAAGAAGCCGAGGTCACGGTGGTCACCCCCGAGCCGTACATGACCTATCAGCCCTTCCTGCCCGAAGCGGCCGCAGGCTCCATCTCACCCCGCCACGTCGTGGTCCCGCTCCGCCGCGTCCTCGGCAAATGCCGCATCGTCATCGGCGAGGCCCGCCGCATCGACCACTCCAAGCGCACCGCCACCATCACCACCCTCGCCACCGAGGAAGAGGGCACCGGCGCCACCGAGATCGAGTACGACGAACTCGTCCTCGCCCCCGGCTCCATCTCGCGCACCCTGCCCATCCCGGGACTCGCCGACTACGGCATCGGGTTCAAGACCGTCGAAGAGGCCATCGGCCTGCGCAACCACGTCATCGAACAGATGGACATCGCCTCCTCCACCCGCGACCCCGCCCTCCGCGACGCCGCCCTCACCTTCGTCTTCGTCGGCGGCGGCTACGCGGGCGTCGAGGCACTCGGCGAACTCGAGGACATGGCCCGCTACGCCGCGCGGTACTACCACAACATCAAGCCCGAGGACATGAAGTGGGTGCTGGTCGAGGCCAGCGACCGGATCCTTCCCGAAGTCGGCCCCGAGATGGGCGTCTACACGATCCGCGAACTGCGCCGCCGCAACATCGACCTCCGCCTGGAGACCCGGCTGGAATCCTGCGAGAACCGCGTCGCCGTCCTCAGCGACGGCGCCCGCTTCCCCACCCGCACCGTCGTGTGGACCGCCGGCGTCAAACCCCACCCGATCCTGAGCGCCTGCGACCTGCCGAAGAACGAACGCGGGCGCCTGGCCTGCACCTCCTTCCTCACCGTCGAGGGGGTGGAACACGCCTGGGCCGCCGGCGACGCCGCCGCCGTCCCCGACATCACCGCGCCGGGGCCCGGCCGCGAATGCGCCCCCAACGCCCAGCACGCCGTCCGCCAGGCCAGGGCCCTCGCCGACAACCTCGTCGCCGCCCTGCGCGACGAAGTCCTCACGGAGTACGCCCACAAGTACGCCGGTTCCGTCGCCTCGCTCGGCCTCCACAAGGGCGTCGCGCACATCTACGGCCGCAAGATCAAGGGCTACCCCGCCTGGTTCATGCACCGCGCCTACCACCTCAGCCGCGTCCCCACCTTCAACCGCAAGATGCGCGTCCTCGCGGAATGGACCCTCTCCGGTCTTTTCAAGCGGGAGATCGTCTCCCTAGGCTCACTCGAACACCCCAGGGCAGAATTCGAACTCGCCGCAGGCGGCGGCCCCAAGGAACCCCCGCCGAACCCCGCCCCCAACCCCCCGCAGGACAGCCAGGGCTGACGTTGTCAGTGCGGTCGGCCACACTGGACGTGTGACCATAGGTGGGCTCACACCTGCACAGAGTGACAACGTCCAGTCAGCGACTCACCACGAGCGACACAGCGACCACTTGCGACACCACGAGGCTTGAACGCAGTGAACTTCACGCGCTGGAGCGCCCGGTTTCCCGGAACGCAGCGCCGCGCCGCCGCCCGGTCCGAACACGCCGCCGCCCAGGCCAAACGGGGTGAAGGCTCGGTCCCGGCAGCCCGCGGCGGCCGCGCCGACCCCGGAACCGAGCGGTCCACGCCCGCCGCCGACGGATCCCCCGCCGACCCCACGGCATCCGGGACCGGCGCCGGCTCCGGCACCACCCCGGCCCTCGCCCCCGTCCGGCGGACCGGCGGCCACCCCGCGACGGCCGCGCCGCCCTCCCTCGACGAGCTCTCCGTACGCGAGGTCCTCGGCCGGCTCCCCGCCCTGGTCGCCCTCGTCCACGGCCCCGAGCACCGCGTCGCCTACGTCAACGACGCCTACGTCGCCGGCTTCGGCACCCGCACCCCCGGCGCCCCCGCGCACGAGGCCCTCCCCGAACTCGGCGACCTCGGCCTCCTCCCGCTCCTCGACCAGGTCCAGCGCAGCGGCAAGCCCCGTACCGCCAAGAACCGCACCACCCCGGGCGGCACGAACTCGTACACCGTCACCTGCACCCCGGTCGAGTTCCCCAAGTCCGGCAACGAGGGCGACACCGACCTCCACCACACCGGGATCCTGATCCACCTCGCCGACGTCACCGACCACGCCGAAGCCGTCGAGCGCCTCCGCGCCAGCGAACGCCGCCAGCGCGAGGCCGCCGTCACCCTCCAGCGCTCCCTCCTCCCGCAGGAGCTCGAACAGCCCGACGACCTGCGCGTCGCCGCCACCTACCAGCCCGGCGGCACCGAGGCGGCCGTCGGCGGCGACTGGTACGACGTCATCACCCTCGGCGCCGGCCGCACCGCCCTCGTCATCGGCGACGTCATGGGCCGCGGGGTCCGCGCCGCCGCCGTCATGGGCCAGCTCCGCACCGCCGTCCGCGCGTACGCCCGCCTCGACCTCCCCCCGCACGAGGTCCTGCAGCTCCTCGACGGCCTCGCCGCCGAGATCGACGCCAGCCAGATCGCCACCTGCGTCTACGCCGTCCACGACCCCAACGAGGGCCTGCTCGCGTACGCCTCCGCCGGCCACCTCCCGATCCTGGTCCGCGACGAGGACGGCACCGTACGCAGAGCCGCAGACCCCACCGGCCCGCCCCTCGGCACCGGCGGCTGGCTCCACACCTCCGGCACCATCGCCCTGGGCCCCGGCTCCACCGCGGTCCTCTACACCGACGGCCTGGTCGAACGCCGCGGCGAGGACATCGACGAAGGCGTCGCCGCCCTGGAGCGCGCCCTCTCCGGCGCCCAGGGCACCCCGGCCGTCATCTGCGACCGCCTCATGCGCGCCCTCGGAGTCGACGCCGACCACGACGACGACGTCGCCGTGATGGTCCTCCAGCAGCCCGCCCGCACCGGCGCGGACGCCGAGCTCTTCCACAACGCCGCCCTGGAACTCCTCGGCGGCATCGAGGCCGCCCCGCGCGCCCGCGCCTTCGCCCAGGGCGTGCTCACCTCCTGGCGCTTCCCCGTCGAGCTGTGCGACCTCGGTGTCCTGGCCGCCAGCGAGCTCGTCGCGAACTCCCTCCAGCACGGCACCCCGCCCATGCGGCTGCGGCTGCGCCGCACCGACCGCCGCCTGATCATCGAGGTCACCGACGGGGACGACCACCTGCCGCGCCGCCGCCGCGCCGAGCCGGCCGACGAGACCGGCCGCGGCATCTCGATCGTCGCCACCATCGCCTCGTCCTGGGGCACCCGCCGCACCCCGGGCGGCGGCAAGGCCGTCTGGTGCGAGTTCGCCCTGCCGGACAAATAGCCGGACACGCCGAAGGCCCCGATCCACCGGACCGGGGCCTTCGTTCTCTTGCCGTACGTGTTCTACGGGTCCTTCGGGTCCTACGGGCGCTTACGCGTGCACGGGCTCAGCGGCCTTGGCCCCCACGGCCGGGGCGGCCGGACCCGCCGGATGGGCGGGCCCGCCCTGCGCCACGACCCGGGACAGCGACGGGTTGTCCTGCACCGGCGTCAGCTGCTTGCCGAGCCGCAGCGCCAGCCAGGCGATCCCCAGCGAGACGGCGATGAAGATCCCGATGTAGAGCATCGGAACCCCCGCTCCGAGCGGCACACCGAGCGGCCCCAGCGCCAGCGCCATCTGCTTGACCAGCGCGAAGGCCGAGTTGTACTGGCCCACGGAGCCCTCCGGAGCCAGGTCCGCCACCAGCGGCGCCAGGGTCGGGGACAGCATGGCCTCGCCGATGCCGAAGAGCGCGTACGTGGTGATGAACGCGGCGGCGGCCATCATGGCGCTGCCGTGCCCCAGCCCCGAGAACCCGGCGATGACCCATGCCACGGTCCAGATCAGCCCGACCAGCGCGATCACGCGGGACCGGCGCCGCTTCTCGACGAGCCGGAGCACCACGAACTGCGCGATGACGATCGCGCCGGTGTTGGCGGCCAGCGCGAAGCCGAGCGTGGAGGGGGAGATCCCCGCGGCCTCGGTACCGAAGGCGGCCAGACCCGACTCGAACTGCCCGTAGCAGGCGAAGAACAGCACGAAGCCGAGCACGCACAGCTGCACCATGGCCTTGTGCCGCAGCAGCCGCTTGAAGCCGCTGCCCGCCTGCGCAGAGTCCTTCGGCCGGGCGTCCTTGAACCCCTGCACCTGGGGCATCCGCACGGAGGCGATGACCGCCGCCAGCACCAGGAACATCACGGCCTCGATGCCGAACAGCAGGGTGAAGCTGCCGGGCCGGCTCTCGTCGACGATCTGGCCGCCGATGAGCCCGCCGATGCCCAGACCCAGGTTCTGCATGAAGAACTGGAGGGCGAAGGCACGGGTCCGCGTGGAGGGGGTGGAGCACCACACGATCATGGTGGCGAGGGCCGGCTGCATCACGGCCTGCCCGGCGCCGAGCGCCAGGGCGGACAGCAGGATCGGCACCAGGCCGGTGGAGAGCCCCAGCGAGAACGCGCCCGCGGAGGCGGCGACAGCGGCGCCGATGACCACGGGCACGGGACCGCGTCGGTCGATGACCCGGCCGGTGAGGGGCAGCGCGACGAGGGCGCCCAGCGCGAACGCCACGAACGCGCTCGTGGCGGCCATGGAACCCAGACCTCGCACCTGCGCCACATAGATGTAGAGGAACGGAACCGTGAAGCCGATGCCGAACGCGGTCAGCGCGTTCCCGGCCTGGATCCGCCGCATCGCGGCGCCCATCACCTTGGTCACTTCTCACCTGCCTTTGAGAGCCGAAGACTGAAGACTTCAGAACTTCATACCTAAACTTTGAGCCTTAACTCTACACATCGAAGGAGTTAGACGCCAACGGGTTCGTGCGATACTTCGACGCATGGGTGACACCCCCGACGGCACTGCGCCCGTCCACGAGCCGACCCTCGATGAGCAGATCGCCGTCTACCAGCGCGAGTTCCAGGACCTCGACCCCCAGGTCGAGAAGGTGGTCTCGGCGCTGAGCCGGCTGAACCGCCGCATGAACGTGGCGTACGGACGCCAGACCGCGGCGCTGGGCATCAGCAACGCGGAGTGGGAGGTCCTCAAGGCCCTCGTCCTCTCCGGCGCCCCGTACCGGATGGGCCCGAGCGAGCTCGCGAAGCAGCTGGGCCTCACGCCGGCGGCGATGACCCACCGGATCGACCGCATGACGGCGGAAGGACTGGTCACGCGCGAACGCGATGAGTCCAACCGGGTCCGCGTGATCGTGGAGCTCACCGACGAGGGCCGCAGCAAGTGGCTGGACGCGATGCGTGCGGCCACGGTCTTCGAGGAGGACCTCCTCCAAGACCTCTCCACCGCGGAACGCGGGGTGCTGGGCGACATGCTCACCCGGCTCCTGGACCGCGTGGAGGACCTCCAGTCGCCCAGCTGACCACGGGGGTTGACACAGCCCCCGAGGATCCGTAAGGTTCTTCGAGTTGTCCCCGGGCCGAAAGGTTTGGGGCGCAACACATCCCGCCGCCTCGTTGCGGCACCCAACTCAGCACGATCTCCCACTGGGAACGAATTCGGCGTGCCCGAATTCATTTCCGAAGGCCGATTATGAATCGCCGGGGAAATCCACTAGAGTTCGGGAGTCGGAAGGGCCCAACAGCCCGGAAGACAAACCCCACTGACTGGGGGTCAGGCCCGAAAGAGTCTGATAGAGTCGGAAACGCAAGAACACAGAACGAAAGCCCGGAGGAAAGCCCGCGAGGGTGAGTACAAAGGAAGCGTCCGTTCCTTGAGAACTCAACAGCGTGCCAAAAATCAACGCCAAAAGTTGATACCCCGTCCATTTCGGTGGATGAGGTTCCTTTGAAAAAGACCTGTGAGGCTTCCTTGTGGAGTGCTTGCAGGCAATTACACAGCGAGGACGCAGTGGACGGTCGGTCTTATTCCGACATGATCGTCCCGCTCTGCGTGTGTGTGCACCCGATTACGGGTAAACATTCATGGAGAGTTTGATCC
>NZ_JBIXJQ010000007.1:0-155856 GCF_052871255.1 Streptomyces sp. LARHCF249
CTGGACGAGAAGGTCAAGGCGATCTCGTCGGGCGGGGCGGCGGTCGCGACGAAGACGTCGGACGTCCACACCAGCTTCGGCGGTATCCAGGCCTTCTACCAGGCTCCGGAAGCGGACCAGCTGTTCGCGACGACGAAGCCGGTCTCCGACCTGGGCCTGAAGCTCAGCTCCGACATGTGCACGATCGCCGGCGCCCTGGGCACGTACTCCCGCGACGCCGCTCCCGTCATCAAGAAGCTGGAGAACCTGAAAGCGGAAGCGCAGGCGTTCCGCAGGGAGACGGACAAGGACGAGAAGTGGCGTGAGGACGGCGATCTGATCGACGAGAACCTCGAACGCCGCAACAAGATCGCCGAGGTCTGGGCCGAGTTCCACGACGTGGAGCGGGCCTGCCACGCCAAGATCGTCGCCCTGGTCGGCGGGACGCCGCTGAAGAAGGACGACGGTTCGCACGGCGAGGGCATGTACGGCTACGACGCCGACGTTCTCAAGGCATCCAAGTCGCTGCCGTGGGGCGACGCGGTGGAGGAGTCCATACCGGGCTGGCAGATATGGGAGCACGGCTGGGAGTTCACCAAGGGCTTCTTCGTCGACGGTGTCTGGGGCACCCTCAAGGGTCTGGGCGGCCTGGTCGGCCTCCAGGGCTGGGACACGTTCAAGCAGTCGTGGGCGGGGCTCGGGAAGCTCGCGACGGGTTTGTCGATCGCCTTGATCCCGGGTGTGGGCCCGCTCTTCATGGCGATGCCGGACGACAAACTGCCCTCCTATCTGCGCGAGTCGCGCACCGCGATGAAGGAGACGGGCAAGGCCCTCCTCGCGTGGGATCAGTGGGGATCCAACCCGGGCCGCGCGGCGGGCGCGGTCACCTTCAATGTGATCACGACCATCGCCACGGGTGGTACGGGTGGTGCGGTCTCGGGTGCGGGCAAGGCCGGTGCGGTCGCGAAGGCGCTGTCGCTGGCGGGCAAGACCGGCCGGGTCGTGGACCCGATGACCTACATCATGAAGGGCGCGGGCGCGGGCATCACGAAGGCGGGCGACGTGATGGCCGGCCTGAAGGGCCTGGGCAACATCGAGATCCCGAAGATCGGCGACGGGGCGTTCTCCATGCCGGAAGGTGCCCTCAAGCTCCCCGACGGCTCGATCCAGCTCCCCAAGGGCACGGCGGTCCCGGACGGCGCGATCAAGCTCCCCGACGGCAACATCAAGCTCCCCGAGGGCACAGCCACCCTGCCCCCGGGCACGGTCAAGCTGCCGGTCGACGGTCCGTCGCAGTTCATGGACCCCAAGGGCAACATCTACGACGCGAACGGCGCGATCACCCAGCACGCGAAGGACGCCCCGACGGGCAAGCCGGACGCGGACGCGGGCGCGGGCGTGCCGAAAACCGACGCCCCGAAGGTGGACTCCCCGGCCACGGCCAAGGTCCCGGACCGCGAACTGGCAAGTGTCGGCGGCCGCGGCGGCGACGACGGCATCCGCCTCGGCTCCAACATCTCCGACCCGGTCCACGTCGCAGACCAGACCCCGGGCTCCCGCCCGGACAACACCCCCGGCGGCAACGCCCCGGACAACATGCCGCGCAACAGCACGGACACCCACACCCCCGGCGCGAGCGGCGGCCGCCCGGAAACCCCGTCCACGGGTGGGCACGCGGATACGCCTTCCACGGGCGGCGGATCGCACACCGACGGTCCCGGCACCGGTGGATCACACTCGGACGGTCCTGGCACCGGCGGGAGTCACACCGACGGCCCCGCCACGGGCGACCATGCAGACCACAACGCACCCGGCTCGGCGTCGACGCCCGCTGATGCGATTTCCCCGGAGACCCGGCTTCCCGATCCCGACGGCAAACACCCGGCCGGGCATGGGGAGAAGCTGCTGGACTTGTTCGACATGCAGGGCCCTCGCGTCTCCACGGAGAATGGGCTCGTCACCCACATTGACAACCAGCCCGTCGACCAGTACCTCGACAATCTGGCGAAGGAACGGGCGAAGGTATACCGGGACGCGAAGGACGCCAAGCAGTTCGTCAAGGGTGACGTGGGCGCCTGTGTGGGAGCGGTCATAGATACGCGAACCGGCATTGTGATTGAAGGCATCAACGGGCGTTCCAACAACGTCATTCCGCTGGACAAGCTCCACCCGACGCTTCGCGGACTTTATGAGGAGATGGCCCCGAACAAGCCGCACGTGGACCATCCGTTGGGCCATGCGGAAGTGAAGGCCACCAATGAGTTGCTGTGGGCTCGCACCAGACTCGGGCTGCCCTCAGGGGTGGACGCCATGAAGGAGATTCGCGCCGCGGTTGAATTCCCCTTCAATAAGAACAGAGAAACGGGCCTCCCCGGCAAGCCTGCCCCATTCTGTGCCAACTGCTATCATATGCTCCCCGAGATGCCGACCACGAATGGTCGATTCACGGCCTACCCCGCTGATGATTCGAATTGGATTCCATAATGGCTTCACCCCATCGCATCGATGTCGACGATCCTGATGTCGACATGGACATGGATCAGCGCCTGCTCTACCGCGACGAGTTGTTCACCGGAGAGGCTGCTGAATATCAGGACGGCCAAATGGTCTGCCTCGACGTCTACGTCGATGGTGTTCGGGATGGTTTGTCACAGGCGTGGTACTCAGACGGCACCCTGAAGCTTGTGGGGACCGTCCGCAATGGAGTCCCCTTGGGTGAGTTCAAGGAGTGGCACCCCAATGGCGTTCTGAAGTCTCGGCAGATGTTCGATAGCGATCTCTACGGGCTCCGCGAGGAATCTGTTTGGGACGAGGAGGGTCGCCTGGTTCGCGACTGGCGTCGCGAGTAGTGCCAGGAGGACGGCCTTGATTGCCGGCACACCCGTCGCGCGATGGTCTGGGGAGAGCCGGGCCATGAGATCGTCCTGGTCCGCGAGGCAGTTCACAGGTTCCCTTCGGCGCTCAGGGTTCTCGACCAGTACCGTCTGGACCGGCGCGGAGCCGGTGGAAGGGATGTTCTCGCTCACCGTCGAGGTGTCCGAGGGATTCTTCCAGGTGGGGCTTACGCGTTCTCCGATGCTTGTCGGCCGGTCATCCGTGCGCTCCGGACCTGTGAGGGCGTGAGCAGGAGGCAGGGGCGCTTTGAGATCCCTTGCCGGCACGGAATCTTCAGTCAGACCCCGAAGTTCGCGGCCGGGTACCGGCGGCGAGGCGCTGTCGCTGGCGGGCAAGACCGGCCGGGTCGTGGACCCGATGACGTACATCATGAAGGGCGCGGGCGCGGGCATCACGAAGGCGGGCGACGTGATGGCCGCCCTGAAGGGCCTGGGCAAGATCGAGGCCCCGAACATCAACATCGACGGCGCGATAGCCCTCCCCGAAGGTGCTGTCCATCTCCCCGACGGCGCGATCCACCTCCCGTCGGGCTCGGCGGTCCCGGACGGCGCGATCAAACTCCCCGACGGCAACATCAAACTCCCCGAAGGCACGGCCACCCTCCCGCCGGGCACGGTCAAGCTGCCCTTCGACGACAGCCCGGCGAAGTACGTCGACGGCGACGGCAACCTCTACAAGGGCGACGGCAGCGTCCTCCAGCGCGGCAAGGACGCCAAGGCCGAGACCCCGACCCCGTCCACGAAGCCGGACCCGGCCGGTCCCCAGCACGCCACCCCGGACCCGAAGGCGCCGACGAGGCCGGACGCGGACGGCCCCCAGTACGCCACCGCGGAGCCGAAGCCGCCCACGAAGCCGGACGCGGACACGGACGCCCCCCAGCAGGTCACCGCGGCCGGGAACCTGCCGCTGAAGGCGGACACGGACCTTCCCCAGAGCGCCACCACGGCCGAGGTCCCCGAGCGCGTCCCGGCAGGGGTCGGCGCCCGCGGCGAGGAGGCCATCCGCCTCGACTCCAACCTCTCCAACCCGGTCCACCACGCCGACCACACCCCCGGCCCCCGCCCGGACACCACCCCCGGCGGCCTCGCCCCGGACAACATGCCGCGCAACAGCACAGACCCGCACACCCCGTCCACGGGTGGCGGTCGTCCGGAGACTCCGTCGACTGGTGGTGGTCGCCCCGAGACTCCGTCCACGGGTGGTGGTCGTCCGGAGACCCCGTCCACCGGCGGTGGTCGTCCGGAGACCCCGGAAACCCCGGGCGGCACGGGTCACACCGACGGCCCGTCCGCGGGCGACGGCCCGGAGACGCCGGGTGGCGGAGGCGGTACCGGCGACGGTACCGGCAACGGCTCGGGGATGCCCGAGCAGCAGCCCGCGGTCATCCTGGAAGGCCCCCGGATCGGCCAGCAGCCCAGTGGACCCATGTCCCCTGAGCGGGAGGCCGCCGTGACGGAGGCTCTCCAGGCCGTAAAGGTTCCGCCGGTGGACCAAGGCCGCATGCTCGTGCAGCTGAAGAAGTCGGAATACGGTGCAGCAGTCGCGGAATACATCGCGAGCGGCCGATTTGCGGACACCCCCGGGTTCAAGAACCCCGAGGGCCTTCTGTTCCAGGTCAAGCAGGGCGACATGATTCCCGCTGTGCACCAGGCGCTGGAGCACGCTGCGGAGCTCCAGGCCAAGGGGCTGAAGGGCATTGAGTTCGAGGTGAAGCTTCCGGGCGAGAAGCTCGACCTCGACGTGCTGGTTCGCCACGACGGACGCATCGAGTACGGTGCCCAACTCAAGGATGTCGACAGCGTCGCGGGCATCAGGTCTGCGGTCAAGAAGATCGCGAACAAGCAGCTCCTGGGAGCCCTGGACGACACGGGCCTCCCGAAGACCCCGATCGACGTCAAGGCGGGAATTTTGGATATCAGAGGCCTGAAGGCCGAGCTCACGGAACGTGATATCCATGGCTGTCCAACAGGCTGCCGACCGTTGCAACGCCTCTTTTGAGCTAAAGTTCGATGACGGGTCCGTCACCATCTTTCCGACCAATGCCTCCAAACCTTAAGGAGTTTTCTGACCATGCTGATGCGCGCGCCCAAAGAGAGCGGCTCGTGGTCCTGGAACCTGGAGGACGTCGAGGAGCCCGGTCTGGAGTTCGCGCTCATGACCGCGGCGCGCATGAGCGTGGTGCTGGAGAAGCACGCCTTGCTGGTGCCGTCCTCACTCGAGTGGGCCTGGTTCCAGACCGGCAAGGGCGGCCTCGGAGTCCACAGTCGCCTGAACCTCGTCACGCGTTCGCTCGACGATCCGGCACTGCCCGATGCGCTCCGCGCCTGTCGGCCGACCGGTCATCCGCAGGCAGAGATCGGTGGAATCCTCGTGCTCGGATCGGGCACTTGGTTCGACGCGGACGGAGAACGGCACAGGGAATACCGTCTGGTGGAACTCATGGTGGCACCGGATGAGACGGACCTCTGGATCGAACTGTCCGTATACCACGACGTCTGGGGTCAGTGTGATTTCCGGGGCGAGCCGCAGCCGGCCATACACGCCAACAACGCGCCGCGGCTCGCCTCGGCCCTGCAGGAGCTCGACCAGTTGCTCGGAGTCGCGGCGGAGCCCGGTGAGCCGACGTACTACGGGCGGGCCGAGGGCTACGGACTCAAGGCTCCCGACATCATCGACGGGCGGGGACCGGACCTCACCGACACCGCATTCGGGTAGACGGCGGCATCCGCGGCGCGGACGCGTGGTGCGCCTGCTCGCAATCGGTGAGCCGATGTCCGCGGGGAGCTTGCTTTGATCACTGTCGACCCGGTGGGCGAATGGTTCTGGGAGACGGCGGTTGACGTCCTCGAGGGGCAGGGTGCGCGTCGTGCGCTCCGGCTTTTCGGCCGACTTCACTCCCTCGGATCCGATCTCGGACTCGTCGATGGCTGGGGTCGCGGGGGAGTCGGCGTCGTCACTCTGAAGGCTCCCCGGCACGTGCGGTACGAGTGGGAGGGCGCCGGACCCCTCGACCGCGCGGTGGCGACGGGCGCGGCGTCATTCGACGAGGACAGCACACTCCACCTGTGGAGCGTGCTGCCCGGCGCATGGCTGGACGCAGACGGCCGGGCGCATCGTTCGGAGCGTCTCTTCGCGCTGCGTCTGCTCGTGTGGCCCAAGGGACACGCCAGCGTTTCGCTGGCCGCATACTCCGACGCCTGGATGACGCTGGATCTGCGGGAACGCCCGCAGCCGGAGGTCGCCGCGTTGAACGCCCCGCGCCTGGAGGCTCTGCTCAGCGCCGTGTCCGAGCTGCTCAATGCTGAGATCGAACCGGGCGATCCCACGTACTTCGGCCGGCCCACGGCTTCCGGCTTCGAGGATCTGGCGGACGAGGGAACGGACTACATCGACCCCTGGAGCACCTTCGCCGTACCGGCCAGATGGCAGCGCATGCTCAACCTCCTGCCGAAGGGGTACGAGGAGCAGTCGTACGAGGCGTTCACCGAAGGCCCGGTCCGGTACATCGAGGTCCGGCGCGGTGGTCACACCGTCGGCCACCTCTGGGCAGGGACGGACAGCAGCTCCGCGGGATACGAGCCCCGCACCGCAGCCGGAGACATCGCCTTCACCGCCGGCGTACCGCTCCTGCTGGCGTTCGCCCAGGCGCACCAGGCCGGAACGGCTGCGCTCGACGCCCTGGGAGACGCGGCATCGCCGGAACCCCCTGCGGAGATCCAGGACGCGGACTCACTCGACGCTCTGCAGGAACTGTCCGGCCACTGATCGACGTTCCGCAAGCGGGCCGGTAGGCGCCGCTACTGCTGGACCACTTCGACCTGCACGGAGCCGCCGTAACCGGGGAGGCTCATCGAGATGAGTACCCGTACTCAGGCGGTTGGTCCCTTCCGCCGCGACACTGCACAGCATGTCGAATCAGACGGCGGATCAGTCGCGTTCACCGATGTACTGGGTGGCGGACCTCATCCTGGCCCTCCTCACGGTCGCGATCCTGGGAGCGGTACTGGTCGGCGGCCTCCTCTACGCCGCCTTGGCGGAGTTCGGCTTTCTCATGGGTGGCATCGGCTCCGCCCCCCAATGGCAGGGGGTGCCCCTCACCGCTGAGGTGTTCACCTTCCTCGGCGTTCTGTGCTGCGGCTCTGCGCTGACCGCCTTCGGCTTCCATCGGCTGCGCGCCCCGTTCGCCGTGGTCGTGCACAGCATGGCCTGCGCGCTGCTCCTCGTGCTGACGCTGGTGATGGCGGTCGCCTCGTGCACGGTCTCCGACCCGGCCACTGACCGCGCTCCCAGCCAGCCGACCCTGCTGTGCCGCAGCGGCGACAACAGCAGCGAGTGCCCCGGCGGCTGACCTGCCCCGATCCGTATCATCAGCGGGCGTGTATCGGAAGAGAGCGTGATGGACGAGCGACTTGCGGGCTTTCTCGGTACGTATCTCGACGCCGAGCAGGCGTACGACACGAGCGGGTACCTCCGGCCTACCCTGATGTCGTTCAACGACGCGTACGTCCAGGCGGTCCGCGACGGCATCGCCGAGATGCTTCGGGATCCGGATTTCGGGACTGCGGAATACGAAGCCCTGACGGACGTCGAGTTCCCGCACGAGGCTTCTCTTCGGCAGTACCTCCGGGACATGCACGCGTACCTCTTCGAGGGCGGCACCGCCCAGCCCGTCCCCGCGCAAGTGGACAAGCGGTGGAGCCCGCGTGTCATGCCGGCGGACTCCGAGGCGGCCGGACGCCTGAGGGAATGGCTCGACGGCGACGGCGACGGCGATGACGGCGACGGCGACGGCGACGGCGATGACGACGGCAACGACGGCGCTGGCGGCGGGATCGACGTCATGGGCCTGGATCTGAGTGGTGCGGACCTGTCGGGCGCCGATTTCTCCGAGTCCCTGTTCATGGACACGCGGCTCGTCGACGCCCGGTTGGCCGGTGCCGAGTTCTACCGCGCGGAGCTACAGGGGGCCGACCTCACACGGGCCGATCTGACGAACGCCTGCCTGGTGCGGGCGCAACTCGATGATGCCGTGCTCCGGAACGCCGTCCTCGACGGTGCGGACTTGGGCAGGGCATCCCTCTACCAAGTCGACGCCTCGTCCGCCCGTTGTCGTGGAACCCGGTTCATGGGCGCTTCGCTGCTGGATGTCAACTTCCGCGGTGCGGACCTCAGTCAGGCGATCCTGCAGGAGAACAGTTTTCGGGTGACCCTGGACGGCGACACCGTACTGACGGGGCTCACCGGTTCACTGTTCGGTCCGGTGGAAGTCGTCGAGGAGCGCGGGACCCGTACGATCGCCGGGATCGAGCTCGAGAAGTGGATCAGGAGCCGGGGCGGGGACGTACGGGTGCTGGAACCGCGCTGGCGGGCTGGCAACCAGGGATAGGCGAGGTCAGGAGCGGTCGGCGTGCTGGAACGCCTCCGGGCAGTGGAATGGGACGGCGACTGGGACGCTGCGTTCGCGCGCGTCATGTCCCGTCGTCTGCTGATGCGCGAATATCTGCGGCGCGCCGGGCTGTGGGCGCAGGCCTACTCGGCCGAGAGCGCGTGGCCGTTCTTCGACGTCGTCGAGTACGTGGATCCCGCATTCTCGCTACCCCCCCGACTGGCCGCACAACTCCAGCAATACCTGGGCACGTTCACCGGCCTCAGCGCCGTCAAACGGACCTGTACGGGGGCCGTGCGGCTGGCGGAGTACCGGGCGCTGCACGCCGATGCCCTTCCGGCCCTGCCCGACCTCTACGAGCCGCTCCTGCTCTTCTACGAGCGGGGCGGCGCGTTCCTCCAGGACAACACCTGTTTCCTCGACCTGACCGGTGTGCTGATGCGCCCCGGAACGCTGCAGGGCCACGCCGCCGGTCCGGCGCTGAGCTCCCTCGACCATGCGGTGCTCGACGCCGTGGACGCCGCGGGGCGCATCACCTACTACGCGGCGGCGGCCGGTGACCGGCAGGGCCGGCTGCTGCGGCGTCGTGTGGTGCGGACGGTGACGTACGACGAGGAGTTCGGCCGGAATGGCCCGAGCTGGCAGCCGACCGGCGAGGCGTTGCCCACGTCTCCGGACCGGGCGGCGGAGCTCGGACTGGCGTCGCTGGACGAGATGGAGGCGGCCAACCTCATCGCGGCCGCCTTGGCGGGCGTGCGCGCCTCGTCGCACCACCCCTCGCCGCCGCCACGCCGCTTCAGATGAGCCGTTCCGCGGCCGCCCGCGCCCGCAGGGCCGGGGTCGGGCCGGGGTCCAGGGCGGCCACCGCCGTCGCCCCCTCGACCAGGATCAGGAGCTGGTCCGGCAGCTCCTCGCGGTCGGGGCCGGCCAGTTCGGACAGCAGGGAGCGCAGTTCCGTCTTGTGGCGGCGTACGACGTCCAGTACGCCCGCCGGGCCGGCCGGGCCCAGCTCCCCGTACGCGTTCACGAACGCGCAGCCCCGGAAATCCGGCTCGGAGAACCAGGCCGCCAGCCAGTCGAAGACCGACAGGAGCGGCGGTTCCGGGGAGGCCGCAACCGCTGACCGCAGGCTCGTCATCCAGCGGCGGTCTCGGCGCTCCAGGTACGCCGTGACCAGGGACTCCTTCGCCGGGAAGAGCCGGTAGAGCCGCTTCAGCGGGACACCCGACTCCGTGCGGATGCGGTCCATGCCGACCGCCTGGATGCCGTCGGCGTAGAACAGCTTCTCCGCCGCGTCCAGGAGTCGGGTGCGGGCCTCTTCGTCGTCCATGCGGGAAGGGTAGTCCAGTTCCGCTGGTGCGAAGAACGGGCGTTCTCTAGGATGAGAACGAGCGTTCTCGTTAGTCTTCGCCGAGCACGAGAGGGACCGTCATGACCTCCGCCGTACGTCCGCCCCTGCCGCCCTTCACCGAGGAGTCGGCCCGCGCCAAGGTCCAGGCCGCCGAGGACGCCTGGAACAGCCGGGACCCCGAGCGCGTGGCCCTCGCGTACACCGAGGACTCGGTCTGGAGGAACCGCGACCGGTTCCTCACCGGCCGCGCCGAGATCCGGGAGTTCCTCGCCGAGAAGTGGGAGCGCGAGCTGGACTACCGGCTCCGCAAAGAGCTCTGGGCGTACACCGGCGACCGCATCTCCGTCCGCTTCGAGTACGAGTGGCACGACGCCTCCGGCCAGTGGTGGCGCAGCCACGGCAACGAGCAGTGGGAGTTCGACCCGGCCGGGCTGATGCGCAGGCGCGAGGCCGGCATCAACGACGTTCCCATCGCCGCCCGGGACCGCCGGATCCGGGCCGGCGCACCCGCGGCGCCCTCGACCGTTTCCGGACCGCAGCACTAGCGGGTGGCCCCACCGCCCTCTAGGAGGCCTGGTGCGCCTGCGTGATGAGGTCGGTCGCGACCTCCAGGGCGGCCAGCCGGGTCTCCTCCGGATCGCCCTCCACGTGCTGGAGGTACATCATCCCGGCGTGGAGGGTGAACAGGGCGCTGACGCAGCGTACTTGGTCGGTGAGCGGGCCGTCCTTCGTGCGCAGGAGCTCCACCAGCTGGGACATCCAGTCCTTCATGGTCTCGCCGATGGTCAGCTCGCGCATGGTGGCCTGGTTCTCCTGCATGAAGCGGAACAGTGAGGCTCCCGCGCCCATGGACTCGCTGTAGCGGCGCAGCACCTCCCGCTTGGTCTCCAGGGTGGGCGGCTGCTCCCTGGCCCAGGCGATCAGCTCGTCGACGGGCCGCGTCAGGTCCTGGAAGACGCTGACGATGATGTCCTCCTTGGTCTTGAAGTGGTAGTACAGCGCCGCCTTCGTGACCTCCAGCCGCTCCGCGATTTCCCGCAGCGAGGTCTTCTCGTACCCCTGCTCGACGAACAGCTCCAGCGCGACGTCCTGGATGCGCTGCCGCGTGTCCCCACGCCGTCTCTGCGACGAACCGCCCTGCGAAGTGCTGGTGCTGGTGCTGGACATTGCTGCTCCCCGTCTCTTCTGAACTTACTTGACGCCCGGCTAGTTACTTGTCTACCTTAATGGTGTACTAGCCGGGCGGCAAGTAAGCGCGGTTCGGTTCTGCTGATCGGCACGTCGTGGAGAAGGGTCAGGGGAGGGGGCATGGTGGACACAGCCAATTCTGCCGGGACTTCTGAGGGTGGGAAGCCGCGGAGTGTGGGGCTCGTGCTGGTGGCGGTCATGATCGCGATGCTGCTGGCCTCGCTGGACACCATGATCACCAGTACCGCGATCCCGACGATCGTCGGTGAGCTGGGCGGTCTGGAGCACCTGTCCTGGGTGGTCACCATCTACACGCTGGCCACGGTGGCGTCGACCCCGATCTGGGGCAAGGCCGGCGACCTGTACGGCCGCAAGGGCGTCTTCCTGACCTCGGTGGTCATCTTCCTGATCGGGTCCGCGCTGTGCGGCGCGGCCCAGGACATGGGCCAGCTGATCGCGTTCCGTGCGGTCCAGGGACTGGGCGGCGGCGGCCTGCTGGTCGGCGCCATGGCGATCATCGGCAGCCTGATCCCGCCCCGCGAGATCGGCAAGTACCAGGGCCTGATGGCCGCCGTCTCGGCCCTGTCCATGATCGGCGGCCCGCTGATCGGCGGCGCGATCACCGACTACCTGGGCTGGCGCTGGGCCTTCTACATCAACCTGCCCCTCGGCCTGCTGGCCCTGGCCATGGTCTCCGCGGTCCTCCACCTGCCCAAGACGGCGAAGGAAGGGCCCCGCCCGAAGGTCGACTACCCCGGCGCGGCGCTGCTGACCCTCGCGATCACCTCCACCGTCCTGGTCACGACCTGGGGCGGTACCGAGTACGCCTGGGGATCGGGCCAGATCCTGGGGCTGATCGTCGTCAGCGTCCTGTCGACGGCGGCGTTCCTGTACGCCGAGACCAAGGCCGCCGAGCCGGTCCTTCCGCTGTACGTCTTCCGCAACCGCAACTTCAGCCTCAACGCGCTAATCACCTTCCTCGTCGGCTTCGTGACGGTCGGCGGCGTCTTCTACCTCCCGCTGTTCCTCCAGACCGTCCAGGGCGCCTCCGCCACGAACTCCGGCCTGCTCCTGCTGCCCCTGCTGGCCTCGATGCTCACCGTCTCGATGATCACCGGACGGATCACCAGCAACAGCGGCAAGTACAAGATCTTCCTGGTCGTCGGCGGTGCGCTCGTGGTCGCCGGGCTCTTCCTCCTCGCGATGATGGACACCGGCACCCCCCGCCTGGTCTCGGGGCTGTACATGGCCGTCCTCGGCGCCGGAATCGGCTTCCTGATGCAGATCACGATGGTGGTCGCGCAGAACTGCGTCGAGCTGAAGGACATGGGCGTCGCCTCGACCGCCTCCACCCTCGGCCGCACGCTGGGCGGCGCGTTCGGAGTCGCGCTGATGGGCACGCTGTTCACCGCCCGGGTCACCCAGGCCATGACCGACCGCCTCGGTCCTCAGGCCGGAGCCCTCAGCTCCGCCCAACTCGACGCCGCGAGCCTGGCCGTCCTCCCCGACACGGTCCGCGAGGCATACCGCCACGCGGTCGCCATCGGCACCCACTGGGCCTTCCTCGTCTGCGCCGCCATCGCCGTACTCGGCTTCGCGGCCGCCCTGTTCATCAAGGAAGTCCCCCTCCGCGGAACCAACCCCACCCCCACCAACCCCACCGACACCAACAGCAAGACCCCGGCCCCCGCTCCGGCCCTGCAAGACGCCGCCGCCCACTGACCCCATCCATCCCATTAGTTGGATTTTATGGACCAATGGCCCGGAACCCGACTGTTGCGGCGAACGTCCTCATCCACAGAACGCTGACGAGGCGGATGGGGAGTGGACATGGGGTTCTTGACGCGCATGAACGAGAAGGGCATCCGGGCCCGCGCGGTCGTCGCGGCTTCGGCCGTCGCCGTGGTGGCGACGGTGTGGGGCGTGGCGACGGCGGTGGAATCGGGTCACGAGCCCGCGCAGCAGAACGTGTCCGGGCAGGAGCCCGAAACCCCGGGCCAGGCCGGGGGACAGCAGCAACCGGCGCGGATACCCGAGGGCATAGCCCACGCCTCGGAGAGCGGCGGGAACGCCGTCAACATGACCATCGACGACGGCCCTGACCCCCGCTGGACCCCGAAGGTCCTCGACGTACTGAAGAAGTACGACGTGAAGGCGACGTTCTGCATGATCGGCCCGCAGGCCAAGGCCCACCCCGACCTGGTCAAGAACGTCGTCGCGGCCGGCCACCGGCTCTGCGACCACACCATGGACCACGACACGTCCATGGACAAGAAGCCCGTCGCCTACCAGGAACAACAGATCCTGGACGCGAAGCGGCTGATCGAGGAAGCCGCGGGCGGCGGCGCGAAGGTCGAGTACTACCGGGCTCCCGGAGGCGCCTTCACCCCCGACAGCCGGCGCATCGCCGCCGCGCACGGGATGCGCCCGCTCGGCTGGAACGTGGACACCAAGGACTTCGGCAAGCCGGGTACGGCCGCCATCGTCGACGCCGTCAAGCGCGAGATCGGCAACGGCCCGACCGTGCTCTTCCACGACGGCGGCGGCAACCGCGCCCAGACCGTCGACGCCCTCGACCAGGTGCTGGCCTGGCTGAAGGAGCAGGGCCGGCCGACCGGCTTCCCGGTCCGCACCGCCCCCGACACCCCCGAAGCCCCCGAGGCCCCCGCCCGCTCCTGACACGCCGTCCGGGGCGAACGGGTGAGGGTCGACGCCCCGGGCAGGCCCGGGGTGTTCCCTGGTCGGGCACAGGTGAAAGCCCGGAAGCCCGGAAGCCCGCACCCACGCACCCAGGCACCCACGTACGCACGTACCCACGCACCCACGTACGCCCGACCGACCAGGAGGCCCCGTGACCATCACCCCCGCCAAACTGTCCGACCCCGTCGTCGGCGCCTTCGTCTCCGCCGTCAACGCGCACGACAAGGACGCCTTCCTCGCACTCCTCACCGCCGACGCGACCATGTCCGACGACGGGTCCGACCGCGACCTCAACCAGTGGATCGACAAGGAGATCTTCTCCTCCGGCGGCCACATGAACGTCCAGTCCGAGTCCGACGGCGGCCGCTCCCTGATCGTCGACTACCGCAACGACACCTGGGGCGAGATGCGCACCGCCTGGCGCTTCACCATCGCCCCCGGCGACGGCAAGATCAGCCGGTTCGAGACCGGGCAGGCCTGAACTACCGCCCCCGCGCCACCTTCAGCACCGCCGCCGTCAGGCCCTCCGTCTCAAGGCCCCGTCCGCCCGGGAAGCCGAAACGGCGGCGCGTGTACGCGAACGCGATCCCGGTGGCCGGGTCGGCGAAGGCCTGCCCGCCCGACGCGCCGCAGTGCCCGAAGGCCTCGGGACCCACCGCCGCCTGCTGCTCGAAGCCCAGCGCGAAGTGGTCCGACTCCGGCGTGACCCGGTCCGGGCCCTGCGTGTGCGGCGTGGCGAACTCGGCCGCCGTCCCCGGCTTCAGCAGCGGAGCACGGCCGTCCAGCTCGCCGATCGCCGCCGCGTACATCGCCGCGACACCCCGGGCCGTACCGGTGCCGCCGGCCGAGGCCGGACTCAGCTCCCGCACCCTGGGGTGGTTGGCGTACGCGACCGGGTCCATCGGCGGCTCCCGGTGCATGTTGAACGCGACCGGCAGCAGCTCCGGCACGGACGCGGCGCCCGCCGCCATCGCCGCCCGCTGCTCGGGGGTCGGCAGCATCTCCAGCACCGGCTTCCACCGGCCCTCTTCCGAGGCGGGCAGCCCCATGTAGAAGTCCAGCCCGTACGGGGCGCGCACGCGCTCCTCGAAGACCTCCTGGAGCGACCTGCCCGTCGCCCGCCGCACCACCTCGCCGGTCAGCGCGCCGATCACGAAGGCGTGGTAGCCGTACGCCGTCCCGGGCTCCCAGAACGGCTTCTGCGCGGCCAGCCGCTCCGCGATCAGGGCGTCGTCCGCTATCTCGTCGTAGTCGAAGCCCTCGTCGGTGTTGATCAGACCGGCCCGGTGGGCGAGCAGCTGGCGCAGCGTCAGCCGCTCCTTGCCGTGCCCGGTGAACTCCGGCCAGTACTCCGACACCGCCCGGTCCAGCTCGAGTACGCCGTCCTGCACCAGCAGCGCCACCACCAGGTGGGCCGCGCCCTTGGTGATGGAGAAGACCGCGCTCAGCGTGTCCGCGTCGGTGTCCTCGCCGGCCCACAGATCCACCACGCGGCGGCCCTCGTGGTACACCGCGAGCTGTGCCTCGGGCGAGTGCGGCTCGCGCGCCGCGAAGGCCTCGAACTCCTCGCGCACCGGTTCCCAGCCCGCCGCCACCGTGCCGTTCACGTCCACGCTCACAGGATCCCCCACTGATCGTTCGTCGTATCCGTCGGCGCACAACAGGAGTTGATCAGCCGATATTCCGCGCGGCGTGCGCTCCCGTACGGGTGAAAGCGAGAGCGGTGTCGTTCCGGCCCGCCGGAGGCCCCCGTTGGACCGGGCATGAAGCGCACCCGCATGGCAGCTCTCGCCCTCGCCACCACCGCGGCGGCCCTTGCCCCCGCCCTCGTCCAGCAGGCCACCGCCGCGGACGGGACGGCGTACCTCCAGGACCCGGCCGGGGGTGAGAAGACCATGAAGTCGATGTGGACCAAGGACGAGATGCACAAGGTGGAGGCGCAGTTCCGCTTCCACACCGGAGTCCAGTACGAGACGGTCACCCGCCCCGGCCCCTCCGGCGCCCCGGACTACGAGCGCCAGGTCCCCGACCCCAAGACGCTGGCGTGGCAGCCGTCGTACGAGTTCGCCTGGGCGGTGTCGGACTCGACGCTGGTGAAGAAGGCGGTGACGACAAAGGACGGCACCCACCCGATCGAGGTGCACGCCGTACTGCGCACCGCCAAGGGGGCCAAGGCCGGAGAGATCCGCCGGAAGCTGGACGGGAAGCCGGCGACGGGCCGCGAGAAGGTCGCGGGCGGCAAGCGCATCGCGTGTGACACCGGGGAGTACACGGTGGAGTGGTCGGTGACGCGCTCGGGCTACGGGACGCTCACGGGCACGATGCGCTGGAACTCCAGCTGCGAGCAGCACCGGAAGGCGTTCGCCGAGGACCACGGGAAGCAGGGCCGGCAAGGGGAGTAGGAGGAGCAAGGCCGGCGAGGGCATCGGGGCCGGCCGGAGCCCCGTCGAGGCCGGCCGCCCTGCGCACCTTGTGGGTGCTCGGCGGGCGACGGGGCCGGTGGCCTCGGATCGAGGCCGTAGGGGCCATCCTGCCGCACGGGATGGTCTGCGGCATGGGGCGAAGGTCCCGTGTCACGGAGTTCTTCAGTGCTTCTTCGAGGCCTCGTTCGCCTGGGAGGCGATGTCCTCGAGGACGGTCTTCGGGTCGACGTTCGGTTCCACCGCGCGTCCGATGTTGCGCTTGATGGTGTCGCTGACGGTCACCCAGGACGGGTCGTTCACCGGGTAGAGCTGCGCACCGTACAGCGCGGTCAGGAACTGCCGGTCGTTCTTCTCGAGGCCGCCGCCGGCCGGGGTGCGCGAGGCGGTGACGGTGGACGGCAGCAGGTGGTAGCGGTTGGCGAAGTCCGACAGGTTCTTGTCCTGGTAGAGGAAGTCCAGGAACCTGCTGATCTCCGGGCGGTTGTCGTTCTGCTTGAAGGCCATCATCCAGTCCGCCACGCCGACGGTCGGCGGGATCTCCCCGCTCGCGAGGGTGTCCGAGACCGGCATGGACACGGTGCCGACGCCGATGCCCTTGGCGCGCGCCTCGTGGGCGAGCGACGGATAGCCGTTGAGCATGCCGACCTCGCCCCGCAGGAACGCGGCGAAGGCGTCGGCGCGGTTCAGCTGGGACGGCGGGGTGGGGCCGACGAGGCCGGGGGCGACCATCTGGTCCTTGACCCAGCGCCACGTCTGGATGTTCGCGTCGGAGGCCAGGCTGTAGTTGCCGCTGCTGTCGGCGTAGCCGCCGCCGTTGCTCAGCTCCCAGATCATCGCCTCGGCGTGCGCCTCCTCGGGACCCAGGGGCAGGGCGTACGGGTACTTCACGCCCTTGTCCTTGAGCGCCTTGGCGGCGGACTTGAGCTCGGACCAGGTCTTGGGGGCGCTGACTCCGGCCTTGGCGAACAGCGCCTCGTTGTAGAAGAGGAGGCGGCTGCTCGCCACGAACGGCAGACCGTAGAGGGTGCTGCCGACGGTGCCGGCTTCGGCGAGCGGCTGGAGGAAGTTCGCCTCCCTGGTCACCGAGAGGAGCTCGTCCGCGGAATAGAGCTTGCCCTGCGCCGCGAAGTCCGAGTAAGAGCCCATGAGTGCGATGTCCGGCGCGTTCCCCGCCTTGACCATGCGGGACACCTCGCGGTCGATGTCGGCCCACGGCAGGAGCTTGACGTCGACCTTGATTCCGGGGTTCGCGGCGGTGAAATCGGCGGTCACCTTGTCCCAGAACGCCTTTGAACTGGTGGCCGGAGTGTCGCCGTATTCGGCAGCGACCAGGCGCAGCGTGCCGCCACCTGCGCCGGCGCCGGAACCGCCACAACCGGCCAGAGGTATCAGCAGGCCGAGCACGACCGTGGAGGCGGCCGAGCCGAAGATTCTTCGTCCCACGGGTGTATTCCCCTGATTTCTTTTGGATCCCGTTACTACTTATGAGTTGCTCCGGGCTGGGGTGTCCCGCATGGCCCGTTGGCCGGAATTCTCTCCTGAAAGTGGGGTGGCTGATTCCTTTGGGGGGCACTTGTGGGCAATGCTCCAACCAGCGCTTTTCCGAATGGTGTTTTCCGATATGTGATCCACGGGCCGGACGCGCGTAGACATGCCGAAACGCCCGTTTCCGGTCACGGAACGGGCTCGCGGCTGTGACGGGAACGTCAGTCGGCGAATTCGCCCGCGTACGGGTCCGGGTCGCCCGTCTCGGGGTTGCGGCCCTCCTGCCACCGGCGCTGGGCCTTGCGCCAGTGGACGAAGCTGAGGTGGCCGCCGTCCCAGAAGGTGATGCTGACCGGGCTCACGTCGAACTCGTCGGAGCAGAGCCGGTAGAGGAATTCGGCCATGCCGTACGGGTACACGGCGAAGGAGTCGGCGGTGTGCCGCCCGCAGACCAGGACCGGCCACCGGTCCGGGTCGGGGTCGGAGGTGAGCCAGCACAGGATGTCGGACCCGCCGGTGACGCCCCAGGCGATGATCGCCTCCGGGTCCACGTCGAAGGCGGCCCGGCCGCCCTCCGCCTCCCAGACGTGCCGGGCGTTGTCGGTCTCCTCGGCCATCTCGGCCGGGTCCCACTGGAGTCCCGGCTTGGGGAGCGGGAGCAGGATGCTGGCCTCGCCGTTGATGGAGCCCGCGCCGAAGCGGCCCATGAAGGCGACGAAGTCGGCCGGGAACCGGGTGCCCCAGGCCGCCTCGGCGCTCTGCCAGTCGATGTCCTCATCGGCGCCGTGCGTCGCCGGCATGATCTGCTCCAGCGCCTTGATCCGCGCGTTCTCCGTCATGCCGCTCCCCTGACACCCCAGCTCAACCGCCCCAACCTACCGCCGGGGCCGTTCCTCGCCTAGCGGATGTCCACGTGCAGGCCGATGCCGCGTCGAAGCCCCCAGCCGGCCATCGCTCCGGCCGCCGCCTCGAGGACGTGCCGGGACCGCAGGCGGGGCAGGCCGAGCCGGCCGGGGGCCATCGTGACGACGTCCAGCACACCGAGGTCCCTGTCGAGGTACGCGACGTCGATCGCGAAGCGCATCCGGAAGGTGTGCACGCCCGCCGCGGGGGTGAGCAGCAGGGCCCCGTCGATCCCGTCCCGCCCCAGCAGGCCCCGGGTCCGGGCCCGGTACGAGGCGGCGACCTCCAGGGGCACCGCCACCGCCCCGACCCTGAGCGTGGCCTCGCCGTCCCGCCAGTTCGCCATGGCGGCAGGCTATGCCCCGCCAGGAGGTCCGGCCTACCTTCGGCGGATGGGTGTCGTCGTGATCCTTCTTGCCGCCGGGTACGGAGTCGCCGCCGGGCTGCTGCTGCCGCGCGCGGCGTACCGGTTCTCCGCCGAGGCGGGGGAGCCCTGGCGGGGCCGCTGCCCCGAGGGGCACCCGGTCCCGGGCTGGCTCGGCCCGGCCCGCTGCCGGGTGCCCGCGCGGGCCGTCGTACCGGGCCCGGACGCCACGGATCCGCCCGCGGCCCCGCACGCGTACGGGAGGCGGGCCGCGCCCGTCGCCGCCCTCACCGGGGTGGTCTGCGCCGCGCTCGGGGCCGCCGCCGGGGCGCGGCCCGAGGCGCTGGTCTACGTGGGGCTCGCCCCGGTGCTCGTGCTGCTCGCGCTCGTCGACCGGGCCGTGCACCGGCTCCCCGACGTCCTGACCCTGCCGCTCGCCGCTGCGGCCGTCGCCGGGCTCGGGGCTGCCGCCCCGCTGCCCCGCGCCGCGGGTGACTGGCGGCTCGCGCTGCTGGGCGGCGGCCTGCTCGCGACCGGGTACCTGGCGCTCTTCCTGATCAACCCCGCGGGCATGGGCTTCGGCGACGTCAAGCTGGCGCTCTCGCTGGGGGTCGCTCTTGGGTGGTACGGGTGGGGGGTATGGGCCGTGGGGGCCTTCCTGGGCTTCCTTTACGGGGCCCTGTACGGCCTCTTCCTGGTGCTGCACGGCCCCGCGACCCGCAAGCAGGGCTTCGCCTTCGGCCCCTTCATGGCCGCCGGAGCACTCACCGGAGTGCTGCTGGGTGGTTTCGGAGCGTAATCGTGGCGCGGCAATGCACGCATCCCGCTTTACGAAGGGTTATGGTGGAACCCCCCCCTCGGGCCGGTCCGTATCCCCCCCACGGACCGGCCCGTTTTTCGTTTCTCCGCCACCCGGCCGGACCGCGCACCATATGCGCAGGTCAGCCGCGCTGGGCCCAGAGGTTGGTGCCGGGGGTGGAGACCGCGAAGGTGTCGATCTCCTTCAACTCGGCCTCGGAGAGCGGTTCCGCCGCCAGCGCGGCCACGTTCTCCTCCAGCTGCCGCACGCTCGACGCGCCGATCAGCGCCGAGGTCATCCGGTCGTCGCGCAGCACCCACTTCAGCGCCAGCTGCGCCAGCGACTGGCCGCGCCGCGCGGCGATCTGGTTCAGCCCGGCCAGCCGGCGGAGCACCTCGTCCGACAGCAGGTCCGGGCTGAGCGACTTGCCCTGGGTGGCCCGCGAGCCCTCCGGGATCTCCGTGAGGTACTTGCCCGTCAGCAGCCCCTGGGCGAGCGGCGCGAAGGAGATGCAGCCCATCCCGGCGTCCTCGAGGGTGTCGAGCAGCGCGTCGTCCTCCGTCCAGCGGTTGATCATGGAGTACGAGGGCTGGTGGATCAGCGGACGCACCCCCATCCCGCGCAGGATCCGCACCGCCTCGGCCGTCTGCTCCGCGGTGTACGAGGAGACGCCGACGTAGAGCGCCTTGCCCTGCTGGACCGCGGACGCCAGGGCGCCCATGGTCTCCTCCAGCGGGGTTTCCGGGTCGAAGCGGTGCGAGTAGAAGATGTCGACGTAGTCCACGCCCATCCGCTTCAGCGAGGCGTCGAGCGAGCCCAGCAGGTACTTGCGGCTGCCCCATTCGCCGTACGGCCCCGGGTGCATCAGGTAGCCGGCCTTGGTGGAGAGGATCAGCTCGTCGCGGTAGGGCGCGAAGTCCTGCGCGAAGACCTTCCCGAAGTTCAGCTCGGCCGAGCCGGGCGGCGGGCCGTAGTTGTTCGCCAGGTCGAAGTGGGTCACTCCGAGGTCGAAGGCCCGGCGCAGGATCGCCCGCTGGGACTCCAGGGACTTGTCGTCGCCGAAGTTGTGCCAGAGGCCGAGGGAGATGGCGGGGAGCTTGAGGCCGCTGTGGCCCGTGCGCCGGTACTCCATGGAGTCGTAGCGCGAGGACTCTGCCCGATAGGGATTGGTATCAGTCACGTTGTCCTGCCTATCACGGAGCTGTGACAGACCGAGTTGGGTACCCCCTCCCGCCGCGCAGTAATGTGGCGCACTCGGGGGACCGCAATTCGCACGGGGGCATTGCACGGAGGGGCTGGAAGATCGTGAAGCTGCGCGACCTGGTGTACAGGCTCTACGCACGCCGGGTGGAAGGCCGCCTCGACCATGACGCGGCGCCCAAGCACATCGGCGTCATCCTGGACGGGAACCGGCGCTGGGCGAAGGCGTCCGGAGGCACCACGGAACAGGGCCACCAGGCCGGAGCCGACAAGATCTCCGAGATGCTGGGCTGGTGCACCGAGACGGACGTCGAGGTCGTCACCCTGTGGATGCTCTCCACGGACAACCTGGACCGGCCGGAGGTCGAGCTCCGCCCGCTGCTCAACATCATCGAGAACACCGTACGGGGCCTCGCCGCGGACGGCCGCTGGCGCGTCCACCACGTCGGCAACCTCGACATCCTGCCCGCGCGGACGCAGACCGTGCTGAAGGAGGCCGAACAGGCCACGCACGACGTCCAGGGGATACTCGTCAACGTCGCCGTCGGCTACGGCGGCCGCCAGGAGATCGCCGACGCGGTCCGCTCGCTGCTGCTGGAGCACGCGCAGAAGGGCACCTCCTTCGAGGAGCTCGCCGAGATCCTGGACATCGACCACATCGCGGAGCACCTCTACACGCGCGGCCAGCCCGACCCGGACCTCGTGATCCGCACCAGCGGCGAGCAGCGGCTGTCCGGATTCATGCTGTGGCAGAGCGCGCACTCCGAGTACTACTTCTGCGAGGTCTTCTGGCCGGCCTTCCGCAAGGTCGACTTCCTGCGGGCCCTGCGCGACTACGCCGCGCGCCACCGGCGGTACGGGACCTGATCCCGGAGGCGCCTGACGCCCCTTCGGTACCACCCTCCGCCCTCCTCGGGTTCGCGCCACGCCCGCCCCCCCCGGAAGCCTTCACCAGGGATTCACCGAGCGTCCGTCATATGCCATGGCATGGCCTGGCCTGATCGGGGAATACCCCTTTCAGGTCGATGCCCGATCCACGGGTGTCGAGTCTCAGCGGACGGCATGGGGTCGTCCGCCCGGGAGGCCCTTTGCACCAGGACGCACGTGCGGTTCGCACGGACGGAGTGGAGGGCCGGGAATCGGCCCTGGCATGGGTGCCGATGACCGGTCCGGTCTTCATGGCCCGACCTCTTCCGAGGGGGTACGTCCTTCCGTGGTGACCAGCACAAAGCGCCGCCTGCCCGACAGGCGGACCTACGTCCTCGACACCAGCGTCCTGCTGGCAGACCCCAACGCGATCTCCCGCTTCGACGAGCACGAGGTCGTGCTCCCGATCGTGGTGATCACCGAGCTGGAGGCAAAGAGGCACCATCCCGAACTCGGCTACTTCGCGCGCCAGGCCCTGCGCCTGCTCGACGACTTCCGGGTCCGGTACGGACGCCTCGACGCCCCCATCCCACTGGGCGATCTGGGCGGCACCCTGCGCGTCGAGCTCAACCACTCCGACCCGGGTGTCCTGCCCGCCGGCTTCCGATTGGGGGACAACGACTCGCGGATCCTCGCGGTCGCCCGCAATCTCCAGGCCGAGGGCTACGACGTCACGGTGGTCTCGAAGGATCTCCCACTGCGCATCAAGGCCTCCTCCGTGGGGCTGATCGCCGAGGAGTACCGCGCCGAGCTCGCGATCACCGATGCCGGCTGGACCGGCATGAGCGAGCTCGCCCTCTCCGGAGAGCAGGTGGACCTCCTCTACTCCGAGGACCGTCTCTACGTCCCGGAGGCCGCCGAACTGCCCGTGCACACCGGTCTGGTCCTCCAGTCCGAGCGCGGCAAGGCGCTGGGCCGGGTCACGGCGGACGGCAACGTGAAGCTCGTACGGGGCGACCGCGAGGCCTTCGGGCTGCACGGCCGCAGCGCCGAGCAGCGCATCGCGCTGGACCTCCTCCTCGACCCCGAGATCGGGATCATCTCGATGGGCGGCCGGGCGGGTACCGGCAAGTCGGCGCTGGCCCTCTGCGCGGGACTGGAGGCGGTGCTGGAGCGCAGGCAGCACCAGAAGGTGATGGTCTTCCGGCCGCTGTACGCGGTGGGCGGGCAGGAGCTCGGATACCTGCCGGGCGACCAGGGCGAGAAGATGAGCCCCTGGGCGCAGGCCGTCTTCGACACCCTCTCCTCGGTCGCCGGGCGCGAGGTCATCGAGGAGGTGCTGAACCGCGGAATGCTGGAGGTCCTGCCGCTCACGCACATCCGCGGCCGCTCGCTGCACGACGCCTTCGTGATCGTGGACGAGGCCCAGTCGCTGGAACGGAACGTCCTTCTGACCGTTCTGTCCCGAGTCGGTGCGAACTCGCGGGTCGTTCTGACCCACGATGTCGCCCAGCGGGACAACCTGCGGGTCGGCCGGTACGACGGAGTGGTCGCCGTGGTCGAGAAGTTGAAGGGGCACCCGCTCTTCGCGCACGTCACGCTGACGCGTTCGGAGCGCTCGCCGATCGCTGCACTGGTCACCGAGATGCTGGAGGCCCTCTGACCCCGGCAGGGGAGTGAAACGGTCAAAAAACCCATAGCGGGAAAGTGAGTTGGCGCCGTCCGGTAAAGGCCCGAGAGCCTAGCCGGGCGGCGTCGCGCTGCACAGGCCTTTCGCGAAACCAATGGCAACGTGCCAGGTGTGACCTTTCCCACGCAACACAGAATTGCCCTGCGGCGCCGAGGTCCGGCAGAGTCTGTTTTCCGTCAGGCCCCGCATACGGCACTTCTGTACCTCCCGTGAGGTACGCGCAGCATCACAACTCCACAGCCGATTGCCGTATGCCGCCCGGAGTTTCACGCGGCAGCCTCCGCAAGGAGCTGCCCACGGGCCCGCGTCTCCAGTGACCCCAGAACCACGGAGGCCAGTGTCGAGGGGCACTCTTGCGCCCGCTCGGTCACTGCGGACGCTGCTGGAAGGACACCGTGTGAGCCGGATCTCGGTTCGGGGCTTCGCAGTGGCTTCTGCCACCGCAGTCACCACCGTCGGCGCAGTCGTGGGCGTTGCCACCGGCGACCCCGCCTCGAACGATCTCGAGACGACCGCGTCCGGGGCGACCCTCCTCACTGACATCCCGGTCGGCGACCAGGCCCAGGTCCAGACCGCGTCCCTGACGCAGCAGGCCGACACCATCGCCCACGCCGCCGACGCCGACGCGAAGCGCTCGGCCGAGGAGGCCGCCCGCATCCAGGCCGCCGAGGACGCCAAGGCCAAGAAGGCCGAAGCGCAGAAGGCGGCGGACGAGAAGGCGAAGCAGGAACGCGAGGCGAAGGAAGCGGCCAGCCGCTCCGCCGCCCGTGACGCCGGTGACTTCGCGGTCCAGAGCTCCTACACGGTCGCCCAGGTCAAGGCCATCGCCCAGCAGATGGTCCCGGCCGGCCAGTTCCAGTGCTTCTCGAACATCATCAACCAGGAATCCACCTGGAACTACCTCGCCGTGAACAAGTCCTCGGGCGCCTACGGTCTGGTCCAGGCGCTGCCCGGTTCGAAGATGGCCTCGGCCGGCGCGGACTGGCGCACCAACCCCGCCACGCAGATCAAGTGGGGACTGAACTACATGGAGGACCGGTACGGCAGCCCGTGCGGAGCCTGGAGCTTCCACCAGGCCAACGGCTGGTACTAGGCGATACCGCCGCCCCTCGACTCCGCAGAGCCCCGCACCGTCCTACGGTGCGGGGCTCCTCGCGTGTACGGTCTTTCGAGGTGTGACCAGAGGGGCGGGGGGAAGGGATCGACATGGTGAAGAGGGAAGGCTGGCTCGGCCGGCTCGGGAGCAGGCTGAACCGGATGGAGGCGCGGCTCGACGAGCGGCGCGCCGAAGTCGAGGCCGAGGCCAGGGGCGACCTGCCGCACGCCGTCCCCTCCGACCGGGTTCCGGCGGCCGCCGCGGCCCCGCAAGGTCCCGTGCCCGCCCCGGTGCTCGAGCGACCCGACCCGGTGAGCGTGGTCCCGTGGGGCATGCGGGTCGCCGCCGAGGTCAGCTGGCGGCTGCTGCTCCTGGCCGGGATGCTCTGGGTGCTGATGAAGGTGATCAGCGAAGTCCGCCTGGTCGTCCTCGCCTTCGCCGCCGCCATGCTCGTCACCGCGCTGCTCCAGCCCTTCGTGGTGCGGCTGCGCAGACTGGGCCTGCCGCGCGGACTGGCCACCGCCGTCACCGCGATCCTCGGCTTCGTGGTCATCGGGCTCGTCGGCTGGTTCGTGGTCTGGCAGGTCATGGAGAACCTCGACGACCTCTCCGACCGCGTCCGCGACGGCATCAACGAACTCAAACTCTGGGCACTGGACAGTCCGTTCCACGTGACCGAGAAGCAGATCAACGACATCGCGAAGAACCTCAGCGAGACCATCGGCACCAACACCGAGCAGATCACCACGGCCGGCCTCCAAGGCGTGACGGTGCTCGTCGAGGTGCTGACGGGCATCCTGCTCGCGATGTTCTCGACGCTGTTCCTGCTCTACGACGGCAAGCGCATCTGGCACTGGACGCTGGGCCTCGTCCCGGCCGCCGCCCGCCCCGGCGTGGCGGGAGCCGGTCCGCGCGCCTGGCGCACGCTGACCGCGTACGTACGGGGCACCGTCCTCGTCGCGCTCATCGACGCCATCTTCATCGGCCTGGGCATCTACTTCCTGGACGTGCCGATGGCCGTGCCGCTGGCCGTCTTCATCTTCCTGTTCGCCTTCATCCCGCTGGTCGGCGCCGTCGTCTCCGGCGCGCTCGCCGTGGTCGTGGCGCTGGTGACCCAGGGCGTGTTCAGCGCCCTGATGGTGCTGCTGGTCGTCCTGGCGGTGCAGCAGATCGAGGGGCACGTGCTCCAGCCCTTCATCCTGGGCCGGGCGGTACGGGTGCACCCGCTCGCGGTGGTGCTTTCGGTGGCCGCGGGCGGCCTGATCGCCGGCATCGGGGGAGCGGTGGTCGCCGTACCGCTGGTGGCCGTCACCAATACGGCGGTTGCCTACCTGCGGGCGTACTCGCGCGAGCAGCTCCACATGGGCCACGGAGCGGTCGGGCCGGGCCCGCACGGGGCCACGGCGGTGCGTTCGGCCATGGGGGAGACCGGGAATGATCAGCGAGCCTGAGCTGGACGGGGAGTGGGAGTCCGAACGGCCCGCCGAGGAGGTGCGGCCCGTCGCGGCGCGCGGACCGGGAGCCGCGCGGCCCTGGCTGTGGGCGCTGGGCGGGGCGGTACTGGCCTCGGCGGTCTGGGCGGGGACGCTGTCTCTGCAGGATCGATTCTTCGATGCCCCGCGGATCGCCTACCGGCACTCCGAGGACCTGTGCGCCCAAGCACCGCTGAAGGTGATCGGCGGGATGGCCGGGGAGTTCGAGGAGGGCCTGCCGCGCCACAGCAAGAGTCCCGCCCTGGACTGGTCGTACTGCAGTTACAACACCTTGCGTACCACGGGCCGGGCCTCCTACTACGGCCAGGTGCTGGTCGAGCTGCACAAGAAGACCGACCCGGCGCCGGAGTTCGGCAACGGGCCGGGGCTCCACGGCGTCATGGAGGTGCAGCCCGTGAACGTCCAGAAGGTCCCCGGGCTCGGTGAGCAGGCGCTGGTCTCCGGTCTGGTGAGGTCTCCACAGCTCCAGGTGCTCGACGGCGGCGCGGTGTTCACGATCACCGTCCAGTGGTGGGGCGAGGACGGTGACGACGAGACGGACGTGGACGCGCTGAAGGCGGCGATGATCGAGGACATGCGCACGCTCATGGCGGCCGTGAAGAAGTGAACGCGCAGGGCCCCGCAGCCGGGAACGGCTGCGGGGCCCTGGTGCCCGTACGGGTGACTACTCGGCGGCGAGCGCCGCTTCCGCGTCGAGGGTGACCGCGACGGCCTGGATCACCGAAGCGATCTTGAAGGCCTCCTGGACGCTCTCGCGGTCGACGCCGGCCTTGCGCAGGACCTGCTCGTGCGAGTCCAGGCACTGGCCGCAGCCGTTGATCGCGGAGACCGCGAGCGACCACAGCTCGAAGTCGACCTTCTCCACACCCGGGTTGCCGATGACGTTCATCCGCAGACCCGCGCGCAGCGTGCCGTACTCCGGGTCGGAGAGCAGGTGCCGGGTGCGGTAGAAGACGTTGTTCATCGCCATGACCGCGGCAGCGGACTTGGCGGCGGTGTACGCCTCGGGCGACAGGTTCGCCTTGGCCTCCGGCTCCAGCTCGCGCAGGACGCGCGGGGAGCGGGCGGCGATCGCGCAGGACAGCACGGTGCCCCACAGCTGCTGCTGCGAGAGCTTGTCCTGGTTGCCGATGACCGAACCGAGGTTCAGCTTCAGGTCCTTGGCGAAGTCCGGTATGGCGGACTTGAGGGAGTCGAGGGACATCCGTCACTCACCGGCCAGCAGCGCGCCGGCGTCCAGGGTGCCCTCGCCCTTGTTCCAGTTGCAGGGGCACAGCTCGTCGGTCTGCAGGGCGTCGAGGACCCGCAGGACCTCCTTGGGGTTACGGCCCACGGAACCGGCGGTCACCATCGTGAACTGGATCTCGTTGTTCTGGTCGACGATGAAGACGGCGCGCTGCGCGAAGCCGTCCTCGCCCTGGATGCCGCACGCCTGCATGAGCTCGTGCTTGGAGTCGGCCAGCATCGGGAAGGGCAGGTCGCGCAGGTCGGCGTGGTCCTTGCGCCAGGCGTGGTGGACGAACTCGGAGTCGCCGGAGACGCCGAGGATCTGGGCGTCGCGGTCCTGGAACTCCTCGTTCAGCTTGCCGAACGCGGCGATCTCGGTCGGGCAGACGAAGGTGAAGTCCTTCGGCCAGAAGAACACCACGCGCCACTTGCCCTCATAGGCCTTGTGGTCGATCTGGGCGAACTCGCTGCCTGCCTCGAGCGAGACGCAAGCGGTCAGATCGTAGGTGGGGAACTTGTCACCGACAGTGAGCACGTGCTCTCCTTGCGGACAGGAAAGTGACCCTTTTGGGGGCTTTCCAAGGGGGTTGGACGGATCTCACATGCTGACACAGCTGCATTGATTACGGAAATAGCTAGACTTGAGTCCGGTGATCGGAGGTGCCTATCAGTGGCTGTCGGTAATAGGGGAGCGAAGCAACCCACCCTGGCGCAGCTGCGCGCCTTCGCGGCCGTGGCCGAGCACCTGCACTTCCGGGACGCCGCCGCCGCCATCGGGATGAGCCAGCCCGCGCTGTCCGGGGCGGTGTCCGCGCTGGAGGAGGCACTCGGGGTGCAGCTGCTGGAGCGGACCACCCGCAAGGTGCTGCTCTCCCCGGCGGGGGAGCGGATCGCGGCCCGGGCGCGGGTGGTGCTCGAGGCGATGGGCGGGCTGCTGGAGGAAGCCGAGGCGGTACGGGCGCCCTTCACGGGGGTGCTGCGGCTCGGGGTGATCCCCACCGTGGCGCCGTACCTGCTGCCGACCGTGCTCGGGCTGTTCCACCGGCGCTATCCGCGGATGGACCTCCAGGTGCACGAGGAGCAGACGGCCTCGCTGCTGGACGGGCTGGCCGGCGGGCGCCTCGACCTGCTGCTCCTCGCGGTGCCGCTGGGCGTCCCCGGGGTCACCGAACTGCCCGTCTTCGACGAGGACTTCGTCCTGCTGGCCCCGCGGGAGCATCCGCTGGCCGGGCGCAAGGACATCCCGCGCGAGGAGCTGCGCGGGCTGCAGCTGCTGTTGCTCGACGAGGGGCACTGCCTGCGCGACCAGGCCCTGGACATCTGCCGCGAGGCCGGACGCACCGCCGGGGCGGACGTCACCACGACCGCCGCCGGGCTGTCCACCCTCGTCCAGCTGGTCGCCGGGGGGCTGGGCGTGACCCTGCTGCCGCGTACCGCCCTGCGGCTGGAGACCACCCGCAACGAGTACCTGGCCACCGGGTACTTCGCCGAGCCCGCGCCGTCCCGGCGGATCGCCCTGGCCATGCGGACGGGCACGGCCCGTCAGGAGGAGTTCCGGGCGATCGCGGCCTCGCTGCGCGAAGCCGTACGCCCGCTCCCGGTGTGGCCGACCGACTGACCGGCGGGGGAGCGGGCGTACGCGCTGTCGCGTCCTACTCCGTGCGCAGGCCGTCCGGGCGCATCAGGCGCAGCAGAGGCGGCAGGGTCAACAGCGTGACCAGCGCGACCACACCGGCGGCCATGCCGGTCATGCCCGCGATCGACAGCCAGTCGATCCGTACCGGGGCCGCGGCCATCCGCGTCAGTACGGTGCCCAGGCCCACCCCGAACACGGCGGCCAGGCCCAGCCCCAGACCGATCGGCAGGGCGGTCTGCCACAGCACGGACAGGCTCAGCGTGGAGCGCTTGGTACCGAAGGCGACCAGCGCCGACAGCAGCTTCTTGCGTTCGCGCAGCTGCTCCAGCTGGGAGACGAGCAGGCTCGAGCCGATGAGGATCAGCACGGCGGTGGCCCCGAAGAACAGCCCGGTGCGGATCGCCGAGTAGCCGCCGTCATGGTGCGTGGCCCGCAACGTCATCGCGGTGGACAGGGCAGACGCCTTGAAGGCGGCCGTCCGCGCCCGCTCCAGTCCGTCCGGGACCGACTCGTCGGCCTGCACGAAGATCTGGGTCGAGCCGAGTCCCCGGGCGTCCTTCGGCGCGGCCGACGGGGTCACCAGCAGACCGGAGCGCAGGTTGCCGACCGGGTCGGGGCGGCTGGCCACGGACCGTGCGGCGGCGGGCACGGTCCACTCGACGGGCTTGACCTCGTCCGCGTAGCCCAGCACGTTGCCCACGAAGAGCGTGTCGCCGGGTGCGGCCGTATGGCCGTACCGGCCGCCCCCCGCGGGGGCGCCGGTGGCCAGGAAGACGTCGCCGTCCTTGCAGGAGTCCAGCACTGCCACTTCGCGCAGCGCCTCGCAGCTGCCGATGGTGACCTCGACGAGCTTGCCGTCGGCGACTTCGCGGGCGGCGGTGGCGGAGTGCAGCGGCACCGCCGTGACGATGCCGTCGGCCGCGGCGACCTGCTGCGCCAGCCGGTCCACGTCGACCTTGGAGTCGCGGTCGATCAGGATCGAGACGGCGGCCCGGGAGGGGTCCTGTCCGGTCTCGGCGGTGTACTCGCCCTCGACGCCCGCGAACAGCATCTGCAGGGCGATGGCGCCCGCGACCGCCACGGCGATGCCGTTGGCGAGACGGGCGGCGCCGCCGCTGTTGACCTGGAGGCGGCGCACGGCCAGCTGCCAGGAGACCGGACCGGCGGACATCCGGCCGACGAACCGTTCCAGTACCCAGGGCAGCAGGACCGTGATGGCGACCAGGACCAGCACCACGCCGGCGCTGACCTGCCACTGGTTGAAGTTCCCGCCGCTGTTCCCGCGGCCCGCCATCGGTGCGAGCAGGCCCAGTCCGGCCAGCGGCAGGAGCAGCCGCCACCAGATGCGGCGCTTGCCCGGCCGGGCCGTCCGTACGACGCCCAGCGGCTCGATCACCACGCCGCGCAGCGCGAAGAGGGTGACGGCGACGGCCGCGGCCGGCACCGCGACCGCGACGAGGGCGGCCAGCCACACCGCCGGATCGAGGTCGGCGGGGAAGACGCTGCGCTGCTGGAAGCTGAAGCTGCCGACGAGCCGGCGCCCGGTCAGGAAGAAGCCGGTGCCCAGCACGAGCCCGGCCAGTGACCCGGCCAGGGCCTCGCCCGCGGCGATCCGGCGGACCGTGCGGCTGTCGGCGCCGACCAGGCGCAGGGCGGCGAGCCGGTGGTCGCGGCGCTCGCCGCCGAAGCGGACGGCCGCGGCGATGAACACGGCGACCGGCAGCAGCAGGGCGACGAAGGTGAGGACGACCAGGAGCAGCAGGACCGGGCTGAGCGGCTGGTCCTGCACGGCGTGGGCGAAGCCGGTGATGCGCTGGACCCGGTAGCTGTGGCTGGTGGCCGAAGCCGCTTCGGAGAGCTGCTCGCTGCCCAGGTAGAAGAGGAGTTCGCCGGGGCCGGTCAGTCCGGCGTCGCCGATGACCCCGGTGATGTCGCCGTCGAGTCGCTCGCGCAGCAGTGCGCCGTCCGCTGACTTCATCAGGTCGTCCAGAGCGGGGGAGACGACCAGCTCGCCGGGGCCCGGGATCTTCCTCAGGCCGGGCGGGACGGGGGCGTCCGGCCCCTCGGCGTACACCAGGCGGCCTTCGATGTCCTCGCCGTGGTAGGTCTGGCCGGCGCGCGCGCTGAGCAGGGTGTCGCGGCCCGGCGCCTCGGCCGTCGGCGCGCCCAGGGTGGAGCGGGCATCGCCGCGCTCGGTGCGGGCGGCGATCGCGCCGGGGATCGCCGTGCTGATGAGCAGCAAGGCGACGCCGAGGCCGACGCCCGTGCCGGTGAGCAGGGTGCGGGTCCAGCCCTCCCGGCCGCCGGTGAAGGCGAACCGGGCGCCCATGGCGAGGTCGCGGAACCACGTCCGGAGCGTGCTCATACGATGCGCTCCATGTCATGGGACCTGCCGTCGCGTATGACGATCTCGCGGTCGGAGTAGGCGGCCACGCGGGCCTCGTGCGTGACCAGGACGACGGCGGCGCTGGCGGACCGGGCGGTCTCGGTGAGCAGCTGCATCACCAGTTCGCCGTTGAGGGAGTCCAGGGCACCGGTCGGCTCGTCCGCGAAGATCACCCGGGGCCGGGTGACCAGCGCGCGGGCGACGGCCACGCGCTGGCCCTGGCCGCCGGAGATCTCCCCGGGCCGCTTGCCGGCCAGGTCCTCCACCTGGAGCCGCTCCATCCATTCCCGGGCCGTCTGTTCGGCCTCCTTGCGCTTGGCGCCGGTGAGGCGCAGGGGGAGGGCGACGTTCTCGGCGCAGGTCAGTTCCGGTACGAGCTGCCCGAACTGGAAGACGAAGCCGAACTCGCTGCGGCGCAGGGCGCTGCGCTCGGCGTCGTTCATGGCGGACAGTTCGCGGCCCGCGTAGGTGATGCTGCCGGAGTCGGGCGGGACGATCCCGGCGAGGCAGTGCAGCAGGGTGGACTTGCCGGATCCGGAGGGGCCCATGACGGCGACGACCTCGCCGGGGTGGACGGAGAACTCGGCGCCGTCGAGGGCGCGGGTGGGCCCGTACGCCTTGCGGAGGCCGGTGGCGGCGAGCAGGGAACCGGCCGGGGTCATCGGCGTACCTCCTGGGCGAGCTGGTCGAGGCGGGCGGCGGTGAGCTCCAGCCACCGCAGGTCGGCCTCCAGGTGGAACAGGGCGTGGTCGCATACGAGCTGGTCGGCCAGGTCTCCCTTGCGCTTGCGCTGGGTCAGGATGCGCATGAGGCGCAGGTGTTCGGCGCGCTGGCTGTCGAGCATCCCGGCCGCGCTGCGGCCCGTGAGCAGGGCGAGGACGACCTTGGTGTACAGGGTCGAGTGGAGGTACGGCTCGGGCTTCTCGGGCTGCGAGAGCCAGGTCTCGACGTCGGTGATGCCGGCATCGGTGATGGCGTACCGCTTGCGGTCGGGGCCGCCGCCGCTCTCGATCCCGTCGACCTCGACGAGGCCGTTCTTCAGGAGGCGGGACATGGTCGAGTAGACCTGCCCGTAGGCGAGGGGGCGGTCGTGGCCGAACTTCTCGTCGAAGGCGCGCTTGAGGTCGTATCCGTGGCGGGGGCCGGCCTCGAGGAGGCCGAGGAGTGTGTGACCGATGGACATGCGCAGGACTGTACACCGGGTGTATACCTGCGATGTATATGCCGGGTGTATAGCCACGCTGCTTGGTGCCGTTCTCGCTGGTCAGCAAGGTTTGTCACGGTTCTGTGCGCGACGCCGCGGCCGGGGCTCCGCCCTGGACCCGGCCGGGGCGCCGCGGTGGGTCAGTCCGAGGACTTCGGGGGGCGGCCGCGCCGGGGGATCGGCCCCGGCCCCGAGGGGAGGCGGCCGGACTCCGCGAGGGCCCGCCGCAGCAGGAACTCGATCTGGGCGTTCGCGCTGCGCAGCTCCTCGCCCGCCCACCGGGCCAGCGCGTCGTACACCAGCGGATCCAGCCGCAGCAGCACCTGCTTGCGGGCGGGCCGCCCGGCCTCGGCCGGGGTCACTGGTAGAGGGTGCCCGTGTTGACCACGGGCTGCGCCGCGCGGTCTCCGCAGAGGACCACCATCAGGTTCGAGACCATGGCGGCCTTGCGCTCCGGATCCAGGTCCACGATCTCCTCCTCGGCCAGGCGGGTCAGGGCCAGTTCGACCATGCCCACCGCACCCTCGACGATCTGCTTGCGGGCCGCCACGACCGCGCCCGCCTGCTGGCGCTGGAGCATCGCGGAGGCGATCTCCGGAGCGTACGCGAGATGCGTGAAGCGGGACTCGATGATGGCCACCCCGGCCGCGTCCACCCGGGCGTGCAGCTCGGCGGCGAGCTTCTCGGTGATCTCCTCGGCGTTCCCGCGGAGCGAGAGGCCGCCCTCCTCGTGCGCGTCGTACGGGTACTCGATCGCGATGTGCCGGACGGCCGCCTCGGTCTGGGTCTCGACGAACTCCGTGAAGTCCTCGACCTCGAAGGTGGCCCGTGCCGTGTCCTCGACCCGCCACACCACGACGGCGGCCAGCTCGATGGGGTTGCCGTAGGCGTCGTTGACCTTCAGGACGGCCGTCTCGTGGTTGCGCACCCGGGTGGAGATCTTCTCCCGGGAGGTCAGCGGGTTGACCCAGCGCAGGCCGTCCGCGCGGATCGTCCCCCGGTAGCGGCCGAACAGCTGGACCACCCGGGCCTCGCCCGGCGCGATCGTGTTGAGGCCGCTCATCGCTATGAGCGCGGCGAGGACCAGCAGCACTCCGGCCGCGATCAGCGAGACCTTGGCGGCAACGGCCGTCATCACCGCGCCGGCCGTGATCAGGCCCGCCCCGGCCGCGACACCCGCCAGCCCGAGCAGCAGCGCCAGGCCGCCGCCGACGCTGCGCGCGGTGAACTCCCGTACGCCCTGCGGCGTGGAGACGTCGTTCGTCATGGTTTGCCCCGTTTCTCGTGGTCGCAGCCGGTCGAGCTGCTTAGCAAAGTGATATCACTTTTTTCGCCTACGGCAACCCTTGGGGCATCGTGTGCGTCGGTTCCTGTGGTGTGGGTGCTGATTCTCACGTCCGAATTGACCGGTATTGGTCACGGTTGGCCAACCTTTGTCACAGCCTGCGGTGTTAGCTTTCTGAGCTGACGTCGGGGGGTAATCGAGCGGAGCGGGAGCGATGGGCCGAGCAGAAGCGCGTAGGGCGCAGCAGCAGCGCGGTGCGCGGCGGGCGCCGAGCGGACGTGCCAAGGGCGCCAAGGGCAAGGGCGGCGCAGGCAAACGCACCGGCATACGCCGCTTCTTCACCTGGAGGAAGATCCTCGGGACGTTCCTCGGGCTGATCCTGCTCCTCATGGCCGCGGCGGTCGTCCTCTACTTCTCGGTGAACGAACCCACCGACCCGAACAAGCAGGCCACGCTCCAGAGCAACACCTACCGGTACGCCGACGGCTCGATCATGGCCCGCACCGGTGAGATGAACCGCGAGATCGTCCCGATCGACAAGATCCCCGAAGACGTCCGCACCGCCTTCATCGCCATCGAGAACAAGTCCTTCTACAAGGACCGCGGCATCGACGTGATGGGCGTGGCCCGCGGCCTGTTCAACACCGTCACCGGCAAGGGCAAGGCCGGCGGCTCGACGATCACTCAGCAGTACGTCAAGAACTACTACCTGACGCAGGACCAGTCGGCGACGCGCAAGCTCCGGGAGCTGGTGATCTCCCTCAAGGTCGACCGGCGCATGGAGAAGGACGAGATCCTCGCCGGCTACCTGAACACCAACTTCTACGGTCGCAACGCGTACGGGATCCAGGCCGCGGCCCAGGCCTTCTACGGGGTGGACGCCGACAAGCTGACGCTGGAACAGGGCGCTTACCTCGCCGCCGTCATCCAGGCGCCCAGCCAGTACGACCTGGCGACGGCCGGCCCGAACGGCACGAAGCTGGTCAACATCCGCTTCAACGCCGTCCTCGACAACATGGTCGAGATGGGCAAGCTGGACGAGGCCAAGCGCAAGACCATGACCCTGCCGCCGCCGATCAAGCCCAAGCCCCGCCCGGGCATGGACGGCCAGAAGGGCTACCTGATCCAGGCGGCCAACGACGAGATGAACGAGCAGAAGATCACCGACGCCCAGATCGCGGCCGGCGGCTGGAACATCGTGCTCAACATCGACCCGAAGAAGCAGGCGGCGCTGGAGACGGCGGTCCAGGACGAGCTGGAGTCCAAGCTCGACCGCAAGGACACCAAGAACCGCCCCCAGGACCAGAGCGTCCAGGCGGGTGCCACCTCGGTGGACCCGAAGACCGGCGCGATCGTCGCCATGTACGGCGGCCAGGGCCTGGCCGAGAAGGACCAGAGCAACGCCCTGCGCAAGGACTACCAGCCCGGCTCGACGTTCAAGCCGATCGTGCTCGCCTCCGCCCTGGAGAACAACGCCAAGACCCAGGACGGCAAGCCGATCACCCCGAACGCGCTCTACGACGGCACCAGCAAGCGCCCGGTCGTCGGCAGCAAGATCCCGTTCAACCCGCAGAACCAGGACGACAAGGACTTCGGCAAGGAGATCACCGTCCAGGAGGCGACCAACTTCTCGGTCAACTCCGTCTACGCGCAGATGATCGTGGACGTCGGCCCGCCCGACGTGAAGGAGACGGCCCTCGCGATGGGCATGAAGGACCGCGACGGCTGGCCCGAGGACAAGCCGGCCATGTCGCTCGGCACCATGAGCGCCAACACCCTGGAGATGGCGGGGGTTTACGCGACCCTCGGCAACCACGGCAAGAAGGTCACGCCGACCATCATCAAGAGCGCCGAGCACAAGGACGGCGAGTTCACTCCCCGTCAGGCCGTCGGCAGCCAGGCCATCAGCCGTCAGACCGCCGACACCGTCACCAAGGTGCTCACCGGCGTGGTCAACGACGGCTCCGGCAGCAAGGTCAAGAGCAGCGCCTACGAGGCCGCCGGCAAGACCGGTACCACCGAGTCCAACGTGGCGGGCTGGTTCACCGGCTACACCCCCGAACTGGTCACCGTCGTCGCGATGTTCGGCGAGGAGCCCGGCACCCACAAGCAGGTCACCCTCACCGGCACCGCCGGCGGCGGCCGCGCGGGCGGTTCCAGCTTCCCCGCCGAGATCTGGAAGGCGTACACGCTGGCCGCGCTCAAGGGCGTGAAGACGAGCGAGTTCGACGTGTCCGAGGCGGAGATGGGCGCCACGCAGGCGCCGTCCCGCAGTCCCTCCCCGTCGGCCTCGCAGAGCCCCTCCAGCCAGCCGCCGACCAGCAGCGCCCCGCCGCAGAACACGCCGACCCCCACGCCGACCCCGACGCCGACCAACACCCAGACGAAGTCGCCGACTCCGACGCCGACCCCGACTCCGACGGCGACCAAGACCGGCGGCCCGAAGCCGCCGGACCCGCCGCTGTTCCCGCAGACGCAGGGGAACTGACCCGGGACACCGGACACCGGACGCCGGCACACCGCCGCCCCGCAGCCTTCGGGCTGCGGGGCGGCGGTTTCGCGTGGCGCGGGCGTCAGCGCCGTTCGTGGGCCCCCGGCAGCGGCAGCTCGAACCAGACGACCTTGCCGCTGCTCAGCCGGGTGGCGCCCCAGCGGCGGGCCATCCGGTTCACCAGGAACAGGCCGCGGCCGCCCTCGTCGGTGTCCCGGGCCCGGCGCTGGCGCGGCAGCTGCGGGGAGTCGTCGCCGACCTCGCAGCGCAGTACGTCCGTACGCAGCAGGCGCAGGGTCACGGGCCGCTCCGCGTACCGGACGGCGTTGGTGACGACCTCGCTCACCAGGAGCTCCAGCGAGTCCTGGAGCTCCTCCAGGCCCCAGCGGGTCAGGGCGCGGCGGGCGAACCGGCGGGCGCGGCCCGGAGCGGTCTCCTCCGGGTCCAGGAACCAGTACGCCACGTCACTGGGCGCGATCCCGTCGAAGCGGGCCGCGAGCAGCGCGATGTCGTCGTCCCGGTCGCCCGGGCCGAGCATGTCCAGCACGTCGTCGCACAGGGCCTCGAGCGGCGGCGGGTGGTCCAGGCCGGTCAGCTGCGCGGTGGTCGCCAGGCGCTCCCGGAGCTGCTCGATGCCGGTCCACACGTCCCGCAGCCGGGATTCCACCAGCCCGTCGGTGTACAGCAGCAGGGTGGCCCCGGCGGGCGCGTCCAGCTCCACGGCTTCGAAGTCCACGCCGCCGACGCCGATCGGGGCGCCGGGGGGTACGCGGAGCACCTCGGCGCGGCCGCCCAGGTGCAGCAGCACCGGCGGCGGGTGGCCGGCGTTGGCGATGGTGATCCGGTGCGAGACGGGGTCGTAGACGGCGTACAGGCAGGTGGCCATGCGGTCGGAGCCGAGGCGCTGGGCCTGTTCGTCCAGGTGGTGCAGTACCTCGGCGGGCGGCAGGTCCAGCTGCGCCAGCGTCTGGGCGGTGGTGCGGAGCTGGCCCATGATCGCGGCGGAGGTCATGGAGTGGCCCATGACGTCTCCGACGACGAGCGCGACCCGGCTGCCGGGCAGCGGTATGGCGTCGTACCAGTCGCCGCCGACGCGGGCCGTCTCGGCGGCGGGCAGGTAGCGCGACGCGAGCCGCACCCCGGTGGGCTGGGGCAGGCTGTCGGGCAGCATGGTGCGCTGCAACTCGTCGGCGATGTACGCCTCGCGGCCGTACAGGACCGCCTTGTCGATGCCGAGCGCGGTGTGGGTGGCCAACTGGGCGGCGACCAGCAGGTCGTTCTGCTCGAAAGCCGGCCGTTCGGGGCTGCGCAGGAACACGGCGGCGCCGATCACCCGGCGGCGCCCGCGCAGCGGCGCCAGCACGGCCCGGTTGCCGCGCGGCAGCGGGTGGTCCCCGCCCAGCAGCTCGGGCAGGGCGGCCTTGGCGGCCGCCGAGGACCCGAAGACGGGCCGTACGCCGCGGAGCACTTCGGCGAGCGCGCCGCCGGAGCGGATCTCGCACAGCTCGGCCGCGGGCAGGTCACCCTGCGGGCCGACCAGCGGCAACTGGCTGAAGTCGAGCTCGCCGGTGGCCCCCGCGGCCCCGGCGAGGTCCAGGCCCGCGCCGATGGTGCCGCCCGACGCGGCATCGGTGAGATCGTCGATCGGCCGGAGCCGGTCGGTGCGGCGCAGCCTTAAAACGACCGGGCCGACGGGGCGTTCGTCCCCGACCGGCAGCGGGTCGCGCAGGTAGACGAGGATGGCGTCCGAGAACGTCGGCACGGTGGCCCGGCACAGGCCGAGCACGATCTCGTCGAGGTCGATGCCGCGGGCGATCCGCCGCGTGGCGGCGCCGACGAAGCGCAGCCGGTCCCCTTCGCGGCGCGCGGCGCTGACCTCTCCGGCCACGACCGGCATCACGGCCCCGCCGCCCCCGAGCCGCTCGACTCCGGCGCGGTACGCGATGTCCTGCCCGGCGGTCCCGTCCGTACGGGGCGCGGCGCCGGAGCCGTCCCCCGGCGCGGCCTCGCGCGGGCGGGGCGGCTCGGAGGGGCCGCCGTGCCCGGCGCCGCCCGCCGCGTTGCGGGCGGCCGCGCCGTCCCGGACGCGGGCGCTGCCCTGGCCCTCGCCGGGTCCTGCGGCGGCAGCCGGTACGTCGGCCGAGGCGGCCGCGGCTGCGGCCGAGGCCTTGCTGCGGGGCCGGGGGAGTCCGGCGGCCGGGCCGGCGCCGGCGGCATGCGTGCGTACGGCCTCGGCAGCGGCGATGGGCGCCTTGCCGTGGCCGGCCTCGTCCGTACCTCCGCCGGAGGCGACGGGCTGCGGGCCCTCCTGAGAGGTGGGGTACTCCGTCACGCGTGGAATTCCGTCCGTTTGCGCTCGATGTGCGCTGCACTCAACTCGGTCAGTCGCGGTATACCCGCTCAGCGGCCGGGGCACCATCACCCCGCGATTCCGCGTCTCCCCCGTTACCTCTCGCCCTGCGTCGACCTCCGGTCAAATCCCGCGTACGGCACGACACTTGCGCACACAGGGTCTCATCGCGCCGCCCCGCGCGCGCAACCTTGCGGAGGACGATCCTACGTTTGCACCCCAGGGGCGCATCAAGGGTCTCATGAGGTCATATGCGCCGGGGTGCGGTCCCAGTCCTCCGGCAGTTCCGGAACCGTCCAGGCCGGATCCGGCCGCCAGTTCTCCCAGCCGTCGCGGAACGGCGCACCCCATTCCTCGATGACCCGGACCGCCGCCCGGCCGGCCTCCCGCACCCGGTCCGCCTCCTGCGGCCCCATCAGTCCGGAGCGCTGCGCCTGGGCGAACTCGTCCTCGTCCCGCCACTTCCAGCTGCGGTCCGGGTAGACGGAGATGTCGAGGAAGTGGTCCACGGAGTCCACGCCGCCGGCCCAGCGCGACCGGGGCTCCTCCAAATTCACGTACCAGTTCTTGAACCGCCAGCCGTGCTCCCAGAACAGCCATACCGACCACGGGTCCCCCGGGCGCGCCAGCTTCAGCACGCCCGCGCCGAACCAGCGCGACCGCACGGTGGTCCGCGGCGCGGTGTAGCGGGTGGCGAGCGGCTCCTCGTGGACGGGGGTGCCGTCGGCGAGCACCGGTTTGACGCACTGGGTGCCGGGGGCCATCCAGACGGCGAGCAGTTCCGCGGTGTCCCGCACCACCGTCACGGGGCGGCAGATGTGCACCTGGCCCTTCAGCCCGGGGGCGTGGTCGCGGTAGCGCCAGAGGATCTGCTCCCCGGGCGCCCAGTGCGTGCCCTGCGCACGCGGGTGCGCGGCGCTGCCCGCAGGCCTGAAGGTACCTGTCATGCGCAGATCTTAGGGCGGGCGCCCCCGCGGATGCTGCGGTGCAGGTCACCGAGGGGGTCGGGGACGGTAAACGACCGGATTCGGACCCTGTCCGGAGGCTGCTCAGGGGTGCGTCATGCGCAGGACGTCCAGCGCCTCGTCGAGCTGCTCCAGGGTGAGCGCGCCGCGGTCGACGTAGCCGGACTCGAGCACGACCTCCCTGATCGTCTTCCGCTCGGCGAGGGACTTCTTGGCGACCTTGGCCGCTTCCTCGTAGCCGATGTACCGGTTCAGCGGGGTCACCACGGAGGGCGAGGATTCGGCGTACTCCCTGGCCCGCTCGGCATTGGCGGTGATCCCGTCCACCGTGCGGTCGGCCAGCAGGCGGCTCGAGTTGGCGAGCAGCCGGACCGATTCGAGGAGGTTGCGGGCCATCACCGGGAGCATCACATTGAGCTCGAAGTTGCCGGCCGCGCCCGCCACCGCGACGGTGGCGTCGTTGCCCATCACCTGTGCGGCGACCATCAGGACGGCCTCCGGGACGACCGGATTGACCTTCCCCGGCATGATCGAGGATCCCGGCTGGAGATCCGGGAGATTGATTTCGGCCAATCCGGTGCGCGGGCCGGAGGCCATCCAGCGCAGATCGTTGGAGATCTTGGTGAGCGAGACGGCGATGGTACGGAGCATCCCCGAGGTCTCCACCAGCGCATCCCGCGCCCCCTGGGCCTCGAAGTGGTCGCGCGCCTCGGTGAGCGGCAGCCCGGTGTCCGCGGCCACCTCGGCGATCACGGCGGCGGAGAACCCGGGCGGGGTGTTGATCCCGGTGCCCACCGCCGTGCCGCCCAGCGGAAGTTCGGCCAGCCGCGGCAGGGCGGCGCGCAGCCGCTCGACGCCGTAGCGGACCTGGGCGGCGTACCCGCCGAACTCCTGGCCCAGGGTGACCGGCGTGGCGTCCATCAGGTGCGTGCGCCCGGCCTTGACGACCTGCCCGAACTCGGCGGCCTTGCGTTCCAGCGCGGCGGCGAGGTGCTCGAGTGCGGGGACCAGGTCGCGGGTGACGGCGGCGGTGGCGGCGATGTGGATGGACGAGGGGAAGACGTCGTTGGAGCTCTGCGAGGCGTTGACGTGGTCGTTGGGGTGGACCTCCCGGCCCAGCCGCTCGGTGGCCAGGGTGGCGATCACCTCGTTGGTGTTCATGTTGGACGAGGTGCCCGAGCCGGTCTGGAAGACGTCGATGGGGAAGTGGTCGTCCCAGCGGCCCTCCGCGACCTCGGCGGCGGCGGACCGGATGGCCTCGGCGACGTCCTGCTCCACGACGCCGAGGCGTGCGTTGACGCGGGCGGCCGCGGCCTTGACGCGGGCGAGCGCCTCGATGTGGGCGCGCTCCAGCCGCTGTCCCGAGATGGGGAAGTTCTCCACCGCGCGCTGGGTCTGAGCGCGCCATTTGGCGTGGGCGGGCACCCGTACGGCGCCCATGGAGTCGTGCTCGACCCGGAACTCTTCGGCCTGCTGGTGATCGGTCATTTTCGTGGCCTCCTCTAAAAGTTGAGCAATTGTCTTGTTCGAAGTGTTCCCAACTCCCCTACTGACCAGTAAATACCGGGGGTAACACCGGCACTCGGGGAGGCATTCATGACACGTGCACACAGGAAACCCAGGCTCAGATCTACCCTCGCCGCCGTCGCGGCGGCCGCGGCCGCCCTCGGGGGCGTCACCGCGATCACCCCCACGGCCCAGGCAGCGGTGCCCATGGCAACAGCGGCAGCGGCCGTGACCCCCCTCCCGCCCGAGCTGGAGGCGATCCGCGCGGCGGAAGCCACCAAGATCTACGGCGATCCGGCCATCCGCCCGCTCGGCGAGCGCAAGACCGGCCTGATCTCGCTGGGCGACAGCGAGATCTCGGGCGAGGGTGTCGGCAACTACGACCCCGCGACCAACACCCCGTCCAACCAGTGCCACCGCTCGCCCGACGCGGCGATCCACCGCACGGGCATCGCGGCCGACCTCACCTTCAACGTCGCCTGCTCCGGCGGGTACACCGGCAACATCAGGATCGGCGGCAGCAAGCAGTACGCCGACGAGCTGGTACAGAGCGACAGCCTGGCCATCAAGGCCCGCAACACGAAGATCAAGATGGTGCTGCTGGTCGCCGGGGCCAACGACGACCTGCAGTTCGGCCCGGTCATGACCGACTGCGTCACCCGCTGGGTGCTCAGCCAGGGCACCTGCGAGCCCAAGTACGCGCCCGGCTGGCAGGCACGCGTCGACGGCCTGAAGCCCAAGGTCGAGGCCACGGTCGCCGACCTCAAGACGGTCATGCGCGACGCCGGCTACGCCGACTCCGACTACAAGCTGGTCGTCATGGGCTACCCCAGCCCCATCGGCCCCGACTTCTACGACAACCCGAACTTCCCCGGCAAGCTCCCCGGAGGCTGCGCCGGCTACGACTCCGACGCCACCTGGGGCCGCAACTACGCGGTGCCCACCTTCGAGAAGGGCATGCGGGACGCGGCGCGCAACTCCGGCGCCGTCTACCTCGACAACTCGCGGCTCTTCCACGGCCACGAGGTGTGCATGGAGGACGCCTGGGCCCGCGGGCTCTACCTGGACCTCGGCGACCACTTCCCGTGGGACGAGAACACCGCCCGCCAGTCCTTCCACCCCAACTACCGGGGCCACGGCGCGTTCGCGTCCTGCCTGACCCAGCTGTACGCCTCGGGCCTGCGCGAGGCCTCCTGCGCCGACCCGGCGAGCACCGGCACCGCCGTCCTGCAGGCCGGGGCCTGGGACGACAAGTTCAGGCCCCTGAAGAACGAGGCGAACGGCACCTGCCTCGACGCGAACGGAGGCTCCAGCGCCAATGAGACGGCGATCGTGGGCTGGGACTGCCACGGCGGCCGCAACCAGGGCTGGTGGTACGACACCGCCCGCAAGTCCGTCCACATCGAACTGACCCAGGACCGCTGCCTCGACACCCCGGGCGCCAACTACGGCGCCGGCACCGGCCTGATCCTCTGGAACTGCCACGGCGGCGCGAACCAGCAGTTCGTCCGCGACGGGGCCACCCTGCGCCCCGCCGCATCCCCGGGCATGTGCCTGACCGTGGCCGCCGCCCACGACCCGCTGCGCCTGCAGACCTGCAACGGCTCGGCGTCGCAGCGCTTCGCGTAACACCGCCCGTACGACCCCCCACACCCGGCCGGCGCACCCCGGCCGGGTGCTCACATGTCCAGCAGCAGCTTGCGCACGTCCCGCGGCCGGTTGGTGATGATCGTGTCCACGCCGAGCCGTACGCACAGCTCGACGTCCTCCGCCTCGTCCACGGTCCACACCCGTACGGACAGCCCCTTGGCCTTCAGCCGGGCCACCAGGCCCGGGTCCCGCCGCACGAGGTCGATGCCCGGGCCCGCGTGGGTCGCGTACGGGGGCCGCACCGGGCGGATCGCGCGCTCGATCAGGAACACGGCGGGCAGGCCGGGCGCGAGCCGGTGCATCCGGGTCAGCGCGGTGCGCGAGAAGCTCATGACCTCGACGCGCCCCGAAGCCCCGTCCGCGAGACCGTACTCCTTGAGCATCCGCACCAGCTCGGCCTCCAGCCGGCCGCCCGCGCGGGACGGGTGCTTGGTCTCGACCGCGAGCCCGACCGGGTGCGGTGCCGCCAGTGCCTCCTGGAGCAGGTCCTCGAAGAGCAGCACCCGGGCCCCGGCGTGCGCGGCCCCCTTCCACGCCCCGAAGTCGAGCGCGCGCAGCTGCTCGTACGTCATCTCGGAGACGACGCCCCGCCCGTCGGAGGTCCGCTCGACGCGCCGGTCGTGCACGCAGACCAGCTTGTGGTCGGCGGTCAGCCGTACGTCGCACTCGAGCGCGTCGGCCCCGTCGTCGATGGCCTGCCGGTACGCGGCGATCGTGTGCTCGGGGTGCTCGTGCGAGGCCCCCCGGTGGGCGACCACGCGCACGGCGCGGGCGGTGGCGAGCTGCGTCTGCGTCATGCGGACATCCTTGCAATCCGTGGTGAACGAACAGGCGCGGGCCTGCGTCGCCGACGTTAACCGTGCCGGGGCCCTGCGGGGGCTGGACGGGGCCGGTCCCAGGCCCCGTCCCCGGCCGACCCGCTACGGGCGCGGGGCCAGGGGGGCCGGGGTGACCTTGAAGCCGCCCTTGGTGACCTCCGTGAAGGGGGCCGGGGCCATGCAGGTGCCCACCACCGGCTCGGCGACCGAGCCGTCGGGCTTCACGTCGACGTTGACGATGCCCCAGGAGAAGCCGACGCGGTCCGGGCCGCCGCGTTCGCCGTCCTGGACGCTGATGCCGATCCGCTTGCCCTCCCAGCCGACGTTCGAGGTCTTGACCACCGCGGTGACCGTGGCCGTCCTGCCGCCGGTGACCATGCAGTCCACCTCCGCCTCGGCGACGGCGGTGAAGTTGCCCGCCGGCATGTGGTGGTAGACGGTCACGCGGCCACGGGCGTCGGTCGGCAGGCCCTGCTCCAGGCCCTTGGACGGGAGGGGCCTGCTCCACGGGGCCGATTCGGCGTCGACCGTGAAGCGGATGTCATCCTCCCTGGGGGCGTAGGGGAAGACCACGGTGCCGGCCCCGTGCACCGAGGCGAGCTTCGGCGCGGCGGCCGGGGCCGCCGGGGCCGGAGCCGCACCGATCAAGGTCGCCACCAGGGCGGCTGCGGCTCCGGCGAGGACAAGGGTGCGCGTGCGGTTCATCGTGAACTCCCGGTGAGGGTGCGCTGTTTGGGTACGGGAACAGCCTCGCCGGGGCCCGCCGCCGATCCATCTGCCGCTCGGCGGATATGGGCGAGGGCCCCTCCCCCAAACGGGGGAGGGGCCCTCGGCAGTTGCGGCTACAGGCCCGGGCCGCGCACCGGGATGTGGGTGAACGTCGGCTCCGGGGCCGGGTTCTGGAAGAAGTCGTTGCCCTTGTCGTCGACCACGATGAAGGCCGGGAAGTCCTCGACCTCGATCTTCCAGACCGCCTCCATGCCGAGCTCCTCGTACTCCAGGACCTCGACCTTCTTGATGCAGTCCTGGGCCAGGCGCGCCGCCGGCCCGCCGATCGAGCCGAGGTAGAAGCCGCCGTGCGCGCCGCAGGCGTCCGTCACCTGCTGCGAGCGGTTGCCCTTGGCCAGCATGACCTTGGAGCCGCCCGCGGCCTGGAACTGCTCGACGTAGGAGTCCATCCGGCCGGCCGTGGTCGGACCGAAGGAGCCCGAGGCGTAGCCCTCGGGGGTCTTCGCCGGGCCGGCGTAGTAGACCGGGTGGTCCTTCAGGTACTGCGGCATCTCGGCGCCCGAGTCCAGCAGCTCCTTGATCTTGGCGTGCGCGATGTCGCGCGCCACGACCAGCGGGCCGGTCAGGGACAGGCGGGTCTTGACCGGGTGCCGGGTGAGGGTCGCGAGGATCGTCTCCATCGGCTGGTTCAGGTCGATGGAGACGACGTCCGAGGAGTCGGACAGGTGCGCGTCCGTGGTGTCCGGCAGGAACCGCGCCGGGTCCCGCTCCAGCTGCTCCAGGAAGACGCCCTCGGCGGTGATCTTCGCGACCGCCTGGCGGTCCGCCGAGCAGGAGACCGCGATGGCGACCGGGAGGGAGGCGCCGTGGCGGGGGAGGCGGACCACGCGCACGTCGTGGCAGAAGTACTTGCCGCCGAACTGCGCGCCGATGCCGATCTTCTGGGTGAGTTCGAAGACCTGCTGCTCGAGGGCTTCGTCGCGGAAGCCGTGGCCCAGGGCGGAGCCCTCGCGCGGCAGCTCGTCCAGGTAGTGCGCCGAGGCGTACTTGGCGGTCTTCAGCGCGTGCTCGGCGGAGGTGCCGCCGACCACGATCGCCAGGTGGTAGGGCGGGCAGGCCGCCGTACCGAGCGAGCGGATCTTCTCCTCCAGGAACTTCATCATGGAGGCCTCGTTGAGGACCGCCTTGGTCTCCTGGTAGAGGAAGGACTTGTTGGCCGAGCCGCCGCCCTTGGCCATGAAGAGGAACTTGTACGCGCCGCCGTCGGTCGCGTACAGCTCGATCTGCGCGGGCAGGTTCGAGCCGGTGTTCTTCTCCTCCCACATGGTGAGCGGGGCCATCTGCGAGTAGCGCAGGTTCAGGCGGGTGTACGCGTCGAAGATGCCGCGGGAGAGCGCCGCCTCGTCGCCGCCTTCGGTGAGGACGTTCTGGCCGCGCTTGCCCATCACGATCGCCGTGCCCGTGTCCTGGCACATCGGCAGGACGCCGGCCGCCGCGATGTTCGCGTTCTTGAGGAGGTCCAGCGCCACGAACTTGTCGTTCGACGAGGCCTCGGGGTCGTCGATGATGCGGCGCAGCTGCGCGAGGTGCGCGGGGCGCAGGAAGTGCTGGATGTCGTGGATGGCCTCTTCGGCGAGCTTGCGCAGCGCCTCCGGCTCGACCTTGAGGAACGTACGGCCATCCGCCTCGAAGGTGGACACGCCCTCGGCGGTCACCAGCCGGTAGGGGGTGGTGTCCTCGCCCAGGGGCAGCAGGTCGGTGTACGCAAACTCTGGCATGACGGCAGTCATTCCTCACTCGGCAGACAGCGCTGGCGACCAATTGGCAGCGCAGTCCACCAGCGTAGAACCTCCCGGCGTGCCCGTGTCTGTGAGGTAAGGCTCACTCGGCAGTATCGCGATCTATCGTGTCTCGCTATGCTGGGTCCCGTGGACTTGGAAAAGCACCCCGCCGCCCCTGCCCCCGCGCCGGCTCCCGCCCCCACGGCGGCCGAACTGCGTGCCTCCGACGCCGACCGGGACCGGATCGCGCAGATCCTCGCCGACGCCCTCGCCGAGGGCCGGCTGACCTCCGAGGAACACTCCGAGCGCCTGGACTCGCTGTACGCCGTCAAGACGGTGGGCGAGCTGGAAGCGCTCGTACGGGACCTCCCCGCGCCGGGCGCCGGCCACACCTCGCCCCCGGCCGCGCCCGCGTACGCGACCCACACCGCGGCGGGCTACACCGAGACGGTCGTCGCCGTGTGCAGCAGCTCCGCCCGCAAGGGCCGGTGGCGGCCGGGTGCGCTCACCCGCGCGGTCTCGGTCATGGGCGACATCAGCATCGACCTCACCCAGGCGGTCTTCGAACAGCAGGTCACCGAGATCAACGTGACCTGCGTGCTGGGGAACGTCGAGGTCCTGGTCCCGGAGAACGTCACCCTGCGCGGCTACGGAAGCGGGGTCCTCGGCAACTTCGAGGTGCGCGGCGAGGGCCGCGGGGCGACCGACCCGCAGGCCCCGGTCGTGATCGTCCGCGGCTTCGCCCTGCTGGGCAACATCGAGGCGCGGCCCAGGCTCGGCGCCCGGCTGGTCGATCTGGCGGACCGGATGCGCAAGCGCCTGTCAGCCGACTGAGACGGCTGGGACGGCTGGGACGACTGAGGCGGCTGGGACCCGTCCGTCACGGGGGTCGCGTTTCGGACGAAACCCCGCCGCCCGCCGGCACCCAGTGCATAGGGGCGCGCACAGCGGGTAGGGACAGGTGCATCGTCTCTCGCTCGCGTACCCGTCGTCAGGAGTAGACCGTGCCGCATCCGCCGCATCAGTCCCTGAAGGTTGCCGTCATGCCGAAGCCGCGGGTGCCGGTGAGGGCTGAGGACGGCCCATGGCATGCGGAGGCGGTGTGCCGTCGCGACGAGGCGGGCCTGTTCTTCGCCCCCTCCAAAGAGCCCACGGCGGCCCGGCTCTCCCGCGAGGAGGCCGCCAAGCGCGTCTGCGCACGCTGCCCGGTCATGGTCGCCTGCCGCGAGCACGCGCTGCTCCAGCCCGAGCCGTACGGGGTCTGGGGCGGCCTCACCGCCGCCGAACGCCGCGTGGTCCTGGCACGGATGCGCCGCCGCTCGGCGGAACTGCGCCAGGCGCCGGGGCCGGGCTCCATAGCCGCCGCGGGCTAGGCCGACCCGTACGGAGTGCGTGGACACGGCAGAGGGGCGGTCACCGCCGCACACGGTGACCGCCCCTCTCGTGCTGCCCGGCCGGAGGCTACTGGGCGCGGTCGAAGTCGACCGCGCTGTACGCGCGGAGCTTCGACAGGCGGTGCGTCGAGTCGATCTGCCGGATCGTGCCCGACTTCGAGCGCATGACCAGCGAGGACGTGGTCGCGGTCTCCGAGCGGTAGTGGACGCCGCGCAGCAGCTCGCCGTCCGTGATGCCGGTGGCGACGAAGAAGACGTTCTCGCCGGACACCAGGTCGTCCGTGAACAGGACGCGGTCCAGGTCGTGGCCGGCGTCCAGCGCGCGCTGGCGCTCGGCGTCGTCCTTCGGCCACAGCTTGCCCTGGATCGTGCCGCCGAGGCACTTTATGGCGCAGGCCGAGATGATGCCCTCGGGGGTGCCGCCGATGCCGAGGAGCAGGTCCACGCCGGTGCCCTCGCGCACCGCCATGACCGAGCCCGCGACGTCGCCGTCCGAGATGAACTTGATCCGGGCGCCGGTCTCGCGGATCTCCTTGACGATGCCCTCGTGGCGGGGGCGGTCCAGGATGACGACGGTGACGTCCTCGACGGCCATGTTCTTGGCCTTGGCGACGCGGCGGATGTTCACCGACACGGGGGCGTTGATGTCGACGAAGTCGGCGGCCTCGGGGCCCGTGACCAGCTTCTCCATGTAGAAGACGGCGGACGGGTCGAACATGGTGCCGCGGTCGGCGGCGGCCAGGACGGCGATCGCGTTGGGCATGCCCTTGGCGTTCAGGGTGGTGCCGTCGATCGGGTCCACGGCGATGTCGACCTCGGCGCCGGTGCCGTCGCCCACCCGCTCGCCGTTGAAGAGCATGGGGGCTTCGTCCTTCTCCCCCTCGCCGATGACGACGACGCCGTTCATCGAGACGGTGGAGATCAGGGTGCGCATCGCGTTGACCGCGGCCCCGTCCGCGCCGATCTTGTCACCGCGTCCGACCCACCGGCCGGCGGCCATGGCGGCGGCCTCGGTGACCCGTACGAGTTCCAGGGCGAGGTTGCGGTCGGGGGCCTCCGGAGAGACTTCGAGCTGGGGCGGCAGGTTGTGCTCGGTCATCGGAGCGCACCTTTCTGTACGGCGACGGCCGGGAAGTGAGGGTGCTGGAACTCTATCGGTACGTCGACATATTGAGCAGGCCGGGTCACGTATGAGCGGAATATCGGTCAGTCGATTGGCCTGAGCGGACGTCTTGCAGGCGGCGCGCAGGCCGCGGAGGCGCGCCGCGCGGGGGCTCGGGGCCACCCCGGCGGTGATCGCTCCCGCGCATACGGGACGATGGTGCCGTGGCAGGTATGAAAGGCAAGCAGACGATCTGGGACATGGTCCGGTCGCTGGCGGTGATCGGCGTTGTGGTCGCGGGGATCTACCTCTTCGTCCCGCATGACGACGAAGCCGATCCGACGCGCACGGTCGACTACCGGGTGGAGACGCTCACGGCCCGGCGCGCCGCCCCGTACCCCGTGGCGGTCCCGGTGGGGCTGCCAGCGGAGTGGCGGGCGACCTCGGTGACGTACCAGCGCAAGGACTCCAACGCCTGGCACCTGGGCTTCCAGGACCCCGACCGGCAGTACGTGTCGGTGGAGCAGTCCACGGACACCTCCGCCAAGTACATCGCCGCGGTCACCCAGAAGGCGACGGCCACCGGGCAGACCCAGCAGGTCGGCGACGCGGTGTGGGAGCGCTGGGACGGTGAGAAGTACGACGCCCTCGTGAAGCGGGAGCAGGGGTACGTCACGGTGGTCACCGGGACGGCCTCCTTCGAGCAGCTCGGCGCGATGGCGGCGGCGCTGGAGTTCAAGCAGGGCCAGCAGGGCGCGTAACGCCCGCCTGGCAGGCGTACGAAAACGGCCGCGCGCTCCGGATCTCTCCGGGGCGCGCGGCCGTTTTGCCGTACGGGGGTGCCGTACGGGGTGCCGTGCGGCGGCTCAGACGGTGGTGACGACCTCGTCGAACGCCAGGCGCGGGGAGCGCGGGAACCAGGCGTCCTCGCCCGGCTTGCCGATGTTGACGACCATCAGCGGGGTGTGGTCGGCGTCCAGGAACTCCTTCTGGATGCCCGCGAGGTCGGCGCCCGTCATCGGACCCGCGGCCAGGCCGGCGGCGCGGACGCCGACGATGAAGTACGCGGCCTGCAGCGCGGCGTTGAGCAGGGCGGACTGCTCGCGGACCGGGCGCTCGGCGAAGAACATGTCCTTGGCCTGCGGGAAGTGCGGCAGCAGGGCCGGGAGCTCGTCGTGGAACTCGTTGTCCGCGGAGAGGATCGCGACCAGCGGCGCGGCGGCGGTCTTGGCCTGGTTGCCCTCGGCCAGGTGCCGCACGAGGCGCTCGCGGGCCTCGGGGGAGCGGACCAGGGTGATGCGCAGCGGGGTCTGGTTGAACGCGGTGGGGCCGTACTTCACCAGGTCGTAGATGGCCTGCACCTGCTCCTCGGTGACCGGCTCGTCGGTGAACGAGTTGGCCGTGCGGGCCTCGCGGAACAGCAGGTCCTGCGCGGCGGAGTCAAGAACGAGAGACATCGGAAAGCCTTCTTCCATACGGGGGTGAAGCGATGTCCCCGACACTACGGCGGAAGTAGATGAATTTTCAACTAAATGACTCCGGTCGTGACAGGACTCACTCCTCCTCGGCCGCCGCGTCGCGCGCCGCGAGCGCCGAGTCCAGCCGGGCCCTGGCCCCCTCCAGCCAGTGCCGGCACACCTTCGCCAGCTCCTCGCCGCGCTCCCAGAGGGCGAGCGAGTCCTCCAGCGAGGTACCGCCGGCCTCCAGCTTGCGGACGACCTCGATGAGCTCGTCGCGGGCCTGCTCGTACCCCAGCGCCGTCTCGGCCTCTGCCATTCCAGGTTCCACCTTATGTGTGTAATACAACGACTTGTGTGCTATTCGGGGGCGGCGACCCGTACGGAGAACGACCCCTCCGCCACCCGCGCGTGCAGCGGCTCGCCCTCCGCGACTTCCTCCGGGGAGCGCACCACGTGCCCGTCGGCCCGCTGGAGCACCGCGTACCCGCGCTCGAGCGTCGCGGCCGGCGACAGCGCCACCACCCGGGCGAGGGTGTGCGCGAGCTCCGAGTCGGCCCGGTCCAGCAGATGGCCCAGCGTCCGCCGGCTGCGTCCGAGCAGGGCCTCCAGCTCGTCCTCGCGGGTCTCCACCATCCGCTGCGGGTGCACGAACACCGGCCGGGCGAGGGCGTGCGCGAGGCCGCGCTCCTCCCGGTCCAGCAGCCCGGTCACCGCGCGCAGCCCCCGGCCCTGCAGCTGGCGTACCCGCTCCAGTTCCTCGCCGACGTCCGGGACCACCTTCTTGGCCGCGTCCGTGGGCGTGGAGGCCCGCAGGTCCGCGACCAGGTCCAGCAGCGGGGAGTCCGGCTCGTGGCCGATCGCCGAGACCACCGGGGTACGGGCCGCCGCGACCGCCCGTACGACCTCCTCGTCGGAGAAGGGCAGCAGGTCCTCCACGCTGCCGCCGCCCCGCGCCACGATGATCACGTCGACCTCGTCGAGGGCGTCGAGCTCCTTGACCGCCTGGATCACCTGGGGCACCGCGTGCACCCCCTGCACGGCGACGTTGCGCACCTCGAAGCGGACCGCCGGCCAGCGGCGCCGGGCGTTCTCCAGTACGTCGCGCTCGGCCGCCGAGGCCCGGCCGACCACCAGCCCGACCAGCTGCGGCAGGAACGGCAGCGGCTTCTTGCGGTCCAGCGCGAACAGGCCCTCCGAGGCCAGCGACCGCTTCAGGCGCTCCAGCCGGGCCAGCAGCTCCCCGATGCCGACCGGCCGTATCTCCGTGGCCCGCAGGGACAGCTGCCCGCGCGGGGCGTACCACTCCGGCTTGGCCAGCAGGACGACGCGCGCACCCTCCGACACGACGTCCGCGACCTCGTCGAAGACCTGGCGGAAGCACGTCACGCTGACCGAGATGTCGTGCGAGGGGTCGCGCAGCGTCAGGAAGACCACCCCCGCCCCCGGCCGCCGCGAGAGCTGCGTGATCTGCCCCTCCACCCACACCTGGCCGAGCCGCTCGATCCAGCCCCCGATGAGCCGGGACACCTGGCCTACCGGCAGCGGCGCCTCGGCCGACGTATTCAGACCCATGTGCGCAGGCTATCGGGCGGCACTGACAGCGTCTCAGGCTCGGGGGCCGGTGTCGGTCCCGGCCTCTGCCCCGGCCCCGGCATCGGCGTGGGCATCGGCGCCGGCGGCGGCATCCCGGCGGCCGCGCTGCACCACCAGCAGCCCCAGCCCCACCGCCAGCCACACGGCCCCCACCACCTGCGCCGTCCAGGAGGCCTCCGCGATCACCGCGACCGTCACCGCCGCGCCCAGCACCGGGACCACCAGGTGCTTCCACCGGCTGGGCGGGCCCCCGCGGCGCCGGACGACGAACCAGCCCACCACCGAGGCGTGCAGCAGCGTGAAGGCCACCAGCGCCCCGACGTCGACGACCGACACCAGATGGTCGAGCCCGTCGTCGCGCCGCGCCGCCCACACCGCCGCGACCAGGGTCACCGTGGCCGCCACCAGCAGCGCCGGGCGCGGCGTACCGTCCGAGGTCCGCGCGAGCACGCCCGGCAGCCGCCGCTCCCGGGCCATCGCGAACAGCAGCCGCCCGGCCGCCGCCTGCCCGGCCAGCGCCGCGAAGGCCGCCCCGATCGCCTTGGAGACCGCCACCAGGTCGTGCAGCCAGAAGCCGACCGAAGCCTCCACCGCGTTGTAGAACGCCGGCCCCTGCTGCTCCGGATCGGCCGCCAGCTCCGCCGAGGTGACCGGGCTGAGCAGCGCCACGAGGTAGGTCTGGGCGATGAACAGCACCCCGGCCAGCGCCAGGCAGAACAGCACCGCCCGGGCCACCCGCGCCGAGCCCCCCGTCACCTCCTCGGCGAACGAGGCGATCGCGTCGAAGCCCAGGTACGAGAGCACCGCCACCGACACCGCGCCCAGGACCGCGGCCGTCGAGAAGCCCAGCGAGCCGTCGCCGGTCAGCGGGGACAGCCAGCCGCGCTGCGCCCCGTCCCGCACCAGGACGGTCACCGCGGCGACCAGGAAGACCAGGAGCACCAGGATCTCCATGGCCAGCACGGCGAAGCCCACGCGCGCGGCCGCCCGTACGCCCCACAGGTTCAGCAGGGTCGTGACCACGACCGCCAGGGCCGTCCACACCCACCGGGAGACCTCCGGCACCAGGGCGTTCATCGCGATCCCCGAGAACAGGTACGCGACCGCCGGGATCAGCAGGTAGTCGAGCATCGCCATCCACCCGGCGATCAGGCCCGGCCCCTCACCCAGGCCCTTGCGGGCATAGGTGAAGACCGAGCCGGCCTGCGGGGCGACCCGCACCATCTGGGCGTACGAGAAGGCGGTGAAGGCCATGGCGACCGTTGCGACGAGGTAGACGAGGGCCACGGCGCCGTGCGACCTGGCGTCCAGGGTGCCGAAGACCCCGACCGGGGCCATCGGCGCGATGAACAGCAGTCCGTAGACGACCAGGTCCCGGAAGCCCAGGCTCCGCCGCAGTCCCTTGTGTTCCGTACGGGGCTCCGCAACGGACGCCATCGTTCCTCCGGGGGATAGGTGGTACGGACATGCGACCCAGTCTCTGCCGAACGGGCGACGCCCGGCCTGCTGGAGACCCCCGTACGATGGAGCCCATGACTGCTCCCGCTTCCCGCCGTGTCCTGCTCGCCGCACCCCGCGGCTACTGCGCGGGCGTGGACCGAGCCGTGATCGCTGTCGAGAAGGCTCTCGAGCAGTACGGTGCGCCGGTCTACGTCCGCCACGAGATCGTGCACAACAAGTACGTCGTCCAGACGCTGGAGAAGAAGGGCGCCATCTTCGTCGAGCGGACGGAGGAGGTCCCCGAGGGCTCCATCGTGATGTTCTCGGCGCACGGCGTGGCGCCGGTGGTGCACGAGGAGGCGGCGCGCGGCAAGCTCGCGACGATCGACGCGACGTGCCCGCTGGTCACCAAGGTGCACAAGGAAGCCATCCGGTACGCGAACGAGGACTTCGACATCCTCCTCATCGGCCACGAGGGCCACGAGGAGGTCATCGGCACCTCCGGCGAGGCCCCGGAGCACATCACGATCGTCGACGGTCCGGACGACGTCGCCAAGGTCGAGGTGCGCGACGAGTCCAAGGTCGTCTGGCTGTCGCAGACCACCCTCTCCGTCGACGAGACCATGGAGACGGTCGACGCGCTGAAGACGAAGTTCCCGCTCCTCGTCTCCCCGCCGAGCGACGACATCTGCTACGCCACCTCCAACCGGCAGGCCGCGGTCAAGGCCATGGGCGCCGACTCGGACCTGGTCGTCGTCGTCGGCTCCAAGAACTCCTCGAACTCGATCCGGCTGGTCGAGGTCGCCCTCGACGCGGGCGCGCGCGCCGCGTACCTGGTCGACTTCGCGAGCGAGATCGACGAGGCCTGGCTGGAGGGCGTCACCACGGTCGGCCTGACCTCGGGCGCCTCGGTGCCGGAGGTCCTCGTCGAGGAGGTCCTCGAGTGGCTGGCGGAGCGCGGCTACGCGGACGTCGAGATCGTCAAGACGGCGGAGGAGTCCATCGTCTTCTCCCTCCCGAAGGAACTGCGCCGCGACCTGCGCGCCGAAGCGGCCGAACTGGTCGCCGACAAGTAACTCCTTTCGTACGGTATGTCCATGCAGATCATGGGTGTGGACATCGGCGGTTCCGGGATCAAGGGCGCTCCCGTGGACCTGGACCGCGGCGACCTGGCGCAGGAGCGCCACAAGGTACTGACACCACAGCCGGCCACCCCCGACGGGGTGGCCGGCTGTGTGGCGGAGGTGGTCCGCGCCTTCTCGTGGTCGGGCCCGGTCGGGGTCACCTTCCCGGGGGTGGTCACGAGCGGCGTCACCCGTTCGGCCGCCAACATGGACAAGGGGTGGGTCGGCGAGGACGCGGCGGCGCTGCTCTCGCGCGAGCTGGGCGGCCTGCCGGTCACGGTCCTCAACGACGCGGACGCGGCGGGCGTCGCCGAGATGACGTACGGGGCCGGGCGCGGGCGCGGCGGCACGGTCATCCTGCTCACCCTCGGCACGGGCATCGGGAGCGCCGTGTTCACGGACGGGCGCCTGATCCCGAACACGGAACTCGGGCACCTGGAGCTGAAGGGCCACGACGCGGAGACGCGGGCGTCGGTGAAGGCCAAGGAGGACGGGGACCTCACGTGGGAGCGCTGGGCGCACCGCGTCCAGCGGTACCTGGCCCACGTGGAGATGCTGTTCTCCCCGGACCTCTTCATCATCGGGGGCGGCGTCAGCCGCAAGCCGGAGAAGTTCCTGCCGCTGATCGAGGGCATCAGGGCCGAGATCGTCCCGGCGAAGCTCCAGAACAACGCGGGCATCGTGGGAGCGGCGATGGCGGCGCGGGCTTCGGTGTCGGTGTCGGCTTCGGCTTCGGCTTCGTGAGGCTCTTCGACGCCTAGGCGACGCGTCGTGGCATGCGCCGCCGGCCGATGAGCACGGCCTTGCGCACGAGGGCGATCAGGGCGGCGGTGAGGGTTCCCGCGTACAGCCAGCCCGCGTGCAGGGACAGGGCGGACACGAGCCCCATCAGCTGCCCGCCGAAGCCGCCGGAGCCGCCCGAGATGGGCCACACTCCGGCGGCGAAGGCGATGGGCACGGTGATCGGGGCGGTGATCAGGTCGGCGGGCCGTACCCACAGGGCGGTGGCGGCCGCGACGGGCAGGAAGAGCAGCCCGTAGACGAAGAGCGAGGAACCGAACAGCAGCCAGCAGATCCCGCCGGCCAGCAGCATCCCGGCGCAGGCGAACAGCCCGCCGCCGAGCCCGGTCAGCCGGGGTCGCGGCATCCGCCGCCCGTACGGGGGCAGCGGGCCGCGGCCCTGGACGGGCAGGGCCGCGGGCCGCGGCCCCCGGCGCTGGGCGGGGGGTCGCTGCGGGTGAGGTGCCGGTCGCGTCCTGTATTGCTCCACGCCTCCACGCTAGGCGGGGCGAGCGCGGTATCCGTGTGGGGACACGCGTACAACGACTGCCACTCATCGGAAAGTAAACTGTCCGGTGGCCCACTCCTGGGCCGCCGCCCCCTCCAGCTACGGGAAGTCGCCAACGTGTCGCTCACGATCGGAATCGTCGGCCTGCCGAATGTCGGCAAGTCGACCCTGTTCAACGCCCTGACCAAGAACGACGTGCTGGCGGCCAACTACCCGTTCGCCACCATCGAGCCGAACGTCGGCGTCGTCGGCGTCCCGGACGCGCGACTGGCCGTCCTCGCCGGCATCTTCGGCTCGCAGCGCATCCTCCCGGCGACGGTCGACTTCGTCGACATCGCCGGCATCGTCCGCGGCGCCTCGGAGGGCGAGGGCCTGGGCAACAAGTTCCTGGCGAACATCCGCGAGTCGGACGCGATCTGCCAGGTCATCCGCGCCTTCAAGGACGAGAACGTCGTGCACGTCGACGGCAAGGTCTCGCCGAAGGACGACATCGAGACGATCAACACCGAGCTGATCCTCGCCGACCTCCAGTCCATCGAGAAGGCGGAGCCGCGCCTGACGAAGGAGTCCCGCCTCCAGAAGGAGAAGGTCGCGGTCCTCGCGGCCGTCGTCGAGGCGAAGAAGATCCTCGAAGCGGGCGACACCCTCTTCTCCAAGGGCATCACCAAGGGCACGGAGCTGGGCGACCTCCTCCACGAGCTCCACCTCCTCACCACGAAGCCCTTCCTCTACGTCTTCAACGTGGACGAGGACGAGCTGACGGACGAGGCCTTCAAGGACGAGCAGCGCGCCCTGGTCGCCCCGGCCGAGGCCATCTTCCTGAACGCCAAGCTGGAGCAGGAGCTCATCGAGCTGGAGGACGACGAGGCCCTCGAACTCCTCCAGTCGGTCGGCCAGGACGAGCCGGGCATGGCCACCCTCGGCCGCGTCGGCTTCACCACCCTGGGCCTGCAGACCTACCTGACGGCCGGCCCGAAGGAAACCCGCGCCTGGACCATCAAGAAGGGCGCCACCGCCCCCGAGGCCGCCGGCGTGATCCACACCGACTTCCAGCGCGGCTTCATCAAGGCCGAGGTCATCTCCTTCGCGGACCTGGTCGACTGCGGCTCGGTCGCAGAAGCCCGCGCCAAGGGCAAGGCCCGCATGGAGGGCAAGGACTACGTCATGCAGGACGGCGACGTAGTGGAATTCCGCTTCAACGTGTAGTCGCTTCGTTACTTCACGTTAGATAGTTTCGTCAAACGTGCGGGGTCAGAAGGGGTCGGACTCTGGCGAGTCCGACCCCTTCTGCATTCCCCTGCTGACTCGGTGCTGACTTTTCAGCTGCTTCGGGGCGGCGTGAGCTTGTCGAGGTCCAGGCTGACCTCGAAGGGCACCGGGCGCTTGAGGGTGCCCCGGAAGATCCCGGCGGGCGCGTAGGCGCCGGTGGGTTCGTCGAGCTCGTAGACGTGGACGACGGGTGCCCCGTCCTCGTCCTCGATGCACCAGTAGTGCGGGATGCCGGCCTCCGCGTACTTGCGGAGCTTTACTGTGCGATCGCGATGGGCGGACTCGGGGGAGACGACCTCGATGACGAGCTGGACGTCCTCCGGTGCGAACCAGGTGCGGTCACCATCGAAGTCGGCCGTCGTCACCAGCAGGTCCGGTTCGGGACGGTTGCGCGGGTCGAGCTTGATGGTCATCTCGCGGCCGACTCTGGTATCGGCGGGCACCTGCTCCATGAGTGCGACCGTGAGCATGGTGACGAGGTGGCCGTGCCACCACCTCTGGGGCGACACCATGAAGACGAGGGCTCCGTCGATCAGCTCGGTGTGGCGGGGTGCCTCGGGGAGGCGGTCGAGGTCCTCCGCGAACCAGCCTTCCGCGCGCGGCGGGCGCATCCAGTCGGGCAGTGCGGTCATGGCTTCACGGTAGCGGCCCGCAGCGCAAGCTGGAGAGCCAACGATCCCGGCCGGAGGGCTTTCGGTAATTGGCCGCGCCATAACCGGCCACCCATCTAGCATCCGGCCATGAGCGACTCATCGGTCCAGATCGCCACGGTGGTCATCTCCGTGGCGGCTCTCCTCTTTTCGACGACGGCCGCGTTTTGGGCTCTCGTCTACAACCGACGTCAGGCGAGAGCGGTCGCGCAAGCCAACGCCCTCACGGAGAAGGCACAACGCGAGCAGGCGGAGCCGTACGTCATCGTCGACATCAGGCCTCGTATCCCTGGGTCATCGCTGCTCGTGCTGGCTATCGAGAACATCGGTCAGACCCTGGCCCGCAATGTACGCATCTCCGTGAGCCCGCCGCTGCAGACCACTCTGGGGGCCGAGCGGGCCGTGACTCTCAATCGTGCTGTTGGTCGTCCCATCGCCACCCTGCCTCCGACGCGCCGCATTCCCTTCGTCATGGACGTAGGCCATCAACTGTTCTCCTCGGAGCTGCCCAAGGTCTACGAGTTCCGGGTGGAGTCGGACGGACCCTTCGGTCGCATGGAGCCGCTCATCTACACGGTGGATCTCGAAGCTCTCAGGGACAGTGCCCTTGAGACCGATTCGACGGAGTGGAGCGCGCACCAGATCGCCAACCATCTCAAGAGAAGTGCGGATGCGCAGGAGGGGCAGTCGCGCTCCGTCGAAGCGCTGAGCCGTCAGATTCAGAGGGCACTGGAACGTCAGAACCCGGAACACGGGCCGGACATTGAGGGCGCTAGCTCAGTGGAGTCCGCCGTCCAGCAGATCCCCATGGAGCCGCTGGGAGAAGGCAGTGCTCCCGCATGATGGATGACGTAATCCCGTGCTGATTCTGTGCTGACTTGGCCCGCCCAGAATCACGTTTGCGCAGGTCAGAGCTCTACGCGACACGTTCCGCTTCAACGTCTGGGCGGATGACATAACACCACGTCGCTGACGGGGCAAACATGCAGGTCAGAAGGGGTCGGGCTCTGTCGAGCCCGACCCTTTCTGCGTTCCCGTGCTGACTTTTCAGCTGCTTCGGGGCGGCGTGAGCTTGTCGAGGTCCAGGCTGACCTCGAAGGGCACGGGGCGCTGGAGGGTGCCCCGGAAGATCCCGGCGGGCGCGTAGGCGCCGGTGGGTTCGTCGAGCTCGTAGACGTGGACGACGGGTGCCCCGTCCTCGTCCTCGATGCACCAGTAGTGCGGGATGCCGGCCTCCGCGTACTTGCGGAGCTTTACTGTGCGATCGCGATGGGCGGACTCGGGCGATACCGCCTCCACGACGAGCTTCACGTCCTCCGGGGCGTACCAGGTGCGGTCGGGGTCGTAGGGCAGGTCTGTCAGCAGGAGGTCCGGCTCGGGGCGGTTGCGGGCATCCAGGCGAATCGTCATTTCGCGCTCGACCTCGAAGCCGGCCGGCGCCTGCGCCATGAGCGTGGTGGTCAGGGCGGTGACGAGGCGGCCATGCCAGGACCGCTGTGGCGACATCATGAAGACGAGGGCTCCGTCGATCAGCTCGGTGTGGCGGGGTGCCTCGGGGAGGCGGTCGAGGTCCTCCGCGAACCAGCCTTCCGCGCGCGGCGGGCGCATCCAGTCGGGTAGTGCGGTCATGGCTTCACGGTAGCGGCCCCAAGCTCAGGCTGGAGAGCCAACGATCACGGCCGGATGATTTTTCGGCAACGCTCCGCCCCGTATCCAGCCCACGTACCGAGTGCGAGGCGAAGCAGGACTGGGTGCGCCGGTTCGCCGCGGCTCTGGAGCCCCACTCCCTGGCGGGCGGCTACGTCAACTTCATGGACCACGACGCCCGGGGCCAGGCCCGTGTCCGGGTCAACTACCGGCAGAACCACGACCGTCTGGCGGCGGTCGAGCGGCGCTACGGCCCGGACAACCTGTTCCGCCTCAACCACGACGTCCTCCCGGGCCCGGCCCCGGCCCCCACCGGCAGCTGGGCGGTGCCGGTTCCGGAAGGCGCCGGGGGCTAGAGGCCGCGGATCGAGGCGATGGTGAAGGTGGTCGGGGTGCCGGTGCCCGGGGACATGGGGCCGCCCTTGTCGAACTGGGAGCGGACCACCAGAGTGCGGCCGCGGGTGTGGGTGAGGGTCGTGGGGATCTGCAGGGACGGGTCCGTGATCGTGTGCAGCAGGCGGGCGCGGGTGCCGTCCGCGGTGAGCTGCCAGCGGGTCAGCGTGTTCGTCGTGTTGTGCGCCACGCGCAGGGTGCCGTCGGGGCCGAGGTCGAGGCCGTCCGCGGCCTTGAGGCCGGCGCCGGCGAGGTCGACGCGGCGGACGGCGCCGGTGCGCAGGTCCACGCGGTAGAGGTCGCCCTCGACCATGTCGACGGTGAGCAGGTAGCGGCCCGCCCGGTCCGAGACGATTCCGTTGAGGCTGAAGCCGCCCGCGGGCCGGGGGCGCAGGGCCGGCGTGAGGTCGTAGGCCTCGGCGAGGGCGCCGCTGCCGGCGGCCAGCTGGGCGGGGGTCACCCGGTACACGGCTCCGCGGATGCTGTCCGTCAGGTAGGCGGTGCCGTCCGGGGTGATCGTCAGGTCGTTGACGAAGCGGGGCGCGTCGCCGGCCACCTCGAAGTGGGCCAGGCGGTTCCCGGTCGCGGTGTCGTAGACGGCGACCCCGGCGGTGGAGTCCGTCACCCACAGGCGGCCCTGCGCGTCGACGCGCAGTCCGTTCGCCGTGTGGCGGCCGTCGGTGCCGGCGGGCAGGAAGACCTCCGCCTCGGAGCGGCCGGGGCGGGCCCGGTAGACGGTGCCGTCCGCGTACGAGCCGACGTAGACGGTGCGCGTACGGGCATCCGCGGCGATGCCCTCCGGGTACACCTTCGCGCCGGGTATGGAGAACGCCGTGGATATGCGGGCGTCCGTCGCGGGGGACGCGGGCGCGGCCGCTCCCAGGGTGAGGGCCCCGGCCAGGGCGGTGGTCAGGGCGGTGGCCAGAAGCTTCATCAGGTGTCCTCTAGTAGTCGGATGGGGGCGAATGTATGTGAGAGCTCTAATGGACGCAAGGGTCGGGGCCGTAGGATGCGGTCATGACCTCCATGGCCCCCGCGGAGCGCATCGGCTCGCACATCAAGCGCGCCGAGCAGGCGCTTCTGGCGGCGAAGAACGCCGCGTGCAAGCCGGCCGCAGTAACGGTTCCGCAGTACGCCGCGCTGCTCTGGCTGGACGAGAAGCCCGGCATCTCCGCCGCCGCGCTCGCACGGCTGTGCGGGGTCACCCCGCCGACCATGAACACCGTGCTGAAGAACCTCCAGGAGCGCGGGTTCATCGAGCGGACCCCGCACGAGTGGCACCGCAACGTGCTGGAGACCCGGCTGACGGACGGGGGGCGCACGGCGCTGGAGCTGGCCGACTCCGGTGCGGTCCGGGTGGAGCGGGCGCTGGCCGCCGCGTTCACCGGGGAGGAGCGGGAGCAGCTCATCCGGCTGCTCGGCCGGTGCGCGGAGGTCCTCGACGGCCAGCGCTGAGGGCCGCCCGTTTCGCGGCGGGTTCTGGCGAGTTTTCCGGACGGGTTTTTGCTCGGATTTGGAACTGTGCTGGGATTTCGTACATCAGGACTAGTGGGTGCCCGGTCATGCCCGGTCATGCCCCGTCGTGCCCAGCCGTTCTGCCCTCGGCCCCGGGGGCAGTCAAGACCGTTCGGAGCGAAGTTCGTGCACCACGACCCGTACCAGCCGGAGCCCAAGCGTTCCCGCCGCCTCATATGGATCAGCGCGGTGGCCGCCCTCGCGCTCGTACTCGGCGGCGGCGGATTCGCCGCCTGGAAGCTCGACTGGTTCTCCGGCAACGGTGAGGCCGTGAGCTTCGGCAAGACCGGCACCCAGACCCCGGCCGCCGCGGACCCGCAGGCTCCGAGCCAGTCCCCGTCCGGCAAGCCCTCGCCCTCCGGCGACCCGGACGTGCTCATGCCGACGGGCCCGAAGGCCGACTTCAAGCAGACCACCAAGCTCGACGACGGCACGATCATCGCCAAGACCCGCCTGGCGGGCGCGAAGTCCGGCTTCGAGGGCGACGTATGGGTGTGGGCGCCCAAGGAGTACGACGACCCGAAGTACGCCAAGAGCGGGTTCCCGGTGCTCATCGCGCTCCCCGGCGGCAACGGCTTCCCGGCGAACTACTGGTCCGACCGCAGCCTCGGCCTGCAGAAGGCCATCACCGAGGGCGTCCGGGCCGGCACCAGCCTCCCCTTCATCGTGGTCATGCCGGTGCTCAACCCGGACAACAAGTACTACTACGACGGCGCCGACATCCCCGGCCAGCCCAAGATGGGCACCTGGATCGCCGAGGACGTCCCGGCCTTCACCAAGGCCAACTTCCGTACGTACAAGTCCCGCGACGGCTGGGCCTTCATGGGCTCCTCCTCCGGCGCCTTCGTCGGCATGAAGACCGTGCTGCAGCACCCGGACAAGTTCAAGGCCGTGATCGCCAGCGGCGGCGAGATCGTCCCCGACTCCCCGCTCTGGAAGGGCCACCAGGCGGAGATGGACGCGAACAACCCGGAGAAGCTCGCCCAGAAGCTGATCGACACCAAGGGGCCCGAGGTCTTCATCAACTTCCAGATCGGGACCAAGGAGAGCGGGAAGGAGCGGATGACGAGGTTCGTGCAGACGTACGGCAAGGGCCCCGTCAAGACGACCATCCGCGACATCCAGAACGGCGAGCACAACGGCTGGCACTACGTCCGGGGCATGAAGGAAGGCTCCCTGGAGTGGATCAGCAAGGTGCTCAAGGCCCCGAAGCAAGACGCCGCCTGACCCCGGCCCGCTTGATCCCGACGCCGCCGGTCGCGTCACGTCTCATCCGTCCCAGGCAACCCATCCCGTCGTTCATACCTCTGTAAAGGGTGTAAGGGGGACCGATTCGGTCCGGCCCGCGCTCCCACGTGAGCGCCGGAGAAGGAACGGGACAAATCCGTGCAGCATGACCAGCAAGGCGACGGCAGCCCCATGACCGGGGGCGGCCGTCGCCCCAAGCGCCTGCGCCTGCTTCTGATCAGCGGTGGCCTCGCGCTCACCCTCGCCGCCGGGGGCGGCGCCGCGGCGTACAAGTACGGGCTCTTCTCGGACATAGGGGAGCCGGTCTCCTTCGGGAAGGTCGAGGCCAAGGAGACGGGGAAGGGGATCGGGAAGGGGACCGGGACGGGGAAGGACAAGGACAAGGCCGCCACGGCCGCCGACACCCGTCCGGGCGTACGCATGCCCACCGGCCCGAAGGCCGAGTTCGTCCGCACCAACCGGCTGCCCGACGGCACCCAGATCGGCCGCACCACGCTCACCGGACCCAAGTCCGGGTTCACGGGCGACGTGTGGGTGTGGGTGCCCAAGGAGTACGACGACCCGAAGTACGCCAAGAGCGCCTTCCCCGTCCTGATCTCCCTGCCCGGCGGCCGCGGCTACCCCACGAACTACTGGGGGACGGGACCGGGCCTCGGCCTCCAGAAGGCCGTGAGCGACGGGGCGAAGGCCGGTACGAGCCTGCCCTTCATCCTGATCATGCCGGTGCACAACGCCGACACCAAGCACCACTTCGACGCCTCGGACATCCCCGGCCAGCCCAAGATGGGCACCTGGATGGTCGAAGACATCCCGGATTTCACGAAGGCCAATTTCCGCACCTTCACCTCCCGCGACGGGTGGGCCTTCATGGGCTCCTCCGCGGGCGGATTCGGCGCCTTCAAGCACGTCCTGAAGTACCCCGACCGCTTCAAGGCGGCCATCGCGAGCGGGGTCGACATCGTCCCCGATTCCCCGCTGTGGAACGGGAACACGCAGGCCATGGACGAGAACAACCCCGAGAAGCTCGCCGAGAAGCTGATCAAGGCGGGCGGCCCGGACGTCTACATCAACTTCCAGATCGGCACCGCGGAGACCGGCCGCGAGAAGGCCGAGCAGTTCATGAAGGACTACGGCAGGGGTCCCGTGCACACCACGCTGCAGGTGATCCAGGATGGTGAGCACAACGGGAAGTCGTACGTACGCGGGATGCGGGAGGGCGCACTGGAGTGGATCAGCAAGGTGATGGCGGCACCGACACCCGAGCCCGGCGTGCGGTGAGCCCGGTGGTGAAGGGGGCGTCGGCGGCCGCCGCGGCGGGGCTCGCGGCGGTGTGCGCCGTCGCGTTCCTGAAGGCGCCCGGCGAGCGGCCGGTGCACCCCTTCCCCACCGTCGGCGTGCTCATGGCCAACGGCGAGCACTGGTGCACGGCGAGCGTGGTCGACAGCCCGAAGGGCAACGTCGTCGCCACCGCCGCGCACTGCGTGGCCCCGGCCGGCGAGGACGGGCAGCCGGGCGAGGTCGCCCACGACGGCCTGGCCATCGGCGAACTCGCCTTCGCCCCCGCCTTCTCCGGCGAGGGCGACGGCAGCCGGCCGCTGGGGACGTGGAAGGTCCGCTCGATCCACGTCGACGACCGCTGGACGAAGTGGGGCGAGGACACCGCCGACTTCGCCTTCCTCACCATCGCGCCGGACGACGACGGGCGCAGCGTCCAGGAGGCCGTGGGCGGCCGTGCCGAGACCCCGAAACCCGACTGGACCTCGGCGTACGAGCGGGACGTGACCGTCGTCGGATACCCGGAGTCCGAGCACAACCCGCAGAACAAGCCCGTCTCCTGCACGACGCAGACCCGCCACGACGAGGACGACCCGGACATGCTGTACATCAGCTGCGCCGGGTTCTGGACGGGGACCAGCGGCAGCCCCTGGGTCGCCGACCGGGGCGGACCGGACCGTCCCGGCCGGCTGATCGGGGTGCTGAGCGGCGGGGACACGGACGTGGACTCCACCGCCGCGCTGTTCGACGAGCACGCGAAGGCGCTGTACGAGCGGGCCGCGCGGGGCTGAGGGCCGGGTCGGCCGCTGCCCGCTACTTCTTGCGCTCCGTGCTGACGATCACCCCCACCGCCGCCACGACGATCGTGCCGCCGAGCACGATCGGCCAGGTCAGGGCTTCGCCCAGGATCAGCGCGCCGAGCGCCACGGCCACCACGGGATTGACGTACGCGTACGTGGACACCAGCGACAGCGGCGCGTTGCGCAGCAGCCAGGCGTACGCCGTGAATCCGACGAGCGAGCCGAAGACGATCAGGTAGCCGAGGGCCAGCCAGGAGGCGGTGGAGTACGCGGCCGGGTCGAGGCCGCGGTGCTCGCCGCGCAGCAGGCCGACGACCACTCCGCCGAGCCCGCCCGCGAGCATCTGGTAGGCGCTCCCGGCGAAAGGATTCTCCGGAAGGCTCACCTTCGACCCGGAGAACGAGCCCAGCGACCACAGCACCGACGCGGCCACCACCAGCAGCACCCCCGACAGCTGCACCGCGCCGCTGAGCCCCGGACTGGTCAGTACCGCGAGCCCGGCGAGGCCCACGGTGACCCCGGCCAGGGTGCGCAGCGGCGGCCGGTCCCCGGTGCCCGCGCGCAGCAGCACCACCCACATCGGCACGGCCGCCACCAGCAGGGCGGCGAGTCCGGACGGCACCGAGGTCTCGGCGAGGACGACCAGGCCGTTGCCGCCGAGGATGAGCAGCAGGCCGACCAGGACCGCCGAGCCCAGCTGCGCGCGGGTGGCCTTGAGCGCGGCCGGGCCGGACCGCCAGGCGACGGCGCCGGCCAGCAGCAGGCCGGCGGTGATGAAGCGGGCCCCGGCGGAGAGGAACGGCGGCATGGTCTCGACGACGATCCGGATCCCGAGGTAGGTCGAGCCCCAGACGACGTAGACCAGGACGAGGGCCGTCCAGACCGCGCCGGTGATCTTGCGGTGCGGGGTGGTCGTGGACCGGCTCTCCACCGGGGTCGATGCGCGCATGGCCGATCCTCTCAGCCGTGCAGCAGGCTGTTCAGCTCGCCGTACGGCAGGGAGTCCGCGAGCGATGCGTACGTGCCGCCGGAGAGCAGCTCCTCGGTGGCGCGGCGGACCACGGCGTACGCGGCCTCGGCGACCCAGGATCCGAGGCTGACCCGGGCCACGCCGAGGGAGCCGAGCTCGGCGACGGAGGGGGCGCCGGGGCCGACGAGGATGTTGAGCGGGGCGTCGATGCCCCGGGCGAGCTCGGCGACGGTCGCCGGGTCGGTGACGCCGGGCACGAAGATGCCGGTGGCTCCGGCGCGGAGGTAGGCGGCGGCGCGGGCCAGGGTCTCGTCGAGGCGGGCGGCGGGGTCGCCGAGGCCCCTCAGGTAGGTGTCGACGCGCGCGTTGATGTAGAGCGGGACGCCGGCGGTGTCGGCCGCGGAGCGGGCGGCGGCCAGGCGCTCGGAGTGCTCGGCGGGGGTGCGGGAGCCGTCCTCGATGTTGATGCCGACCGCGCCGGCGGCCAGTACCCCGGTGACGGTCTCCGCGACGGCGGCGGGGTCGGCGCCGAAGCCCCCCTCGATGTCGGCGGTGACCGGCACGGAGACGGCGGCGGCCACCCGGGCGACGAGGTCGAGGGCGCGGTCGCGGGCCAGGGCGTCGCCGTCGGGCGACCCGAGGGACCACGCGACGCCGGCGCTGGTCGTCGCGACGGCCGGTGCGCCGGCCGCCTCGACGAGGCGGGCGCCGGCGACGTCCCAGGCGTTGGCGAGGGCCAGGGGCGCCGCCGGGTTGTGCAGAGCCGCGAAGCCCGCGGCCAGTCGCGCGAGGTCAAGGTTGTTGGTCATGGGGCCAGTTCAACAGACCCTGCCCGCCGGGGCTCGCGGTTTTCCGACGTCTGCCTCCGCCGCCGAGTGCCGGGAGCGGGGCCGCGCGCTACTTCGGGCCCGCGCCGCACAAGGGCAGGACTGCCGTGCGGCCCTGCAGGGGGTCCGTGGGGGCCAGGGGGCCCACGGCCGCCCAGCAGGCCGCCGCCGTCGGTTCCACGGACAGGCCTCGGCGGGCCAGGTCGGCCTGGGCCTCGCGCAGGCGGTCGTCCGGGACCGTCAGGAACGTGCCGCCCGACGTACGGACCGCCGCCAGGATCTGCCGGGCTCGCGGCGGCGCCGGGATCGCGATCCCCTCGGCCAGGGTCGGCAGCTGCGCGACGGGCTCCGCGTCCTGGGCCCCGGCCGCGAACGCCGACGCCAGCGGAGCCACCGCCTCCGCCTGGACGGCGATCAGCGCCGGCGGGCGCACACCCCGCCGGGCCAGCTCCTCCACGGCCAGCGCGGCCCCGAGCAGCAGGGTGCCGTTGCCCACCGGGACCACCAGCGCGTCCGGCAGCCGGCCCGACATGGCCTCCCAGATCTCGTACACGTACGTCTTCGTGCCGTGCAGGAAGTACGGGTTGAAGACGTGGCTCGCGTAGAACACCTGCGGCTCGTCCGCCGCGGCCCGGGCCGCCTCCGCCGCCGCCTCCCGGCCGCCCGGCACCGCCCGTACGTCCGCCCCGTGGGCGCGGATCCGGTCGGCCTTGCGCTCCGAGGTGCCCTCGGGCACGAAAACTTCACAACTCAGCCCGGCCCGTGCGCAGTACGCCGCCACCGCCGCCCCCGCGTTGCCGCTGCTGTCCGCCACCACTCGCCGCGGGGCGAGCCGCCGGGCCACCTCCGCGAGCATCACCGCACCCCGGTCCTTGAAGGACAGCGTCGGCATCAGGTAGTCGAGTTTGGCGTGAACCCGCTCTGCCAGCGGCACCATCGGAGTGTTCCCCTCCGCCAGCGACACGGAGAACGCCCCCGGCAGCGGCAGCGCGGCCGCGTACCGCCACAGCGAGTTCGGCCCGGCGGACGGTTCCAGCGCGCTGGCCGGATCCGGTGTGAAGTCGAGGTCCCAGGGGCCGGCGCAGAGCGGGCAGCACCAGGGGGCGGTCCGGACGTCCGCGCGTGTGCCGTCCTCGGGGCAGAGGTATCCGGGGAGTGCGTGCGTCACGTGCGGAGCGCCTTTGCTCGATCATGGCGGGCGTGTGGCACGGATGTTACGCGTCGTCCCGGCCTCTTGTGGGAGCTGGTGAGGGTGCGTCAATCTTTCGGAGGCGGCAGCCCGTTCCGCCGAATGATTGTCATGGGCATGGCTATCCCATCGTGCCCGTGCGTCGGAACGTACGGCTCCGCCTCACCCCCCGCAGCGCACCACCTATGAGGAGGACCCCTCAATGTCCGTGATGCGTCACACCCGCCGGAAGCTCGCCGGCATCAGTGCGACCGCCGTCGTGGCCCTCGCCCTCGGCACGGCCGCGGCGCTGCCCGCCTCGGCGGCCGACAACGGCCCGCAGGGCGTCATCGAGAACGCCGGCGTCGCCGGAGCCGTCCCCGGCAGCTACATCGTGACTCTGCACGACTCCGCCGCCCGCTCCACCGCGGACAGCGGCAAGGCCGTCGCCAAGCGGTACGGCGCGAAGATCGACCGTACCTACAGCGCGGCCCTCAACGGCTACTCCGTCGAGGTCTCCGAGGCGCAGGCCAGAAAACTGGCCGCCGACCCGGCGGTCAAGTCGGTCGTGCAGAACAGGGTCTTCACCGTCGACGCCACCCAGCCCAACCCGCCGTCCTGGGGCCTGGACCGCCTCGACCAGCGGGCGCTCCCGCTGAACCAGAGCTACACCTACCCGGACAAGGCCGGTGAGGGCGTCACCGCCTACATCATCGACACCGGCGTCCGCAAGACGCACCAGGACTTCGGCGGCCGGGCCGCCGACGGCTACGACGCGATCGACAACGACAACACCGCCCAGGACGGCCACGGCCACGGCACGCACGTCGCCGGCACCGTCGGCGGCGGCGCGTACGGCGTGGCCAAGAAGGTCAAGATCGTCGGCGTCCGCGTGCTCAACAACCAGGGCTCGGGCACGACCGCCCAGGTCGTCGCCGGCATCGACTGGGTGACCCGCAACGCCGTCAAGCCGGCCGTGGCCAACATGTCGCTCGGCGGCGGCGCGGACTCCGCGCTCGACACCGCCGTACGCAACTCCATAGCCTCCGGCATCACCTACGCGGTCGCGGCGGGCAACGAGTCCACCGACGCCTCCACCAAGTCGCCGGCGCGCGTCGCCGAGGCCATCACGGTCGGCGCCACGACCAACACGGACGCCAAGGCCAGCTACTCCAACTACGGCTCGATCCTGGACATCTTCGCGCCGGGCTCCTCCATCACCTCCACGTGGGCCACGGGCGACACCGCCACCAACACCATCTCCGGCACCTCCATGGCCTCGCCGCACGTCGCGGGCGCGGCCGCGCTCTACCTCTCCCAGAACCCGGGCAGCACCCCCGCCCAGATCCGGGACGGCCTGGTGGCCGCGTCGACCCCGAACGTGGTGACCAGCCCCGGCACCGGCTCCCCGAACCGCCTGCTGAACGTGGGCGCCGGCGGCACCGTCCCGCCCGGCCCGAAGTTCGAGAACACCGCCGACTACGCGATCAACGACAACGCGACCGTCGAGTCGCCGGTCACCGTCAGCGGAGTCTCCGGCAACGCCCCGGCCACGCTGAGCGTGCCGGTCAACATCGTCCACACCTACATCGGTGACCTGAAGGTCGACCTCGTCGCCCCCGACGGCACCGTCTACGTCCTGCACAACCGCGCCGGCGGCAGCGCCGACAACATCGTCAAGACCTTCACGGTCAACGCCTCCTCCGAGGTGGCCAACGGCGTCTGGAAGCTCCGGGTGAACGACAACGCGAACATCGACACCGGCAAGATCGACTCCTGGGCGCTCCAGTTCTGACACACCGGGATTGAGGCAAGAGACAGGGGCTGAGGCGCAGGGGCTGAACGCACGCGCTGAGCCGCGATGAACAGGCGGGGGCGACCGTAGGGCGGTCGCCCCCGCTGCGTACTATTCGCGCATCCGTTCGCGCCCCCTGTGATGGAGTCCCCCAGCCCGTGAGCACCCCGCCGAGCCCTCCCCCCGGACCGGGCCACTCCTGGCCGCCGCCCTCCCCGCAGCCGGCGTGGGGGCCGCCACCCGGTTACGGGCAGCCGCATCCGGAGCAGGGGCTCAACGGCTTCGCGCTCGCCTCGCTGCTGGTCGGGCTGCTGTGCCTGCCGCCGCTGGGCATCGTCTTCGGCATCGTGGCCCTCGTACAGATCGCCAAGCAGCGGCAGCGGGGCAAGGTGCTCGCGATCGTGGGCCTGGCGGTGTCGGTGGTGATGACGGGCGTCATGGTGTTCGCGGTCGACCGGGTGGCCGCGGCGGTCCGCGACCGGATGGATTCCGTGAGCGAGTTCGCCGACGCCGAGGGCGACCTCAGGGACCTCGACGACCTGAGGGCGGGCGACTGCTTCAACGTCCCGGGCGGCGACCTGCTGGCCGACCGGCCCCTGACGTACAAGATCGACTGCGCAGAGCCGCACCACGGAGAGGTGACCGCGTCCAAGCAGCTGGACCTGGCGGGCGCCCCGGAGTCGGCCGAGGCGGACCGGCTGTCCGAGGACGAGTGCTGGAAGGCGCAGGACGCGTACGCGATGGACACGTGGGCGCTGCCCGCCTACGCGGAGATGTTCTACTTCGCGCCCTCGCGCCAGTCCTGGCGCCAGGGGGACCGGCGGCTGGTGTGCGTGATCGGTACGACCGAGGAGGAGCGGCGCGGCAGCCTGCGCCAGGACGCCGGATCGCTCAAGCCCGAGCAGGCCGCCTTCCTGAAGGTCGCCAACCAGGTCGAGTTCGTGCTCGGCCGGCCGCCCGCGGGGGATCTGGAGGACACCCTCCCGGAGCACCAGGCATGGGCGCGCACGGTGTACTCGGCCCTCGGCGAAGAGGCGAAGACGCTCGAGGCCGACAAGACCCGTCCCGGGGTGGAGAAGCAGGTCCAGGCGCAGCTCAAGGAGATCCAGGCGGCCCGCGGGGCCTGGCAGCGGACCTCCCAGGCGAAGACTGCGGCCGACTTCGACCGGCAGTGGGAGCGGGCGCTGGGCGCGATGTCCGTGGAGACGGAGAAGGCGCTGCGCGGCGCGTACGGCCTGTCGACGGAGGTTCCGGAGTGGCTGACGGAGTCCCCGGGGAGCCCCGAGGGCGGGCCCGGCCGGGGGCCTTCGGCGCAGGCCGCGTGACGTCGTCCGGAACGTCGTCCGGAACGTCGACCGCGTAACGCGCGGTAACGGGTTTGGGTGACCTGGCTTCATCACTTCGGGTGAAACTCTGGCCCTTGCTTGCGGTCTACAACCGTCGGTTGCCAGGGTGTAGCTGTCTGTCAACCTGATGGGAGTGGCCAGTGACTTTCGGTGAGCAGCCGGCCTATCTGCGCGTGGCCGGGGATCTGCGACGGAAGATCGTCGACGGTTCCCTGCCCCCGCACGCCCGGCTCCCCTCGCAGGCCCGCATCCGCGAGGAGTACGGGGTCTCCGACACCGTGGCGCTGGAGGCGCGCAAGGTCCTCATGGCGGAGGGGCTGGTCGAGGGCCGGTCCGGGTCGGGCACGTACGTACGGGAGCAGCCCGTGCCGCGGCGGGTCGCCCGCTCCGGCTACCGCACGGGCGGCACCTCGACCCCGTTCCGGCAGGAGCAGGCGGAGTCGGGCGCGCGCGGCACGTGGGAGTCGAACAGCGAGCAGACGGCCGCCCCGGCGGAGATCGCCGAACGACTCGGCATCGAGCCGGGCGAGCGGGTGATGCGCACGCGGTACGTGTTCCGCGACGCGGGCGAGGCGATGATGCTGTCGACCTCGTGGGAGCCGCTCGCCGTGACCGGCCGGACGCCGGTGATGCTGCCGGAGGAGGGCCCGCTGGGAGGCTCCGGGGTGGTCGACCGGATGGCCGCGATCGACGTCGTCGTGGACAACGTGGTCGAGGAGGTCGGCGCCAGACCCGGCCTGGCGGAGGAGATCTTCCTCCTCGGCGGAGTGCCGGGGCACGTGGTGCTCGTGATCGGCCGCACGTACTACGCCTCCGGGCGCGCGGTGGAAACGGCCGACGTGGTCGTCCCGGCGGACCGCTACCGCCTGTCGTACCACTTGCCGGTGCGCTGACCGCTGCGCCGGCCGGCCCCGCCGGCACTGCCGGGCTGTCGCCGGCCTGCGGCCCGGCTTCCCGGGGCTCCGCCCCATGCCCCACGCCCCGCGCCCCCATCGTCGGCGGGGCTGGATTTCGGCCGATGCCGCCTGCCCTGTGCGGCCGGACCGCCCGAAGGGCACGTGTCGGCCTCGGTCGGGCACACCCGCCCGGCAGCGGCGCCGGGCCGGAAGCGCCTGGCCGCGGCCGCGGGTGACAGGGCGTCAGGCGGCGCCCCCGTACGCCGGATCTGGACCGGCGCGCACGGCGCACTCGTACGCATGGCCGAATGCGTACGCCGCGGGGTACCTCTTCGTGAAAAACCGTATCCGCTCCGTAAAGTCCGGGCGTAAGCTCGGGCATATGCGCAATGCGGTTTCCCGGGCAGGTACGTCGGCGGAGGGTGAAACGCGATGAACGACAGCGGTGCCCTGCTCCCGTGGCTGGTCATACGTCAGGACGACAACGGCAACCGCTACCGGGTGGGCCGGTACTCCACCCGGGCCGAGGCCCAGAAGGTCGTCGACAGCCTCGACGACCGCGGACACAAGCAGCTCTACTGGGTCGAGCGGATCGGTCAGACCGCCACGACGAACTGAGCGTCAAGCGTTGACATAGGCTCCGCCCATGACGGTACGAGTGGTCGTGGGCGGAGCCCTTTGTCATGAGGGGCGCCTGCTGGCCGCCCGCCGCAGCGCACCCCCGGAGCTGGCCGGCCGCTGGGAGCTGCCGGGCGGCAAGGCCGAGCCGGGCGAGTCCGTCCCCGAGGCGCTGGTGCGCGAACTGCGCGAGGAGCTCGGCGTCGAGACCGAACCCCTGGAGCGGATCCCGGGGGAGTGGCTGCTGAAGCCCGGCCTCGTCCTGCACGTGTGGACCGCCCGCCTGGTCTCCGGGGAACCGGCGCCGCTGGAGGACCATGACGAGCTGCGCTGGCTGGGTCCGGAGGAACTGGAGTCGGTGGACTGGCTCGACCAGGACCGGCCCGCGGTCGCCGAGGCGGGGCGCCGACTGCGCGCCGGGCGGCGCCCGCAGCAGCACGACGGGGCGCCCGGGGGCGCGTGACGCGCCCTCTCTAGGCCGTCTGCGCCACAGTGCGCCGGTGCGTGAGGGATCGAGTGGTACGACGCCTCGAATATCGGGTATGTCGCTATTAGTCCCTATCTCGTCCCCCTTTCGTCCCCGACGAACCGGACTGGGGTCGCTGCCGGCCCGGGAAGTGATCGGCGTGATCGACACAGACGGTGAATGCGCCGAGTGGGCCTTCCCCGCCGAGCCCGGTGCCGTCCGAACCGCCCGCCACGCCGTGCGCGGCGCCCTCCGGGCCTGGGGCCTCGATTCCGTCGGCGATGTAACCGTCCTGCTGGTCAGCGAGCTCGTCACCAATTCCCTGCGGTACGCGTCCGGCCCCATCGGGGTCCGTCTGGTACGGCGGTATCCGGCCGCCGACAGCCCCCTCGGCGGCGCCGCGCTTCTCGTGGAAGTTTCCGATCCGCTTCCGGATCCGCCCCGCGAGAGGATCGCCGGCCACGACGACGAGGGGGGCCGGGGGCTGCACCTCGTGGCCGTCTCCTCGCAGCGCTGGGGGACCCGCCACGGGAAGTCGGGCAAGACTGTGTGGTTCGAGTTGGCTCTTCCTGGTGAGTAACAAGGTGACGGGTGGCCGACCATCACACGAGGTGGCTCGAAACTAACGGGACCTTTTTGTGATCGTGAACGCCGTGCCGTCCGGGGCCGTGGTGCTGAATACTGCGGTCATGGCCGGTCCGGTTGCGGTGAGCTGGAGGGGACGGTCGCGTGAGCGAGATACCTGCGCAGGCACATCAGACCAGGGTGCCTGGGGAGACATGGCACGACTCCTTGTGGCACAGCAGTCCGCCTGGCTCGATATATGACTACATAAAGGTCGCGTCTTTCTCGATCGGGCCCGACGGGCTCATCGATCAGTGGAGCCTGCGCGCCGAGGATCTCTTCGGGCTGACCGCCGCCCAAGCCGTGGGCCGCGATCCGGTCGACGCCTTCATGCCGCCCGGGCTGCGCGCCGGCGGACACCGCCGGGTCGCCGAGATTCTCGACGGCAAGGAATGGACGGGCCTCGTCCCCTTCCGGATCCCGGGCGGCGGCGGCGAGCACGGCGTGGCGGAGATCTACGTCATGCCCACGCAGACGGAAACCGGTGAGCGGGCCGCGCTGTGCGTCGTCGTCGACGTGCGCGCGCTGCGGCGCATCGAATCCGATCTGGCGGCGTCACAGGCCATATTCGGCCAATCTCCCTTCGGCTTCCTGCTCTTCGGCACGGACCTCACCGTGCAGCGGGCCAACCGCCGGTTCGCCGCCGTCTTCGGCGGCGCCGCCGAGGAGCACCGGGGCCGGACCGTGCACGACTACCTGCCCGCGCACGAGGCCGACCGGATGGCCGAGGCCCTGCGCCGGGTGCTGGAGACCGGGGACTCGGTCACCGACCTCCGCATCACCGGAGCCGCCCCCGGCAGCCGGGACAACCGCCACTGGTCCATCAACCTCTACCGCGTGCACGGCGGCACCGGCCGGCCCATCGGCGTCGCCGGGATCGGTACCGACGTCACCCGCCGCCACCTCGCCGCCCGCGAAGCCGCCGGGGTCCGGCGCAACCTCGCACTGCTCAACGAGGCCGGACACCGCATCGGGAACTCCCTCGACCTGGAGACCACCGCCCGCGAACTCCTCGACGTCACCGTCCCGGGCTTCTGCGACCTGGCCGCCGTCGACCTCTACCAGGGGCTGCTGCTCGGCGACGACGACCGGCCCGCGCGCCCCCAGGGCCCCGGGGTGCCCTCACTTCCGCCCGGGCTGCGCGCCGGACGGGCTCCGTCCGCGCCGCTGCGGCGGGTCGCCTTCGCCTCGGCCGTCTCGGACGCCCCGCTGTCGGGACCGGGCGCGCTGGTCTCCGTGGGCGAGGTGCACCGCTATCCGGCGGCCTCGCCGGGGGCCCTCGCCCTGCGCACGGCCCGGCCGCGGCTCATCGAGGGGGGCGGCGCGGACGACCTCGTGCAGTCCACGCTCGTCGTCCCGATGGTCGCCCACGACACGGTGGTCGGCCTCGCGCAGTTCTCCCGTACGAAGGGCAGCGAGCCCTTCGGCGAACGGGACCGGGCGGTCGCCGTGGAGCTGGCCGCACGGGCCGCCGTCTGCATCGACAACGCGCGGCTCTACCGGCGCGAGCACGAGCGGGCGCTGATACTGCAGCGCAGCCTGCTGCCGCCCGGCGACCCGGAGGCGGCCGGCCTGGACATCGCCTGCCGGTACCTGCCGGGGAACGCCGCCACCGAGGTCGGCGGCGACTGGTTCGACGTCATCGAACTGCCCGGGCACCGCACGGCGCTGGTCGTCGGCGACGTGATGGGGCGGGGGCTGCGGGCCGCCGTCGCCATGGGCGAACTGCGCACCGCCGTACGGACCCTGGCGCTGCTGGACCTCGAACCGGCGGAGGTGCTGACCGCGCTCGACGAGATCGCCCGGGGCCTGGGGGCGCCCGGCGGCTCCCAGCAGGCCTCGCGGGCCGCCCTTCACTCGCGGGACGCGGACCGCTCGGAGGTGTACCTCGCCACCTGCGTGTACGCCGTGTACGACCCGGTGACCCGGCGCTGCACGATCGCCAACGCGGGCCACATGCCGCCCGTCCTGGTGGAACCGCCGGACGAGGCCGGGCGGCCGCGTCCCGCGCTGCTGCTGGAGGTGCCGCCCGGGATGCCGCTGGGGGTGGGCGGGGAGCCGTTCGAGGAGGTCGAGGTGGACCTGCCGGAGGGGGCGCTGCTGGCCCTGTACACCGACGGTCTGGTCGAGTCCCGCGACCATCCGCTGGAGGAGGGGCTGCGCGGCCTGCGGGAGGCCCTCGCGGACCCGGTCCGCCCCCTGGAGGACGTCTGCGACCACGTCCTGAACACGCTGGACACCCGGCACGGGGAGGACGACATCGCGCTGCTGATGGCCCGGGTCCAGGGGCTGCCGCAGGACGCGGTGGGGGACTGGCAGCTGCCGCGCGAGGCCCGCTCGGTGGGCCGGGCCCGGGAGCTGGCGCGGGCGAAGCTGCCCGCGTGGGGCCTGGAGGGGCTGCTGGACACCACCGAGCTGCTGGTCAGCGAGCTGGTCACCAATGCCCTGCGCTACGGGGAGGGCGAGATCCGGCTCCGCCTGCTGCTGGACCGGACCCTGGTGTGCGAGGTCTGGGACGCGAACCTGGTCCAGCCGCGGCGGCGTCGCGCCCGGGACACGGACGAGGGCGGGCGCGGCCTGCAGCTCGTCGGCCTCCTCTCCGCGGGCTGGGGCACCCGCCGAACCCACCGGGGCAAGACGGTCTGGTTCGAGCTCCCGCTGCCGGGGGCAGAGGCGGTGGGGGAGCTGTCGGCGGAGCAACTGCTGGGGATGTACGGCTGAGCGCCACCGGCGGGGCTGGATTGCCCGCAGGGCAATGGCAGCCCCGCCGGCGCTTGAGGCGCGGGCGCGCAGCGGCCCACCGCCCCGGAGGGATCAGGCGGCCCTGCCGGACTTGAGGGCGGCGAGCCTGGCCTCGATCTCCGAGGCCTTACCGAGGTCCTCGAGGGACTCGAACTGCGCGTCCAGCGAGGACGCCGCCAGCTCCTGCCGGCCGAGGGCCCTGGCCTCCTCCCGGCGGACCTTGTCCTCGAAGCGCGACAGCTCACTGGTCGGATCCATGACGTCGATGCTCTTCACCGCGTCGAGCATCGTGTTCTGCGCCTGCGCGGTCTTGGCACGCGCCACCAGCTCGTCACGCTTCGCCTGAAGTTCCGTCAGCTTGTTCTTCATCGAGTCCAGGCCCGACACGAGCTTGTCGACGACCTCCGTCTGGGCGGCGATCGTCGGCTCCGCCGTCTGCGCCTCCTTCTCGGACTGCATCTGGCGGCCCAGCGCCACCTTCGCCAGGTTGTCGAACGTGTCCGCGTCCGCCGCCGCGCCCGCCGCCCGCAGCCCGTCCGCCTTCTTGCTCGCGGCCAGGGCCTTGCCGCCCCACTCGGCGGCCGCCTCCACGTCCTCCTTGTGGTCGGCCTCCAGCATCCGGAGGTTGCCGATCGTCGTCGCGACGGCCTGCTCCGCCTCCGAGATGTTGTTCGTGTAGTCCCGGATCAGCTGGTCCAGCATCTTCTGCGGGTCCTCCGCCTGGTCCAGCAGCGCGTTGATGTTGGCCTTGGCGAGCTGGGTGACGCGGCCGAGGATGGTCTGCTTGCTCATGACGGGTCTCTCCTGGTCAAGGGGGGTGAGTACGCGCTGGGGTTCAGAAGCGGCCGCCGCCGCCCATCCGGCCGCGGGTTCCGCCGCCGCCGAAGGATCCGGGGCCGCCGCCCCCGAAGCTCCCGCCGCCGAAGCCACCGCCGCCCCCGAAGCCGCCCCGGCCGCCGCCCCGCAGGATCTCGCCGAGGATGATCCCGCCGAGTACGGCGCCGCCCTGTCCGCCGCCGGCCCGCCGGCCCGCGTACGGGTCCTGGTACGCCCGTACGTCCTGCTCCGCCAGCTGCTGCGCCTCCCGGGCCAGCGCGTCCGCCTGCTGGGCCTCCGTCAGGGCGGCCGCGGGGTCCTGACCCGTCAGGGACACCGACCGCTCCATGTGCCGCTGGGCCTCCGCCAGCCGGGTGCGGGCCCGGCTGCCGACCGCGCCCCGGCTGGTGGTGATGTAGTCCGTGGCCGCGCCGATCGCGCTGCGCGCCGTGAGCACGGCCTGGTCGAGCAGGGCCGCCGCCCGCTGCCTGCCCGACTCCCGCTCCCGCGCCCCGGCCAGTGCCTCGTCCAGGGCCGCGTCGGCCTCCTCGACGCGGCGCAGCGCGTTGATCGGGTCGTACCGGCCGCCCGCCTGTTCCCGCCGTACGTCGGCCAGGACGGCCTCGGCGCGGCCGATGCGGCCGCGCAGGTCCGCCGTCGAGGTGCCTTCCGCGGTGCCGCTCAGCAGCCCGCCCGCGTCCGCGAGGTCGGTCTCCGTCTCGTTCAGCGCGCCCGGCAGCTTCCCCGCCGCCTCCGCCAGCTCCTGCGCCCGCCGCTCCACCGCGTCGACCAGCGTCGCGGCCTGGTCGACCGCGCCCTCGGCGGCCCGTACGTGCACGGCCGCCCGGCCGTTGTCGCCCGCGTCGACGGCCGCGCGGGCCTCGCCGAGGTGGGTGGTGGCGAACAGCAGCCGGTCCTCGGCCTGTTCGGGGTTGGAGGCGACGGGGGCGGACGCGGAGTCCGCGTACCGCTGCTTCAGCGCGGTCAGGGTGGCCACGGCCGTCGTGCTGCGCCCGGTGAGGGCCTGGAAGTGCGCCTCCACGGTGGCGAGGGCCTGCGGGGCGTTCTTCTCCAGGTCCCGCAGCCGGTCGAAGTCCGCGGTCTCGGCGTCCAGCCGCCGGTTCGCCTCGGTGCACCGGGCGACGATCTCGTCCAGCATCCGGCGCCGGGTCGCGTCGTCCTCGGGGTAGGCGTCGTCGAGCTGCTGGCGCAGCCGGAAGGCGTGCGTCGTCTCGTCCTTGGCGTACTGCACGGCCGTCTTGAAGCGGGCGACCGCCTCGTCGCCGAACTGCGCGGTGGCGAAACCGAGTTCCTCGATGCTGGTGCGGATGGAGTCGTCGGCCTCCACGAGCAGCGCCGTGGCCTTCGCGTCCAGCTCCGGCAGCGGGAGCCGGTCGGGCGCCCCCTCCGGCCAGCCCGGCCCGGTCTTCGCCGAACGCCCGCCGCCGGAGATCCAGCGCTTGCGGCGGCTGTACGCGTACGCCCCGAGCGCGCCGGCCGCGCCGACCGCGACCACCGGGAGCACGTAGTCCCCGGCGCCGCTCTCCCCGCTCGCCCCGCCGCCGGGATCGGCGGGGCCCGGGGTGATGGCCGGCACCGGTACGGGCTGCCCGCCGAGCACGGCGTTGCAGCCGTTCGCCGCACCGATGGCGGCGCCCGCCCAGTCGTTCTGCTGCAGGGCGGGCTCGATGGCCGTCCGGGCGACCTCCGCGAGCTGCTGCTCGGTGAATCCGGAGTCGGCGGCGGCGGAGTAGGCGTACTGGCGGGCCCCGGTGGCCACCGCCAGCAGGACGTCGTCCCGGCCCAGGCCGTTCCTCTCCGCGGTGGCGTCGGCCCAGCTCTGGGCGGAGCGCCCGGAGAAGTCCCGTACGTACGTCACGAAGAGCTGGATCCGCCGGTCGGCGTACAGCTTGCCGAGCGCGGCGGTGACCGCGGCCTTCCGGTCGCCGAGCGCGCCGACCCGGTCGGTGATCTGCCCCTGCCCGGACAGGGTGACGGGATCCTCGGCCCGCGCGGGCGGCGCCCCGGCCGCGCCCCAGCCGCCGAGCGCCAGCAGCGCGGCGGCCAGCGCGAGCCCGGCCCGTACGACTGTTTTGCTTCTCGGCGCAGTCACATTTGGGAGATTATGGGTGGTTCCACCCGTTCGCACCCGGAGTCACGGCAGGGCGATCGCCGTCAGCTCGGGGAGGGCGATGACGATGCTGTCCCCGTACAGCACCGCACCGCGGTGGCTGATGCGGGGATGCTCGAAGTGCCAGCGCCGTTGGCCGGTGGCGAGGCTCAGGGCGGTCAGGAACGGGGAGCGGCGGCGGAAGAGGCCGTGGTTGCCCCTCGCGGACTTCACGTACAGCAGGCCCGCGCGCATGCCGAGTAGTTCGAGCGCGCAGTACCGCGAGTCGCCCTGCCCCGTGACCCGTCGGCACCACCGCTCCCGGCCCGACTCGGCGTCGATGGCGACCACCGAGTTCGCCCGCGTCTGCGGATCCGCCCTGACCGCGTACACCGCCCCGTCCTCGGCCAGGACGCCCGAGGCGGGCACGCCCAGTTCGCAGGACCACAGTGGCAGGCCCTTGCCCTGGTGCAGCGCGCGCAGCACACTTCCGTCCAGCACATGGACGGGGCCGGCGGGCACGCTCGGCGCCCCCTCCGCCGCCCCCGGCCACAGCAGGGCCCCGCTCGGCAGGTGCAGGCCCGTCAGCCGGTCCTGGTCGGCGATGACCAGACAGTCCGGACCGACCGTCATTCTCAGGGCGGACGTGAACGGTCCCGCACGCCGCCAGACCTCCTCCCCGGTGGCCGCGCGGAGGGCCGTCACCGCCTCCCGGCCCGCGTAGAGCACCAGGTTCCCGGCCACCGTGAAACGCGTCGGGCTCGGCGAGTCCGTCGGCCTCACCCCGGGCAGGTCCCGCCACCAGAGCACCCGGCCGTCCAGGGGCTCCCGGGCCAGCAGCCGCACACCCGGCCCGTCCCACCGCTCCACCGCGACGAAGACGGCTGTCCCCTCGGCGTCCGCCGCGCAGGCCACAGACGTCAGCCCGGCCGGCGGTGGCGCCGGCACCCCCGCGTCGGCAGCGGCCCTCCAGCGGATCGCCCCGGTGTCGGCACGTACGGAGCCCACCTCGTCCCCCGCTGTCCACGCCACGCCGTCCCCGGCCCGGCGGAGCACCACCGGCTTCTCCGCCCTACGCCACCGGAGCCCGTGGCCGGTGCGGGCCGCGGCCCCAGGGGCCCTCACCCCGGGGTGAGCGGGCGGGATACCGGGATGCTCCCTCAGCTCCGGGCTCCAGGGCCTGTCCTCTCCGCACTGCCGGGCGACCAGGGCCAGCGCGTGCGCCCGCTCGGGGCCCTGCGGGTGTGCGGCCCGGGCCGCGGCGGCCCGCTCGCGAGCCGTCGCCAGGTCCACGGAGGGCGCCAGGCCCCATGGGATCCGTCGGCCGGCCTCGGCGAGTGCGGCTGTGAGCGCGTCGATCTCCGAGGCCCCGGAGCTTTCGAACCCCGCCCACAGCATGTCGTCCGCCTCCCCGCGCAGCCGCTCGGCCTGCACCCGCTCTCCCCGCTCGGCGAGCCAGGCCGCCGTCTCCCGCAGGGCTGTGGCCCGCGCCCGTGCCCGCGCGAGGGCCCGCTCCGTCTGTACGACGGCATTCGAGTCCTCCACATCGGCGACGCCCTCGTGGGCCTGCGTCACCCGAAGCATGGCCAAGGCGCGCGCGCCCGGGTGGTGGATCAGCTCGGCGCGGCGCAGCCCGGCGGCCAGGTCCTTGGCCGCGATCATCCCGACGATCTCCGACTCGGTGGCGGCGCGCAGCCCGGCGCCGCCGATCCGGGGCAGGTGCCGCTCGGCGAGCTCGAGGTCGTTGCGGGCGGCGGTGGCGACCACGATGCGGGCCCAGACCCGGTCGCCCGCCTGGCCGGTGAAGAGGCGCAGCGCCAGCTGAGCAGCGCGCTCCGGGGCGACCCCCGCCAGCTCCTGCACGACCTTGCGCAGAGGGCCCTCGCGGTTCGGGCCGAACACCGTGAACAGCGCTTGCTGGGCATCCGTGAGCAGCCGTTCCGTGCGCGCCGGGGCGTGCGGGTAGGTGTGCCGGGCGAGCACGGTCAGCAGCTCGGCGGTCCGGGCCCCGTCGCCCTTGCCCTCGGTCCAGGCGCAGAGCTCGGCATCGGCCAGCAGCCGGCCCGCGAGGCCCGCGTCGAAGCGTGCCGCGGCGTCGGCGCCGACCGCCAGGGCCTTCACGCGCAACTCCCCGGTGCCGGGGTCGGCACGCACCCCCTCCGCAGCCTCCAGCACCAGTTCCCGCAGGAACGCCTCGTAAGACTGGGGGACTTCGGCAGCCGCAGGCACCCCGGCGCCCGGGCCCGCCGCGGCCGGCCCGGGCGCCCGGGCCGCGGCGCCCGCCCCCATCAGCTCCCGCAGCGCCTTGGCCACCGCCTCCGCCGACTCCGGCCGGTCCGCCGGGGCCTTCGCCAGCAGGGCCAGCACCAGCCGGTTCAGTGCGGGGGACACGCCCAGCGGGCGCGGGGCATCCTCGACCTGTCGGCGCAACAGCAGGTACAACGGCTCGGCCAGTCCGAACGGCGGCTCTCCGCTGAGCAGGGCGTAGAGCACGCACCCCAGCGCGTACAGATCGGACCGGGCGTCCACGTGTTCGCCCCGTACCTGCTCGGGGGCCATGAACGGGGCCGTGCCGAACATCCGGCCCGGGACCGTCAGGCCCGCCGTCAACTCCGAGGAGTGCGCGATGCCGAAGTCGCAGATCTTCAGCCGCCCTCCGGGCAGCAGGAAGAGGTTGCCGGGCTTCAGGTCGCGGTGGACGACCTGCTGCGCATGCGCCACGGACAGCGCCTCCGCCGTCTGGGCGGCCAGCCCGAGCGCGTCATCGACCGGCAGCCCTCCCCGCGTACGGGCCAGCACCGAGGCCAGGTCCTCGCCGGCGAGGAGCTCCATCACGATGAAAGGCCGTCCGTCGTGCTGTCCCACGTCGTGCACGACCGTGATCCCCGGGTGCTGGAGCCGGGCCCCGATGGTGGCCTCGCGCCGGAAGCGGACGACGGCCTCGTGGCTGGTCACCACCTCCAGCAGCAGCTTCACCGCCACGGACCGGCCCAGCGCCAGGTCGAGGCCGCGCCACACCTCGCCCATGCCGCCGTGCCCGAGCCGCTGCTCGAGTCGGTACCGGCCTGCCAGCACATCCCCCGCTTGCGCCACGAGGCCCCCTGACATCACGTCAACCGGCGTTCTTTCAGGGGGCATTGTGTACCGCGCTCGGACTACTCGGTGTCGGAACGGCGGCGGATCCTACTTCCGAGCCACACCAGCGGGTCGTACTTGCGGTCCACCGCCCGCTCCTTCAGCGGGATCAGGGCGTTGTCGGTGATCTTGATGCCCTCGGGGCAGACCTCCGTACAGCACTTGGTGATGTTGCAGTAGCCCAGCCCGTGCTCCTCCTGCGCGGTGCGCTTGCGGTCGAGGCCCTCGGCCGCCGCCGCGTCCAGCGGGTGCATGTCCAGCTCCGCCACCCGCATCAGGAACCGCGGACCGGCGAAGGCGGTCTTGTTCTCCTCGTGGTCCCGCACCACGTGGCAGGTGTCCTGGCACAGGAAGCACTCGATGCACTTGCGGAACTCCTGCGAGCGCTCCACGTCGATCTGCTGCATCCGGTACGCGCCCGGGGCCACCCCCTCCGGCGGGACGAAGGCCGGGACCTCCCGGGCCTTCTGGTAGTTGAAGGAGACGTCCGTGACCAGGTCGCGGATGACCGGGAACGCGCGCAGCGGGGTGACCGTGATCGTCTCGGACCGCTCGAATGTCGACATCCGCGTCATGCACAGCAGCCGCGGCCGGCCGTTGATCTCCGCGCTGCACGAGCCGCACTTGCCCGCCTTGCAGTTCCAGCGCACCGCGAGGTCCGAGGCCTGCGTCGCCTGCAGCCGGTGGACGATGTCCAGGACCACCTCGCCGTCGTGCACCTCGACGGTGAAGTCCCGCAGTTCCCCGCCCTCCGCGTCCCCCCGCCAGATCCGGAAGCTCGCGTCGTACGTACTCATGCGTACAGCTCCTCTTCGGCGAGGTACTTGACCAGCTCTTCCTTCTCGAAGAGCGCGAGCAGGTCGGAACGGATGGGGTCGGTACGGGTGCGCTCGAGGGCGATGCGGTCGGCGGCCGGATCCGCCGGGGCCGGCACCACGGGCCTGCACAGCAGGTTCACCGGGCGCCAGCTGCGCTCCATCGCCGGGCAGTCCTCGCGGGTGTGCCCGCCCCGGCTCTCGGTGCGCTCCAGGGCGGCGCGGGCCACGCATTCGCTGACCAGCAGCATGTTCCGCAGGTCCAGGGCCAGGTGCCAGCCCGGGTTGAACTGCCGGTGCCCCTCGACTCCGGCCCGGGCGGCCCGCTCGCGCAGGCCCGCCAGCTTCTCCAGGGCCTCGGTCATCTCGCCCGCCCGGCGGATGATGCCGACCAGGTCGTTCATGGTCGTCTGGAGCTCCTGGTGGAGCGTGTACGGGTTCTCCGCGCCGTCCTCCGCGTGGAACGGGGCCAGCGCCTCCGAGGCGGCCGCGTCGATCTCGGCCTGGGTGACCTCCGGGCGCACGCCGGAGCCGGAGGCGTACTCCGCCGCGTGCAGCCCCGCCCGCCGCCCGAAGACCAGCAGGTCGGACAGGGAGTTGCCGCCGAGCCGGTTCGAGCCGTGCATCCCGCCCGCGACCTCGCCCGCCGCGAACAGCCCCGGCACCCCGACCGTGGCGGCGGTGTCCGAGTCGACCGCGATGCCGCCCATCACGTAGTGGCAGGTGGGGCCGACCTCCATCGGCTCCGCGGTGATGTCCACGTCCGCCAGCTCCTTGAACTGGTGGTACATCGACGGGAGCCGCCGCTTGATCCTCTCGGCCGGCATCCGGGTGGACACGTCCAGGAACACCCCGCCGTGCGGGGAGCCGCGGCCCGCCTTCACCTCGGAGTTGATGGCCCGGGCCACCTCGTCGCGCGGCAGCAGCTCGGGAGGTCGCCGGTTGTGGTCCGGGTCCTCGTACCAGCGGTCGCCCTCCTCCTCCGACTCGGCGTACTTCTCCTTGAAGACGTCGGGGATGTAGTCGAACATGAACCGCTTGCCCTCGCTGTTGCGCAGCACCCCGCCGTCGCCGCGCACCGATTCGGTGACGAGGATCCCCTTCACCGACGGCGGCCAGACCATGCCGGTCGGGTGGAACTGCACGAACTCCATGTTCAGCAGGGGCGCGCCCGCGAGCAGGGCCAGCGCGTGGCCGTCGCCGGTGTACTCCCAGGAGTTGGAGGTTGTCTTGAAGGACTTGCCGATCCCGCCGGTGGCCAGGACGACCGCCGGGGCCTCCAGGACGAAGAAGCGGCCGGACTCGCGTTCGTAGCAGAAGGTCCCCGAGACCCTCTCCCCGTCCGTGAGGCCGCGATCCTTCAAGACGCGGGTCACCGTGCACTCCTGGAAGACCTTGAGCCGGGCCTCGTAGTCCCCGTACTCCTTGAAGTCCTCCTGCTGGAGCTGGACGATCTTCTGCTGGAGGGTGCGGATCAGCTCCAGGCCGGTGCGGTCCCCGACGTGCGCGAGGCGCGGGTACTCGTGGCCGCCGAAGTTGCGCTGGGAGATCTTCCCGTCGGGCGTGCGGTCGAAGAGCGCGCCCCAGGTCTCCAGCTCCCAGACCCGGTCCGGGGCCTCCTTCGCGTGCAGCTCTGCCATCCGCCACTGGTTGAGGAACTTGCCCCCGCGCATGGTGTCGCGGAAGTGCACCTGCCAGTTGTCGCCCTCGTTGACGTTGCCCATGGAGGCGGCGATGCCGCCCTCCGCCATCACCGTGTGGGCCTTGCCGAACAGGGACTTGCAGATCACGGCCGTACGGGCGCCGCGCTCGCGGGCCTCGATCGCGGCCCGCAGCCCGGCGCCGCCCGCGCCGACCACGACCACGTCCCACTGCTGCCGTTCCACTTGAGTCATCTAGAAGATCCTCGGGTCGGTGAAGGCGCCGCTGGCCACCAGGTACACGTAGAAGTCGCACAGGGCGACACTGATCAGGGAGGCCCACGCCAGCTCCATGTGGCGGGTGTTGAGACGGCTGACCCAGCCCCACAGCCGGTAGCGCACCGGGTGCTTCGAGAAGTGCTTGAGGCGGCCGCCCATGATGTGCCGGCAGGAGTGGCAGGACAGGGTGTAGGCCCAGATCAGCACGATGTTGACGAGGAAGATCAGCGTGCCCAGGCCCATGTGGCCCCAGGCGTAGTGCTCGTCGCGGAAGGTCAGCACGGTGTCGTACGTGAGGATCCCCGCGACCGGCAGCGCCGCGTAGAAGAAGTACCGGTGCATGTTCTGGAAGACCAGCGGGAAGCGGGTCTCGCCGGTGTACTTCGCGTGCGGTTCGGCGACCGCGCAGGCGGGCGGCGAGGCCCAGAACCCGCGGTAGTAGGCCTTGCGGTAGTAGTAGCAGGTCAGCCGGAAGCCCAGCGGGAAGACCAGGATCAGCAGGGCGGGGGACAGGCCCCACCAGCTGCCGAAGATCTCCCAGTTGGGGCCGTCCTTCATCGGGACGCAGTTCTCCGCCAGACAGGGCGAGTAGAACGGCGAGACGTACGGGGCCGCGTAGTAGTCGGCGTTCGCGAAGGCCCGCCACGTCGAGTAGACGATGAAGGCGAGCAGCCCGGCCGCGGTGCCGGCGGGGGCCAGCCACCACCGGTCGGTCCGCAGGTGCCGGGCGGTGATCGCGGCCCGGGAGGCGTCGTGGACGCCGCCGGGCCGCTGCTGGGGTGGTTGTGTGCCTGTGGCCAAAGGAGACTCCGGGAGGAGTGACGGGCCCAGGAGGCCCGGCCGCCGGGGGCGGCCGGGCCAGATGGGTGAAGGGCGTACGGGGGTGCTCGCGGGTCGCGGGGACGTCAGGGGGCGCGGCGGTCGCGGGCGCCCAGGCCCTCGTCGTCGGTGTCCGTCCACAGCGAGCTGTCGTACGGGGTGTCGGGGACCGTCACCATCCGTGACGGGTCCGGCGGGGCGGTGCCGGTCCGCGGGGTCGCCGGAGCTTTCCCCTTGGCCTTCTGTTCCAGCTGCTCGACCTTGCGTGTCAGCTCGTCCAGGTTGCGCCGTACGGCATTCAGATCGTCTTGCAGGGACATGATTCTTGCCCTCACTTCCGCAGGGTGCGGTGGCAACGCTCATGTGCGCCTGGCAGTGTCGCCCTTCACGTCCCCGGTTGTGAAGGGACGTGCAGCGATTGCGGGCGCGCAGGCGTGAACTGTGCGCCCCTCCCTGGACCCCATTCTCATCCCTCTTCCGAGGGAACGCTCTTCGGCGCGCAAGCGGGATTGGTCCGCACGGGTGGGGTTAGCGGCGTGGCGCGAGGCGGCTGCGGGGGGTGTGGCGGGCCGTCGATTTCAGTGGATTCCGGCAACCGGTGTGATCAGCTCCATATACCGCCGAACGTGATCATGCTTCCCGCACGCCCCGCCCCCGGAGGTACCACCCATGTCCCAGAGAAGGCGCAGGTCCTTGGCGCTCCTGACCTCGGGAGTCCTCGCACTGCCGCTCCTCACGGGCTGCGGCGCGGGTGACGACGAGGGCGGGCCGGTCGCAGCCGGACCGGACATCGCGCTGACCGCGCGCGACAAGGTCGCGGACGGGGGTGTGCTGCGCTGGGCGGTGGACTCCCTGCCGCAGACCCTGAACACCTTCCAGGCCGACGCGGACGCCACCACCAACCGGATCGCCGCGGCCGTGCTGCCGCAGCTGTTCGTGCTGGACGCCAAGGGGCGGCCGGTGGCCAATCCCGACTACCTGGAGAAGGCCGAGGTCGTCGAGCGGGAGCCCAAGCAGGTCGTCCTGTACAAGCTGAACCAGCAGGCGGTGTGGAGCGACGGCCGCGAGATCGGCGCCCCCGACTTCGTCGCGCAGTGGCGGGCCCTGAACGGCAAGGACTCGGCGTTCTGGACGGCCCGCAACGCCGGCTACGAGCGGATCGAGAAGATCGAGCGGGGCAAGACCGACCTGGAGGTCAAGGTCACCTTCGGCAAGCCGTACGCCGACTGGCGCTCCCTGTTCAGCCCCCTGTACCCCAAGCAGGTCACCGCCACCCCGGAGGCCTTCAACGAAGGGGCCCGCGGCGCCCTCAAGGTCACCGCGGGACCCTTCGGCCTCGGGGCGATCGACAAGAAGACCGGTACCGCCGCGCTGACCCGCAACCCGCGCTGGTGGGGCCGGCCGGCCAAGCTGGACAGCCTGGTGCTGACGGCGGTGCCCCGGGCGGAACGCCCGGCCGCGCTGGCCGCCGGGAAGGTCGATCTGGCGGAGATCGACCGCTCCGGGGCCGACCGGATCGCGCTCGCCCACCGGGACGCGAAGCGGGGCGGCGCGGGCGGTGCGGTCGGTACGGGCGCGGGCGGGGCCCCGGCCCACGGCCCCGGCGCCTCGATGACCGCCGCGCAGGCCACCTTGTCCTGGGCGATCGCCTTCGGTGCGGACGAGGAGAAGGCCCTGGCGGAGACGGAGAGCCGCAAGAAGCACGTCGCCTCGGTCCAGCGGTACGCCGACGAGCAGGCGGCCCTGCGCAAGTTCACCGTCCGCAAGTCCCTGGAGCCGGCCTACACGCAGCTCGCCATGAACGGCGCCGCCGGTCCGCTGTCCGACGAGCGGGTGCGCCGGGCGGTGGCGCGGGCGCTGAACCGCAAGGAGCTGGCCGAGATCGTGCTGAAGCCGCTCGGCCTGCCCGCGAAGCCGGTCGGCAGCCACGTGGCACTGGCCGGGCAGCCGGCGTACGCCGACAACAGCGACGCCCTCGGCGGCCAGGACACCCAGGCGGCCCAGGCCCTCCTCGCGGACGCGGGCTGGCGCCGAGGCGGCAAGATCACCGAACCGGCGGGCACCAAGGCGGGGCCGGAGAGCGCGCCGCAGGACGACGCGAAGACCCCCCAGGGCCCCGGCACCGGCAATGACGGGCTCTACATCGTCGGCCAGGACGACGAGCGCAACGGCGACCACGGCGGCACGCACCGCGCCCTCTCCGAGGGAGCGGCGTACGCCTTCGTGCCGGACGGGCCGGGGGCGGCCCAGGACCAGCCGTCCCCGGTGCTCGCACCGGGGCCGTTCGGGGCCCGGCAGGAGGCCTTCCTGCGCGCCCAGGCCGCTGCCGCTGCCGCCGCGGCGGCCGCCGCAGACGACGGCAAGGACGCCGAGGCGGGTGAGGCCGCCGGGGCCGCCGCCGAGCCGGCCGACCCCGCCACGGGCACCCCGGCCCCGGCCAAGCAGGCCGCCCGCACCTCCGGCGCGATGCTCGCCAAGGACGGCAAGCCGCTCGACCTGCGCTTCGTGCTGCCGGCGGGCCCCGGATCGGAGGCCCTGCGCGCGGTCGGCGAGCGGATCGCCCAGATGCTCCGGAAGGTCGGGGTGAACACCGAGATCAAGAAGGTGGCCGACGAGAGCTTCTTCAAGGACCACATCGCCTCGGGCCAGTACGACCTGGCGCTCTACTCCTGGCCCGCGACCGCCTACCCGGCCACCGACGCCCGGCCGATCTTCGCCAAGCCGGAGCCGGCCGCCGACGGCTCGCTCCTCGTCGAACAGAACTACACACGGGTCGGCACCGACCACATCGACCAGCTCTTCGACCAGGCGGCCGGCGAGCTGGACGAGGAGCAGGCCCGTGAGCTGATGCGCAAGGCGGACGCCCGGATCTGGGCCGCCGCCGGCTCCGTCCCGCTCTACCAGCGCCCGGAGCTGGTGGCCGTCAAGCCGTCCCTGGCCAACGCCGGCGCCTTCGGGCTCGGCACCCCCCGCTTCCAGGACATCGGCTGGAAGAAGCCCGCGACGGCGAAGGACAAGCAGAAGTAGGCGCAGAAGGAGAGTGGGCGAAGAAGTGGTGACAAAGCGGTGCCTGTCAGGTTGACCTTCGGCTTCCAAGCTCAGATGTGACTCAAGTCCCTTGCCCGCCGGATCTCCGGCGGGCAAGGTCGTAGACACCCGTTGACCCGCACGATTTCCGGCAGGACCGACGGCCGGTGCCCCCCACACGGCACCCGGCCGTCCTCATTCGTCCGGCCTCTTGACAGACCCCCCGGCGGGCGGTTCCCGCCGCGCGACGTACCATGGGGTAAGGCCGTGGCAGGTTTTCGCCCGGCCGAGGCGCGCGTGCCAGGCCGTACGCGACGCCATCCACGATCCCGGGAGAAGCGCCGAAGTGCCCACGCGCCACGACATCCGTAACGTCGCCATCGTCGCCCACGTCGACCATGGCAAGACGACCATCGTCGATGCCATGCTCAAGCAGGCCGGTGCCTTCGCCGCCCACCAGCAGCTCGACGACCGCATGATGGACTCGAACGACCTGGAGCGTGAGAAGGGCATCACGATCCTCGCCAAGAACACGGCGGTGAAGTATCACCCCAAGGACGGCGGGGCCCCGATCACGATCAACATCATCGACACCCCCGGCCACGCCGACTTCGGTGGTGAGGTCGAGCGCGGTCTGTCGATGGTGGACGCCGTCGTTCTGCTGGTGGACGCCTCCGAGGGTCCGCTGCCCCAGACCCGCTTCGTCCTGCGCAAGGCCCTGCAGGCGAAGATGCCGGTCATCCTCTGCATCAACAAGACGGACCGTCCGGACTCCCGGATCGACGAGGTCGTCAACGAGACGTACGACCTCTTCCTGGACCTGGACGCGGACGAGGACCAGATCGAGTTCCCGATCGTCTACGCCTGCGGCCGTGACGGCGTGGCCTCGCTGACCAAGCCGGAGGACGGCACCGTCCCCGCGGACAGCGACAGCCTGGAGCCGTTCTTCTCCACCATCCTGGAGCACGTCCCCGCCCCGGTGTACGACGAGGAGGCCCCCCTCCAGGCCCACGTCACCAACCTGGACGCCGACAACTTCCTCGGCCGCATCGCGCTCGTCCGCGTCGAGCAGGGCGAGCTGCGCAAGGGCCAGACCGTCGCGTGGATCAAGCGTGACGGCACCATCTCCAACGTCCGCATCACCGAGCTGATGATGACCGAGGCGCTCACCCGCAAGCCGGCCGAGGTGGCGGGCCCGGGTGACATCTGCGCGGTCGCCGGTTTCCCCGAGATCATGATCGGCGAGACCCTGGCCGACCCGGAGAACCCGATCGCCCTGCCGCTGATCTCGGTGGACGAGCCGGCGATCTCCATGACCATCGGTACGAACACCTCCCCGATGGTCGGCCGCGGCGGCACGGGCAAGGGCGCGGACGCCAAGTCCGCCGTCAAGGACCGCAAGGTCACCGCGCGCCAGGTCAAGGACCGCCTCGACCGCGAGCTGATCGGTAACGTCTCGCTGCGCGTCCTCGACACCGAGCGTCCGGACGCCTGGGAGGTCCAGGGCCGTGGTGAGCTCGCGCTCGCCATCCTGGTCGAGCAGATGCGCCGCGAGGGCTTCGAGCTGACCATCGGCAAGCCGCAGGTCGTCACGCAGGAGATCGACGGCAAGGTGCACGAGCCGGTCGAGCGCATGACGATCGACGTCCCCGAGGAGCACATGGGCGCGGTCACGCAGCTCATGGGCGTCCGCAAGGGCCGCATGGACAACATGTCGAACCACGGCTCCGGCTGGGTCCGCATGGAGTTCGTCGTCCCGTCCCGCGGCCTCATCGGCTTCCGTACGGAGTTCCTGACGAACACCCGCGGTACCGGTATCGCCCACTCCATCCACGAGGGCCACGAGCCGTGGTTCGGCCCGCTGGTCACCCGCAACAACGGTTCGCTGGTCGCGGACCGCGCGGGTTCGGTCACGCCGTTCGCGATGATCAACCTGCAGGAGCGCGGTGTGCTCTTCACCGAGCCCGGCACCGAGGTGTACGAGGGCATGATCGTCGGTGAGAACTCGCGCTCCGACGACATGGACGTGAACATCACCAAGGAGAAGAAGCTCACCAACATGCGTGCGGCTTCCGCGGACAACACGGAGAACGTGATTCCGCCGCGCAGGCTCTCCCTGGAGCAGTCCCTGGAGTTCTGCCGCGACGACGAGTGCGTCGAGGTGACCCCGGAGGCCGTCCGCATCCGCAAGGTCGTCCTGGACCAGAAGGAGCGCTCGCGCACCGCGTCGCGCGCCAAGTCCGCCAAGTAGGCGCTTGAGCTGTAAGCGGCTCACAGCCCGGCCCCGCACGGAATTCCGTGCGGGGCCGGGCTTTTTTGTGCCCTGCCGGATTTCCGGTACCGGGACAAGTACGGGACAGCCGCCTCATGCAGGTCAGGACCGGATTCGAGCATCCTGGCGAAGTCGGCTCCAGGGGGAGCCGGCGAGAGGAGAAGCTGATGCCGCAGTTGGAGATCGAATTCCCGGCCATCGCGCAGAACTGGCTGGCGGTCGAGAGCGTCCCGCAGATCGGACGGGATGCCGCGGAGGAGCGCGCCTGGATTCCCGCCTACTGGGCGACACCGGCCGCTGCCTGAGCGTGACGCCGGACCGGGGGGTGCCAGTTCCGGGCACCCCCCGGTTTTCCTTTTCGGCCCCCTCCCCGCTTCCCGCTTCCCGTTTCCCGATTTCCGCTTCCCGCATTCCGTACCGGACGGTGCTTTCGATGTCGCTTGTAGCCTCACGTCATTCCTCCCGAGAGAAGATCGGCCGCGCGGACGCAACTCTGGTCGCCGACGGCCGGTTCGGTGATTCCGGGGCCATCGCAGAACGCAACGTGGCCCGCTTCGTCCTCGGCCTGCAGCTGCTGGCGCGGAAGGACACCCGCCACCCTGACGTACTGCGGCGCCTGTCCCTCATGGACCGCGAGCAGCTGCTCCCGCTGCTCGGCGACCCCGTCCTGCGCAACGCCTTCGAGGACGACGTGGTCAAGCTGGAGAACGGCTACTCGGGCGCCCTCGGCCTGGGCGAAGTGGCCGCCCGCCTGCCGCTCGACCCGGACGGCCTGGGGCCGTGCGAGCGGATGGCCACCCCCCACGTCAGGCCGTGGCCGGAGCACGGGCCCGCCTGGCTGTGGACCGAGATGAGCCCGGCCGACCGGGTGCCGGGCGGGCTGTCGGCCCGGCTGCGCCGGCTCTACGACGGCAGCATCGAGGGCGGGCCGGCGGCGGACCCGGTCATCCCGACCCCGGAGATGTGCCGGCGGCTGACCCGCGGGGCCGACCTGCTCACGCGGCTGCTCCCGCAGGTCGGGCCCAGCGTGCTGCGGCACGTCTCCGTCGTGGGCTTCACCCGGGGCGAGTCGGCCGACGGCCCCCTCCAGTCGCTCTCGGGCGGCGACCCCCTCCCGTCGGCCATCCTGATGGCGCCGGAGCGGCTCGCCGACCCGTGGACGGCCGCCGAGACCCTCCTGCACGAGGGCGTCCACCTCAAGCTCTTCGACGCGCTGCGCTCGGGCGCGCTCCTGCGGGACGCGGACCTGTCCGTGCCGATCCCGTGGCGGCAGACGTCCTGGCGGCTCGTACGGGTGCTCGTGGCGCTCCACTTCTACGTCCACATGCTGGTGTTCCAGGAAGCCGCCCGGCACGCGGACGACACGCTCCGGGCGGAATTCGGGGATCCGCCGTCGGGGGAGGTCGTCGACGAGGTGAGCCCGGGCACGGAGGCGGCCCGCAACGGCACCTACGGGTCGAGCCTGGAGCGGGCCCGCTACCTGGCCGGGTACGTCCTCGGCCTGCCGGAGGACCGCCTGACGCCCGACGGCCGGCGGTTCCTGAGCTGGCTCCTCGACGCACTGCACCTGGTGCACGAGGACGCCGGGGTCACGCCGCCCACGGGGGTGGCGGGCGTGGCCCCGGCGCAGCCGCCGGCCGTGCCGGAGGGCGCGGTGGTACGCCGTACCGCGTGCGCGATGGCCCGGCCGCTGCCCGAGCGGGGGGAACTGCTCCTGGTGAACACGGACACCGCCGCGATGCACTGGCTCAACGCGCGGTCATGGCTCATCTATTCGCTGTGCGACGGGCGCGACGTGGGATCCGTGCGCGGTGAATACGGGCGACGCGCAGGGGTGGATTCCGAGTCGGCGCGCACCCATGTCGACGCCTGCCTTTCCGAATTGACGGCGGCCGGGCTCTTGGAGTGAGAAAAGCCGGGACATGGTCGGGACATCTGCACCGGGAATTCGGGACAAGGATCGGGCCATTATGTTTCTCGAACCAGCCGAATAATTCTCTGAGGAGAGAACAATGTCAGTCTTGGTCATGGAGCCGGCCGTCCAGGGATTCGATGTCGATGAATTCGATCTGGATGTGCGCATCGCGGTGAGTTCCGACATCGCGTCCATCGAGGGCGGCTTCAGCAACTGGTACTCGTGCCGGGGTACGTGTGACTACTGCATCCCTCCCTCGATCAGCTGCAAGTAAAAGGGTCAGTGGATCCGAGACGGCCTGCCCGAAAGGGCGGGCCGTCGCCCTGCCTGTGCAAAGGGGTCAGAAATGTCCAGCGAGCGAGTCTTTGTCATATCGCCTCGGAAGTGCGGAACACACCTGGTGCAAGAGCTGCTCGTGCGGCTCGGCTACGGCGTCTACGGTGAGCCCGTGCCGCCGTCGGACGGCCGGCCGGCCTTCAGCGTCCGCGAGCGGCTCGACATGGCAGAACAGTTTCTCGATCCTGCCGAATTCGAGGCACTCGACCACGAGCGGGACCGGGACGGCTTCATCCGCACCACGGACCAGGTCTGGCTCCAGCTGGCCTGGGCCTGGCAGACGCGTCTGGCCGTGACGCCTCTTCCCCATGTCGAGGCGATCGCACCCGAGGCGCGGTTCGGCCCGACGATGCGCCCCGAGATCTGGACCGCTCCGTTCTCCACCACCCCGGCCGGCGTGAGCTGGATCTTCCACTCGGTGGATGTCTGGCGGATGGACAACACGTTCCTGGCCGAGTGGACGAACACCGGCTCGCCCAAGGTGATCCTGAACTACCGGGACCCGAGGGACGTCCTCGTCTCGCTGGTGGACTTCTTCTCGCGGAACAACGGGCTCACGTTCATGAGGTACCCGGAGTCGGCCATCTTCGGGCCGGTCCTGGAGTCGATCGAGGACTACGGGAAGAAGCTGGACTACGCGCTGTCCGACCCGCAGATGCCGCTGCTGTCGGACTTCGAGTCCGCCATCAGTTTTCTCCACCACCCGAACGTCTGCCGAGTCTCCTTCGAGGAACTCGTAGGCCCGCAGGGCGGTGGAAGCCGCGAGGTGCAGTTGAACGCGGTCCGGCGGGTGGCCGACTGGCTGGACAAGGACGTCGACATCGAAGCCGTCTCCGACTCGATCTTCAACCCCGGATCCTTCACCCTGAACAAGGGCCGCACCGGACGCTGGCGAGAGGCCTTCGCACCGCGCCACGTGAAACAGTTCGAAGCCCGGTTCGGCCACCTGCTCGACACCTTCGGCTACGAGCGGTGACGGAGCGCACGCTCGCGGAGCAGGCCCGGCGCACCGCGGCCCTGATCACGTCGCGCCTTGCCGACCCCGCATTCGTGGCCGACCGCGTCGCCGCATCGATCGAGGACCCCAACACGCCGGGCCGGCGCAGCGAAAGCTCGCTCCTCGCGGGTGACGCGGGCATCGCACTGCTGCTGCGCACGGCCTCGTCCGCTGATCCCGATTCCGGCGCACGCTGGCGCCGAGCCGCGCACGACACCCTGATCCGGTCGGTGCGCAGCACCCACGACGTCCCTCTGGTCCGCCACGGCATCGTCGCCGGGTCGGCCGGTCTCGCCCTCGCCCTCTCGGAGTTCGCGGCCGACGACCACCGGTACCGGAGCCCGCTCCACAGCCTGCACGTTTCCCTTGCCGATCAGGTGCGGGCGCGGAGCGGGACGGTCGTCGACGGCCGCGCGAGGTTCGACGAGTACGACGTCCTCGAAGGAGCAGCGGGCATCCTCGGCCACCTCGTCTCCGTACCCGTACCGGACGACAACCTGCGCGACTGCGTCCATGACCTCATCGACGCGCTGATCAGGCTCTGCACCCCTCCCAGGGACGGCGCGGAGTCCCGCTGGACCATCCCCCCGGAGAACTTCCCGCTGCCCGGATACCGGGACGAGTACCCACACGGGTACATCAACCTGGGCCTCGCACACGGCATCCCGGGGCCGCTGGCCGCACTGTCCCTGGCCTGGCGGGCCGGATACCGCCGCCCCGGCATGCGGGAGGCGATCGGCGCCGCGGTCGGCCTGCTGACGTCGGCCACCATGCCGGACGACTTCGGCGTCGACTGGCCCAATGGGGTCCCGCTGGAGCCGGACGGCCGGCGGGGCCGGGCATCGCACCCGTCCAGGACCGCTTGGTGCTACGGCGCGCCCGGTATCGCCGCGGCCCTGCTCATCGCGGCGGACTCGCTCGGGGACGACCGGCTTCGGGGGTTCTCCGTCACAGCGTTCGAGGCGTCGCTGCGCCGTGCCGAGGGGCACCTGGACGGCCTCGCGCCCACGCTCTGCCACGGGCTGGCAGGCCTGCTCGCGATCTGCGGGGTCTTCGCCCGCGGCACGGACAGCGCTCTGGCCCGGACTTTCCTCCCCCTGCTGACAGAGCGGCTGCTCGCCCACTGCGGGGACGACCTGGCCTTCGGCGTACAGAACCACGAGCCGCCCGACCTGCGGATCGACAACCCGGACTTCCTGTGCGGCGCGGCCGGAGTCGCCGCAGCGCTGTGGACCGTGCACGCCCCTGTTTCCCGCCGATGGCAGCGCGCCCTGCTCATCGCCTGACCCACCCCGCGGAAAGAGTGACTCAATGACCCGGTCCAGCGGCACCGCGCCGACAGGCCTCGACGCCCTGTACACCCCGGCGGGATTCTTCCTCGTCCGTACGCCGACCCTGCCGGTCGACGCGTACGTGGAGGCACTCGACGGCCTGGGCCGGAGTGCCCGCGATCGCCTCTGGGCGCTGGGGGAGTTGCCCCTGGTGCGGCAGGCCGTGCGCGTGGCCAGCCACAGCCTTGCGGCGGAGCTGGAGAAGAGCGCACCGGGAGTTGACGGCCGAGCCGCCGACCGGATGCATTCCTCGCTGCTGCGCTACCTGTCCAGAATGAGCTCCCGATCCACCCCGTACGGTCTGTTCGCGCAGGTGGAGGCGGGGGAGTTCGGCGAAGCCACCACGCTGGCGCGCACCGGTGAGCGCCCGGCGGCCACCAGGACCCGCGCGGACATGGGCTGGCTCATGGAACTGATCAAGGAGATGGAGGGCGACCCGGAGCTGCGGGGCGAGCTGACGGTCGGAGCCAACCCGCTGCTCCAGCGCACCGGCGACCGCATCACGCTGGCCGTGGCCCAGGCATCGGTCACGGCGGACCAGCAGTCGAGCAGTGTCCGGGCCACCCGGGCCGTCGATGCCGTCCTGGCCCGAGCCGCCGCCCGGCCGCGCTGGACCGAGCTGATCACCGCGCTGGCCCGGGAGTTCCCCGCGGTGCCGCAGGCGAAGATCACGGGACTGATGGACCAGTTGTGGGACCTGGGCATGCTGACGAGTGACCTCCGGCCCGCCCTGACCCACCCCTGCCCCGAGCAGGCGGTCCTCGACCGCATCGAAGGCCTCGCCGCCGCCGGCCGCTACCGCCGGGCTCTCTGCCGCACCCGCCGCCTCGCCGCGGCAGCGGACCAAGCCCCGCCCGAGGAAGGCAGCCGCCTGCTGGCGGAGCTGTACGAGCACCAGCGTGTGGTGGTGCCCGGCCACCGGGAGAGCCCGTTCCACGCGGACGCACGGCTCGACCTCAGCGGCACCACCCTCCACTCCCAGGTGGCCGCCGACGCCGCCGACGCGGCCGACGTGCTGCTGCGACTCGTGCAGCCGACCCGGCTGCACCATCTCGCCGTGTACCACGGCGAGTTCCTCGAACGCTATGGCGTGGGGGCGGAGGTCCCCGTCCTGGACCTGCTGGATCCCGAGACCGGCCTCGACGCCCCCGAGTCGTACAGGTTTCCGCCCCGAGCGCTGCCCCTGACCCCTGCCCCGAGGGTTGACCGGCGGGAGCAGGAGGAGGCGCTGGCAGCCCTCGCTGCCGCAGCGCTCCACCAGGGGCAGCCTGAAGTGGAGATCACGGATGCCTTCCTCACGGCGTGGCAGCCGCGGGACGAGGGAAGCCCGGGCCCGGACGCCCGCCCGTCGCTGGACGTCATGGGGCAGATCGTCGCGGGATCGCGCGAACAACTGGACGCCGGTGACTGGAAGTTCGTTCTGGGTACGGGACCCCTCCGGGACGGGGGCCGCTTCGGGGGGCGGTTCTTCGACCTGCTCGGCGAGAACTTCCAGAAGGTGCTCCAGGAGTACGCCACGGCCGAGGAAGAGCTCGGCGCCGGCACCGTGTTCGCCGAGCTGAACTACGCACAGTTGGACGGGCGACGAGGCAACGTGGCCATCCACCCGCCGGTCCGCCGCTACGAGATATGCGTCAACGCCTCGCCCACCGGCGGCGACGTACAGCAGATCGACCTCTCCGATGTACTCGTGGGGGCGACTCAGGACCGCTTCTACCTGCGGTCGGCCCGTCTCGACCGGCAACTGCACGTGACCCAGAGCCACCTCGTCAACTGGGGTACCGCACCCAACGTGTGCCGGTTCCTGCTGGAGGCTTCGGAGGACGGCTGGGCCCCGCTCGCCGAGTTCTCCTGGGGTGCCATGGAGCGGGCGCCGTTCCTGCCGCGCGTGACCAGGGGACGGATCGTGCTCAAGCCCGCACGCTGGCTGTTCGGCTCCGACGTCCCGGGTTTCCCCGAGGGCTGCGCCGACACCGCGGCCGTGGACCGTGACGGGTTCTTCGACGCGTTCCGGGAATGGCGGCAGACCTGGCAGGTGCCCCGCTGGGTCCACCTGAGCCTGTTCGACCACCGGATCCTCCTCGATCTGGCGAACCCGCTGTGCGTGGACGAGGTCCAGCGCGCGCTGTTCGCTTCCGAAGCGCCCGGCGGCCTCGGCGCCCTGGTGCTGGAGGAATCCGTGGCCGATCCCACCCGGCCGTCCTGGCTGCGTGACGCGCACGGCCGCTCGTACGCGAACGAGATCGTCGTACCGCTGCTGGCCAGGAGGTCGGCGGTGGAGAAGCCGGTCCCGGTCGTCTCCCCGGCCGCCATCGCTGCCGCCCGCGACCTGGCCGCCGACCCCGTCCACGCCAAGCGCCAGACCGCCGGCGGCGACTGGGCCCACGTGAAGCTCTACGCGGCGGCCGCCCGGCACGAGGACATCCTCAGCGGCAGCCTCCCCCGGCTCGTCCAGGAGCTGCGCGAGGAGGGCCTGATCGACCGGTGGTTCTTCATCCGCTACGGCGACCCCCACCCGCACCTGCGGATACGCGTGCGGCGGGCTCCCGGGGCCGACGCGTCGGCGCCGCTGGTCCGGCTCGTCGGCTGGGCGAAGGGGCTGGTCGACGCGGGTCTGGCCGCGGATCTGGCGGTCGTCTCCTACGACCGGGAGACCGAACGGTACGGCGGCCCGCTCGCGATGGACGCCGCCGAGGCGGCCTTCGAAGCGAGCAGCGACATGGCGACCATGCTGCTGGGCCTTCTCCGCAGCCGCCCCGGCATGGACGCCGACATCGTGTGCGCGTACGCGCTGGACGCGCTCCACCGGCAGTGGGGGAGCGCACCCGGAGCAGCCCACCAGCTCGCGGGCAAGGAGATCCCGGCGGACACCCGCGAGCGCTTCCGCACCGTGCGCCGCACGCTGTGCGACCTGATCGCGCCGTGGGACGAACACCCGGACCCGCTCGCCCGGCAGTGGGCGCACGATCTCGCCGCGGTTCTCGCCGGGCAGGCCCGGGCGGTGGCCGCTGCGGGAGCGCGTGTCCGCGACCTGGCTCGGTCCGGGCAGCTGATCGGTACGGAGCAGGAGATCCTCGACAGCCTCGCCCACATGCAGAGCATTCGGCTCGCGGGCCTCGACCGGGAGGGCGAGGTCCGCAGCCACCACCTGAGGGCGCTGGCGCTGCGTGCCGTCCAGGGCCGTCCGCAGTCGGAAGGCCGGCGGTGACCGGGCTCGGGGGCCGGGCCCTGCGGCTGCTGTGGGGGATCAGCCCGCGCCAGGTGCTGTCGGTCTCCGTCCTCGCGCTGATCACGGCGGTCCTGCCGGCGGTACAGGTGTACGCCACCGCCGTCATGTTCCAGTCCGTCGTGGACGCGGTGACCCGCGACACCGGTTCGGGAGCCGCCGTGACCGCGGGGGCGTGTCTGGCGGGCATGGCCGTCGTCAGCCACTTCCTCGTCGTCCTGCGGGACCACCAGGAGTCCCTGCTGCGCAGCCGGCTGCCGGACGCGGTCGGGCTGTTGCTCATGGAGAAGTCCGCGCGGCTGTCCCTGCGCCAGTTCGAGGACCCGGACACCTACGACAGCCTGCAACGGGCCACGCGCGGCGCCGTGTTCCGCCCGCTCGAGGTCTTCACGCACCTGATCGCGGTGGCTTCCGCGGCGGTGTCCTTCGTGTCCATAGGTGCGGTGCTGCTGCGGATGAGCGTGCCAGTGGCCCTGGCCGTCTGTCTCGCCCCGGTGCCCGCCGCGCTGGTGGGCCTGCACTTCACCCGGCGCGCCCACGCGGCGGAGCACGCCCGGACGGAAGGGCGCAGGCGGCTCGGCTACCTGGAGCACCTGCTGACCAACGACCAGACGTACAAGGAGACGCGGCTGTTCGGTCTGGTGCCGCTGTTGCTGGGCAGGGCGCGGGCCCTGGTCGACGGGTTCTACGAGACCGACCGGCGGATCGAGGACCGGCAGGCCCTGTACAGCGGGCTGTTCGGGCTCCTCAGTGCGGGCACCACGGCGGCGGCGATCGTGCTGTCGGTGCGCCTCGCCCTGGACAGCGGCCAGGTGGGCGCCCTCGCAGGGAACGTCGCCGGCATCGCGCTGGTCCAGGCATCGGTGCGGCAACTGTGCACGAGCGGGGTGCAGCTCTACGAGAACAGCCTCTTCCTGGGCCACCTGTTCTCGTTCCTGGACATGGAGGAGCAGCCGTCGGCCGACCGGCACGGACTGCCCCTGCCGTCCGTTCTGCGCCGGGGCATCGAGTTCCAGAACGTCTCGTTCCGTTACCCGGGGGATGAGCGGGCGGTACTCGACGGCGTCTCCTTCACCGTGCCGGCGGGATCCTGCGTGGCGCTCGTCGGCAGGAACGGGGCGGGCAAGTCGACCTTGCTCAAGCTCCTCACCCGGTTCTACGAGCCGACCGGCGGGAGCATCCTCCTCGATGGCCGGCCTCTCACCGACTACTCGCTGAGCGAACTCAGGGAGAACATCGGGATGATCTTCCAGGACTACCAGCAGTACGAGGCACCCGTCCGGGAGAACATCGGCTTCGGCGAGGTGTCCGCCCTGGACGAGGACCACCTGCTGTGGGAGGCCGCCGCGACCGCCGGAGCCCGCGGGTTCCTGGCCGGGCTCCCGCGCGGACTCGACGCCCAGCTCGGCCGCTGGTTCCCCGGCGGCCACCAGCTCTCCGGCGGCCAGTGGCAGAAGGTGGCCCTGGCCCGGGCGGTGGTCCGCAGGGCTCCGATCATGATCCTCGACGAGCCCACGGCCGCCATCGACGCCGCCGCGGAGGCGGAGGTGTTCGACGTGCTGCGCAGCGTCCGCAACCGGGCCACCTCGCTGCTGGTCGCGCACCGCTTCTCCGCCGTCCGTACCGCCGACCACATCGTGGTGCTCGACGGCGGCCGGGTCCTCGAGGAGGGCTCGCACGAGCAGCTCATGGACGCGGACGGCCTGTACGCCTCCCTGTTCGACCTCCAGGCGGCCGGATACCACTGACCCGGCCGCCCCGGCCCCACCCCCGCCACCTGTCAGCCCGTCAGGCCCATGCCCGCCTCCCGCCCGTACACCACCGCCTGCGCACGGCAGTTGACGCCGATCTTCGCGAAGACGGCCGAGACGTGGTTGCGCACCGTCTTCTCGGCCAGGGTCAGGGCCCGCGCGATCCGGCGGTTGTCGTACCCGCGGGCCACCAGGTCCAGGATCTCCCGCTCGCGCCGGGTCAGCATGGGCAGCGGATCGTGCTCCGTGCGCCGGCCGGGCCCCAGCAGCAGGCCCGTGACCAGCCGGGCCGCGCTGTCACCGGCGACCATGAACCCGTTCCCCACCATGTGCACCGCGCCGACCATCTCGTGCGCCCCCGCCGACTTGGACACGTACCCCCGGACCCCGGCCATGAGGGCCGACCGCAACAGCCCCTCGTCGTCGCCGCGGCCCGTCATGCCGAGGACCCCCGTCACCCCGGCATCACGGACCAGCGTTCTGCACAGCTCCAGCGAGGCGGACCCGGGCAGGTCCAGGTCCATCAGGACCACGTCGGGAGCAGCGCTCAGCACCATGGGCACCACGTGGCCGCCCTCCCCGGCCTCCGCGACGACCTCGATGCCCCCCGCGCCGTCGAGTGCCGAGCGGATGCCCGCCCGCAGCAGCGGATGGCGCTCCACCAGGGCGACTCGAAGCTTCTTCTGGTCGGACGCGGGCGTGGTCATGAAGGCAACTCCGGTGTCGCGCGGTCAAGGTGGCGTCAGCATGCGAAGGGGGCACTAGCGGATCACTAGCGAGGCACGAGCGAGAGGTGACCGGGGCGTTCCCGTAGGCTCCCCCTACGCCCGAGCGGGCGTAGGGGGAGGGGGACGGGTTGTTCCACTATCGGATCCTGGGGCCGTTGGACGTCCGATGCGGGGGAGGGTCCATAGCGATCACGGCTCCGAAGGAGCGGGATCTGCTCGCCCTGCTCCTGCTGAACGCCGACCGCCCGGTTCCGGCCGAGGAGTTGATCGACGGGATCTGGGGCGCCGCGCCGCCCTCGACGGCCCGCACCACCCTGCAGAACTACGTCAAACGGCTGCGCCACGCCCTGCACGGCGGCCCTGCCGACCGGGAGGTACTGGCGACCGAGCCCGGCGGGTACGTGCTCCGGCTGGACCACGGGGTCCTGGACCTGCGGGAGTTCGAGGGGCTGACCCGTGGCGCGGCCGAGGCCTCGGAGCGCGGGGACGACGCCACGGCGTCGGCCCGGCTGCGGGCGGCGCTGGCGCTCTGGCACGGGGAGGCCCTGGCGGGGAGCCGCGCGGACCGGCTGACCCAGGTCGAGGCGCCCCGGCTGAACGAGTCCCGGATGGTCGCCTTCGAGAACCGGGTCCAGGCGGATCTGCGACTGGGCCGCCACGCGGACGTGATCATCGACGTCCAGTCCGCGATCGCCGGCCACCCGCTGCGCGAGCGGCTGCACGGCCAGCTGATGCTCGCCCTGTACCGCTCGGGACGCCGGGGCGACGCGCTCACCGCCTACCAGCAGGCGCGCGCCCAGCTCGTGCACGACCTGGGGCTGGAGCCCGGCCCCGAACTGATCGCCCTGCACCGGCGGGTCCTGGCCGGCGACCCCGCCCTCCTGGAACCCCGCGCGCCGCGGACCGAGGCGGGCGCGCAGTCCGTACGGCGCCCCGCGAGCGCGCCGTCCGGGCAGGCCCCGCCCGCCCAACTGCCCGGATCCACCCCGGCGTTCGCCGGGAGGAGCGAAGTACTGCGGCGGCTCGACGCGATGCTGCCCGCCACCGGAACCGTGCCCGAGGGGGTGGTGCGGATCGGGCTGCTCACCGGGCAGGGCGGCGCCGGGAAGACGGCCCTCGCGGTCCACTGGGGACACCGCCGGCGCGAGGCCTTCCCGGACGGACAGCTGTACGTGAACCTGCGCGGCCACGACGCGGGCCGGCCGCTGCGGCCCATCGACGCGCTCGGCGGTTTCCTCCAGGCCTTCGGCGTGCCGGCGCAGCACATCCCGGTGGAGGCGGACCGGGCCGCGGCCCTCTACCGCTCCCTGTGCGCGGGAAAGCGGATGCTCATCGTCCTGGACAACGCGCGCTGCGCGGACCAGGTCCGCCCGCTGTTCCCGGGCAGCTCGGAGTGCCTGGTCCTGGTGACCAGCCGTGATTCGCTGGCCGGGCTCGTCGCGCGGGAAGGCGCGGCTCCGCTGCCGCTGCGGGTGCTGGAGCCGGGCGAGGCCGAGGAGGTCCTGCTCAACATCATCGGTGAGCAGCGGGTCGCCGCCGAGCCCGCGGCCGCCGCCGTCCTCACCGCCGCCTGCGCCTACCTGCCGCTCGCCGTCGCGATCACCGCGGCCGACCTGGCCGTCCACCCCGGCCGCTCCCTCGCCGACCAGGCGGCCCGGCTGACCCGGGACCGGCTGGGGGTGCTCCAGGTTCCGGGGGACGAGGGGACGGCGGTCCGCGCCGTGCTCGACACGTCCTTCGCCGCGCTCTCGCCGGCCGCCGCCCGGATGTTCCGCCTCTTCGGACTGGTCCCCGGCGGCGACGTCCCGCTGCCGGCCGCCGCGGCCCTGGCCGATGCGGAGCCCTCCGCCGCCGCGGGGCTGCTGGAGGAGCTCGTACGGAGCCACCTGCTGGAAGAGCACGCGCCCGGCCGGTTCACCTTCCACGACCTGCTGCGCGCCTACGCCGTCGAGCGGGTCCGGGAACAGGAGGGGCAGGCGGGGGAGGCCGCCGCCCTGGACCGGCTGCACTCCTGGTACCTGGGGAGCACCGACCGCGCCGTCCGGCTGTTGCAGCCCGAGACCCTGCGCCTGCCGGTGGAGTGCGCCGGGGAAGGCCTCGGCTTCGCCGACGCCGGTGAAGCCCTGCAGTGGATGGACGCGGAGCGGTCGAACGCCGTGGCCCTGGTACAGCGCGCCGCGGAACACGGCCCGCGCGAGCTCGCCTGGACCCTCGCCGACGCCCTGCGCCCGTACATGATGCGGCGGGCCTACGCGGTCGACTGGCTCGCCGTCGGAGCGGCGGGCCTCGCCGCGGCGGAGGCGGACGGGAACCTGGCCGGCCAGGCGGCCGCGCACCGCAGCCTGGCGAGCGCGTACCTGAACCAGAGCGAGTACGAGCTGTGCGCGTCCCACGACCACCGGGCTCTGGAGCTCTACCGCGCGATCGGATCGACGCAGGGACAGAGCGCCTCCCACAACAGCCTGTGCCTCAGCAGCTGGTACATGGGCGATCTGAACGATGCCCTGCTGCACGGCCGGCGGTGTCTGGAGATCGGCCGCAGTACGGGTTTCCGCGCCGCCGAAGCGATCGCGACGGGCAACGTCGGGGCGATCCTGCACGAGATGGGCCGGCTGGCCGAGGCCGAGGAGCGGCTCACCGAAGCACTGGCCCTCTACGAGGGGCTGGGGTTCGAGACGGCCGTGGCGATCTCCAGGCGCAATCTCGGAGTGGTCTTCTACGACAGCGGGCAGCCGCAGCGCGCCCGCGAGGCCCTCGATCGGGCGGCCGGGATGCAGCGGCGGCTCGGGAACGAGACCGATCTCGCCTACACCTTCTTCTGGCTCGCCCTCACCATGATCCAGTCGGGTGACCGGTCGGGCGCCCTCGACCACATCGACCAGGGCTTCGAGATCGCCACCGGTGAAGTGCGCGCCGAGTCGTATCTGTACGTCGGGCGGGCCCTGCTCTCGCAAAGCCTCGGCAACCACGGCGTCGCCCTGAACCACTTCGAGACGGCCCGCGGCCTGGCCCGGCGCTGCAACGCCCGGACCCCCGAGCTCAGGGCCCTGCTGGGGCTGGCCGACAGCAGCCTGCGGCTGGGGCGGCAGGCGGAGGCGGCCGAGTACGCGGAGGCGGCGCGGGAGCCCGCGAGCCGCAGCGGATACGGGCTGTTCGAGGCCCGGGCGCTGATCCTGCTGGCCGAGCTGGGCCTGAACGCGGGCGAGTTCGAGGCCGCCGCGCAACGGGCCGGGCAGGCGGCGGGACTGCTGGCCGAGCCCGGCCACCGGGCCGGCCGGGCCGAGGCCCTCGTCCTGCTGGGACGCGCCCGGCGCGGTGCGGGCGATGAGAAAGGTGCCCTGCGGACCTGGACGGATGCCCTCGGTCTGTACGAGGCTCTCGGTGCCGGGCAGGCCGGGGACGTACGCGCCCTGATGGCCCGTTGACGGAACGGTGGGCCGTTCCCGTTTGTCAAGCGGATTTATGGGTTCAGGTGTCCGCATACCGACCGTGACACTCCGGAAGGTGAGCTAACCGTCCGTTTCGCACGTGTCTGTCTCCTATCCGTTTGTCCGGATTTCGGGTTTTGGGCATGGGGTGATGTTGTGAAAACGAGACCACTTAAGTGTGGTTTACGGACTAGGCGTCCCTGAGGATGGCTCCATTGAGCTCGGGTCAATGGGTCACGCGCTGTGGGGAGCGCCGACTCACGAGCACCACGATGGGGCCGGAAAATTTCGCTGTCAGGGGTGTCAGCGGGTTCCGGGCCCTTCACGTATCGACAGTGACTCCTGAGGAGGCAATTACCCATGCGCGGAGCAACGAGCGCCAAGTGGGTCGCGGGTGCCGTCATCGTGGCGATGGCTGCCACGGCTTGCAGCACCAGCAAGGACGAGGCCGGCAGCAAGTCCGGTGGAAACATCACCGTGGTGCTCGGCGAGCCGCAGCACGGTCTGGTGGGCCAGAACACCGCCGAGTCCGAAGGCGCTGAGGTTCTCAACGCGCTCTTCAGCGGCCTGGTCGAGTACGACAACAAGACCAACGAGCCGAAGCTCGCGGTCGCCGAGTCCATCGAGACCACGGACTCGAAGGTCTGGACGATCAAGCTGAAGGACGGCTACACCTTCCACAACGGTGAGAAGGTCGACTCGCAGTCGTTCGTCCGCGCCTGGAACTGGGGCGCCAACCAGGCCAACGCTGCCGAGGGCCTGCCCTTCTTCGACAAGATCGAGGGCTCCGAGGAGCTGGCGCCGGGCAAGGACAAGACGCCCACCGCCACCGAGCTCAAGGGCCTGAAGGTCGTCGACGAGAAGACCTTCACCGTCACGCTGAAGGCCCCGTTCTCCCAGTTCAAGACCATGCTGGGCTACAACGCCTTCTACCCGCTGCCGAAGGCCTTCGAAGCCGACCCGAAGAAGTTCGGCGAGGCCCCGATCGGCAACGGCGCCTTCCAGATGGACGGCGCCTGGGAGCACAACAAGCAGATCAAGATCAAGCGCTACGACAAGTTCGGTGGCGAGAAGGCGAAGCTCGAGGGCGTCACCTTCAAGATCTACGACAACCTGGACACGGCGTACAACGACCTTCGGGCCGACACCATCCAGATCGTCGACAAGCTCCCGATCTCGGCGATGGCCACCGTCTCCCAGGAGTTCGGCGACCGCTACCTCTACAAGCCGGAGTCGGGCGTCGGTTACATCGGCCTCCCGCTGAAGACGAACGCCGAGGCGTTCGGCAAGGTCGAGATCCGCAAGGCGATCTCCATGGCCATCGACCGGGAAGCCATCTCGAAGACCATCTTCAACGGCACCCGCAAGCCGGCCGACGACTTCATCAGCCCCATCATCCCCGGCTACCGCAAGGGCGCCCTGGGTGAGGTCGGTACCTACAACCCGACCAAGGCCAAGGAGCTCTACACCCAGGCGGGTGGCGTTCCCGGCAACAAGCTGGAGCTCGGCTACAACGCCGACGGCGGCCACAAGGAGTGGATCGAGGCCGTCGCCAACCAGCTGAAGGCGAACCTCGGCATCGAGGTCACCGCCAAGCCGTTCACCAAGTTCGGCGACATGCTGACCGAGCTGGGCGACCAGAAGTACAAGGGCGCCTTCCGTATGGCGTGGTCCATGGACTACCCGGCGGCCGAGAACTACCTCCGTCCGATCTTCTCCAAGATCGCGATCGACCACGGCTCCAACTACGGCGCCTACGTCAACGAAGAGTTCGAGACGCTGATGGACCAGGCCGACAAGACCGCCAACGAGGCGGAGGCCATCAAGCTGTACCAGCAGGCCGATGACATCATCATCAAGGACCTGCCGTACATCCCGGTCTTCACGTACATGTCTTCCTCGGCCTACTCCAAGTCCGTGAAGAACGTTGAGATCGACGCCCAGGGCCGCATGGACCTGGCCAAGGTCGAGCTCAACTAACACCCTTCTTCACACCAAGGGGACATCGGGGGCGGGCAGGCGGAATCAGGTTTCCGTCTTCCTGCCCCTTCCCCCTGCTCTTCTGCTGGAGGTCTGATGGGCCGCTACCTCATCCGCCGACTCATACAGGCGATCCCTGTTCTGCTCGGTGCCACTTTCCTGATCTACACGTTGACCTTCCACATGCCCGGAGCCGACCCGATTCAGCTCCTCGCCGGTGACAAGAAGGCCGACCCGCTCGTCGCGGCGATGCTGCGCGAGAAGTACCACCTCGACGACCCGTTCCTGATGCAGTACTGGAACTACATCAGCAACGTCTTCCAGGGCGACCTCGGTGAAACCCTCACCGGACGCAAGGTGATCGACCTCATCAGCGAAGCGTTCCCGTACACGGTGAACCTCGGCCTCATCGCCTTCGCCATGGAGGCCGTCGTCGGTGTCCTCGCCGGCGTCATGGCCGCGCTGCGCCGCGGGAAGTTCCTCGACCAGCTGGTGCTGCTCTCCACGCTGATGGTCATCTCCATCCCCGTCTTCGTCACCGGCTTCGTGCTGCAGCTGACGCTCGGCGTGGAGCTCAAGGACGCCTGGGGCATCGACTTCTTCCCGGTCTCCTTCAACGAGGCCGACGGCATCCGTGCCTACCTCCTCCCGGCCTTCGTCCTCGCGTCGACCTCGCTGGCCTACGTGGCCCGACTGACGCGGACCAGCCTGATGGAGACCATGCGCGCGGACTACGTCCGCACCGCGACCGCGAAGGGCCTGCCCCGCCGCCGCGTCGTCGTGCGCCACGCGCTGCGCAACGCGCTCATCCCGATCGTCACCTTCCTCGGCGCCGACCTCGGTGGCCTCATGGGCGGCGCGGTCATCACCGAGCGCATCTTCAACATCCACGGCCTCGGCGGTCTGCTCGCCCAGTCCGTGTACCTCAAGCAGGGCGCCGTCGTCGTCGGCGGTGTGACGCTCCTGGTCCTCATCTACCTCGTCGCCAACCTGCTGGTGGACCTGCTGTACGCCGTGCTCGACCCGAGGATCCGCTATGCGTGACACAACTACGGTGGGGGATGAGTTGACCGACACCCAGACCACCGGAGCCCCCGCCACGAGCGCCCCGGTCACCAAGGGCAGCGGCAAGAAGAAGGACCGCGAGGCCAGCCTCTGGTCCGACGCGATGCGGGACCTGCGCCGCAACCCGATCTTCCTGATCGGCACCGTGCTGGTGCTGGCCATGCTGGTCCTGTCGGCCGTACCGCAGTGGTTCACCGAAGGCAGCCCCTTCGACGCCACCGCCTGCACCCTGCAGAACTCGCTGAAGACCCCGAGCGCGGACCACTGGTTCGGTTTCGACATCCAGGGCTGCGACGTCTACACGCGCACCGTCTGGGCGGCCCGGAACTCCGTGATCGTCGGCGTCGTCACCACCACGCTGGTGATCCTCGTCGGCGGCGGCCTCGGCCTGCTGGCCGGCTGGCTCGGCGGCATCGTCGACAGCGTCCTGTCCCGCTTCGCCGAGATCTTCTTCGCGCTGCCGCTGCTCCTCGGCGGCATGCTGATCATGTCCGCCCTGCCCGGCAACGCCTGGACGGTCTCCATCGTCCTGGCCACCCTCGGCTGGCCGCAGATCTTCCGCATCATGCGGTCCTCGGTGCTGCAGAACAAGAACAACGACTACGTCATGGCCGCCCGCGCCCTCGGTGCCGGCGCCTGGCGCATCACGATCCGGCACATCCTGCCGAACGCCATCGCCCCCGTCATCGTGGTCGGCGCGATCAGCCTGGGTGTGTACATCTCCGCCGAAGCGGCCCTGTCGTACCTCGGCATCGGCGTCCAGCCCCCGGAGATCTCCTGGGGCCTCATGGTCAGCGACGCCTCCGTCCGCTGGCTGCAGGCTCCGCACGTGCTCCTCTTCCCGGCCGGCGCGCTGAGCATCACGGTGCTCGCGTTCATCATGGTCGGCGACGCGGTGCGCGACGCCCTTGACCCGAAGCTGCGCTGAGGAAGGGCGTACGTTGACCATCATCGACAAGACCTCGAACGTCCCCGCGCCCCGCTCGGCGCCGGAGGGCACCCCGCTCCTCGAAGTGCGCGACCTGCACGTCGAGTTCCACACCCGCGACGGTGTCGCCAAGGCCGTCAACGGAGTCTCGTACTCCGTGAACGCCGGCGAGACCCTCGCCGTCCTCGGCGAGTCCGGCTCCGGCAAGTCCGTGACGGCGCAGGCCGTCATGGGCATCCTCGACATGCCCCCCGGCAAGATCCCGTCCGGCGAGATCCTGTTCCAGGGCACCGACCTGCTGAAGCTCCCCGCCGAGGAGTTCCGCAAGGTCCGCGGCCAGAAGATCGCGATGATCTTCCAGGACGCGCTGTCCTCGCTGAACCCGGTGCACACCGTCGGCGCCCAGCTCGGCGAGATGTTCCGCGTCCACCGCGGGATGTCCAAGAAGGACGCCACGGCCAAGGCCGTCGAGCTCATGGACCGGGTGAAGATCCCCGCCGCCAAGGCGCGCGTGGGCGACTACCCGCACCAGTTCTCCGGCGGTATGCGCCAGCGCATCATGATCGCCATGGCGATGGCCCTGGAGCCCGACCTGATCATCGCCGACGAGCCCACCACGGCTCTCGACGTGACGGTCCAGGCCCAGGTCATGGACCTCCTCGCGGAGCTCCAGCGCGAGATGAACATGGGCCTGATCCTGATCACCCACGACCTCGGCGTCGTCGCCGACGTCGCGGACAAGATCGCCGTCATGTACGGCGGCCGGATCGTCGAGAACGCCCCGGTGCACGAGATCTACAAGAACCCGGCGCACCCGTACACCCGCGGCCTGCTGGACTCGATCCCGCGCCTGGACCAGAAGGGCCAGGAGCTCTACGCGATCAAGGGCCTGCCGCCCAACCTGCTCAACATCCCCTCGGGCTGCGCCTTCAACCCGCGCTGCCCCATGGCGCAGGACATCTGCCGCACCGACGTGCCGGTCCTGCACCAGGTGACCGCGCAGGACGGCACCGAGCTGTCCGGCCGCACCAGCGCGTGCCACTTCTGGAAGGAGCAGATCCATGGCTGAGCTCACCAAGAACGTCACCGAGCGCGAGCCGATCCTCCAGGTCCGCAACCTGGTCAAGCACTTCCCGCTGACCCAGGGCATCCTGTTCAAGAAGCAGGTCGGCGCGGTCAAGGCGGTCGACGGGATCTCCTTCGACCTCTACCAGGGCGAGACCCTCGGCATCGTGGGCGAGTCCGGCTGTGGCAAGTCCACCGTCGCCAAGCTCCTGATGAGCCTGGAGACCGCCACCTCCGGCGAGGTCTTCTACAAGGGCCAGGACATCACCAAGCTGTCCGGCAAGGCCCTCAAGGCCGTCCGCCGCAACATCCAGATGGTGTTCCAGGACCCGTACACCTCGCTGAACCCGCGCATGACGGTCGGCGACATCATCGGGGAGCCGTACGAGATCCACCCCGAGGTGGCTCCCAAGGGCGACCGGCGCCGCAAGGTCCAGGAACTCCTGGACGTCGTGGGCCTCAACCCGGAGTACATCAACCGCTACCCGCACCAGTTCTCCGGCGGACAGCGCCAGCGCATCGGCATCGCCCGCGGCCTCGCGCTCAACCCGGAGATCATCATCTGCGACGAGCCGGTCTCCGCGCTCGACGTGTCGGTGCAGGCGCAGGTCATCAACCTGATGGAGAAGCTCCAGGACGAGTTCAACCTGTCCTACCTCTTCATCGCGCACGACCTGTCGATCGTCCGGCACATCTCGGACCGCGTGGGCGTCATGTACCTCGGCAAGATGGCCGAGATCGGCACGGACACGCAGATCTACGACCACCCGACGCACCCCTACACCCAGGCGCTGCTGTCGGCGGTCCCCGTGCCGGACCCCGAGGTCCGCGAGAACCGCGAGCGCATCATCCTCACCGGCGACGTCCCGTCCCCGGCCAACCCGCCGTCGGGCTGCCGCTTCCGCACCCGCTGCTGGAAGGTCCAGGACAAGTGCTCCACCGAGGAGCCGCTGCTGGCGATCCCGGAGCGCTTCAAGGGCCAGGACTCCTTCGCCGCGCACGAGTCGGCGTGCCACTTCGCGGAGGAGAAGGCCGTTCTGGCCGTCTGACCTCCCCGCCGTACGCCACCAGGGCGCCCGGGACCGGATCACCATCCGGCCCGGGCGCCCTGGCGTTTCTCTCAAGAGCCGGCGAGGCCGGAGCGTGCCCGGCGGGACTGGAGGGCCGCTTCCCGAAAGGCAGTTGCGCCCGCACGCCGCGCCGCCCGACAGTGGCCGGATGACCGACGAGACGCCTGTCCTGACCGTCCTGACCCACCGCCCCGCCGGACCAGGGGACGCGGCCGACATGTGCGCCCTGCTCAACGCCGTCGACGTGTTCGAGATCGGTCGCCCGGAGACCGATCTCGGCAGCGTCGAAGCCGATCTGAACCGCCCCGACATCGATCTGGCCACCGATTCCTGGCTCGCCTTCCACGGCTCGCGGCTCGTCTGCTACGCCCTGGTCTGGGTGGAGGGAGAGCCCGGCCGCGTCTACGGCGACCACTACGTACTGCCCGGCCACAGCGAAGCCGCCCGGCACCTGTTGGAGCTGATGGAGATCCGGGCCCGTGAGCTGGCCGCCGGGGCCGAGCAGGCCTGGCTGCGGATCCAGCTCAACGTGAAGCCCACCCTCGACCTCTCCCTCCTGACCGCGCGCGGCTACCGCAGCGTCCGCCGCTACCAGGTGATGACCCGGACCCTGGACCCGGTCGCAGCCCTCCCCCCGGCCCCGCCGCAGGGCCTCACCCTGCGCGACTGCTCCGCCGACGAGGCCGACCGCCGCCGCGCCCACGCCCTGGTCGAGGAGACCTTCGCGGCGCACTTCGGCCATGTGGAGCGCGCGTACGAGCCCTGGCTCGACCATCTGGACGCGCGCGGGCTCGACTGGTCCCTGGTGTGGATCGCCTCCCTGCCCGGCGAGGGCGACGTGGGCGTGCTGCTCACCCGGGACGACCGTACGAGCATGGGCTGGCTGAGCCACATCGGCGTACGGGAGCACCTGCGCGGCCGCGGCATCGGCGGCTTCCTGCTCCGCCACGGCTTCGCGGCGTACGCGGCGCGCGGCCGGGACACCGTGGGACTCGGCGTGGACATCCACAACGAAACCGGCGCACTCGCGCTGTACGAGGCGCACGGCATGGGCCTGCACTACGCGGTCGACACCTGGGAGCTGCCTTTGCACCCCCAGGGGTGACAGGCGGGGGACGCGCGGGTGCAATCGGTCGAACCGAGGGTGTGCGGGACCCCGCATAGGGTGACATTGGCCCCTAAGCGAGTCTTGGGATCCCTAGGAGGCACTCCATGCGCGGAGCCACCCACGCCAAGTGGGCCGCATGTGCGATGGCCGTCGCCCTCGCGGCGACGGCCTGCGGCGGCGGAAGCGACGGCGGCGGAGGCGACGGCGAAGGAGCGGGAATCATCAGCTCCTCGTGGGGTGACCCGCAGAACCCGCTGGAGCCCGCCAACACCAACGAGGTGCAGGGCGGCAAGGTACTGGACATGCTGTTCCGCGGGCTCAAGCGCTACGACCCCAAGACCGGCGAGGCGCTGAACTTCCTCGCCGAGAAGATCGAGACCACCGACAGCCAGAACTTCACGATCACCCTGAAGGACGGCTGGAAGTTCAGCAACGACGAGCCCGTCACCGCCCAGTCCTTCGTGGACGCCTGGAACTACGCGGCGGACGTGCGCAACAAGCAGAACAACGCGCCGTTCTTCTCGGACATCGTCGGCTACGAGGACCTGCACCCGGCCTCCGGCGACCCCAAGGCCAAGACGATGAAGGGACTGGTCGTCAAGGACCCCAAGACCTTCACCGTGGCCCTGAAGGAGAAGTTCTCCACCTGGCCCGAGACCCTCGGCTACCAGGCCTTCTCCCCGCTGCCCAAGGCCTTCTTCACCGACCACGCCGGCTGGCTCGCCAAGCCGGTCGGCAACGGCCCGTACACGGTGGACTCGTACACCAAGGGCACCGGCATGAAGCTGCGCACGTGGGACGGCTACCCCGGCGAGGACAAGGCGCAGAACGGCGGCGTGGACCTCAAGGTCTACACGGACAACAACACCGCCTACACCGACCTGATCTCCGGCAACCTCGACCTCGTCGACGACGTCCCGGCGCAGCAGCTGAAGAACGTCGCGAACGACCTCGGCGACCGCTACATCAACCAGCCGGCCCTGATCATCCAGACCCTCACCTTCCCGCTGTACGACCCCCAGTGGAGCAAGGAGGGCACGGAGAAGGTCCGCCGCGGCATCTCCATGGCGATCAACCGCGACGAGATCACCAAGCAGATCTTCCGCGACACCCGCACCCCCGCCAAGGACTGGACCTCCCCCGCCCTCGGCGAGAAGGGCGGCTTCAAGGACACCGCCTGCGGCGACGCCTGCACCTTCAACCCCACCGAGGCGAAGAAGCTCATCCAGGAGGGCGGCGGACTGCCCGGCGGCAAGGTCACGCTGACCTCCAACGTGGACACCGGCTCGCACCGCGACTGGATGGACGCCGTCTGCAACAGCATCAACAACGCGCTGGGCGAGGGCCCCGTCTGCACGGTCAACCCCGTCGGCACCTTCGCCGACTTCCGCAACCAGCAGAGCAGCTTCAAGCTGACCGGCCCCTTCCGCTCCGGCTGGCAGGCCGACTACCCGCTGATCCAGAACTTCCTGGAGCCGCTGTACTACACCGGCGCCTCCTCCAACTACGGCAAGTTCAGCAACGCGGAGTTCGACAAGCTCGTCGACCAGGCCAACCAGGAGGGCGACGCCGCCAAGGCGACCGCCACCTTCCAGGACGCCGAGAAGATCCTCGCCGACCAGATGCCGTCCATCCCGCTCTGGTACCAGAACGGCAGCGCCGGGCACTCCGAGCGGATCTCGGACGTGGCGCTCAACCAGTTCAGCGTGCCGGTCTACGACCAGATCAAGGTCAGCTGACCCACCGACGGATCGATCCTGGAGCAGTCCATGGGACGTTACGTGATCCGGCGGCTGCTCCAGATGATCCCCGTGTTCATCGGCAGCACCTTCCTGATCTTCTTCATGGTGTACGCGCTGGGTGACCCGGTCGCCGCCCTCTTCGGCGACAAGGCGCCCGACCCGGCGACCGCCGCGCGCATCCGCAAGGACCTCTACCTCGACCGCCCCCTGTGGGAGCAGTACCTCCACTACATGGGCCAGATCTTCCAGGGCGACTTCGGCACGGCCTTCAACGGCCAGAAGGTCACCGAGCTCATGGCGACGGCCTTCCCGGTCACCCTGCGGCTGACCGTCGTCGCGATCCTCATCGAGATCGTCGTCGGCATCACCCTCGGCGTGGTCAGCGGACTGCGCCGCGGCAAGTCCATCGACACCTCCGTCCTCGTGATGACCCTCGTCGTCATCTCGGTGCCCACCTTCGTGACGGGCTACCTGCTCCAGTTCCTCTTCGGCGTCAAATGGGGCTGGGTCCGGCCCACCGTCTCCCCGGACGCCCCCTTCGGCGAGCTGATCCTGCCCGGCGTCGTGCTCGCCCTCGTCTCGCTCGCCTACGTGACCCGGCTCTCGCGCACCTCCATCGCCGAGAACGTCAGGGCCGACTACGTGCGCACCGCGGTCGCCAAGGGCCTGCCCCGCCGCCGGGTCATCACCCGCCACCTGCTGCGCAACTCGCTGATCCCGGTGGTCACCTTCATCGGCACCGACATCGGCGCGCTGATGGGCGGCGCCATCGTCACGGAGCGGATCTTCAACATCCACGGTGTCGGATACCAGCTCTACCAGGGGATCCTGCGCAACAACGCCCCCACCGTGGTCGGCTTCGTGACCATCCTCGTCATCGTCTTCCTGCTGGCGAACCTGCTCGTCGACCTGCTCTACGCGGTCCTGGACCCGAGGATCCGCTATGCCTGAGCCAGAGCGCCCCGAGCACCCCGACCAACTGGAGCACCCCGAGCGGCTGGAGCTTCCAGAGCGTCCCGAGGCCTACGACCCGCTGCAGCCGGGGAAGCAGGCGATCATCGCGCCGACCGGACAGGGAGGGGCCATGGACCTGGCCCTGGAAGAGGCCGAGAGCCTGGAGAAGCCCCTGGAGCCGACCGGCGGCCCCGGCCCCCGGGAGCGGGCCCGCTCGCTGTGGTCCGACGCCTGGCACCAGCTGCGCCGCAACCCCGTCTTCCTCCTCTCCGCCCTGCTGATCCTCTTCCTCGTGGTCATCGCCATCTGGCCCCAGCTCATCGCGAGCGGCGACCCCCTCAGGTGCGACCTGTCCAAGTCCCAGCAGGGCTCGGCCCCCGGCCACCCCTTCGGCTACGACACCCAGGGCTGCGACGTCTACACCCGTACCGTGTACGGCGCCCGCGCCTCCATCACCGTGGGCGTGTGCGCCACCCTCGGCGCCGCCCTGCTCGGCTCCGCGCTCGGCGGGCTCGCCGGCTTCTTCGGCGGCTGGTGGGACGCGCTGCTCTCACGGGTCGCGGACATCTTCTTCGGCATCCCGGTGATCCTCGGCGGCCTGGTCTTCCTGTCCGTCGTCACCAGCACCACCGTCTGGCCCGTGGTCGGCTTCATCGTGCTGCTCGGCTGGCCGCAGCTCGCCCGCATCGCCCGCGGCTCGGTGATCACCGCCAAACAGAACGACTACGTGCAGGCCGCCCGCGCGCTCGGCGCCGGCAACGGCCGGATGCTGCTGCGGCACGTGGCGCCCAACGCCGTCGCGCCCGTCATCGTCGTCGCCACCATCGCGCTCGGCACCTACATCGCCCTGGAAGCCACCCTGTCCTTCCTCGGCGTCGGCCTGCGCCCGCCCACCGTCTCCTGGGGCATCGACATCTCCAACGCGGCCTCGCAGATCCGCAACGCCCCGCACATGCTGCTCTACCCGGCGGGCGCGCTCAGCCTGACCGTGCTCGCCTTCATCATGCTCGGCGACGCGGTGCGCGACGCCCTCGACCCCAAGCTGCGCTGAGGAGCCCCGCACATGCTGCTCGAAGTCCGCGACCTGCACGTGGAATTCAAGACGCGCGACGGAGTCGCCAAGGCGGTCAACGGCGTCGACTACTCGGTGGACGAGGGCGAGACGCTCGCCGTGCTCGGCGAGTCGGGCTCCGGCAAGTCGGTGACCGCCCAGGCCGTGATGGGCATCCTGGACATGCCGCCGGGCCGGATCGCGGGCGGCGAGATCCTCTTCAAGGGACAGGACCTGCTGAGGATGAAGGAGGAGGACCGGCGGAAGATCCGCGGCGCCGACATGGCGATGATCTTCCAGGACGCCCTCTCCTCCCTCAACCCCGTGCTCAGCGTCGGCGCGCAGCTCGGGGAGATGTACGAGGTCCACCGCGGGATGTCCCGCAAGGACGCCAAGGGCAAGGCCGTCGAGCTGATGGACCGGGTGAAGATCCCGGCCGCCAAGCAGCGCGTGGGCGACTACCCGCACCAGTTCTCCGGCGGCATGCGCCAGCGCATCATGATCGCGATGGCGCTGGCCCTGGAACCCTCGCTGATCATCGCGGACGAGCCGACCACCGCCCTGGACGTCACCGTCCAGGCCCAGGTGATGGACCTGCTGGCCGAGCTCCAGCGCGAGCTCAACATGGGCCTCATCCTGATCACCCACGACCTGGGCGTGGTCGCCGACGTTGCCGACAAGATCGCCGTCATGTACGCGGGCCGGATCGTCGAGGCGGCCCCGGTGCACGAGATCTACAAGGCGCCCGCCCATCCGTACACGCGAGGCTTGCTGGACTCCATCCCGCGCCTGGACCAGAAGGGCCAGGAGCTGTACGCCATCAAGGGCCTGCCCCCGAACCTGCTGGCCATTCCGCCCGGTTGCGCCTTCAACCCGCGCTGCCCGATGGCCCAGGCCGTCTGCCGGGCCGAGGTCCCGCCGCTGGCGCGGGTCGCCGAGGACCGCACCAGCGCCTGCTTCTTCTGGAAGGAGTGCCTCCATGGCTGAGTCCCTTCTGGAAGTGAAGGACCTGGTCAAGCACTACCCGCTGACCCAGGGCATCGTCTTCCGCAAGCAGGTCGGCGCGGTCAAGGCCGTCGACGGGGTCTCCTTCGAGCTGCGCGCGGGCGAAACGCTCGGCATCGTCGGCGAGTCCGGCTGCGGGAAGTCGACCGTGGCCAAGATGCTGGTCAACCTGGAGCGGCCGACGGCCGGCGCGATCTCGTACAAGGGCGAGGACATCACCAAGCTGTCCGGCAGGGCCCTGAAGGCCGTCCGCCGCAACATCCAGATGGTGTTCCAGGACCCGTACACCTCGCTGAACCCCCGTATGACGGTCGGCGACATCATCGGGGAGCCGTACGAAATCCACCCCGAGGTGGCTCCGAAGGGCGACCGGCGCCGCAAGGTCCAGGAACTCCTGGACGTGGTCGGGCTGAACCCGGAGTACATCAACCGCTATCCGCACCAGTTCTCCGGCGGGCAGCGCCAGCGCATCGGCATCGCCCGCGGGCTGGCCCTCCGGCCCGAGATCATCGTCGCCGACGAGCCGGTCTCCGCGCTCGACGTCTCCGTGCAGGCCCAGGTGATCAACCTCCTGGACCGGCTCCAGGCCGAGTTCGACCTGTCGTACGTGTTCATCGCGCACGACCTCTCGATCGTGCGGCACATCTCCGACCGGGTCGGCGTCATGTACCTGGGCCGGATCGTGGAGATCGGCACGGACACCCAGATCTACGAGCACCCGACCCACCCGTACACCCAGGCCCTGCTGTCCGCCGTCCCCGTGCCCGACCCGGAGGCCCGCGCCCGCCGCGAGCGCATCATCCTCTCCGGCGACGTGCCCTCACCGGCCAACCCGCCCTCCGGCTGCCGCTTCCGCACGCGCTGCTGGAAGGCCCAGGACAAGTGCACCGTGGAGGTGCCGCTGCTGGCGGTCCCCGCGGTCTTCCCGTCCGGCCCGGCGGCGCACCCGTCGGCCTGTCACTTCGCGGCGGAGAAGCACGTGGTCCCCTCGCCCCCGGAGGAAGCCGGCCCGTAGTCCCGCCCCTTGAACCTCCCCTCCCTGTCGGCCGACTATTTCCGGCCACCCCGCATATCCCACGCCACGACGGCGGCCTCGGCCCCAACACCATTTACACGCGGGCAACTTGACCGTTTCTGCCCCGAGATCTGGGGCGTGCAGTCTGGACGGCGTGCGGCCGTGCGGGTGCCCACAGCCGGCCGGAGGGGCGTACACCCCTCCGGCCGGCCTCTCGTGTGCCCCTGCACGTGCGCGCCATGCGCCCCTCGTGCTGCCGGAATTCGATCGATGCGCTGGTACGGAAAGTTATGATCCGTAGCGCACGGTGGGTATGAGTCCCGCCGAGCACTAATACGCGTACCGATGTCCGCTCGACGTGGAGGTGAAACGCCGTGGCACTCTCGATCTCGGCCGTGGTGCTGCTGGCGATCGTCGTATTCCTGCTGGTCCGAAGGTCGGGCCTGAAGGCGGGACACGCGGTGGTCTGTGTGCTCCTCGGTTTCTACCTGGCGAGCTCCACCATCGCCCCGACCCTCAGCCAGCTCACTTCGAACGTGGCCAGCATGATCAGTGGCCTCAAGTTCTGAGCCGTGCCTCGTAGGCTAGGCCCATGAACGGTCTTCCCGCCCGTCGGCTGCTCCTCGTGCACGCGCACCCGGACGACGAGTCGATCAACAACGGCGTCACCATGGCCAAGTACGCGGCCGAGGGGGCCCACGTCACCCTGGTGACCTGCACCCTCGGCGAGGAGGGAGAGGTCATCCCGCCCGACCTCGCCCACCTGGCGGCCGACCGCGACGACAGCCTCGGCGCCCACCGGGTCGGCGAGCTCGCCGCCGCCATGGCGGAACTGGGCGTCACCGACCACCGGTTCCTCGGCGGCCCCGGCCGCTACCGGGACTCCGGGATGATGGGCGCCCCGCAGAACCGCCGCCCGGAGGCCTTCTGGGCCGCCGACGTGGACGAGGCCGCCGCCCACCTCGTGGAGGTGATCCGGGAGGTGCGGCCGCAGGTGCTGGTCACCTACGACCCGCACGGCGGCTACGGCCACCCGGACCACATCCAGGCCCACCGGGTCGCCATGCGCGGCGCCGAACTGGCCGCGGAGGGCGCGTACCGGCGCGACCTGGGCGAGCCGCACGCGGTCGGGAAGATCTACTGGAACCGCGTGCCGCGCTCGGTGGTCGAGGAGGGCTTCGCCAAGCTGCGCGCGGTCACCGGTGACGAGGTGCCCTTCCCGGGGCTGGCCTCGCCCGAGGACGTGCCGGGGGTCGTCCCCGACGAGAGGGTCACCGCCGAGATCGAGGCCGCCGAGGAGCTCGTGGCGGCCAAGGCGGCCGCCATGCGGGCCCACGTCACCCAGATCGCCGTGGACGGGCCCTTCTTCGCCCTCTCCAACGACCTGGCGCAGCCGCTGTTCGCCCGGGAGTACTACGAACTCGTCGCGGGCCGGCCGGGCGTACCGGCGGGCGAGCGCGAGCGCGACCTGTTCGCGGGGGTGACGGCGTGACCGGGACGCTGACCCCGGCGCGGATCGCCGGATGCCTGGGCCTGCTGGTGCTGGGCGCGCTGACCGGCCTGGCCGGCTGGCTGGTGGTGGACCTGTGGTTCCCCGGCGGCCTGTTGCTCGCGCTGCTGGCGGCCTTCGGGCTCTTCCTCGGGGGGCGGATCGCGCTCGGCACCGGACTCGGGGTGGGCGGTGCCGCGGTCGGCTGGTTCCTGGCGTACGTGATGCTCGGTGTCCCGCGCCCCGAGGGCGACTTCCTGCTCAGTTCGTCCGGAATCGGCATGTACGTCTACCTTTTGGGTGGAACGGTCTTCGCTGTGATGTGCGCCACGATGCGCGGTCCGCTGGATCGGCCGGTTTCGGCCGCGCGTCCTGCCAAGTGACGTGGTGTCGGACTCCGTAGAGGTGGCCGCTCCCGGTGCCGCGCGGGGGCTCGCGGGCGGCTTCAGGGGGGGTTGGCGGGAGCTATGAGGAACCCCTGATTCCTGGTGGTCAGTTGCGCGAGGGCGGCGGCCAGTATGGTGGACGGGCCGCCGAGCTGCCCGCGCACGGTATGACGGGCGGCGGAGCCAACCGGGAGAACCTGCCTTGAGTCGTGAAACCGACAGTTCGTCCTCCGGGCCCACAGGGCGCGGTGGAGCCGCCTACCCCTCGGGTACACCGCCGTATGGAACCGGCCAGTATCCGTCCACGGCTGTGCCACCTGGGCCTGGCGCGGCGACTGCCCCGGAGGAGAACCCTGTGACCTCGAAGCCGTCCACGCCCGACTCGGACGGGCCCAAGACCGAGACCACCCTGACGACCCGGATCCGGATCAACATCCCGGGTTCGCGGCCGATCCCGCCGGTGGTCGTCCGCAAGGCGATGGGCCCTGCCACCGACGCGGCCGAGGCCGCGTCACCGGCTCCCGCACCGCAGGCGCCCCAGCCGGCGCCGGGGCGGGCGGCCGCGCCGCCGGTCGCACAGCGGCAGCAGCCCGTGCCGACCCGGATCGAGGCCGAGCGGGAGCCCGCCCAGCGGCCCGCGCCCGCAGCCCAGGCCCCGGCCGGGACCGAGGAGCCCGCCAGCAACTGGTTCGCTCCGCGCAAGGCGCCCAGCCCGGCGCCCGCCCCCGCTCCCGCCCCGGCGCCCACGCCGCCGCCCGGGCCCGCCGCGGGACGCGCACCGGCCCCGGCCCCGCACCAGGCCCCGGCCCCGCGTCCCGCCCCGGCTCCCGCGCCCGCGCCCGGTCCGGGGATCACCCCGCCGCCTCCGGCCGGCCCGGGCGCCGGCTACCCGCCGCCCGTGCGCACCCAGGCCGCGCCCGCACCGGACGCGGGCTTCGCGCCGCCGCGCACCCCGCCTCCGCCGGTCGCCGACTACGGCCCGCTCGCGGGCGGCCCCGGGGCGCCCGGCGGCCCCGGCGCCGGGCCGGCCCAGGGCTACCCGGCGTACCCCGGCGGCCGGGACGACACCGGCCCGGTCACCGAGGCGTTCCCCGCCTACGGCAGCCAGGGCGACGGCATCCCGGCCGGCCCCACCGCGGGCCCCGGCTTCGGGAGCGGCCCCGTCGGCGGCCCCGGGGGCGCGGAGGCCCCGCGCTGGCCCGGACCCGAGATGGACCCGTCGCAGGCGCAGGCCCCCACCCCGGTACCGGCGCCCGCGCCCGCCGCCCCGCGCCCCGCGCCCGGGCAGCAGAAGGCCGGCGCCAAGGCCGCGAAGCCCGCCAAGAAGGGCCGCTCCAAGCTGGTCCTGCTCGGCGGCGGCCTCGTGGTGCTGCTCGGCGTGGCCTACGGAGCCGGGCTGCTCCTGAACCACTCCGACGTCCCCAAGGGCACCACCGTCCTCGGAGTCGACATCAGCGGCAGCCGCGACGAGGCCGTGGCCAAGCTCCAGACGGCCTTCGGGACGCGCGCCGCCGCCCCCCTCCAGCTCAGCGTCGGCGGCAAGCAGGTCGAGCTGAAGCCCGAGAAGGCCGGCCTGACCCTGGACAGCCAGACCACCGTCCGCAACGCCGCGGGCAGCGACTACAACCCGGTCACCGTCATCGGCTCCCTCCTCGGCAACGAGCGCAAGGCCGACGCCGTGATGCCGGTCGACGAGGAGAAGCTCCAGGTCGCGCTCCAGGAGCTCGCGGGCACCGCCGGCACGGCCACCGAGGGCACCATCACGTTCGACACCGGCAAGGCCGTGGCCGTCCCCGGTACCCCCGGCACCACCCTCGACGTGGACGCCTCCGCCGCCCAGGTCACCCAGGCCTTCCGCGACATGGTCGCCACCGGCAACGCGGCCGTGGCCGAACTGCCCGTGACCACCAAGGCACCGGTCATCGACCAGGCCGAACTGGACCGCGCCATGAAGGAGTTCGCCGAACCGGCGATGTCCGCCAACGCCACGGTCAAGATCGGCAGCAAGTCCATCGCCTTCGGCGCCAAGTCCCTGCCGAAGATCCTCAGCATGCAGCCCGTCGAAGGCCACCTCGTCGAGAAGTTCGACCTGGACGCCCTCAAGGAGACCTACGGGAACACCTTCGACGGCATCACGATCACCCGCGGCACCGGCGCCAAGACCGCCGTCACCCCGCAGGACGTCGCCGGCGCCCTCGGCAAGGCCCTGCGCGGCAAGACCACGGCCGAACGGACCGTGGTCGTCGACACCAACGCGAGCTGACCCCCACACGGTCCGCAACCCCGGCTCCGCCGCCCCTGGGGCTCCGCCCCAGACACCGCGCCTCAAACGCCGGCGGGGCCGGGTTTGCGGCTGAGCGGCGCTCGAAGGTGCCGCCCGGCGCGCTGCGCAGGCGGCATCAGCCGAAATCCAGCCCCTCCGGCGTTTGAGGAGCGGGGTACGGGGCGGAGCCCCGGGTCTTGAGCCGCGCCGAGCGGAGGGCCCGGGCCGCAGCCCGGCCTAGTTCAGGAGGGCGCGGGCGGCGGCGGCTTCGCCGCGGATGCGGGAGGCCGCCTCGGAGTCGACCGCGTCGACCACGGCGGCGTACGCCTCCAGCTCGGCCGCGCCCGCCTGGAAGGAACCGCGTTCGACCAGCAGCCGCGCCCGCTCGTACCGCAGCGACGCCGGATGCGACGGCAGCAGCAGCGACAGCTCCAGCGCCCACAGCGCCACCCCCGACTGCTCCGGCCGGGACGCGGCCCAGGCCCGGATGTTGTTCAGGATCCGCAGGACGATGTCCAGCGTCCGCGCCGGCTCCCGCGGGCCCTGCGCCAGCTCCGCCGGCCCGGCCCCGAGCGACGCGCCGCCCGCGAACGGGTCGACCACCACGCCCTCCTCCGGGTCCCCGAAGCCCACCACGAAGTGCCCCGGCAGCCCCAGCCCGTACACCGGCGCGCCCGCCCGCCGGGCGACCTCCAGCCAGACGACGGACAACAGGATCGGCAGGCCGCGCCGGCGCCGCAGCACCTCGTGCAGGAGCGAGGACGACAACCGCTCGTAGTCCGCCGGGGTCCCGTGGAAACCGAGCCGGCCGCCCAGCAGCTCCGTCACCGCCGACGCCCAGGCCCGCCCGCCCCGCAGCCCGTAGGGCAGCATCCCGGCCAGCCGGTCCAGCTCGATCTGCGCCCAGTCCACGGCCCGCTCGTCCAGCTCCGGATCCGCCTCCGCCGCCAGCAGCAGGCACATCAGCGCCAGGTCCGGCCGCTCCGACCGCGCCTCCGCCGCGAACTGCTCGCGCCGCTCCGCCGAACTCACGGCGCCGCCCGGTAGTGGTGGTACGTGTGGTGCGTGGCGAAGCCCAGCCCGTCGTACAGGGCCAGCGCCTGCGGGTTGTCCGTCTCCACCTGGAGCCAGGCCGCCGAGGCGCCCTCCGCCAGCGCCCGCCGCGCCAGCGCCGCCATCACCGCGGTCGCCAGCCCCTGCCGCCGGTGCGCGGGATCGACCGTCACCGCGGCGAAACCGGCCCACCGCCCGTCCACCACGCACCGCCCGATGGCCCGGGCACCGGGCAGCGCCGCGAACCACACCGACGGGCCCTCGACCAGCAGCCGCCGGGCCACCTCCGGGTCGCTGACCCTGCCGTAGCGCCCGAGCCACGCCTCGTCCGGGGTGCGGGTCAGACGTACGGCCCCGGCGGCGGGCGCGTCCACGTCCCCGACCGGCGCCAGCGCCCCGGTCCGCACCTCCGCCGACACCTCGGCCGCCCACCCGCGCCGCTCCAGCTCCGCGATCAGCAGCTCCTGGGTGCCGACGGCCCCCGTAGCGGCCTGCACATACGCCGGAAGTCCTCGTTCCGCGTACCAGGAGGTCACTCGAGCGAGTGCATCGTCCAGCGGCATCCCCGGATCGCCGAGCGGCAGCACCGAGTTCGCCCGCCGGGTGAATCCGGCGGCCGCCCGCAGCGTCCACTCGCCCAGCGCCTCGCTCTCCAGCGGCTGCCAGGACCGCGCGGCGACCCTCGAAAGCTCCTCGAAAGAGGCCGCAGGACCCCGCCGGCGAGCCGGTGCGGGAGGCACGATCTTGCCCGCGACCAGCGAGGATTCCGCGATGCGGACGGACTTTCCATTCTTTTGTGTGATCAGCAGCACACCCGCGTCCCAGGATGTGAGAACCCCTACGGTGTCCGTGAACGCGGGGGCCCCGCTCGACCCGCCCTCCACCCGTCGTACAGAGACTCGTTTACCCACGTCAGCAGGGGTGATACGGACCTCCAGCAGTCCACCGGCAGTGATTTCCACAGCTCTGTCCGCCCCTCCTGTTCGGATCGTGCCCGGGAACGGAGATACTAGGTGCGGGCATCGACGACGCCGCGCTCCCGCGCGATATGGAAAGCCCTACCGAGGAGGAACGAGAGCGTGACCTACGTCATCGCGGAGCCTTGTGTCGACGTCAAGGACAAGGCATGCATCGAAGAGTGCCCCGTCGACTGCATCTACGAGGGCCAGCGGTCCTTGTACATCCACCCGGACGAGTGCGTCGACTGTGGTGCCTGTGAGCCGGTCTGCCCGGTCGAGGCCATCTTCTACGAGGACGACACTCCGGAGGAGTGGAAGGACTACTACAAGGCGAACGTCGAGTTCTTCGACGAGCTCGGTTCGCCCGGTGGTGCTTCCAAGCTCGGCCTGATCGAGCGCGACCACCCCTTCATCGCGGCGCTGCCCGCCGACATCAACCCTTCTCACTGAGGGTTCACGGCACACGCGCCACTCGGTCCCGTACGGCCTGCCCGCCGCACGGGACCGAGGTGTTTCCCGACCTTCGCGTCCAGCACCCAGAGAGAGCAGAGACCACCGTGGCCGCAGTATCCGACCGTCTTCCCGCCTTCCCCTGGGACAAGCTGGAGCCGTACAAGAAGACGGCGGCGGCCCACGCGGACGGCATCGTCGACCTGTCGGTCGGCACGCCCGTGGACCCGGTGCCCGAGCTGATCCAGCGCGCCCTGGTCGGCGCCGCGGACTCCCCGGGCTACCCCACGGTGTGGGGCACGGCCGCCCTGCGCGACGCGATCACCGGCTGGCTGCGCGGCCGCCTCGGCGCGAGCGCCGCCGAGCACCGCAACGTCCTGCCGGTCGTCGGCTCCAAGGAGCTGGTGGCCTGGCTGCCGACCCAGCTGGGCCTGGGCGCCGGGGACAAGGTGGCCTACCCCCGGCTCGCCTACCCCACGTACGAGGTCGGCGCGCGGCTGTGCGGCGCCGAGGCCGTCGTCTACGACGAGCCGACGGAGCTCGACCCGGCCGGCGTGAAGCTGCTGTGGCTCAACTCCCCGTCCAACCCCACCGGCAAGGTCCTCTCCAAGGAGGAGCTGATCCGGATCGTGGCCTGGGCGCGCGAGCACGGGATCCTGGTCTTCAGCGACGAGTGCTACCTGGAGCTGGGCTGGGAGGCCGAGCCCGTCTCCGTCCTCCACGACGACGTCTGCGGGGGCTCGTACGAGGGCCTCGTCGCCGTCCACTCGCTCTCCAAGCGGTCCAACCTGGCCGGCTACCGGGCCGCCTTCATCGCCGGTGACGCGGACGTGCTCGGCGAGCTGCTGGAGATCCGCAAGCACGGCGGCATGATGACCCCGGCCCCGGTGCAGGCGGCCGCGGTCGCGGCGCTCGGCGACGACCGCCACGTCGAGGAGCAGCGCGCCCGCTACGCGGCCCGCCGCGCCGCGCTGCGCACGGCCCTGGAGGAGCACGGCTTCCGGGTCGAGCACAGCGAGGCGAGCCTCTACCTGTGGGTGACCCGGGACGAGCCCTGCTGGGACACCGTGGCCTACCTCGCCGACCTGGGCATCCTGGTCGCGCCGGGCGACTTCTACGGGGAGGCGGGCGCGCGGTTCGTGCGGGTGGCCTTCACCGCCACCGACGAGCGGGTCGAGGCCGCGGTCAAGCGCCTGGGCTGATCCGGCGCGCCGACCGCCGCCGGACAGCCCGAAGGGGCCGGGAGTTCGTGCTCCCGGCCCCTTCGGCGTTCCTGCGGCGGGTCAGCCCAGCAGGCCACCGGGCAGGCCGCCCGGGAGACCGCCCGGCAGACCGCCGGGGAGGCCGCCCGGCAGGCCGCCAGGCAGCTCACCGGCCGGCGCGGCAGCCGCCGGCAGCTGCTGCGTGGTCGGCAGGCCGCCGAGCAGGCTGCCCGCCGTGTTGGTCACGTCGGCGGCGGGGGCGGGTGCCGGAAGGGCCTCGACGGCGGTGCTCGCCGTGTCCGTGGCCGCCGCCGTCGTCGCGGCCGCGGTGTCCGGGGCGTCCGCGGCGCTGGCCGTGCCGGCCGCACCGACCACGGGGGCTGCCCCGGCTGCGAGGAGCAGCGCGGTACGGGCGATCCGACGGGTCAGGGGGAGGGACATGTTGCTCCTAAGCGGTAGCGGCTAGGTACGCCGTGTACAACCGCTCGAGGGGCGGGTGGAGTTGCGGAGCCGGTGGGTAAAAGATCGGTAACGCATCGTTTAATCGGCTTCCGCGACAAGCTCATTGGATGCGCGCTCACCAGGCCTTCTGTCCCTCCGGGGCCCCCGCAGCGGCCGCCTCGGCCACCCCCGCAGGAGTGACGTCTCGTACGCGCGGCCGGGTCTCGGCGGACTCCGTTCCGCCCGGCTCAGCGGGCGATGAAGATCCGGACCTCGTCGCCGAGCGAGTTGTGCGGATCGCCGTCGCCGGACTTGCCGGGGCCGCCCTTGTCCTGCCACACGCCCCGGGCCTGCCCGCCGATCCAGCCGCCGCCCCGGTACGAGACCCGGGCGATGCCGAGCTCGTGCGACCGGGCCACCGCCCAGTGCGCCATCGCCCGGCCGCGGCGCTCCTCCGCCGGGCCGCCGTTCGGCTTCAGCCGCAGGTTGATCTCCTGCTCCGGGATCCCGCCCGCACCCGTCCGGCCGGCCGCCGCGCCGCCCGAACCCCCGCCTGCCGTGGCGCCGCCTGCCGTGGCGCCGCCCGTGCCGCCCGCGCTGCCGGCCAGCGCCTCCTTGCCGAAGGCGCGCAACAGCTCCGCCTTCACCTTCTCCGGATCACCCTTCAGCGGGGCCGGGCCCGAGCAGAACAGCACTCCGCCGTCGCCGAAGGCCGCCGTGAGGACCGTCGCGTCCGTCTCGTGCTTCGCGTACGCCTGCGGGTAGCCGCTGCGCTGCACCTTCTGCGCCGCCACCGTCAGCGGCATCCGCGAGTACCCCGGAACCTCGACGAGGCGGTCGTAGAAGATACCGGCCGAGTACACCGGGTCCGTGATCTGCGCCGGGGTGCCCCAGCCCATCGAGGGCCGCTGCTGGAACAGGCCCAGCGAGTCCCGGTCGCCGTGGTCGAGGTTGCGCAGCGCCGACTCCTGCATGGCCGTCGCCAGCGCGATGGTCACTGCACGGTCCGGCAGCCCCTTGGAGATGCCGACGGCGGCTATCGTCGCCGCGTTCGCCGCCTGCTCCGGGGTCATCTCGTACTTCTGCCCGCCGCCGGCGGTCGCGGTGGCCGTGCAGTACGGGGCGCCGGCGCCGCCGTTGGAGTACCGCTGGACGGCGAAATAGCCGATGACCGCGAACAGGACGAGCAGGCCGACGGCCGCGCGGAGCGGCCTGCGGCGACGGGGGCGAGGACCACGGGATTCGGACACGCGGCCCACCGTACTTGAGGCATATGACGAGTCCACCGGCCGGACGCCGAGGCTGCCTCCCGGGTGGGGGCGTTAGGGTCGTTTCATGCCCGAATCCGAGCTGGACCTCACCCTGGACGCAGCCGAGCTGACCGCCCGGCTCGTCGACATCCCCTCCGTGAGCGGCGACGAGAAGGTACTCGCCGACCTCGTGGAACGTGCGCTGCGGGCCCTGCCGCACCTCACCGTGGACCGCTTCGGCAACAACGTCGTCGCCCGCACGCACCTCGGCCGCGCCGAACGCGTCGTGCTCGCCGGCCACCTCGACACCGTGCCGATCGCCGACAACGTCCCCTCGCGCCTCGACGAGAACGGCGTCCTGTGGGGCTGCGGCACGACGGACATGAAGTCCGGTGTCGCCGTGCAGCTGCGCATCGCGGCCACCGTCCCCGAGCCGAACAGGGACCTCACCTTCGTCTTCTACGACCAGGAGGAGGTCGCCGCCCACCTCAACGGCCTGGGCAAGGTCGCCGAGGCGCACCCCGACTGGCTGACCGGCGACTTCGCGGTGCTGCTCGAGCCCTCCGACGCCGAGGTCGAGGGCGGCTGCCAGGGCACCCTGCGGGTGCTGCTGCGCACCTCGGGCGAGCGCGCCCACTCCGCGCGCAGCTGGATGGGGTCCAACGCGATCCACTCGGCGGCGCCGATCCTGGCGCGGCTGGCCGCGTACGAGCCGCGCAAGCCGGTGATCGACGGCCTGGAGTACCACGAGGGCCTCAACGCGGTCCGCATCGAGGGCGGCGTCGCCAACAACGTCATCCCCGACGCCTGCACGGTGACGGTCAACTTCCGCTACGCCCCGGACCGCACCGAGGCCGACGCGATCGCCCACGTCCGGGAGGTCTTCGCGGACTGCGACATCGCCGAGTTCGTGATCGACGACTCTTCGGGCGGCGCCCTCCCCGGCCTCTCGCACCCCGCTGCGGCGGCCTTCATGGAGGCGGTCGGCGGCCGCGCGATGCCCAAGTTCGGCTGGACGGACGTCTCCCGCTTCAGCGCGCTCGGCGTCCCGGCGGTCAACTACGGCCCGGGCGACGCCCTGCTGGCCCACAAGGTCGACGAACGCGTCGAGACGAAGGCGATCCTCCACTGCGAGGAACGACTCCGCGCCTGGCTGACCTCGTGAATTCCGCTTGCCGTCACCTTTGTGCGCCTACCCTGATCCAACGATCAGCAGGAGGGAGCACAGCATGGGCAACCCTGAAGGGTCCGCTCGTCGCCGGCCCGAGGAGCAGCAGCTCGGGCCGGTGCTGAGGAGGCGGAGCCAGGTGCAGGCGGGCAGTACGACGGACCAGCGGCTGCTGGATTCCGCCGGGCCTTCCGAGTGGGTGCACACCGATCCCTGGCGGGTCCTGCGCATCCAGTCCGAGTTCATCGAGGGCTTCGGCACGCTCGCCGAGCTGCCGCCCGCGATCAGCGTGTTCGGATCGGCCCGCACCCTGGCGGGGACGCCGGAGTACGAGGCGGGCGAGCGGATCGGCGGCGCGCTGGTCGACGCCGGGTTCGCGGTGATCACCGGTGGCGGCCCGGGAGCGATGGAGGCGGCCAACAAGGGCGCCCGCGAGGCCAACGGCATCTCGGTCGGCCTGGGCATCGAGCTCCCCTTCGAGCAGGGGCTCAACCAGCACGTCGACCTCGGGCTGAACTTCCGGTACTTCTTCGTCCGCAAGACGATGTTCGTGAAGTACAGCCAGGGCTTCGTGGTGCTGCCGGGCGGCCTCGGCACGCTGGACGAGCTGTTCGAGGCGCTGACCCTGGTCCAGACCCAGAAGATCACCCGCTTCCCGATCGTGCTGTTCGGCACGGAGTACTGGAGCGGCCTGGTCGACTGGCTGCGCAACACGGTGATCGCCCAGGGCAAGGCCTCGGAGAAGGACCTCTACCTCTTCCACATCACGGACGACGTGGACGAGGCGATCTCGCTCGTGACGAAGGAAGTCGGGAAGTAGGTCGGGAAGTAGGACGGAGCCGCTGCGGCCCGGGCCTCCGGGCCCGGGCCGCAGGGGTCTCAGGCCGCAGGGTTCTCAGGCCAGGCCGCGGCGGGCGACCGCCGGGGGGCGGTGGCCCTGGATCGAGCGGACCATGTCGAGGATCTGCTTGGTTTCCGCGACCTCGTGGACCCGGTAGACCTGGGCGCCCAGCCAGGCCGAGACGGCCGTCGTGGCCAGGGTGCCCAACAGGCGCTCCTTGACCGGCTTGTCGAGGGTCTCGCCGACGAAGTCCTTGTTGGACAGGGAGACCAGGACCGGCCATCCCGTCGCCGTCATCTCGTCCAGCCGGCGCGTGGCCTCCAGCGAGTGCCGGGTGTTCTTCCCGAAGTCGTGGCCCGGGTCGATCATGATCGCGTCCCGGCGGACGCCGAGGGCGACGGCGCGTTCGGCGAGGCCGACGGTGACCTCCAGGATGTCGGCCATCACGTCCTCGTACGAGGTCCGGTGCGGCCGGGTGCGCGGCTCGACCCCGCCCGCGTGGGTGCAGACCAGCCCGGCGCCGTGGCGCGCCGCGACCTCGGCCAGCTTGGGGTCCACCCCGCCCCAGGCGTCGTTCAGCACGTCCGCCCCGGCCTCGCACACGGCCTCGCCGACCTCGTGCCGCCAGGTGTCCACGCTGATCACCACGTCCGGGTGGCGGCGCCGGACCTCGGCCACGAAGCCCACCGTGCGCCGCGCCTCCTCGGCCGCGTCCACGTGCTCTCCGGGCCCGGCCTTGACCCCGCCGATGTCGATGATCGCGGCGCCCTCGGCAACGGCCTGCTCGACCCGGTCGAGCGCCGGCTCGTCGCGGAAGGTCGCGCCCTGGTCGTAGAAGGAGTCCGGAGTCCGGTTCACGATGGCCATGATCACCGGCTCGTGGGTGTCGAACTCGCGCCTGCCCAGTCGCAGCATCCTGCTCTTTCCTCCTTCGGCGGCCCATGCGCCTCGCCTGCGACCTTAACCTGGTGGCCGGAGTCTCTCAGGGGAGTTGATCGTGTTCTTCTTCTTGATGATCGCGCTGGTCGTGGTCGTGGCAGCGGTCACCCTGGCGGTGATCGGCGGCGGTTCGGAGGCCGTCCTGCCGGAAGCGGAGCCGGACCGGGTGGCCGACGGGCTGCCGGAGACCCGGCCCGTCGTACGGGCGGACATCGACGCCCTGCGGCTGCCGGTCGCGCCGCGCGGCTACCGGATGGCCGAGGTGGACGACGTACTGGAGCGTCTGGCGGCGGAGCTGGCCGAGCGGGACGCGCGGATCGCGCAGCTGACGGCGGCGGCCAACCCGGCCGCCCCGCTCGCCCCGGCCGCGGAGGACCGGGTCGACCTCACCAAGGACGAACGGTGAGCGGCGCCGGGCTCGCGGCCGGACCGGACGGCGTGCTGCGCTGTCCCTGGGGGCTGTCCACCGAGGACTACGTCGTCTACCACGACACCGAGTGGGGCAAGCCGGTCCACGGGGACGACGCGCTGTACGAGCGGCTGTGCCTGGAGGCCTTCCAGTCCGGGCTGTCCTGGATCACCATCCTGCGCCGGCGCGCGGGGTTCCGTAAGGCCTTCGCGGACTTCGAGATCGCGTCGGTCGCGGAGTTCGGGCCGGCCGACGCCGAGCGGCTGCTGGCGGACGAGGGGATCATCCGCAACCGGGCCAAGATCGAGGCCACCCTGGCCAACGCGAAGGTGCTGGCCGGGTGGCGGCCAGGGGAGCTGGACGGGCTGATCTGGTCCCACGCCCCGAAGAGGCCGGGCCGGGCCCCGAGGAGCACCGCCGACGTGCCGGCGGTCACCGCGGAGTCCACGGCCCTGGCCAAGGCCCTGAAGAAGGCGGGCATCCGCTTCGTCGGGCCGACCACGGCCTACGCCCTGATGCAGGCGTGCGGCCTGGTCAACGACCACCTCGCGGGCTGCGTCTCCCGCGAGGCGTAGGCCGGTCGGCGCGGTCGGCGGGCCGGGTCAGCGGCCCAGGTACTCCGGCGGCTGCTTCGCGAGGAAGGCCTGGACGGCGATGGAGTGGTCCTCGGAGGCCCCGGCGCGGGTCTGGAGGACGTCCTCGCGCTCCAGCGCGTCGGCGAGCGAGTGGGAGGCCCCGTACGCCAGGGACTCCTTCAGCGCCGCGTAGGCGACCGTCGGGCCGGACGCGAGTCGGCGGGCCACGGCCTCGGCCTCGGCGTGCAGCGAGTCCGCGGGGACCAGGCGGTTGGCGATGCCGAGCTCGAACGCCTCCTGGGCCTTGACCGTGCGCGGGAAGAGCAGCAGGTCACCGGCGCGGGAGGCGCCGATCAGGCGCGGCAGGGTCCACGAGACCCCGGAATCGGCGGTCAGCGCCACCCCGGCGAACGAGGTGTTGAAGGACGCGGTGTCGGCGACGACCCGGAAGTCCGCCGCGAGCGCGAAGCCGAAGCCCGCCCCGGCCGCGACGCCGTTCACCCCGGCCACCACCGGCTTCGGCATCTGCGTGAGCGCCTTGACGATCGGGTTGTAGTGCTCCGCGACGGTGCTCATCGTGAGGGAGGATCCGCCCTCGCGGTCCGCGGCCAGGTTCCCGATGTGCTCCTTGAGGTCCTGGCCCACGCAGAAGGCCCGGTTGCCGGCCGCGGTCAGCAGCACGGCCCGTACCGCGGTGTCGGCGGCCGCCGCGAGGGCCGCGTCGCGCAGGGCGACCTTGGCCTCCGTGTTCATGGCGTTCATCGCGTCCGGGCGGTTGATCGTGATGGTCGCGAGTCCGTCGGTCACTTCGTAGAGCACGCTGTCGGCCATGGCAGGGAGTCCCCCTTCGTCGCGGGATGGCTACCGGCCGGTACCGGCCGGTGCAAGGGCCAGCATGGCGGACCGGACGGCACGAGCACATGTGATGTGCGTCAAAGTAAGCCGACGCCGTTCACCGGGAGCGGGGGCGAAGTATCGCAGGCGGATCCCCGAAATGAGTGGTTTTGGCCGAGCGCGTTGCCCAAGCGTTCCCGGCCGATGTTGGTCATCGGGTCCTGACATGCGGGATAATGGCCGGGAAGCAATGTGTTCGATGCCGGGTACTAGGCGCCTGAATGGGGCCGTCGGCTGACGATGAGCTGGTTTCAGGAAGGGGAACGAGCATGGCGGCCATGAAGCCGCGGACGGGCGACGGCCCGCTCGAGGTCACCAAGGAGGGGCGGGGCATCGTCATGCGCGTACCGCTCGAGGGCGGCGGTCGGCTCGTCGTCGAGCTGACCCCGGACGAGGCGGACGCCCTGGGTGACGCCCTGAAGAAGGTCGTCGGCTGACCTTTCGGCACCATCTGCATTCTGCATTCTCTGCGCTGCCCCGATCACTCGCGATGAGCGGTCGGGGCAGCGTTGTGTCCAGGACCCCGACCTTGATCGCCGGAGCCGTGACGTGACGTTCTCCCCGCCCGCCCCGCCCGCCTTCGCGCAGTGCACTCCCCGTCAGAAGGCGGCCCGGATCCTCACGGACGCGCTGGCGCCGGCGAACCTGGTCGTGGCCCTGCTCCTGCTGGTCGGCTGGCACGCCACCGGGTCCTGGTCGGGCCTCGGCTGGGGGCTGCTCGGCGCCCTGTTCTGCGGGCTGGTCCCGGTCGGGATCATCATGCTCGGCGTGCGGCGCGGGGCGCTGACCGACCAGCACATACGGGTACGGCGCCAGCGGATGGTCCCGATGGCGCTGAGCGGGGTCTCCGTCGCCGCCGGGATCACGCTCCTGTACGTGCTCGGCGCCCCGGCGGACGTCTTCGCGCTCGTCGTCGCGATGCTCGTCGGCCTGGCCTCGTCCCTGCTGGTGACCGCCGGCTGGCAGATATCCGTCCACATGTCGGTGGCCGGCGGTACGGTGATGATCCTGCTGCTCGTCTTCGGAGCGCCGGTGCTCCCCGCGGCCCTGCTCGCCGCCGCCCTCGGCTGGTCGCGGCTGGTCCTGAAGGCGCACACACCGGCGCAGGTCATCGCCGGCACGGCACTGGGCGGCGCGGCGGCCCTGACGTTCGCGCTGCTGCGCTGACGGACACACGGACGTGGGACGTACGGGTCGTACGGGCCTGAGCCCGCGGGCTCAGCGGCGCACGGCGCACAGCAGGCCGTCGCCCACCGGGAGCAGCGCGGCCTCCAGGGCGGGGCTCTCCCGGACGCTGCGCAGCAGTTCGCGGACGCGGAGCACCTCCACCGGCTGGGCCGAGGAGTCGACCGTACGGCCGTCGGAGAAGACTCCCTCGAAGCACACCAGCCCGCCGGGGCGCAGCAGGCGCAACGATTCAGCGAGGTACTCGAGGGACTCGGCCGGGTCGCCGTCGCAGAAGACGAGGTCGTACCCGCCGTCGGCGAGCCGGGGGAGTACGTCGAGCGCCCGGCCCGGGATGAAGCGCGCGCGGTTGCCCGCGAAGCCGGCGGCGCGGAAGGCCTGGCGGGCGAAGGCCTGCCGGTCGGCTTCGGGATCCACCGTGGTCAGCACCCCGTCGGGGCGCATTCCGTGGAGCAGGTGGATGCCGGAGACGCCGGTTCCGGTGCCGATCTCGGCGACCGCCTTGGCGTCCGCGGTGGCGGCCAGCAGGCGCAGCGCGGCCCCGGTACCGGGGGAGACCGAGCGCAGGCCCGCTTCCCTGGACCGGTCGCGGGCCCATCGCAGAGCGTCGTCCTCGGCGACAAACGCGTCGGCGAACGCCCAGCTCGTCTGCCGGTTGCCGGTAATGACCCTCTCCTGTCCCCATAGTTGGCGCAACGGTGACTGTATCCGTTGACGTCGGGAACCCGCAGATGGGACTGGGCGTTGAGTGGGGTGTGGGCGGGATAAGAAGGGACGCTGCCGGGCAGATCGCCGGTCCGGGACCGCTCCGGGGCCCACGAGCCATGCAAAGTTACTGCAAAAACGCTTATCCGGAGCTGACGGAGGGGGTGGCTATGGTAGGGACTCCGCTGGACACCACCAGAGCCGACAGGGGAGGTGCGGCTGCGCCTGTGGATCGTGGAGGCGTGTTGAGACGTCTCTTCTGGTCGGCGGGTGAGCCGAAATCCGTGACCGACACCGCTGACCGCTTCCACACCGCAGCCACCGCAACCACCGCGACCTTCGCCGCCGATGCGGGCTCCCAGGCGTGGACCCCTCCTTCATGGGAGGAGATCGTCAGCACGCACAGTGCGCGGGTCTACCGTCTTGCCTACCGTCTGACGGGTAACCAGCACGATGCCGAGGACCTGACCCAAGAGGTCTTCGTCCGCGTCTTCCGCTCGCTGTCGACGTACACGCCCGGCACCTTCGAGGGCTGGCTGCACCGCATCACGACCAACCTGTTCCTGGACATGGTCCGCCGCAAGCAGCGCATCCGCTTCGACGCGCTCGCCGACGACGCCGCCGAGCGGCTGCCCAGCCGCGAGCCGTCCCCGCAGCAGGTCCTGCACGACACCCACTTCGACGCGGACGTCCAGCAGGCGCTGGACACCCTCGCGCCCGAGTTCCGCGCGGCCGTGGTGCTGTGTGACATCGAGGGCCTGTCGTACGAGGAGATCGCCGCCACGCTCGGAGTGAAGCTCGGAACCGTCCGCAGCCGCATCCACCGCGGCCGCTCGCACCTGCGCAAGGCGCTCAAGCACCGGTCCCCCGCGGCCCGTGCCGAGCAGCGAGCGCTGGCCGGGGCGGCCGTGGGCGCGCCGGGCGCCGGGGGAGAGGGCGGAGCCGAGTGAGCGGAGTCAGTCCGTCCCCCGCCGAACAGCACCTGGGCGACCGGCTTGCCGCCCTGGTGGACGGCGAGCTGAACCACGACGCGCGCGAGCGGGTCCTGGCCCACCTCGCCACCTGCGCCAAGTGCAAGGCGGAGGCCGATGCCCAGCGCCGCCTGAAGACCATGTTCGTGGAGAGCGCGCCGCCGCCGCTGTCCGCCGGGCTGCTGGCGCGGCTGCAGGGGCTGCCGGGCGGCGGCTTCGACGGTCCGTCCGGCCCCGGGGGTCCGCCCGCCGGGGATCCGCTCGCCTCGTTCGCGTACGCCCTGCCCACGGCCCCCCGGCCGCAGCAGGAGGGCTTCCGGATCCACGAGGTGGGCCGCCCGCGCCGCCGGTTCGCGTTCGCCGCCGCCGGAGCGGTGTCCCTCGCCGCGCTCGCGCTGGGCGGCGCGATGCCGCTGGAGAGCGCGGACCCGAACCTGCGGGGGGACTCCCCCGCGCCCGCCTCCCGGACCGGGCCCGCCGTGCCGTTGGCCGACGCCTCGGTGACCGGCGCGTTCGTCCGCGACCGGATGCCCACCCCGGCCGCCGTACCGTCGCTCTTGCCGACCGCCGCCACGCCGCTCCCGCCGCTCCACCCCTCCCCGCCGAGTTCGGCACGCCCGGTCTCCCTGCTGCGCTGACCCGGGACCTGGTTGAATCTGCGGCACATGCGCACAAGTACGCGGGGAGCGCCGATGGCCGACAGTCAGCAGACCGATCCGGCTCCACAGTGGTGGAGCCGGCCCGAGGGCACGGCGGCGGACGCCGGCCGCGACGGTGTGCCCGCCCCGCGGCCCGAAGGCGGCAGCGAAGCGGAACCCCAGGCGGCGCCGGTCCACGAGGTCCGGTACGACCCGTGGGGCCGACAGCCGCTGCAGGTCGTGGACCGGGGCCGGCAGGGGCGCGGGTTCCGGCTGTGGCAGGTGGCGGCCCTCGCCGCGGGAACGGCCCTGCTCGCCGGCGGGACCGGCGGATACCTCGGCGTCCTCGCGGAGCGCCAGAGCAGCACCCGCCTGGAGCTGCCGCAGGCCGCGGCCGCCGACAAGGGCCGCGCCCCGGACAGCGTCGCGGGCATCGCCGCCACCGCGCTCCCCGGGGTGGTCACCCTGCACGTGCGGGGCACCTCCGGCAGCGGTACGGGTACCGGCTTCGTACTCGACCAGCAGGGCCACATCCTGACCAACAACCACGTGGTCGCCGACGCCAAGGAGATAGCGGTCACCTTCAGCACCGGCGAGAGCGTCACCGCCGAGCTGGTGGGGCGCGACTCCGGCTACGACCTGGCCGTGGTCAAGGTCAGCGGGGTACGGGGACTGCAGCCGCTGAGCCTGGGCAACTCCGAGAACGTACGGGTCGGCGACCCGGTGGTGGCCATCGGCGCGCCCTTCGACCTGTCCAACACCGTCACCGCGGGCATCATCAGCGCCACCGGCCGGCCCGTCACCGCCGGCGGAGACAAGGGCGACGGCAGCGACATCAGCTACGTCGACGCCCTCCAGACGGACGCCCCGATCAACCCCGGGAACTCCGGCGGCCCCCTCCTGGACGCCAAGGCCCACGTGGTCGGCATCAACAGCGCGATCCGCGGCGCCGACAAGGACGATCCCGCCCGCCAGGGCGGCTCCATCGGACTCGGCTTCGCCATCCCGATCAACCAGGGCAAGCGCGTCGCCGAGGAGCTCATCCGCACCGGCCGCGCCACGCACCCGGTCATCGGCGTCACCCTCGACATGGAGTACGCGGGCGACGGGGCCCGGGTCGGCGACAAGGGCGAGGACGGAAAGCCGGCCGTGGTCGCCGACGGACCGGCCGCCCGCGCCGGGATCAAGGCCGGCGACGTGATCACCAAGGTGGACGGCCAGCGCGTGCGCGGCGGCGACGAGCTGATCATCAAGATCAGGGCGCACCGGCCGGGCGACCCGCTGACCCTCACGGTGCTCCGCGACGGCCGGGAGCGCACGCTGCAGCTGGTCCTCGGGTCGGCGAACGGCTCATGAGCGGCAGGTGACGTGCGGGAGAAACCGGTATTGAGCCGGTATGCAGGTATGGGCCCGGCGGGAACGCCGGGTACCGTGTCTCCAGGCCCGAAGTGATGGAGAGCCGAGGAGCGGCAAGGTGTTCAACGACATAGGCGCACTCGAACTCGTCACGATCGTGGTGCTCGCCATTCTCGTCTTCGGCCCGGACAAGCTGCCCAAGGTCATCCAGGACGTCACCGGCGTCATCCGGAAGATCCGCGCGTTCTCGGACAGCGCCAAGCAGGACATCCGGTCCGAACTCGGCCCGGAATTCAAGGACTTCGAGTTCGAGGACCTGAACCCGAAGACCTTCATCCGCAAGCAGCTGACCGAGAACGAGGACCTCAAGGAGATCCGAAGCAGCTTCGACCTCCGCAAAGAGCTGAACGACGTCACCGACGCCGTGAACAGCAAGGAGACCGAATCCGCGGCGGCTCCGGCCGGCTCGTCCGCCACGCCCGCCGGCGCCGGTCCGGACCTGCTGAAGAAGCCCGCCGCCCCCGCCGCGGAGCAGCGCGCCCGCTTCGACGCCGACGCCACCTAGGCCGTCTCTTTCGGCCCGACCGGAAGACACCCTGGGCGCAGCCTGCCCGGCGATCCGCGGTGGGATGGCTATCCTCCATCTGTCCGGACCCAGGACGCCCGAGGGGGGCTGGCCGTTCCGGGCCCCACGGAACGAGAGGCCGCTCAGATGGAGACGACGAGCAGTAGCAGGGTAGGGGCGCAAGCCCCCGCCGCACCCGCTCAGGAACCGCAGACCGCCGGGCAGCCGCCCGAGGCCGCCGCGCCCGTGCCGGCGGCCCGCCGGACGGTCGAGGGCTTTCTGGCGGCCGACTTCCCCTGGTACGGGCTGGACGAGGCCTTCACGGGCCCCCGCTGGCTCATGCAGGTGGGCACGGCCGCCGACGGCACCGTCGAGCACGGATCCACCGGTCACGGCGACGAGCCGTCCGCCCGCGGCGAGATCGCCACCGGCGAGAAGGAGCGCTTCGCGGTGGTCGTCACCGTCGCCAGCAACCCGGTGCGGCGCAGCGGCGACGGCACCGGCACCCTGGAGGCCACGTCGGTGTCCTCCGCGGCCTGGCTGGCCGGCTCCGGGCTGCTGGCCTACAGCTGGCCCGGGCAGATGGACCACTCCCTGCGCAGCGACTGGCTCGACCAGCAGACCGAGGCCGCCTGGGAGCTCGCGGACGATCTCGGCGGCGAGGACTGGTCGACGCTGTCGCTGCCGGTGGACGGGGAGCCGACGCCGTTCCACTACCGCGAGTCGGAGTTCGGGTGGGTGCTCGCGGGCTCCACCGGGAGCGGGGTCCACCTGGGCGCCTACGGGCGCGGGATGAGTGCGTACGGGCTCGGGTTCTCGGCCATCGCCGACCTCGGCGCGTACGAGTAGCGGCAACGCGGAAGGGCACCGCCGGTCGGCGGTGCCCTTCGCGCTGCGCGGCCCGTGCGGGCCGGCCGTCAGAACTTGTTGCGCGGGGTGATGCCCAGGGACATGCCCGACAGGCCGCGGGCGCGGCCGCCCAGCTTGCCCGCAATGGCGCGCAGTGCCGCGCCGGCCGGGGAATCCGGGTCCGACAGGACGACGGGCTTGCCCTCGTCGCCGCCCTCGCGCAGGCGCACGTCGATCGGGATGGAGCCGAGCACCGGAACGGTCGCGCCGACCGTCTTGGTGAGGCCGTCGGCGACCTTCTGGCCACCGCCCGAGCCGAACACGTCCACCATCTCGTCGCAGTGCGGGCACGGCAGGCCCGACATGTTCTCGACGACACCGACGATCTTCTGGTGGGTCTGAACGGCGATCGAACCGGCCCGCTCCGCCACCTCGGCAGCGGCCTGCTGCGGGGTGGTGACGACCAGGATCTCCGCGTTCGGCACCAGCTGGGCCACCGAAATCGCGATGTCGCCGGTGCCCGGCGGCAGGTCCAGCAGCAGTACGTCCAGGTCGCCCCAGTACACGTCCGCGAGGAACTGCTGGAGGGCCCGGTGCAGCATGGGGCCGCGCCACACCACCGGCGCGTTGCCCGGGGTGAACATGCCGATGGAGATGACCTTCACGCCGTGCGCGGACGGCGGCATGATCATGTTCTCGACCTGGGTGGGGCGGCCGTCCACGCCGAGCATGCGCGGCACGCTGTGGCCGTAGATGTCCGCGTCGACCACGCCGACCTTCAGGCCGTCCGCGGCCATCGCCGCGGCCAGGTTGACGGTGACCGAGGACTTGCCGACGCCGCCCTTGCCGGACGCGACCGCGTACACGCGGGTCAGCGAGCCGGGCTTGGCGAAGGGCACCTCGCGCTCGGCGGTCCCGCCACGCAGCGTGGCAGCCAGATCCTTGCGCTGCTCGTCGCTCATCACGTCCAGGGAGACGGCGACCGAGGTGACGCCGGCGACCCGCTCGACGGCCTCGGTGACGTTCTTGGTGATGGTCTCGCGCATGGGGCAGCCCGACACCGTCAGGTAGACGGTGACGGCGACCGCGCCGCCGTCGCCGATCTCCACCGATTTCACCATGCCGAGCTCGGTGATCGGCCGGTGGATCTCGGGGTCGTTCACCGTCGCCAGAGCGTCCAGGATCGCGTCCTGCTCAGGCACGGCGGCGGAGCTTGTGTCGGTAGCCATGCCCCGATGGTACGGCTCGGTAGCACGCCTCAGGAAAGCCTGTCAGCGGTCGCCTTCGTCACGTTCGGCAGGGAATAGCCGCCGCTCGTCCATCTCCTTGATCAGGTCCTGGAACTCGGACCTGATCCAGTCGCGCGTCGCGACCTCGCCCAGGCCCATCCGCAGCGCCGCGATCTCGCGCGTCAGGTACTCGGTGTCGGCGATGGACCGCTCGTTCTGCTTGCGGTCCTGCTCCAGGTTGACCCGGTCCCGGTCGTCCTGCCGGTTCTGCGCGAGCAGGATCAGCGGGGCCGCGTACGAGGCCTGGAGGGACAGCATCAGCGTCAGGAAGATGAAGGGGTACTGGTCGAAGCGCAGGTGCTCCGGCGCGAAGATGTTCCACAGCACCCAGGCGATGATGACGATCGTCATCCAGACGATGAACCGGCCCGTGCCGAGGAACCGCGCCACCCGCTCCGACAGCCGCCCGAAGGCCTCCGGGTCGTACTCGGGCAGCAGCCGCCGCCGCGAGGGCCGCGGCTGGTCCAGACGGACCCTCGAGCGGGTGAGCGCGCTCGAGCCGGTCGACGGGCCCGCCTTCACCCGCTCGCCCCGCTCGAAGGCGGAGCGCTCCACCCGCTCGCTCGCCTCCACCGTCAGCCCGTGCTCGCGCGCCTGCGCACGCGACCGCTCGCGCCGCTCGCGGATCTGCTCCCGGCGCCGCTCCCGCGACTGGTCGCGCTCGCCGCGCCCCCGCTCACTGGCCACGCACGGCCTCCTCCGAGTGGAAGTCGGTCTCGCGCCAGTCGTCCGGCAGCAGGTGGTCCAGTACGTCGTCCACCGTCACCGCGCCCAGCAGCGAACCGCTCTCGTCGACGACCGGCACGGCCACCATGTTGTACGCGGCCAGGTAGCTGGTCACCACCGGCAGCGAGGCGTCCGGCCGCAGCGGCGGCAGGTCGGTGTCCACGATCGAGCTGACCAGGGTGAACGGCGGGTCGCGCAGAAGCCGTTGGAAGTGCACCGTGCCCAGGTACTTGCCCGTCGGCGTCTCGTCCGGCGGCCGGCACACGTACACCTGGGCCGCCAGCGCCGGCGACAGGTCCGCCTGCCGTACGCGGGCCAGCGCGTCCGCGACGGTCGCGTCCGGCCGCAGCACGATCGGCTCGGTGGTCATCAGACCGCCCGCCGTCCGCTCCTCGTAGGACATCAGGCGCCGTACGTCGGCCGCGTCGTCCGGCCGCATCAGCGTCAGCAGCCGCTCCTTGTCGTCCTCCGGGAGCTCGGAGAGCAGGTCGGCCGCGTCGTCCGGGTCCATCGCCTCCAGGACGTCGGCGGCGCGCTCCTCCTTCAGCTTGCCGAGGATCTCCACCTGCTCGTCCTCGGGCAGCTCCTCCATGACGTCCGCGAGCCGGTCGTCGTCGAGGGCGCTGGCCACCTCGGCGCGCCGCTTCGGCGACAGGTGGTGCAGGACGTTCGCCACGTCGGCCGGGCGCATCTGCTCGAAGGTGGCGACCAGGTTCTCGGCGCCCTGGCCCTCCTCCTCCAGCGAGAAGCCGGTCACCGCCGACCACTCCACCGTCAGGGTCTCGCCGCGGCGGCGCAGCGCGCCGCCCTTGCCCTTCCGTACGAAGATCTTGTCGATCTCCCAGTCCCGGCGGGCCGGCAGCTGCTGGATGGCCACGTCCAGGACGGTGACCTCCTCGCCGGTCGCGGTCAGCCGCACCCGCCGGTCCAGCAGCTCGCCGAGGATCAGCCGCTCGGTGGGGCGCTGCTCGAAGCGCCGCATGTTGACCACGCCGGTGGTGATGACCTGCCCGGACTCCACGCCCGTGACCCGGGTCATCGGCAGGAAGATCCGGCGCCGGCTGACCACCTCGACCACCAGGCCCAGCAGCCGCGGCGGGCGGCCGCCGACGCGCAGCATCGCGACGAGGTCGCGGACGCGGCCCACCTGGTCGCCGTTGGGGTCGAAGACGGGCACACCCGACAGATGCGAGACGAAGATCCGCGGGGCGCCTGCAGCCATCCGAGCGCCTCCTAGAGCGTCAATCAACAGTCCTGCCGCCCCTCAGGCTAGCCCTTGCCCCGCGCAACCGTCCTGGTGGGGCGGTCCGCACGGGGCCCCCGGGGGGTTGGCGGCGGGTCCACCACGGGCGGGTACGCTGCCTGCTGCTCGCAGACGACCGACGAGAGGCACTCGCACGTGACCGCCTACTTCCCTGCCGCGCGGCTGCGCCGGGCCGCCTTCATCGGTGCGTTGTGCGCGGGCCTCGCCGTCACCGGTACGGGCTGCGGGGAGGATCCCGACGAGGGCACGAACGGGATCGGCAAGCTCTCCGCCGACAAGATCGAGGCGAAGGCGAAGGCGGCGGCCGCCGAGGCCGACTCGGTGCACCTGTCCGGCACGCTGGTGAGCGGCGGCAAGTCCTTCACCCTCGACATGCGGCTGAAGTCGGACGGCGGCTCCGGCGAGGTGAAGTCCCAGGACAACACCTTCCAGCTGCTGCGGGTGGGGGAGCAGCTCTACCTGAAGGCGAGCGCGGCGTTCTGGGGCCAGTCCGACTCGGCCGGGAAGCTCGGCGACAAGTACGTGAAGGTCCCCGAGGCGGACCCCTCCTACAAGCAGTTCCGCGGCTTCACCGACATGGACGTGCTGCTGGACGGGCTGCTGGGCCTCGAGGGCAAGCTCGCCAAGGGCTCCTACACCAAGGTCGGGCACACCCGCGCGGTCCAGGTCACCGCCGACCAGGGCAAGGGCGGCAAGCTCTCGGTCTCCCTGGAGGGGACCCCGTACCCGCTGCTGATGGAGCGGGCGGGCGGCGCCGGCCGGGTGGAACTCGCGGAGTGGGGAAAGGCCTTCCCGCTCGACCCGCCCGCGCAGGACCAGACCGTCGACTACGGGTCCCAGCTGCCCACGACGAAGGAAGCCGAGACCAAGGGCTCCGGCCAGGGCTCGAACCCCGCCAAGCCGTAGGCGCGGCTACCGGGCGGCCTTCTTCCGCTTCAGCAGCAGCTTCGGCAGGTGCGCCGGGATCGGCTCGCGGGTGATCGCGGGCGAGGCCAGCGGGGCCGCTGCCAGCGAGCCGGCCGGCAGCTCCGCGCGGACCGACTCCGGCTCCAGGCGCAGCAGGCGGCACTCCCGCGCCCACCGCTCGGTCATCTCCTCCGAGTCGGGCGCGTTCAGCCGCTTGCCCTTGAGCTCGGCGACCGCCGCCGCCCACTCCTCGCCGCGCGGCGCGAGCTCCCGTACCGTCGCCGTCCAGGCCACCAGCCGGCCGCCCTTGTCCTTGCTCCGCACGGTCACCTCGGCGCTCGCGCCGTCGGCGAGCCCCGGGAACGGCTGCTCGCCGGGCCCGTCGCCCAGGACGTGGGCCGCCCCGTCCACCCAGGCGTGCCACAGGGCGCGGTCCGCCCCGGCCCCGCGGACCCAGATCAGGCCGGACTTCTTGGTGGCCTCCTCGACGAGGGCCAGGTCGAGCGCGCTGAGAGTCATGCGCACCAGAGTAGGGGAGGCCCGTTCCGGCCTCAGAGCCAGCCGTGGCGGCGCAGCGTCCGGTGGATGGTGAAGCAGATGCCGACGATCGAGGCCATCACCATCGGATAGCCGTACTTCCACTGGAGCTCGGGCATGTGGTCGAAATTCATGCCGTAGACCCCGCAGATCATCGTCGGCACGGCGATGATCGCCGCCCAGGAGGTGATCTTGCGCATGTCCTCGTTCTGGGCGACCGTCGCCTGCGCGAGGTTGGCCTGGAGGATCGAGTTCAGCAGCTCGTCGAAGCCCACCACCTGCTCGTGCACCCGCGCCAGGTGGTCGGCGACGTCCCGGAAGTACTTCTGGATGTCCGGGTCCACCAGCCGCATCGGCCGCTCGCTGAGCAGCTCCATCGGACGCAGCAGCGGCGAGACCGCCCGCTTGAACTCCATGACCTCTCGCTTGAGCTGGTAGATGCGGCCCGCGTCGCCGCCGCGCGCGGCGCCCTTCGCGGGCGCGGCGAAGACCTCGCTCTCCACTTCGTCGATGTCGTCCTGGACGGCCGCCGCGACGGCGACGTACCCGTCGACGACGTGGTCGGCGAGGGAGTGGAGCACGGCCGAGGGGCCCTTGGCCAGCAGATCGGTGTCGTCCTGGAGGCGGTGGCGCAGCCCCTTGAGGGAGCCCTGCCCGCCGTGCCGGACGGTGATGACGAAGTCGGGGCCGGTGAAGCACATCACCTCGCCGGTCTCCACCACCTCGCTGGTGGCGGTCAGTTCGGCGTGCTCGACGTAGTGGATCGTCTTGAAGACGGTGAACAGGGTGTCGTCGTAACGCTCCAGCTTCGGCCGCTGGTGCGCGTGCACGGCGTCCTCCACCGCCAGCGGGTGCAGGCCGAACGTGGCCGCGATCCCCGCGAACTCCTCCTCCGTCGGCTCGTGCAGGCCGATCCAGACGAAGCCGCCGTCCTCGCGGACCCGGCGGATGGCCTCACGGGGCGTCAGGCAGGCGGGCCCCAGCACGCGCCGGCCGTCGCGGTACACGGCGCAGTCGACCACCGCGCTGCTCGCCGAAGGGTCGCGGGTGGTGTCGTACCCGGGCTGGGCGGGGGTGGACTTGCGCAGCGACGGACGGACGGCCGCACGCAGGTAGGGCAGCATCGACATGGCAGGCTCCTTCGCGCGCACGGCTGCGAACCGCACGGGTGGGAGACCCTCCACGGCCGCGGGCGGGCAGGCCCGGACAGGGGGAGGGAACAGGACGGGAGGACAAAGTTCTGCCGTCGCTCTTCTACTGATCGGGAGATCAAAGGGGGCGGGAGGCGCCCGTCACAGAAGCGGAAGAGCGATTGGTACTGCACGATCGACTTCGATCCATCGCAGCCCCACCTCCTCCGGCCGGTCCCCCGTGGGGGACGTCCTGTCGCGGGGGCCCGCCGCTTCACACAACATGCCATCAGCGGTTCTTCAGCGCGACCCCGACCAGCTGTCAACAGTATCAGCCGACGGATGGTCAAGAGACGTCCTTTACCCGGCTGATACGAGTTCTATGCTCGCTCCATGGCAGAAATTCTGGCCCTCGTGGAGGCTCGGCTGCGCACCGCGTTCGGCGTACCCGACGCACGCGCCGCCGTCACCTTCCTGGGCACCGACCGCATCGAGGTACTCCGTTTCGCCGAGGGCGACCTCGTGCGGTACGCGACCCTCGGGATGTCCGCGCACCCGATGACCGATCCGACCGCCGTGGTCGCCGACCCCGTCCGCGGTCCGCGCGCCGAGCTGGTGCTGACCGTAAGGGGCGGACTGGCGCCCACCGACAAACTGCTCAAGCCGCTCGCGGTACTGGCCGCCTCCCCGCAGGTGGAGGGGCTGATCGTGGCCCCCGGCGCCTCGCTGGAAGTGGGCGAACCCCTCTGGGAGGGCGCGCCGTTCAGCTCCGTCCTGGTGGGGGAGCCGGGGGGTCTGGTGGAGGACCTCGAGCTGGACGAGCCCATGGAACCGGTGCGCTTCCTCCCCCTCCTTCCCATGACGGCGAACGAGGCCGCGTGGAAACGCGTGCACGGGGCAGCCGCTCTCCAGGAACGCTGGCTCGCGCGCGGCACGGATCTGCGGGATCCTCTGCGTACCGCAGTCGCACTGGACTGAGCCCGGACGGGTGATCGCGTCTTGACGGCGCGCCGGGCGGGGAGGAGCGTGGCTTCTTATGAGGGGCGAACCAAGTTGCCCGAAGTGCGGTGGCCGGGTCAGAGCGCCCGGTCTCTTCTCCGACTCCTGGCAGTGCGGGGTGCACGGTGCTGTCTACCCTCTGCAACCGGTGATCCCGCCCAGCGTCGAAGGCCTGAGCGTGGTCGCGCACCGGACGCAGGTGCCGGTGTGGATGCCGTGGCCGCTGCCGGTGGGGTGGCTGTTCACCGGGGTCGCCTCCGCCGGCGACGACCGCAGCGGGGGCCGGGCGACGGCCGTGGCCTGCTCGGGTCCCGGCCCGCTGGGCGGCATGGGTGAGCTCCTGCTGGTCGCCGAGGAGCTGGGAGTGGGCCTCGGCGCGCGGTTCGCGGGCATCGACGGCCCGGATCCCGGCCCGCACATCGACGTATCGGCGCCGCCGCACGCCAAGGTGGTCGCGGCGGGCCGCCCCACACCGCTGTGGCACCTGAACGGAGCCCCCGACGACCGGGCCGTCTTCGCGGGCGAGGCGCGGGGCCTGTGGCTCTGGGCGATCGTCTGGCCGGAGCAGTCCGGCCTCCTGATGTACGACGAGCTCGTCCTCACCGACCTCCGCGACGCGGGAGCCGAGATCGAGCTCCTGCCGTGCGGGGCGCTGAGCCCGCGCATCCTGGGACCCGGCTAGGCAGTCAAGATCCGAAAGAGACGGCCCGGAGCCGCGGGCCCGCTGCTCAGGGGGGCCTCCGGCACGGTTATCCTGGAGTGCCCCCCTTCCGTACCACCACCCCTGGAGCCCGGCTGTGCGCATCGACCTGCACACCCACTCCACGGCTTCCGACGGTACGGACACCCCCGCCGAGCTGGTGCGCAATGCCGCCGGGGCGGGGCTGGACGTGGTCGCGCTGACCGACCACGACACCGTGCGGGGATACGCCGAGGCCATCGCCGCGCTGCCGGCCGGGCTGACGCTGGTGACCGGGGCCGAGCTGTCCTGCCGGCTCGACGGGGTCGGGCTGCACATGCTCGCGTACCTCTTCGACCCGGAGGAGCCGGAGCTGGCCCGCGAGCGGGAACTCGTGCGGGACGACCGCACCCCCCGCGCCCAAGCCATGATCGGCAAGCTCCAGGCGCTCGGCGTGGACGTCACCTGGGAGCAGGTGGCCCGGATCGCCGGTGACGGCTCGGTGGGGCGGCCGCACATCGCGACCGCGCTGGTCGAGCTGGGCGTCGTCCCCACCGTCTCGGACGCCTTCACGCCCGACTGGCTCGCCGACGGCGGCCGCGCGTACGCGCAGAAGCACGAACTCGACCCCTTCGACGCCATCCGCCTGGTCAAGGCGGCCGGCGGCGTCACGGTCTTCGCCCACCCCGCCGCCGTCAAGCGCGGCGAGTGCGTGCCCGAGGCCGCGATAGCCGAGCTGGCGGCCGCGGGCCTGGACGGCATCGAGGTGGACCACATGGACCACGACACCGACACCCGCGCGCGGCTGCGCGGCCTGGCGGCGGACCTCGGACTGCTGACCACCGGCTCCAGCGACTACCACGGCAGCCGCAAGACCTGCCGGCTCGGGGAGTACACGACCGACCCCGAGATCTACGGCGAGATCACGCGCCGCGCGACCGGGGCCTTCCCGGTGCCCGGCGCCGGCGGACGCGAGGGCTAGCGAGCCCCGGGCTCCGCTCCACCCGTCCCACCCTTTTCTCTGCGCGTTCTTTTCGCGACACCCCTCTCCTGCAAGGCATCACTGTGTTCGATTTCGCCGTCTTCGGATCCCTTTTTCTCACGCTTTTTGTGATTATGGACCCCCCGGGGATCACGCCGATCTTCCTCGCCCTGACCTCCGGGCGCCCCGCCAAGGTGCAGCGCAAGATGGCGTGGCAGGCCGTCTGCGTGGCCTTCGGCGTCATCGCCGTCTTCGGGATCTGCGGCCAGCAGATCCTGGACTACCTGCACGTCTCCGTCCCGGCGCTGATGATCGCCGGTGGTCTGCTGCTCCTGCTCATCGCGCTCGACCTGCTCACCGGCAAGACCGACGAGCCCAAGCAGACCAAGGACGTCAATGTCGCCCTCGTCCCGCTGGGCATGCCGCTGCTGGCCGGTCCCGGTGCGATCGTGTCCGTGATCCTGGCCGTGCAGAAGGCCGACGGGATCGGCGGCCAGGTCTCGGTCTGGTGCGCGATCATCGCCATGCACGTCGTGCTGTGGCTGACCATGCGCTACTCGCTGGTGATCATCCGGGTCATCCGGGACGGCGGCGTGGTCCTGGTGACGCGGCTCGCCGGCATGATGCTCTCCGCGATCGCCGTCCAGCAGATCATCAACGGCGTGCTCCAGATCGTGCGCGGCGCCTGACGCGCCCGGCGCCCCCGTCCGCCGCGGACGTGCGAACGCCCCCGCACCGGTCCGGTGTGGGGGCGTCGACGTCCGTGCGGTGTGTCAGGGCGTCAGCAGGACGCCGTCTCAGCCGGTCGGATCAGAATGCGCTGGCCGACTGCCGCGGCCTGCTGCACGATCCGGTTGACGGAGGCCGCGTCCACGACGGTGCTGTCCACGGCGCTTCCGTCGACATCGTCCAGGCGCAGAATCTCGAAGCGCATGGGGCTTCTCCCTTCGTCAGTGTTCTCCTTGCGTAGTCATAACGAAGTGTAGACGGCAAACATTCCCTACGCTAAGGAAATTTTTTCACTCGCTAACTACTGGCGCGGCGGGAGTCCCAGAACGCAGCCAGCGCACCCGCCGTGACCTGCGGGTTCTCCGCGTTCGGGGAGTGCTCGGCGCCGTGGACCACCACCCGCGAAGCGGCCAGGCGGTCCGCCATGTCGTCCATCAGCGGCACCGGCCAGGCGTAGTCCACCGCTCCGGACAGCACCAGCTTGGGGAGCGGGACGGCCGCCAGCTCCGCGACCCGGTCCGGCTCGCCGATCAGTACCCGGCCGGTCGCGATCAGCTGCTCGGGGACGGTGGCCAGCCACCGCTCGCGCAGGAACCGCGCCAGCTCCGGCGCGTCCGGAACGGCGTCCGCGGGATCCTGGGCGCGCATCGCCTCCCACACCGCCGGCATGTCCTCGCGCAGCATCTCCAGGGCCCCGACCAGCAGCTTCGTACGAGCCTGCTGCTCCTCGGAGATCGCGGCGGGCCCACTGCTCATCAGCGTGAGCGAGGCGAAGGGGGAGGCGTCGCGGAGCACGGCGGCGCGCGAGACCAGCCCGCCGAGGGAGTGCCCGACCAAGTGGACCGGGCCCGCGTCCAGCGCGGCGGCCTGCGCGAGGACGTCCCGCGCCAGTTCGTCCAGGGCGTACGCGGACTCCTCGCGCGGGCCCGGGCTCTCGTACTGGCCGCGCCCGTCGACGGCGACGACGCGGTAACCGGCGTCGGCCAGCGGCTCCAGGAGGGCGATGAAGTCCTCCTTGCTGCCCGTGAACCCGGGGACCAGCAGGGCGGTCCCGCGCACGGGCGCACCCGCCTCGTGGACGGCGAACGCGCCACGGGCGGTGTCGAGGAGGTACGCGCGGGCGCGCGGGGGCAGGGTGAGGCGCGGCGGCTTGCTCATACGGCTCACGTTACTGGCCGGTCGGCACCTCGGTTCCGGGGGACGGCCGATACGCCGATGGCCCGGCCCCCCTGACGGGGAGCCGGGCCATCGCAACGGTGCTTACGCCTCCGGAGCGGCCGCGGCCTTGCGGGTGCGGGTGCGCTTCGGCTTGGCCGGGGCCTCCTCGGCCACCGCGGCGGCCGGAGCCTGCGGAGCGGCCTCGGCGACCTTGCGGGTCCGGGTGCGGGTGGCGCGGGCCTTGACCGGCTCCACGGGCGGGGCCATCTGGAAGTCCGGCTCCGGGGCCGCCTCGGCGACCTTGCGGGTCCGGGTGCGGGCGGTGCGGGCCTTGACCGGCTCCACGGGCGGGGCCATCTGGAAGTCCGGCTCCGGAGCGGCCTCGGCGACCTTGCGGGTCCGGGTGCGCTTCGGCTTGACCGGCGCTTCCTCGGCCGGGGCCTCGACCACGGCCGCCTCGGCGACCGCGGCGACGGCCTTGCGGGTGCGGGTGCGCTTCGGCTGGGCCGGAGCCTCCTCGGCCACCGCGGCCGCAGCGGCCTCGACGACCGGAGCCGCCACGGCGGCCGGAGCGCCCTCGACGACCGACACGGCCTCGACGGCCTGGGCCGGCACCGCGCCCACACGGGTGCGGCGGCGGCGCGGACGGCGCGGCTCGTCGGCGGCCGGAGCCTGCGCAGCCTCGGCCGCGGGAGCGACGGCAGCGGCCTCGGAGTCCAGCTCCGTGCCACCACGGGTACGGCGGCGCTGACGCGGCGTACGGGTACGCGCGGGGCGCTCCTCCGTCACCACGGCGGCGGCAGCCGGGCCGCGGCCGCCACGGCCACCGCGGCCGCCGGTCTCGCCCAGGTCCTCGAGGTCCTCGGCCTTCAGGCCGGCCCGCGTGCGCTCGGCGCGCGGCAGGACGCCCTTGGTGCCGGCCGGGATGTTCATCTCCTCGAACAGGTGCGGCGACGTGGAGTACGTCTCGACCGGGTCGTGGAAGTCCAGCTCCAGCGCCTTGTTGATCAGCTGCCAGCGCGGGATGTCGTCCCAGTCGACCAGCGTGACGGCGATGCCCTTGTTGCCGGCGCGGCCGGTACGGCCCACGCGGTGCAGGAAGGTCTTCTCGTCCTCGGGCGTCTGGTAGTTGATGACGTGGGTCACACCCTCGACATCGATACCGCGCGCGGCGACGTCGGTGCACACCAGCACGTCGACCTTGCCGTTGCGGAACGCGCGCAGCGCCTGCTCGCGCGCACCCTGGCCCAGGTCGCCGTGGACGGCGCCGGAGGCGAAGCCGCGCTTCTCCAGCTGCTCGGCGATGTCAGCCGCCGTGCGCTTGGTACGGCAGAAGATCATGGCCAGGCCACGGCCCTCGGCCTGCAGGATGCGGGAGACGAGCTCCGGCTTGTCCATGTTGTGCGCACGGAAGACGTGCTGCTTGATGTTGGCGACCGTCGCGCCCTCGCCGTCCTCGGAGACGGCGCGGATGTGCGTCGGCTGCGACATGTACCGGCGGGCCAGACCGATGACCGCGCCCGGCATGGTCGCCGAGAACAGCATGGTCTGACGCTTGGGCGGCAGGTAGTTCATGATCTTCTCGACGTCGGGCAGGAAGCCCAGGTCGAGCATCTCGTCGGCCTCGTCGAGGACCAGCGCGCGGATGTGCGACAGGTCCAGCTTCTTCTGGCCGGCCAGGTCGAGCAGGCGGCCCGGGGTGCCGACGATGATGTCGACGCCCTTCTTGAGCGCCTCGACCTGGGGCTCGTACGCGCGGCCGCCGTATATGGCGAGGACGCGGACGTTGCGGACCTTGCCCGCGGTCAGGAGGTCGTTCGTGACCTGGGTGCACAGCTCGCGGGTCGGAACCACCACGAGGGCCTGCGGGGCGTCGGTCAGCTGCTCGGGCTTGGCCCGGCCCGCCTCGACGTCCGCGGGGACGGTGACCCGCTCCAGCAGCGGAAGGCCGAAACCGAGCGTCTTGCCGGTTCCGGTCTTGGCCTGGCCGATGACGTCCGTGCCGGAAAGGGCGACGGGGAGGGTCATCTCCTGGATCGGGAAGGGGGACACGATGCCGACGGCCTCAAGGGCTTCGGCGGTCTCGGGGAGAATCCCGAGGTCTCGGAACGTAGTCAGGGTGCTGCCTCTTCTGTGAGACGCGGCCCGAGGCGGCGAAGGGGGTCGTACCGTGCCTGGCTATGCCGTACTGCTACGTACGAAGCTGCGCGGGACCACTGCCGTCGCTCAAGCGCTCGTGCCGCTGAGGGGGCCCCTCGTGCGGGGAGGCACGCATCGCGTGCACACCACACCATTGAGGGCGGTCGGTTTGGAGCCGATCGGGCCACCGACCGGGCATCCTCATTCGGATGGCCCGCCGAGTATCCGGCAGGCGCATTACCACTGTACCCCGGAATCGCGCAGCTGTGTCGGGCGAATTCATCACCGCGGCGCGTTTAGGCAGACCGGCAGTGACCAGGAGTGGTGACGTGAGGCGCCATTCGGCGGGCTATTGTGCGGAGCATGTCGACCGTAGAAAACGCCACGCCCTCCGACGACGGCACGCCCGCCGAAGCCGCGGGCATCGCCGCCCAGGACTGGGCGGCCGCTTCCGCCTCGCCGCAGTACCGGGCCGCCGTCGTGGACCTGCTCGGCGCGCTCGCGTACGGAGAGCTCGCGGCCTTCGAGCGCCTCGCGGAGGACGCGAAGCTCGCGCCCACCCTCGACGACAAGGCCGAGCTCGCCGCCATGGCCTCCGCCGAGTTCCACCACTTCGAGCGGCTGCGCGACCGGCTCGCGGCGATCGACGCCGAGCCCACCGCCGCCATGGAGCCCTTCGCCAAGGGCGTGGACGACTTCCACCGCCAGACCGCGCCGTCGGACTGGCTGGAGGGCCTGGTCAAGGCCTACGTCGGCGACTCGATCGCCAGCGACTTCTACCGCGAGGTCGCCAGCCACCTGGACACCGACACCCGCGCCCTCGTGCTCGGCGTGCTCGACGACACCGGCCACGGCAACTTCGCCGTCGAGAAGGTCCGCGCCGCCATCGAGGCGGACCCGCGCTGCGGCGGCCGCCTCGCGCTGTGGGCCCGCCGGCTGATGGGTGAGGCCCTCTCGCAGGCCCAGCGCGTGGTCGCCGAGCGCGACGCGCTCTCCACCATGCTCGTCGGCGGAGTCGACGGGATGGCCGCCGGCTTCGACCTCGCGGCCGTCGGCGAGATGTTCACCCGGATCACCAAGGCGCACACCAAGCGGATGGCGGCCCTCGGCCTCGCCGCGTAACACCTGACGCCTGACGTACGAAGGCCCCGGCACGGAATCATCCGCGCCGGGGCCTTCGTACGTCAGGGGTCGGCTCGTGCGTCAGGGGTCAGCCCCGGGTCGGGACCGAAAACGGAGTCCTGTGCGAGGGCCTGCGGGGCCCGGAGGCCGGCCGGAGCAGCAGGGACAGCACCACCGCCGACACCAGCACGGCCCCGACGAAGGTCGCGGTCAGGGTGTTGTGCCCCGGGCCGAGTGCGAAGTGCGTCAGATAGGCCCCGAACAGCGCCCCGAGCACCCCGCTGACCAGCACCACGCGCAGGGAGGGCAGCCGGCGGGCGAGCACGCGCGCGGCTGTCGCGGACAGGGCCAGGCCCAGCAGGGCAGAGCCGAGCACTTCCATCAGCAGCATGAAGTCCCTCCCACACATCAGGGCAAACGCCGTCACTGCCGTCCTACCCGAAGCGGAAGACACGGAAACGGCCCGGTGGATTCAACCACCGGGCCGTTTCAGACAGTTCTCGGCACGTCAGGTGCCACGCGTCAGAGCGCTCCGAAGCCGACCTTGCGCGTGCTCGGCTCGCCCAGGTCGACGTACGACAGGCGGTCGGACGGCACCAGGACCTTGCGGCCCTTGGTGTCGGTGAGGCTGAGCAGCGGCGCCGTGCCGGACAGCGCGGCAGCGACGATGCTCTCCAGCTCCTCGGCGCTCAGGTCGCTCTCCAGCACGATCTCCCGGGGTGCGTGCTGCACGCCGATCTTGACCTCCACGGCTTTGTCCCTCCGACGGTCCGGTTCGCGCGATCAGCCGCGCCGTACGCGGTCCACATTAGCCCGGAGAGGGGACGGGAACCGCGCGCAGCGGACACGCTCGCAGCGAACAGCGCACGCGGCCGTCCGGCGGCTCAGCCCTCGGAGCCCTGCTCGCCGCCCTGCTCGCTGCCGTGCAGCGGGAAGCCCGCGATACCGCGCCAGGCCAGCGACGTCAGCAGCCCCACCGCCGTGTCCCGGGCGACCGGGCTCTCGCTGGACAGCCAGTAGCGGGCCACCACCTGGGAGACCCCGCCCAGCCCCACGGCCAGCAGCATCGACTCGTCCTTGGACAGGCCGGTGTCCTCGGCGATCACGTCGGAGATGGCCTCGGCGCACTGGAGCGAGACCCGGTCGACGCGCTCGCGCACGGCCGGCTCGTTCGTCAGGTCGGACTCGAAGACCAGCCGGAAGGCGCCGCCCTCGTCCTCCACGTACGCGAAGTAGGCGTCCATCGTCGCGGCCACGCGCAGCTTGTTGTCGGTCGTCGACGCGAGCGCCGTGCGCACGGCGAGCAGCAGGGCCTCGCAGTGCTGGTCCAGCAGCGCCAGGTAGAGGTCGAGCTTGCCGGGGAAGTGCTGGTACAGCACCGGCTTGCTCACGCCGGCCCGCTCGGCGATGTCGTCCATGGCCGCGGCGTGGTAACCCTGCGCGACGAAGACCTCCTGCGCAGCGCCCAGCAGCTGGTTGCGCCGGGCCCGGCGCGGCAGTCGCGTGCCCCGCGGACGCGCTGCCTCGGTCTGCTCGATGGCTGTCACGCCGCCTCCCACTTTCTCTAAGAACACAGTGCGCTCTGCGCCGCGCCGCCATCGTACTTTTCGGTAACCGAATCTGGTGGGTTCAAGCCGAGTTTTCTCGCGGTACGGACCGGTCGGACGTGCTGGTCAGCGGTAGTCGTCGTCGTCCATCGGCACCACCCTGGCCTGCTCCACGGCGTCGCCGTCATTGGCCTCGCCGCGATCCACCCCGGTGACGCGGTCGTCGTCCTGCGACGGCTCCACCTCCGTCAGCTGCTCCGCCAGGTCCGCCTCGGGCGCCTCGGGGTCGATCACTTCCGGAATCGGCTCCCGGAAGGTGTCCGGCTCCGCAGGGTCGACAGTCATACCGCTCCCCTCGCTTCCTTGTGTTCACTACGAGCCTAGGAGGCTTGCGGATACCCCGCTATACGGATCGCCATGCGGCTGTGACCGCGAACACAAGAAGACCGGCGTGATCGTCTCGTAACATTGCCGCATGTCTTCGACCGAGCTGCCGGGTGTACGGTCCACCGCCGAGCCGTCCGCCCTGGCGGGAGCGGTCCGGGTGGCCGAGGGAGAGCAGCTGCGCACCGTCGCGCTGCCCGGGCTGGAACTGGCCGTCCGCGTGCGCCCGCCCGTCCGTACGGACCTGCCGCCCGCCCTGTTCGTCCACGGACTCGGCGGTTCCTCGCAGAACTGGTCGGAGCTCATGGGGCGGCTGGCGGACACCGTCGACGGCGAGGCCCTCGACCTGCCCGGCTTCGGCTGGTCCCCGCCGCCCGCCGACAAGGACTACTCCGTCACGGCGTTCGCCCGCGCGGTCATCCGGTACCTCGACGCCGCCGGGCGCGGGCCGGTCCACCTCTTCGGGAACTCCCTCGGCGGCGCCGTCTCCACCCGCGTCGCCGCCGTCCGGCCCGACCTCGTGCACACCCTCACGCTGGTCTCGCCCGCGCTGCCCGAACTGCGCGTGCAGAAGTCGGCCGTGCCGACCGCGCTGCTCGCCGTACCGGGGATGGCCGCGCTGCTGGGCCGGGTCGCGCAGGGCCTGACCGCCGAACAGCGCACCCGGGGGGTGACGGAGCTCTGCTACGGGGACCCCTCGCGGGTGACGCCGGAAGGGTTCCGCAACGCGGTCGAGGAGATGGAGCGGCGGATGGCCCTGCCGTACTTCTGGGAGTCGCTGACCCGCTCCTCGCGCGGCATCGTCGACGCCTACACCCTCGGCGGCCAGCACGGACTGTGGCGGCAGGCACAGCGGGTACTCGCACCGACGCTGCTGGTCTACGGTGGCAGGGACCAGCTCGTCTCGTACCGTATGGCGCACAGGGCGGCCGCTGCCTTCCGGGGCTCGCGGCTGCTGTGCCTGCCCGAGGCCGGGCACGTGGCGATGATGGAGTACCCCGAGGTGGTCGCCGCCGCCTTCCGGGACCTGCTCCGGGACACCGAAGACGGCAGAGGCTGAGGACCGTGGGACGACATAGTCGCAAGGCGCCCGCGCCTGCTCCGGCGCCCGCTCCGGCCGCTGCCCCTCAGCCGTACGAGCAGCCGCACGAAGAGTCGTACGGGCCCTCGTACGAGCAGTCGTACCGGCAGCCCTACGCGCGGCCGCCGGTGTACGAGGAACGCACCCGGCAGTGGCCCGAAACCACCGTCACCCACCAGGGCTACGTGTCCGAGGAGGGGCCCGTCCCCGGCGGCCACCCCCAGCAGCACGAGCCCGGCGGCGCCTGGGGAGCCGGATCCGGCTCCGTGTACGGGGACTGGCGCGGGGTCCCGCGCGCCCGGACCGCGACCGCCCTGCTGGACGGCGAGACCCCGGCCTACGGCACCCCCGCGGTCGGCTTCCCGCAGGTCACCCCGGCTCCGCCGGTCGCCGAGCCCGTCCCGGGCCCGGTCCCCGGCCTCGACCTCGACCCCGTCACCTCCACCGGTTCGCACCGCCGCGTGCCCGGCCCGCGCAAGCCGGCCGACGCCCCCGTGGACCCGGAGCGGCCCGGCTCCAGCCGCGGCACGAAGGTCCGCACCTACGCCGGCATGGCCGCCGCCGCCGTCACCACCGTCCTCGCCGTCGTCGTCGCGGTGCAGGTGGCCTCGGACGGCGAGACCGTCCAGCACGGCACGCTCACGGCCACCGACGACGGCCGGGCCGACGGGGCCGCCTCCCGTTCCGACGAGCGCCCGGCGCCGGAGGCGCCCGCGCAGGCACCCGCGCCCGCGCCCGCGCCGGAGCTCACGTACGAGCAGAAGATGGCCCAGCGGCTGCCGATCGACGAGAAGTTCACCGGCTCCGGCGCCTTCGACACCGTGCCGGGCGTGGCCAAGGCCCCCGGCAAGGGCAGGCTCGTGCGCTACCGGGTCGACGTGGAGCAGGGCCTGGGCCTGGACCCGCAGCTGTTCGCCGAGGCCGTGCACCGCACGCTCAACGACGACCGCAGCTGGGCCCACCGCGGTGCGATGACCTTCGAGCGGGTGCCGGGCGGCGAGGCCGACTTCGTGATCACCCTCGCCAGCCCCGGGACCACCGGCAAGTGGTGCGCCAAGTCCGGACTGGACACCACCATCGACAACGTCTCCTGCGACTCCGCGGCGACCGACCGGGTGATGCTCAACGCCTACCGCTGGGCGCAGGGCTCCGCCACCTTCGGGCCGGACCAGATGCTGGCCTACCGTCAGATGCTCATCAACCACGAGGTCGGCCACCGGCTCGGGAACGGCCACGTGAGCTGCCGCACGCCGGGCGCGCCCGCCCCGATCATGCAGCAGCAGACCAAGTCGCTCGACATCGACGGCATCCAGTGCAAGCCCAACCCCTGGGTGTTCCCCGGCAGTTGACCGCCGGCTTACGCGTAGCGCGCTCGAACGCGAACCGTACGGGAAAGTTACGACTCTTCACCCCTTCCGGTGGCGGGGCGGGCCACCCGCCGGCCCCCCCTCCGCCGCAACCCGTGATGTGTTACGCCGCGGGGCGGCGGCC